>NZ_JBWKNE010000005.1:0-371604 GCF_059415405.1 Variovorax sp. GW821-FHT10C12
GACGTCAGAGCTTCCAGCGTCTCTTCTGCAAAGAATCGAGCTCGAATCAGCTCGAAATACGGCGTCCCAGCAAGCCATGCATCCCACTCAGCGGGTGACACCGCATGCAACTCCAGAAGTTTGAACTTCATCAGCACTTTCATCGCATGACGTGCGTGCTTCTCCGGGTCTCGTTGCAAGCCAGCTAAACGCTTGCGCGCCGTCTGCAACGCGCGCTCGACATCCGCGAAGACGCCTCCGTGCCCTGGAATCACCTGCTGAGGCGCCAATTGAGCACCACCTAAAACAAGAAAGCCCGATGAGATGAACTCATCGGGCTTTCTATTGAGCTTTCAAGGCCCGCACTTCGCAGGCTGCGAGAGCCTGCGAGAAGAAATGACTCAGGCCGCCAGCCGCTGCTCAATCGCAGCCTTCGTCTCCGGCAATTCCTTCGGCAGATGGTGCGCCAGCTGCTGGAACAGCTCCGTATGCAGCTTCAGCTCGGCTTGCCAAGCAGCCTTGTCGATGCTCGTGACCGTCGCGAACTGCTCGGCGCTGAAATCCAGGCCGGTCCAGTTCAGGTCTTCGTAGCGTGGGCTCACGCCGGTGATGTGCTCAACGCCTTCCGTCGCCTTGCCTTCCACGCGGTCGATCATCCACTTCAGCACGCGCATGTTCTCGCCGTAGCCTGGCCAGACGAACTTGCCGTCCGCGCCCTTGCGGAACCAGTTGGTCGTGTAGATCTTCGGCAGCTGGGCGCCCGAGGCTTCCAGCTTCTTGCCCAGGTCGAGCCAATGCTGGAAGTAGTCGCTCATGTTGTAGCCCATGAACGGCAGCATGGCGAACGGGTCGCGGCGCACCACGCCCTGCTGGCCGGCGGCTGCAGCGGTGGTTTCGGAGCCCATCGTGGCGGCCATGTAGACGCCTTCGACCCAGTTGCGGGCTTCGGTGACCAGCGGCACGGTCGTCGAGCGGCGGCCGCCGAAGATGAAGGCGTCGATCTTCACGCCCTTCGGGTCGTCCCAGGCTTCGTCGAGCGCGGGGTTGTTGGTGGCGGCGACGGTGAAACGCGCGTTCGGGTGCGCGGCCTTGGCGCCGGTTTCCTTGGCGATCTGCGGCGTCCACTCCTTGCCTTGCCAGTCGATGCAGTGCGCGGGCGCGTCGCCCATGCCTTCCCACCAGACGTCGCCGTCGTCGGTCAGCGCCACGTTCGTGAAGATCACGTCACGGTGCAGGCTGGCCATGCAGTTCGGGTTGGTCAGGTCGTTGGTGCCCGGGGCCACGCCGAAGTAGCCGGCTTCCGGGTTGATGGCGCGCAGCGTGCCGTCGGCTTGCGGCTTGATCCAGGCGATGTCGTCACCGATGGTCGTGACCTTCCAGCCGTCGAAGCCCGCCGGCGGGATCAGCATCGCGAAGTTGGTCTTGCCGCAGGCGCTCGGGAAGGCGGCGGCCACGTGGTGCTTCTTGCCCTCTGGGCTGGTCACGCCGAGGATCAGCATGTGCTCGGCCAGCCAGCCTTCATCGCGGCCCATGTTCGAGGCGATGCGCAGTGCGAAGCACTTCTTGCCCAGCAGCGCGTTGCCGCCGTAGCCCGAGCCGTAGCTCCAGATCTCGCGCGTCTCAGGGTAGTGAACGATGTACTTGGTGGTGTTGCAGGGCCAGGTCACGTCCTTCTGGCCGGCCTCGAGCGGCGCACCCACGGTGTGGACGCAGGGCACGAACTCGCCATCGGTGCCCAGCACCTCGTACACGGCCTTGCCCATGCGGGTCATGATGCGCATGTTGACGGCCACGTAGGGGCTGTCGGACAGCTCGATGCCGATGTGTGCAATGGGCGAGCCCAGCGGGCCCATGCTGAAGGGCACCACGTACATGGTGCGGCCCTTCATGCAGCCGTCGAACAGGGGCTGCAGCGTCGTGCGCATCTCGGCCGGGGCCATCCAGTTGTTGGTGGGGCCGGCGTTTTCCTTCTGTGCGGAGCAGATGAAGGTGCGGTCTTCCACGCGCGCGACGTCGCTCGGATCGGACATCGCGAGGAACGAGCCCGGGCGCTTGGCGGGGTTCAGCTTCTTGAAGGTGCCGGCGTCGACCAGTTGCTGGCAGAGGCGGTCGTATTCTTCCTTGCTGCCGTCGCACCAGTGGACGGCATCGGGTTTGCACAGTGCGGCCATGTCGGCCACCCAGGCGATCAGCTTGGCGTTCTTGACGTATGAGGGCGCCTGAATGGGAAGGCCCTTCATCGTGGGTGCGTTCATCGGAAATCTCCTAAGTTGAAAAATCGTCTTTCCGAACGGGGCGCCGCGCCGGGTCAGTCACGGAGGTCCGTTTGAGAAAACGTTTCGCTTTGGGAGATTGCGTCAACGCGGGCCGCACAGCCCGCGGACAAAAGCGCGAAAGCCTGTCAGCTCAGGCGAGAAAAACGGCGATCGACGCCAGCAGCAGCATCAGCACGCCGCCAGCCAGCGGGAGCACGAGCGGCATCAGGTGAACGACCGATTCGACGGCGTCATGTTCAGCGGCGGCAGCGTGGCCGTGCTCGGCGGGGGTGGGATGGGACATCGGGAAATACCTCGAATACGCAAATGACAACGCATCAAATGCAGTCAACCGCAAATGACAAAACTCCCGCCATTTTACCGGCGAGGCGCCCTTAGCGGGTCTAGGGGGTTGCGAGGAGCCCTCAGTGCTGCTCCACCGCTTCGAAACCGGCGTCTTTCAGGGCGCTCAACACGCTCGCCAGGTGGGCCCGGCCGCGCGTTTGCAGCACCAGCTCGACGTCGACATTCTGCGCCGCCAGCATGGTGAAGGCGCGCTGGTGGTGCACTTCGTCGACGTTAGCGCCCGCTTCGGCCACAGTGGCCGTGATCTGGGCCAACGAGCCCGGCACGTCGCGCGCGCTGACGCGCACCCGGGCGAGCCGCCCGGCGCGCACCATGCCGCGTTCGATGATGGCCGCGAGCAGCAGCGGATCGATGTTGCCGCCCGACAGCACCAGGCCCACGCGCTTGCCGCGAAAGCGTTCCGGGTGGCGGATCAGCGCCGCCAGGCCTGCCGCGCCGGCGCCTTCGACCAGGGTCTTTTCGATCTCGAGCAGCATCAGCACGCCCTGCTCGATGTCGCCTTCGTCCACCAGCAGCAGGTCGTCGACCTTGGCGGCGATGATCTCCTGCGTCAGCACGCCGGGCGTGCCGACCGCGATGCCTTCGGCGATCGTGCTCGTGCCTTGCGCGTGGTGCGTGCCCTTGACGGCATTCACCATCGCCGGAAAGCGCTGCGTCTGCACGCCGACGATCTCGATGCCGGGCTTGATCTCGCGCGCCGCGACCGCCATGCCGGCGATGAGCCCGCCACCGCCGACCGCCACCACCAGCGTGTCGAGGTCGGGCACCGCGTCGAGCATCTCGAGCGCGATCGTGCCCTGGCCGGCAATGATGGCTTCGTCGTCGTAGGGGTGCACGAAGGTCAGGCCTTCGCGCTCGGCCAACGCCAGCGCATGGGCGCGCGCTGCGTCGAGCGTGTCGCCGTGCAGCACCACCTCGGCGCCGAAGCCGCGCGTGCGCTCGATCTTCACGCCGGGCGTGAAGCGCGGCATCACGATGAGTGCGCGCAGGCCCAGCCGCTGCGCGTGATAAGCCACACCCTGCGCATGGTTGCCGGCCGACATGGCGATCACGCCGCGCGTGCCGCCTTCAGAAAGATCGACCAACTTGTTGCACGCCCCGCGCTCCTTGAACGAGGACGTGAACTGCAGGTTCTCGAACTTGAGGAACACCTGCGCGCCCACGATTTCAGAGAGCGTGCGCGACTCCACGCAGGGCGTGTTGAGCACCTGGCCCTGCAGGCGCGCCGCGGCGCGACGGATAGCTTCGATTCCGACCATGGCGCGCATTGTGGCTGGAATCCAGCGGATCAGGGTTTTTACTCTTTCGGCGTCTTCCCGAAGCCAAAAGTCTGCGTTATGGTCGCTCCAAGTATTTCCTCGCAGGAGGTTGCCTGATGGTCAAGCGTGCGGGTGTCGATGTGGTGGCTGCTGCGGTGCGCGGGCAGGCCTTGCCTTCGCCCGGCCTCAAGGAAGCACCGGTGCTCGAGCTCATGTGCTCGCACTTCGTGCTCACGCTCGCCGCCAAGCAGGGGCCGCGCTTCAATGTGCGGCGCGATATCAACGGATTGCTCTCGCTCACCGGGCGCCACCTTGTGTGGCCCGCCGCGGTGTTGCAGCGATTGCGCGAGTTCCTGGGCCGCCGCTGTGCGGGCAACGAAGCGTGGAAGGGCGTCGAAGACTTCGACGGCCGCACGCTGCTCGAACGCCACGGCGTGTGGCGCGGCCCGTATGAAGAGGGCACGCTGTTCTTCTACCTCGACGAGTACGCGAAAGACCAGCCGAAAGACCTGCTCTCGGTCCTGGCCGTCACGCGCGACTGGCTCACGCACGCGCTGCGCAAGCAGTCGACGCTGGTCGAGAAGAACATCGACGCGCTCGCCGGCCTCTTGCAGCTCAACAAGGCCGAGCGCGCGCTGCTCCTGTACGGCACGCTCGCGCGCTACCAGCGCGACCTGCGCTCGCTGCTGGTCGAGTTCAAGGTCAACAACGCGCCCGAGGCCTATGCCGCCATCGCCGACATCGCGGGCGTCAACGCGAGCGAGGTGGGCGAGGCGCTGCGCGCGGGCTCGCGGCTGGAGCGCATCGGCCTCGTCGAAAATCTCATCTCCGAGCACAACATCACCGACCTCGCCGACCTCATGAAGGTCAGCGAGAAGCTGCCGCCCGTGCTCATGCGCGAGTACCGCGACCACAACGAGCTGATGGCCGTGTTCACGCGGCCCTCGGCCAAGAGCGCGCTCACGCCGTACGACTTCTCCTTCGTGCAGGAAGACGCACAGATGCTCGTCACGCTGCTGCGCGCCGCCGTCGCGCGCAAGGAGCCCGGCGTCAACGTGCTGCTCTACGGCCCGCCCGGTACCGGCAAGACCGAGCTGGCCAAGGTGGTCGCGCAGGCCGCGGGCCTCGAACTCTTCGAGGTCGAGTACGCCGACCGCGACGGCAACTCGCTCAGCGGCCGCGACCGCTACCGCTCGCTGCAGATCGCGCAGGTGTTTCTCAAGGGCAGCGCCCAGGCCGCGCTGCTGTTCGACGAGGTCGAGGACGTCTTCCCGCCCATCAGCACCGAGGCCGCGCAGTTCATGGCGCGCGCCGAGCAGATCCCCGCGCCCGCCAGCGGCAGCGTGAGCGGCAAGGCCTGGGTCAACCAGATCCTCGAGGCCAACCCCGTGCCCACGCTGTGGGTCACCAACCGCATCGAGCAGATCGATCCGGCCTTCCGCCGCCGCTTCGCCTACCACCTGGAGCTCAAGTCGCCGCCGCCCGGCGCGCGCGAGCAGCTCGTCAAGAAGACGCTCGAAGGCGTGGTCGTGTCCGAGGCCTTTACCGCCAAGCTGGCCGAGCGCAAGGGCCTCACGCCCGCGCAGATCCGCACCGCCGTGCGCTTCGCCGGCCTGGCGAAGACCGACGAGGCCTCGGTCGAGGCCCTCATCGAGCGCCAGCTGCGCAACGCCGACCTCGCGCTGGGCACGCTCGACAAGAGCCCGGCCGAGCGCCGCAGTGTCACCACCTACGACCTGGACATGCTCCATGTCGAGACCCGCTTCGAGATCCCGCGCATCGTCGAGGCGCTGAAGGCGCGCGGGCACGGCACGCTGTGCTTCTACGGCGCGCCCGGCACCGGCAAGACCGCGCTGGCCGAGCACATCGCCAAGGCCGTGGGCCGCCCGCTCATCGTCAAGCAGGCCAGCGACCTCATGAGCAAGTACGTCGGTGAGACCGAGCAGAACATGGCCGCCATGTTCAAGGAGGCCGAGTCCGAGAAGGCCGTGCTGCTGCTCGACGAGGCCGACTCGTTCCTGCAGGACCGGCGCGGCGCGCAGCGCACCTACGAGGTCACCGAGGTCAACGAGATGCTGCAGGGCATGGAGCGCTTTCGCGGCGTGTTCGTGTGCACCACCAACCTGCTCGACCGGCTCGACCAGGCGGCGCTGCGGCGCTTCACCTTCAAGATCAAGTTCATGCCGCTCACCGCGGCGCAGCGCGAACGCATGTTCGTCACCGAGGCGCTCGCGGGCGACGCGGCCCTGCTCACGGGCGAGGTGCGCGCGCGGCTGGCGCTGCTGGCGCAGCTGTGCCCGGGCGACTTCGCGGCCGTGAAGCGGCAGACCGACATCCTCGCGGCCGAGTTCTCGGCGGCGGAGTTTCTCGAGCAGCTCGAAGCCGAGCACCGGATCAAGCCCGAGGTGCGCGAATCGCGCGGCATGGGCTTCATCCAGTAGCGGGCGGGCGTCCCGCCGCAGCCCCCCAACACAACAAGCAGACACTGTCCGCCATCGCGGACGCCAGGAGGAACCGATGGCTTTTCGCAAAGCAGATGCGTCGCGGCGCTCGCGGGCCGTGGCGGCCACCGCAGGGGCCATGGCGCTTGCGCTGGCTGGCCTGCTGGCGGGGTGCGGCGGAGGAGGCGGGGGCGGAGGTGGCGGCGGTGGGTTCCCGATCGGCGTGGTGCCGACCCCCACCCCCGGCGGCGGCGGTGAAAGCGGCGGCATCGTCGCGTCCTCGACCGTCGCCGGCCAGTGCGCCGCGCCGCGCCGGGGCATCAACCCCGAGACCCGCGTTGCCTATCCCGACACCGCCGGCACCGTCGACAACGAAAAGAGCTGGGTGCGCGGCTGGATCGACGAAACCTACCTTTGGTACAACGAGGTGCCTACGACTCTCAAGGCCTCGGACTACGCCACGCCGTTGACCTGGTTCAACGTGCTCAAGACGCCCGCCACCACACCCTCGGGCCAGCTCAAGGACCGCTTCCACTTCTACCTCGACACCGAGGCGTACCGCCTGGAGTCGGAGGGCGGCGTGTCGGTCGGCTACGGCATGGAGACGGCGGCCGTGCGCAGTTCGCCGCCGCGCAACATCCGTCTCGCCTTCGTCGAGCCGGGTTCGCCGGCGGCGTCGGCCGGCCTGGCGCGCGGGGCCAAGCTGGTCGTCGTCGACGGCGTCGACGTGGTGGCCAGCACCGGGCAGGCCAACGTCGACATCATCAACCGCGCGATCTCGCCGCAGGCCCTCGGCGAGAAGCACACCTTCACCTTCGAGGTGAGCGGCACGCGCGGCAGTCCGATCGAGCTCACGGCCCAGCGCATCACGAGCAGTCCGGTGCTGTACACCCGCACCATCGGGCCGGCCGGCAACCGCGTGGGCTACCTGCTGTTCAACGACCACATCTCGACCGCCGAGGGGCAGCTCGTCACGGCCATGAACACGCTCAAGCAGGACGGCGGCATCCAGGACCTCGTGATCGACATGCGCTACAACGGCGGCGGCCAGCTGCGCATCGCGAGCCAGCTGGCCTACATGGTGGCCGGGCCGGGCCCGACGAACGGCAAGACCTTCGAGCTGTTGACCTTCAACGACAAGAATCCGTACCGCCGCACGCTCGCCGAGAACCTCACGCCCTTTCTTACGACCACCCGCGTCAACCAGCCCCTGCCCACGCTGGGCCTGTCGCGCGTCACGCTGCTGACGGGCCGCAGCACCTGCTCGGCCAGCGAGTCGGTCATCAACAGCCTGCGCGGCGTGGGCGTCACGGTCAACCTCGTGGGTGCCACCACCTGCGGCAAGCCCTACGGCTTCATCCCGCAGGACAACTGCGGCACCACCTACTTCGCGGTCAACTTCAAGGGCGTCAACCAGGCCGGTTTCGGCGACTACGGCGATGGCTTCGCGCCCAATGCCAGCTGCGCCGTGGCCGACGACTTCGACCACCTCCTGGGCGACGCCGCCGAAGGCCGGCTGGCCGCGGCGCTGCGGTTGCGCGACACCGGGTCGTGCACCGCACCGACTGCGTCCGCCAAGGCCGCGGATGTCTCGGGCCTGGAGAAGGCCGCCACGTCGGCCGAAGAAGAGGAACCCTTCCTGCGCCCCCGCTCGCCGCTGCGCGAGAACCGGCTGATCGACCCCGTGCCCAACCCGGGTTGATGACACCCTGACCCCCGCGCGAGGCCGACGCTCCGGCCTCGCGGAAAACCCCTAGCCGCACCCCATTGCCCGCCTGCGGCCTGCCATTTAGAGTTTGGCAAACGTTTGCGCAAAGGTTTGCGCAAACGTTTTCACTCCCTGGCGCTCCTCTGGAAACCGGGCTTGAAACCAAACACTTAGGAGAAGCAGATGCGCAAATGGACAGTGACGACCTTCTGGCTCGTCGTCGTGGCCGTGCTCACGGCATGCGGCGGCGGGGGCGATGGTGGTGGCGGCATCGGCCTGGCGCCCGGGTACGCGGCGACGCCGGTGGCTCAGAAGGTCATCATCGACAGCGACTACAACACCATGAGCGACGACGGCCAGCTCGGCGTCATGGCCGCGCAGCTGCAGGCCGAGGGCAAGGTGCAGGTGATGGGCATCAGCGTGGTGTCGGGCAACCAGTGGCTCAAGCAGGGCGTGGCCGACGCGCTGATGTCGGTCGAGCGCCTGGGCGTGGGCCAGCGCATCGGCGTCTACGTGGGCGAAAACTACGCGCTGAACCATACCTTCGCGGACATCGAGGCCGAAATGAAGGCCGGCGCGGGCGGCGACGGCTACCTGGGCGCCTGGAGCGGCCCCGAGCCCAAGACCGACGCCGACCTCAAGCCTTCGCCCGACGGCTTTGCCACCCGCACCGTGGTGCAGCGCAAGAGCGCGGTCGATTTCATCATCGACACCGTCAAGGCCAACCCGAACGAGATCACCCTCCTGGCCATCGGCCCGCTCACCAACATCGCGCTGGCCGTGAAGAAGAGCCCCGAGATCGTGCCGCTGATCAAGAAGATCATCTACATGGGCGGCGCGGTCGACGTGGCGGGCAACACCACCCATTTCGCCGAGTTCAACTGGTGGTTCGACCCCGAGGCCGCGCAGTTCGTGGTGCGCCTGCCGATCCCGCAGGTGGTGGTGCCGCTGGACGTGACCGACACCGTGTTCCTCACCAAGCCCATCTACGACCGCATCGCGCACCCGGCCAAGCCCACGGCCGTGACCGAGGTGTTCCGCAAGCTCAACGGCTACGGCTTCAGCGGCACCAATGGCTTCGAGAACAACCCGAACTACACGCAGAACATCTGGGACACGCTGGTGCTGGCCTACCTCATCGATCCGCGCTACGCCACGCAGACCGTCGAGCGCTATGTCGACGTGGTCGCCAAGCCCGGCGCCGCCGACAACGGCCGCTCCATCGGCTACACCACGCCGCCCGCGGGCGTGCCGCTGCAGAAGATGACCGTCGTGAAGAAGTTCGACAACGCGCGCTTCTTCGAGCTCTACATCGACCTGCTCACGCGGCCGGTGCCGATCACGCTGCCGGCGACCGGCTCGTAAACCGCCTGCCGTCCACAGCCTGCGCGACTGGCCGGAGCGCCGATACTCCGGCCCTCGAACAGGGAACACACGCATGCTGATCGGCATCGATATCGGAACCTCCGCGGTCAAGATCGTCCTGACCGACCTGCAACTGCTGCAGGTCGTCGCCACGGTCGATCGGCCGCTCAGCTCGCAGTACCCGCAGCCGCTGTGGTGCGAGCACGACCCCGACCAGTGGTGGGCCGCCGTGGCGGATGGCCTCGACGAGCTGGCGCGCTCGCACCCGACGGCCATGGCCGGCGTGCAAGGCATCGGCCTGTCGGGCCAGATGCACTCGCTGGTGCTGCTCGACGCGGCCGACCGCCCGGTGCGCCCCGCGATCTTGTGGAACGACGGCCGCGCCGCCGCCGAGGCCGCCGAACTGATGCAGACCGACCTGGCCCTGCGCCGCGCCGTCGGCGTGCAGCCGATGGCGGGCTTCACCGGCCCCAAGCTGCGCTGGCTGCGCACCCATGAGCCCGAGGCCGTGGCGCGCGCCCGCTCGCTGCTGCTGACCAAGGACTACGTGCGCCTGCAGCTGTCGGGCGAGAAGGTGACCGACGTCACCGACGCGGCCGGCACCTGGCTGTTCGACCAGGCGCAGCGCCGCTGGTCGCCGCAGGCGCTCGTCGCCTGCGGGGTCGATCCCGCCTGGCTGCCGCGCGTGGTCGAGTCGTGCGAACCCTGCGCCACCGTGCGCGACACGCTGGCCGCGCGCTGGGGCCTGCCGCGCGGCGTGCCGATCGCCGGCGGCGCGGGCGATGCCGCGGCGGGCGGCGTCGGCATCGGCGTGGTCGGGCCGGGCGACGGCTTCGTGTCGCTCGGCACCTCGGCGCAGATCCTGGTGGCCGACACCGCGCACCGCCCCGACCCCGAGCGGCTGGTGCACGCCTTCTGCCACGCGCTGCCGCAGCGCTGGTACCGCATGGCGGCGCTGCTCAACGGCGCGAGCCCGCTGGCCGCGCTGGCGTCGTGCACCGGCGGTGCATCGGTCGGCGCGCTGCTGGCCGAGGTCGAGGCCGCGTACACCGGGCCGTCGCGCCTGCTCGCGCTGCCTTATCTGTTCGGCGAACGCACGCCGCACAACAACCCCTTCGCGCGCGGCGCGATCGTCGGCCTGTCGGGCGCCACCACGCGCGCCGACCTGATGCAGGCCGTCTGCGAAGGCATCGCCTTCTCGCTCGCCGATGGCCTGGAAGCGCTGAGCGCGCAGACGGCGCGGCCCGAGCGCCTGGCGCTGATCGGCGGCGGCGCGCGCTCCGCCTTCCTGGCGCAGCTGATCGCCTCGGTGCTCGATGTGCCGCTGGTGCTGTACGAATCCGCCGACCGCGGCCCGGCCTTCGGTGCGGCGCGGCTCGCGCGGCTGGCGGTCACGGGCGAAGACCCGGCGGGTGTGGTCGTCGCGCCGGCCGTGCGCCAGGTGCTCGCGCCCGACGCCGCCCTGCACGCGGCCTACCAGCCGCGGCTCGAGGCCTTCCGCACGCTCTACCGCGCGATGGCGCCGGTCTGGGCGTCGGTGGCCTGACGAGGCGCTCGCCGGCTCAGTCCGGCGTGAGCCCGGCGGTGTCCACCACCTTCTTGTACACGTCGAACTCGGCGGCGATCTGCTGCGTGAATTCCTGCGGCGTGTTGCCGACGACGAAGGAGCCGGTGTCCTGGATGCGCTTGCGCACGGCAGGCTCTTCGAGCGACTTGCGCGCCGCCGCATGCACCTTGTCCACCACGTCCTTGGGCAGGCCCTTGGGGCCCACGATGCCGTAGTACGCCATGCGGTTCACCGGCGCGAGCCCGACCTCCTTGAAGGTCGGCACGTCGGGCAGGTCCTTCAGGCGCTCGGACGCCGCCACGACGATCGGGATCAGCCGGCGGTCCTTGATGAAGGGCAGCGCCGACGGCAGGTTGTCGAAGATCATCGCGACCTGGCCCGCGACGGTGTCGTTGAGCGCCGGGCCCGACCCCCGGTAGGGAATGTGCGTGACCGACGCGCCGGCCATGCCCTTGTACAGCTCCATCTGCAGGTGCCCGATGCTGCCCGTGCCTGCGGTGGCGTAGGCGTACTTGCCGGGGTTCTTCTTCAGCACCTCGATGAAGCCCTTGTAGTCCCGGGCCGGAAAGCTGGGGTGGACCGCAATGACATTGGGCGTCGCCGCCAGGTTGATGATCGGCGTGAAGTCGGCCTTCGGGTTGTACGGCACCTTGGGGTTGATGGCCGGATTCGCCGCCGTCGTCGACACCGTGCCGATGCCCAGCGCGTAGCCGTCGGGCGTGGCGCGCGCGGTCTCGGCGGCGCCGATCGCGCCGCCCGCGCCCGACTTGTTCTCGACGATGACGCTCTGCCCCAGGTGCCTGCCCAGGGGCTCGGAGATGACGCGCGCAATGATGTCCGTCGTGCCGCCCGGCGCGAACGGCACCTGCAGCTTGACGGGCTTGTCGGGGTAGCCCTGCGCATGGGCGGGCACGGTCGCTGCCAGCAGGCAGGCGAGGGCGAACAGGGTGGGTTTTTTGGGCAAGGTGTCTTCCTCCTCTTGGATTGATGGGATGGGGGGTGAGGGCGCAGGTCAGGGGCGCCGCGGAATCAGGCAGCTCGCGTCGAGCTCGCCCGGGTCGTTGACGCCGAGCATGGCCATGTTCCGGTCGACCTCGTCCCGCAGCAGCCGGATCGCGTGCGTGACGCCCGCGTGGCCGCCCACGGCGGCGGCATACATGAACGGGCGGCCCGCGAACACAGCCTTGGCGCCCAGCGCCAGCGCCTTCAGCACGTCGCTGCCACGCCGCACGCCGCCGTCGACCATCACGGGCAGCTCGCCCGCGGCGTCGAGCACTTGCGGCAGCGCGCGCAGCGCGGGTGCCGCGCCGTCGAGCTGCCGGCCGCCGTGGTTGGAGACGATGAGCCCATCGGCGCCGAGCTGCCGCGCGCGCCGCGCATCGGCCGGATGAAGAATGCCCTTCAGGATCAGCGGCCCGCGCCACTGCTGCCGGATGCGGGCGATGTGGTCCCAGTGGATGTGGTCGCGGCCGGTCGTGTCGCGGATCGCGGTGCTGGAGAAAAGAGGCGCGCCGCGCGTGGCGAACGAGTTCTCGAAATGCGGCATGCCCTGCGTCACGAAGGTCCGGGCGAGCGTGCCGAGCAGCCAGCGCGGCCGCACGAGGCCGTCCCATGCCAGCCGCAGGCTGGGCCGCAGCGGCGTCGTGAAGCCGGCACGCACGTTGTTTTCGCGGTTCGCCCAGACGGGAATGTCGACCGTCACGACCAGGTGGCGAAAGCCCGCGTCGGCGATGCGCGCCACCAGGCCGTCGATGCGCGCCGCATCGCCTGGCAGGTAGGCCTGGAACCACGTGCCGGGCGCGGCCTGGGCCACTTCTTCCATCGGAATGAGCGAGGTGCCGCTCATGACCGCGGGAATGCCGGCCGCCTGCGCCGCCTGCGCGAGCACCAGGTCGCCGCGGTAGGCCGACAGCGCGCTGATGCCGACCGGCGCGATCCCGAAGGGCGACGCGTAGCGCTGGCCGAACAGCGTGACCTCCTGCGAGCGCCGGGAGACGTCGACCAGCACCCGGGGCAGGAAGTCGTGCGCGTCGAACGCGGCGCGGTTGGCGTCCAGCGAGCGGTTGTCTTCCGCCGCACCGGCGATGTAGCCGAACAGCGGGCGTGGCAGGCGGCGCCGGGCCGCGTGCTCGAAGTCCTGCAGCGACAGGATGCCGGCCAGGCGGCGCGGCGTCGCGGCAGCAGCCGCCGGGGCATGCGCCGGCGCGGTGCGCGGGGCATCGAAGGTGCGCGAGAAAACAGTCATGTCCGCCATCCAGTCAGTCGTTCGGTCCGCGCGGACTGTAGGGGGGCAGAAGGTTTTAAAAAAGCGAATTTATGGTAATTTGTCATTTCGCTTTTTTCGAAATGACCGAGGGAGACGGCGCATGACGCTGAAGCAACTGGAGGCCTTCTACTGGGCCGCGACCTGCGCCAGCTTCGCGCTCGCGGCGCAGCGGCTGCACCTGTCGACCTCGTCGCTGTCCAAGCGCCTGGCCGAGCTGGAGGTGTCGCTCGGCGCGCCGCTGTTCGACCGCGCCGGGCAGCGGGCCACGCTCACCGACGCGGGCGAGCGCTTCCTGCCGCGCGCCGCCGCTTTGCTGCTGGCGGCCGACGAAACGAAACGGTCGATCGGCGCACCCGCCAGCCTCGGTGGCCGTTGCACCTTCGGCATCGGCGAGCTGAGCGCGCTGACCTGGCTGCCCCAGCTCGTCGCGCACGTGGGGCGGCACCTGCCCGACCTGCGCCTGGAGCCGCACGTCAACTTCGGTTCGGTGCTGGACGAGCGCCTTCGCAACGGCGAGCTCGACTGCGCGGTGATCGCGGGGCGCTCACCGCACCACGGGCTGATCTCGTCGCACACCGTGGGCCAGGCGCATTTCGTGTGGGTGGCCGCGCCCGCGCTGGCGGGCAAGACCACGACCCTCGGCGCGCCGCTGCTCGCGCAACATCCCATCGTGACGCTGCCGACCGGCGCGGGCACCAGCCGCCTGCTCGACGAATGGCTCATGGCCGAGAACCTCGAGGCGCCACACCGCCTCAGCTGCAACAGCTGGGGCGCCGTCGCCGGCCTGCTGATCGAGGGGATCGGTGTCGGGTTCCTGCCGGAAGGCTGGGCGCGCCTGCTGTCGCGCCGCGGCGACCTGCGCATCCTGAAGACCCGCCAGGCCTTGCCCGCGCTGACCTACACCTTCCAGAAGCGCAGCAACGACGAGCGCCATCTGCTGACGGCCATGCGCGCCGCGGTGCTCGCGTCCATCGATTTCTCGAAGGCCGCCCGCCTGCTCTAGCCGGAGAGCGTTAGAAGGCCTCGCACACGCGAAGCACTTCAGAGCCGTAGGCCTCGAGCTTCTTCGTGCCGATGCCGCTGATGCCCTGCAGGTCTTCCAGCGTCGCGGGTGCGCGCTCGGCAATGGCGGCCAGCGTGGCGTCGTGGAAGATCACGTAGGCCGGCAGGTTGTGTTCCTTCGCCACCTCGGCGCGCCAGGCCTTGAGCGCCTCGAAGCGCTTCTTGCCGGTGTCGTCGAGCGAGGCGGCTGCCGGCGACGGTGCGCCCTTGGCCACCTTCTCGCGCCGGGGCTTGCGCTCGGCCGGCGACGACACCGACTCGCGCAGCGACACCGAGGTCTCGCCCTTGAGCACCGCGCGCGAGCCCTCGGTGAGCTTCAGCGTGTTGAACGCCTCGGCGTCCACCGCCAGCGCGCCCGTGGCGATCAGCTGGCGCAGCACGCCGCGCAGCGCCACCTCGCTGAACTCCGCGCCGATGCCGAAGGTGCTGATGCGCTCGTGGCCGAACTGCTTGACCTTCTCGGTCGCCTTGCCGCGCAGGATGTCCATGATGTGGCCCGCGCCGAAGCTGATGCCGCTGAGCTGCTGCACGCGGTAGATGGTGCTCAGCAGCTTGCGCGCGGCATCGGTGCCGTCCCACACCTGCGGCGGGTTCAGGCAGTTGTCGCAGTTGCCGCAGGGCGTGCTCTTCTCGCCGAAGTAGCCCAGCAGGCGCACGCGGCGGCAGTCGCTGGCCTCGGCCAGCGAGAGCAGGGCGTCGAGCTTGCCGCGCATCACCTGCTTGAACTCTTCGCCGGCCGGGCTCTCGTCGATCATGCGGCGCTGGTTCACCACGTCGTTCAGGCCGTAGGCCATCCAGGCGTCGGCGGGGGCGCCGTCGCGGCCCGCGCGGCCGGTTTCCTGGTAGTAGCCCTCGATGTTCTTGGGCATGTCGACGTGGCCGACGAAGCGCACGTCGGGCTTGTCGATGCCCATGCCGAAGGCGATGGTCGCGACCATCACGATGCCTTCTTCGCGCAGGAAGCGGTCCTGGTGCTTCTGGCGCACCGCGGCGTCCAGGCCCGCGTGGTACGGCAGCGCGTTGATGCCGGCGCCCTGCAATGTCGTCGCGAGGTCTTCCACGCGCTTGCGTGACTGGCAATAGACCACCCCCGCGTCGCCCTCGTGCTCGCGCTCGATGAAGCGCAGCAGTTGCGTGGTGGCGTCCTTTTTCTCGACGATGGTGTAGCGGATGTTCGGGCGGTCGAAGCTGGAGACGAACTGGCGCGCCTCCTCGAGCTGCAGCCGCTCGACGATGTCGGCGCGCGTGAGGTCGTCGGCCGTGGCCGTGAGCGCGATGCGCGGCACGCCCGGGTAGCGCTCGTGCAGCACGGTGAGCGCGCGGTACTCGGGGCGGAAGTCGTGGCCCCACTGGCTCACGCAATGCGCCTCGTCGATGGCGAACAGCGAGAGCTTGCCGCGCTCGTTCAGCGAATCGAGCTGTGACAAAAAGCGCGGCGTGTTCACGCGCTCGGGCGCCGCGTACAGCAGCGTGATCTCGCCGCGCAGCATGCGGCGCTCCACGTCCTGCGTCTGCTCCCAGTCGAGCGTGGAATTGAGGAACGCCGCGCTCACCCCCGCCTCGTGCAGCGCGCCGACCTGGTCGTGCATCAGCGCGATCAGCGGCGACACCACCACCGACACGCCGCGCCCCGCGCGCTGCCGCGCGATGGCCGGGATCTGATAACAGAGCGACTTGCCGCCGCCCGTGGGCATGAGCACCAGCGCGTCGCCGCCGCCCACCACGTGCTCCACGATGTCCTGCTGGGCCCCGCGAAAGCGCGCGTAGCCGAACACGTCGTGAAGGATGTCGGCGGGGGCCGCGCTGCCGGGGCTGCTGCCGTCGCTGGAGGCGTCGAAGGGGCGGGGAGCGAGGGAGGACACAGGCGGGGGTGCGAAGGGCGGGAGAGGGGGAGAAAAGGGCCGGAGCCGGGGCGGACGCCGATTGTCCCCCAGCGGCTCCGATATGACTGTGGCACGGCGTTTGCAATGGTGAACCCCGTCCCGGCACCCCTCTTGTCTAGACAGCAAACTGGGGCATTTCTCTCGGAGATGCACCAAAACAGGACTTTCGGGTTATCCTGTATAGACAAGTTGGGGCGCCTGGCAACAATGCGAGGCGTGCTGCCCACATCCCCCGGGCATGTATCGCCGAGTCACCTCTCTCAAAAAATGGAACCAGGAGTCCCCATGGTCAAGACGGTAGTTGTGAAAGTCGCTTCGCTGCTGGCAGCAGGTGCATGTGCAGCGGGCATGGCCGGAACGGCCGCCGCCCAGGACACGAAGATTTCGCTCGGCATGTCCGGCTGGACCGGCTTTGCGCCGCTGTCGCTGGCCGACAAGGCCGGCATCTTCAAGAAGAACGGGCTGGACGTCGAACTCAAGATGATCCCGCAGAAGGACCGCCACCTGGCGCTGGCCTCCGGCGCGATCCAGTGCGCGGCCACCACGGTGGAGACGCACGTGGCCTGGAACGCCAACGGCGTGCCGATCGTGCAGATCTTCCAGATGGACAAGTCCTACGGCGCCGACGGCCTGGCCGTGCGCAACGACGTGAAGAGCTTCTCCGACCTCAAGGGCAAGAGCATCGGCGTGAGCGCCCCGGGCACCGCGCCGTACTTCGGCCTGGCCTGGATGCTCAGCAAGAACGGCATGAGCCTGAAGGACGTGAAGGTGGTCTCGCTCGAGCCGCAGCCCGCTGCGCAGGCCTTCGTGGCCGGCCAGAACGACGCCGCCATGACCTACGAGCCCTACCTGTCGACCGTGCGCGCCAACCCCGCCGCCGGCAAGATCCTGGCCACCACGCTCGACTACCCGATGGTGATGGACACCGTCGGTTGCGCCCCCACCTGGCTCAAGACCAACGGCAAGGCCGCCGCCGCGCTCACCAAGTCGTACTTCGACGCGCTGGACCTGATCAAGGCCGACCCGGCCAAGGCCAACGAACTCATGGGTTCGGCCGTCAAGCAAAGCGGCGAGCAGTTCGCCAAGTCGTCGGCCTACCTGCGCTGGCAGGACAAGGCCGCCAACCAGAAGTTCTTCGCGGGCGAGCTCACCAGCTTCATGAAGGAAGCCGCGGCCATCCTGCTGGAGGCCGGCGTGATCCGCAAGGCGCCGGAAGACTATGCCGCCACCTTCGACGCCAGCTATGTCAAGTAAGGCCTTGCCGCAGATGCAACCGATGACCGCCGCTCCGGCGCGCGCCGTGACGCCGCCGCCCGCGCCTCCCGTGCGGCGTCGCGTGTTCGCGCCGCTCGAACCCATCAGCGCGTCCGCGCGCACGATGCTGGGGCTGGGCTTCTTCGTGCTCTTCGTGGTGGTGTGGGGCATCGCCACGCTGGGCGGCTTCGTGTCGCCCACCTTCCTGGCGAGCCCGATCACGATGGTCAAGGAGGGCTGGCTGCTCTTCACCGAGTACGGCTTCATCGGCGACATCGGCATGACCGTGTGGCGCGTGTTCGGCGGCTTCCTGCTGGCGGCCGTCATCGCGGTGCCGCTGGGCGTGGCCATGGGCACCTGGAAGACGGTCGAGGCCTTCTTCGAGCCCTTCGTGTCGTTCTGTCGCTACCTGCCGGCCTCGGCCTTCATTCCGCTGCTCATCCTGTGGGCGGGCCTGGGCGAAATGCAGAAGCTCCTGGTGATCTTCATCGGCTCGTTCTTCCAGATCGTGCTGATGGTGGCCGTCACCGTGGGCGGCGCGCGGCGCGACCTCGTCGAGGCCGCCTACACGCTGGGCGCGAACAGCCGCGGCATCGTGGCGCGCGTGCTCATTCCGGGCGCCGCGCCCGGCATCGCCGAAACGCTGCGCCTCGTGCTGGGCTGGGCCTGGACGTATGTGATCGTGGCGGAACTGATCGGCTCCTCGTCGGGCATCGGCCACATGATCACCGACAGCCAGGCGCTGTTGAACACCGGGCAGATCATCTTCGGGATCATCGTGATCGGCGTCATCGGCCTGTTGTCCGACTTCGCTTTCAAGGCGATGAATCGCCGTCTGTTTGCATGGGCTGCACTGTGAAGAACCAACTCTCCATCCAGGGCGTCTCGCGCGTCTTCACCGGCACCAAGGGCCAGCGCACGCAGGCGCTGCAGCCGATCGACTTCGAGGTGAAGGAGAACGACTTCGTCACCATCCTCGGCCCCTCGGGCTGTGGCAAGTCGACGCTCTTGCGCATCGTGGCGGGGCTCGACTTCCCGACCACCGGCCAGGTGATGCTCGACGGCGAGCGCATCGAAGGCCCCGGCGCCGACCGCGGCGTGGTGTTCCAGAGCTACACGCTCTTCCCGTGGCTCACGGTGGCGCAGAACATCCGCTTCGGCCTGCGCGAGCGCGGCATGAGCGAAGCCGACCAGAAGGAGCGCAGCGAGTTCTTCATCGCCAAGGTCGGCCTGCGCGGCTTCGAGCACCACTTTCCCAAGCAGCTCTCGGGCGGCATGCAGCAGCGCACCGCCATTGCGCGCGCGCTGGCCAACGACCCCAAGATGCTGCTGCTCGACGAGCCCTTCGGCGCACTCGACAACCAGACCCGCGTGCTCATGCAGGAGCTGCTGCTGGGCATCTGGGAGTCGGCGCAGAAGACGGTGCTGTTCGTCACGCACGACATCGACGAGGCGATCTTCATGGCCAACCGCGTGGCGGTGTTCAGCGCGCGGCCGGGGCGCATCAAGACCGAGATCGCGGTCGACTTCCCGCACCCGCGCAGCTACACCATCAAGACCTCGCCCGAGTTCATGGACATCAAGGCGCGCCTGACCGAAGAAATCCGCGCCGAGTCGATGGCCGCCGCGGAACATTGAAAGCACGATGAAACGCGACCTGCCGTCCCTCGCGCTCTATGCGCAAGTCAAGGATCACATCTCCCGCAAGATCCAGGACGGCACGTGGCCGCCCGGCCACCGCCTGCCTTCCGAGAACGAGCTGGTCGCGCAGTTCGGCATGGCGCGCATGACCGTGAACCGCGCCCTGCGCGAACTCATGGAGCAGGGGCGCATCGTGCGCGTGGCCGGTGTCGGCAGCTTCGTGGCCGAGAACAAGCCGCAGTCGACGCTGCTGCAGATCGCCAACATCGCCAGCGAAATCCGCCAGCGCGGCCACGACTACCGCTGCGAGATGCTCGCGGTCGAGCGCCTCGCGGCCTCGCCCGACGTGGCCGCCTGGCTCGACCTGCGCGCGGGCGACTCGGTGTTCCACAGCGCCTGCCTGCACCTGGACAACGACACGCCCGTGCAGCTCGAGGAGCGCTACGTCAACCCGCAGGTCGTGCCCGACTTTCTCGAGCAGGACTTCACGGCCGTGCCGCCCAGCGAGTACCTAGTGCGCAACGTGCCCTTCGACCAGATCGAACACGTCGTCGATGCCGTGCTGCCCAGCGCCGAACAGGCCGAGCGGCTCGCGATGGCGCCCACCGACCCCTGCCTGCTGCTGACGCGCCGCACCTGGATCCGCAACACGCCCGTGACCTGGGTGCGCTGCCTGCATCCCGCTTCGCGCTACAGCCTGGGCAGCCGATTCAAGTCCGACGGCAACCCCACCTTCGGCTGAATATGACGCTCCCCCAGTCTTCGCGCACTTCGTGTCGCTTCGCCAACCCCCTCGCCGGGGGCAACACCAGCGGCCCGGCAAAGCCGGTTCCGCGGTGTTCCACGAAGGGACCGTGAGTCTTTTTTAAATGTCCAAAGGACAAGGTTTTCTCTCGCAACCACTTGTATAGACAGGTTCACATGCCAAGCAATCACACCGCCACTTCCCACGCCACATTGACCCTCACGCCCGGCAAGGTCGACCTTGCGATGCTGCGACGCATCCAGGCCGGCGGCGTGCACCTTGCGCTCGACCCGTCGGTGCAGGACGGCATGGCCAAGGCCGAAGCCGCGGTGCGCCACATCGTCGAGAACGACGAGGTGGTCTACGGCATCAACACCGGTTTCGGCAAGCTCGCCAGCACGCGCATCGGCAACGACCACCTGGCCGAGCTGCAGCGCAACCTCGTGCTGTCGCACAGCGTGGGCACGGGCGAGCCGCTGGCCGCGCCGGTGGTGCGCATGATCCTCGCGACCAAGGCCGTGAGCCTGGCGCGCGGCCACTCGGGCGTGCGGCCCGCGCTGGTCGATGCGCTGCTGGCGCTGTTCAATGCGGGCGTCACGCCCAGCATTCCGTGCAAGGGCTCGGTCGGCGCCTCGGGCGACCTCGCGCCGCTGGCCCACATGGCCTGCGTGCTGATCGGCGAAGGCGAAGCCACGCTGGCCGACGGCCAGAAGGTGAGCGGCGCCGAAGCCATGCGCAGCATCGGCCTCGAGCCCTTCGTGCTCGGCCCCAAGGAAGGCCTGGCGCTGCTCAACGGCACGCAGGTGTCGACCGCGCTGGCGCTGGCCGGCCTGTTCGGCGCCGAAGACGTGTTCGCCGCCGCGCTGATGTCGGGCGCGCTGTCGCTCGAAGCCATCCAGGGCTCGATCAAGCCCTTCGACGCCCGCATCCACGCCGCGCGCGGCCAGCCCGGCCAGATCGCCGTGGCCGGCGCCGTGCGCACGCTGCTCGACGGCAGCGAGATCGTTCCCTCGCACGCCGACTGCGGCCGCGTGCAGGACCCGTACTCGGTGCGCTGCATCCCGCAGGTGATGGGCGCCTGCCTCGACAACCTGGCCCACGCCTCGCGCGTGCTGGTCATCGAAGCCAATGCCGCATCGGACAACCCGCTCGTGTTCTGCGACACCGGCGAGGTGATCTCGGGCGGCAACTTCCACGCCGAGCCCGTCGCCTTCGCGGCCGACATCATTGCGCTGGCCGTGAGCGAAGTCGGCGCCATCGCCGAGCGCCGCCTCGCGCTGCTGCTCGACAGCGGCCTGTCGGGCCTGCCGCCCTTCCTGGTGCGCGACGGCGGCCTGAACTCCGGCTTCATGATCGCGCAGGTCACGGCCGCCGCGCTCGCCTCGGAAAACAAGTCGCACGCGCACCCCGCCAGCGTCGACAGCCTGCCGACCTCGGCCAACCAGGAAGACCACGTGTCGATGGCCACCTTCGCCGCGCGCCGCCTGGGCGACATGGTCAACAACACCGCCGTGGTGGTGGGCATCGAAGCGATGGCCGCCGCCCAAGGCATCGAACTCAAGCGCAAGCTGAAGAGCTCGCCGCTGGTCGAAGCGGAGTTCGCCCGCATCCGCCAGAAGGTCGCGTTCCTCGAGACCGACCGCTACCTCGCACCCGACATCGAAGCCATGCGCCTGTGGGCGCTCGCGGCCGACCTGCCGGCCGCGCTGCTCGACATCCTGCCCAGCCACTCGAAGTGATCCGTACCGACCGCCACCCGACAAGGAGAACCACGCCATGAACGCACCCGACAAATTCGCCCTGAACACTCCCACCGGCGCCGATCCGCGCCATGACCCGACCCGCGTGATCCGCGCCCCGCGCGGCACCGAGCTCAACTGCAAGAGCTGGCTCACCGAAGCGCCGTACCGCATGCTGCAGAACAACCTCGACGCCGAGGTGGCCGAGCGCCCGCAAGACCTCGTGGTGTACGGCGGCATCGGCCGCGCCGCGCGCGACTGGGCCTGCTACGACCAGATCCTCGCCTCGCTGAAGGAACTGGAAGACGACGAGACGCTGCTCATTCAATCGGGCAAGCCGGTCGGTGTGTTCAAGACGCATGCCGATGCACCGCGCGTGCTGCTCGCCAACTCCAACCTCGTGCCGAAGTGGGCCAACTGGGAGCACTTCAACGAGCTCGATCGCCAGGGCCTCTTCATGTACGGCCAGATGACGGCGGGCAGCTGGATCTACATCGGCAGCCAGGGCATCGTGCAAGGCACCTTCGAGACCTTCGTCGAAGCCGGCCGCCAGCACTACAACAACAGCCTCGCGGGCAAGTGGATCTTGACGGCTGGCCTGGGCGGCATGGGCGGCGCGCAGCCGCTCGCGGCCACGCTGGCCGGCGCCGTGTCGCTGAACATCGAGTGCCAGCAGTCGAGCATCGACTTCCGCCTGCGCACGCGCTACGTCGACAAGCAGGCACGCGACATCGACCACGCCTTCGAGCTCATCCAGCAGCATTGCGATGCCAAGGAAGCCGTGTCGATCGCGCTGCTGGGCAACGCGGCCGACATCCTGCCCGAGCTGGTCAAGCGCGCGAAGGCCGGCGGCCTCAAGCCCGACCTCGTGACCGACCAGACCTCCGCGCACGACCTGATCAACGGCTACCTGCCCTCGGGCTGGACCGTGCCGCAATGGCAGGCCGCCATGAAGGACGCGTCGCAACACGACGCGCTGAAGAAGGCCGCCGCCAAGTCGTGCGCCGTGCACGTGCAGGCCATGCTCGACTTCCAGGCCATGGGCATCCCCACGGTCGACTACGGCAACAACATCCGCCAGGTCGCGTTCGACGAAGGCGTGAAGAACGCCTTCGACTTCCCGGGCTTCGTGCCGGCCTACATCCGTCCGCTGTTCTGCGAGGGCAAGGGCCCGTTCCGCTGGGTGGCGCTCTCGGGCGACCCGGAAGACATCTACAAGACCGACGCCA
The DNA here is from genome assembly GCF_059415405.1 of Variovorax sp. GW821-FHT10C12. Lineage (NCBI taxonomy): Bacteria > Pseudomonadati > Pseudomonadota > Betaproteobacteria > Burkholderiales > Comamonadaceae > Variovorax > Variovorax sp. GW821-FHT10C12. Next base: position 22,760 of record NZ_JBWKNE010000005.1, read on the forward strand.
AGATCAAGGAGCTGTTCCCCGACAACACCCACACGCACCGCTGGCTCGACATGGCGCGCGAGCGCATCGCCTTCCAGGGCCTGCCCGCGCGCATCTGCTGGCTCGGCCTGGGCGAGCGCCACATCGCCGGCCTGGCCTTCAACGAGATGGTGAAGAACGGCGAGCTCAAGGGCCCCATCGTCATCGGCCGCGACCACCTGGACACCGGCTCGGTCGCCAGCCCGAACCGCGAGACCGAAGCCATGAAGGACGGCACCGACGCCGTCTCCGACTGGCCGCTGCTCAACGCCCTGCTCAACACGGCCGGCGGCGCGACCTGGGTCAGCCTGCACCACGGCGGCGGCGTGGGCATGGGCTACTCGCAGCACTCGGGCGTGGTGATCGTGTGCGACGGCACCGACGCGGCGGCCAAGCGCATCGGGCGCGTGCTCTTCAACGACCCGGCCACCGGTGTCATGCGCCATGCGGACGCGGGCTACGACATCGCGGTCGCCACGGCGAAGAAGCAGGGCCTCAAGTTGCCGATGATCAAGTAACGCCGGCAGGCGCCGCAGGTGAAGTAAAAAAGCGGGTCACCGACACCCCGACAAAGAAGGAGACCCGACGATGACCCTCGATGCTTCCGACCTGCAGCGCCGCGTGCGCGAACGCGTGGACGACGCGCTGGTGGCGCAGTTCCAGCGCGACGGCGCGGTCTGCATCCGCCAGCTGCTCACGGCCGACGAACTCGCGCTGCTGCGTGACGGCATCGAGGCGAACCTGGCGGCGCCCAGCCCGCGCGCCAAGGTCGCGAGCCGGCCCGACGACCCGGGCCGCTTCTTCGAGGACTTCTGCAACTGGCAGGAGATCGACGCCTTCGGCCGCTTCATCCGGCAGGCACCGCTGGCGCCCCTCGCGCAGCGGCTCATGGGCTCGGACACCGTGCGCCTGTACCACGACCACCTGCTCGTGAAGGAGCCCGGCACGCGTCAGCGCACGCCGTGGCACCAGGACCAGCCCTACTACAACATCGAGGGCATGCAGAACGTCAGCATGTGGATTCCGGTCGACCCGGTGTCGCGTGCCGCCACGCTCGAGTTCGTGGCCGGCTCCCACAAGGGGCCGTGGCTCATGCCGCGCACCTTCATGGACAACCACGCCAAGTGGTTCCCCGAAGGCAGCCTCGACGACCTGCCCGACATCGAGGGTGCGCGCGAGCGCTTTCCCATCGTCGGCTGGGACATCGAGCCGGGCGACTTCGTCTGCTTCCACATGCTTACCCTGCATGCGGCGGCCGGCGTCGAGGGGCCGAACCGGCGCCGCGTGTTCTCGGTGCGCTTCCTGGGCGACGACATCCGCCACGCCCCGCGCAGCTGGAAGACCTCGCCCGATTTCCCGGGCCTGGCCGAGCGCCTGCCGGCCGGCGCGCCGATGGACGATCCGCTCTTTCCGCTGCTGGTGCGCTGAGTCCGACCCGCTTGGTAAGACGAAGGTAGAAAGAAAAAACGCGCTCATTCCCATCGAGTGGGAATTCGGGCTTGGTCGTGAGAACGGCGAGCAAGATACTGCACGCCGCATCCACTTTCGACCGCCCAGCGATTGCCCCCGATGACGACCCCCCTTGACGCTCCCGCCCACAACGACCGCGCGCTGTTCGTGCTGTCGGTGCTGGCGCAAAGCAAGGCGGCGATGACGGCGGCCGAGCTGGTGCAGGCCACCGGCCTGTCGCAGAGCACGCTGTACCGCCAGGTCGCCACCTTGCGCCGCTGGGGCTTCGTGATGGAGTCCGAGGGCCGCTACTCGCCGGGGCCCGTCAGCGTGCAGCTGGCCAGCGGCTTCGACGGCAACTCCGACCTCGTGATGGCCGCGCGCGCCGACATGCGCGTGCTGGCGCAGCAGAGCCACGAGAGCGTGGCGCTCGTCACCCTGGTGAACGAGCGCGTCGTGTGCCTGGAGATGATCGACAGCGAACAGTCGCTGCGCTGCTCCTTCGACCGCGGCCGCAGCGTGCCCGCGCGCGACGGCGCCAGCGCCAAGTGCCTGCTGGCCCACGCGCCCGACGACGCGCGCGACCTGCTGCTCGACGGCCTCGACGAAGCCCCCGAACGCCGCGCCGAGCGCGCCGCCGAACTCGACGCCATCCGCGCCGCCGGCCATGCCGTGACCCACGGCGAGGTCGATGCCGGCGTGTGGGGCGCGAGCGCGCCGGTGCTGGCCGCGGGCCGGCGCCTGCGCGGGGCGATCACGCTCATGGCGCCGCTCACGCGCGTCGAAGGCATGGAAGCTGCATTGGTCCACATGACCGTCGTCACGGCGGCCCGCATCTCGCGCGCACTGCAGTAGTCGCCGCTTTTCTTTTTCTTTCTCCCTCCCTCACCTCCACGAAAGCCCTCCCATGAACACCCGTCGCACCCTCGTCGCCGCCGCCCTGTCCGGCCTCGCCTTCTTCGGTTTCGCTGGCGCCGCGCAAGCCCAGGGCGAGCCGCTGCGCGTGGCCACCGACGCCACCTTCCCTCCGATGGAGTTCGTGGAAAACGGCAAGCGCACCGGCTTCGACGTGGAGCTGGTGGAAGCCATCGGCAAGACGCTGGGCCGCAAGATCGAGTGGATCGACATCGACTTCAAGGGTCTCGTGCCGGGCCTCATTTCGAAGCGCTTCGACATGGCCGTGTCGGGCATCTACATCACCGACGAGCGCAAGAAGGTTGTCGACTTCACCGTGCCGTACTACGCCGGCGGCCTCGTGGTCATGGTGAAGGACGGCAACACCACCATCAAGAAGCCGGCCGACATCAACGGCAAGAAGGTCAGCGTGCAGGTGGGCACCAAGTCGGTGGCCTACACCAAGGAGAAATTCCCGCAGGTGCAGCTGATGGAAGTCGAGAAGAACCAGGAGATGTTCAACCTCGTGGACATCGGCCGCGCCGACGCCGCCGTCACCGGCAAGCCCGCGGCCTTCCAGTACGTGCGCACGCGCGGCGGCCTGAAGGTGCTCGACGAGCAGATCACCACCGAGGAATACGGCATGGCCATCCGCAAGGACACGCCCGAGCTCACCAAGGCCGTGAACGGCGCGATCGAGAAGCTCAAGGCCGACGGCACCTACGCGGCCATCGTCAAGAAGTGGTTCAGCGCGAACGCCAAGTAAGCGCGCCATGGACTTCGATTTCTCGCCCGTCTGGCAGGGCTGGCCCGACCTGCTGCGCGGCGCGCTGGTCACGGTGGAGATCACCGCCTGCGCGCTGGCGCTCGGTTGCGTGCTGGGCCTGCTGGTCGGCATCGGCCGGCTGAACCCGAAGCGGCGCTGGATCTACGGCGTGTGCACCGCCTACGTGGCGGCGATTCGCGGCACGCCGCTGCTGGTGCAGCTGTTCATCCTGTTCTTCGGCCTGCCGCACTTCGGCATCCTGCTGCCCGCCTTTGTGTGCGGCGTGCTGGGGCTCGGCGTGTACTCGGGCGCCTACGTGTCCGAGATCGTGCGCGGCGCGATCCAGTCGATCGACAAGGGCCAGACCATGGCCGCGCAATCGCTGGGCATGACGCCCGGCGTGGCGATGCGCCAGATCGTGCTGCCGCAGGCCGTGGTGCGCATGATTCCGCCGCTGGGCAACGAGTTCATCGCGCTCATCAAGAACTCGGCGCTGGTGTCGCTGCTCACGATCCATGACGTGATGCACGAAGGCCAGAAGATCATCAGCGTGTCGTACCGCTCGCTCGAGGTGTACCTGGCCATCGCGCTCGTGTACTTCATGCTCACGGGAACGATGACCTTGATCCTGCGGCATTTCGAACAGAAGCTGCGCCAGGGCGGGTTGATGCGATGAGCGTGCAGCGTTTTTCGCGCGCGACCCTGCGCGCCACGCCCTGGAAGAACGGCGGCGGCACCACGCAGGAAATCGCCAGCTGGCCGCCAGGCGCGGGGCTTGACAGCTTCGGCTGGCGCGTGAGCATCGCCACCATCGCGTCGCCGGGCCCGTTCTCGGTGTTCCCGGGCATCGAGCGCCAGATCATGCTGCTCGAAGGCGACGGCGTGCGCCTCTTCACGCACGACGGCCGCGTGTCGCACCGGCTCGACGTGCCGCACCAGCCCTTCGCCTTCTCGGGCGACGACCCGATCGACTGCACGCTGCTCGGCGGCGCCTCGAACGACTTCAACGTGATGGCGCGCGGCGGCCAGTGGCGCGCCGAGGTGCAGGTGCTGGAACGCGCCGCCGACATCGCGCCCGCGCCGCACGGCGTGCTGCTGGCCTTGCGCGGCGAGTGGCGCTTGAATGACGGCGAGGCCCTGGGCGAAGGCGAGGGCCTGTGCTGGACCGACGCCGCGCAGGCATGGCAGGCCGCACCGGTGAGCGACGGCGCGCGGCTGGTGGCCGTGCGCTTCCTGCCGGCCTGAGCGGCCCAAGCAAAGAACAGGAGATGACGATGACACCCCCCAGCGAATTCCCCTCGGCCGACGGCCTGTGGACCGGCCTGCGCCTGGCGCCCGGTGCGGCGCCCGGCCTGACCTTGGCGCCCGACGCCGAAGCCGCCCTCGTGGTCGCACAGGGCACGGTCCGCTGGGTCGGCGCGCGCGCCGACCTGCCCGCCGAATTCGCGGGGCTCGCGCCGCACGACGGCGGCGGCGCGCTCGTCACGCCCGGGCTCGTCGACTGCCACACGCACCTGGTCTACGGTGGCCAGCGCGCCAACGAGTTCGCGATGCGGCTGGCGGGTGCCACCTACGAAGAGGTGGCGAAGGCCGGTGGCGGCATCGTCTCGTCGGTGCGCGCCACGCGCGAGGCCGACGAAGACACGCTGTTCGCCCAGGCCGCCGCGCGCCTCGAGCAGCTGCTGGCTGACGGTGTGTGCGCCATCGAGATCAAGTCGGGCTACGGCCTGGCGCTCGCGCACGAGCGCAAGCAGCTGCGCGTGGCGCGGCGCCTGGGCCAGGCCTACGGCGTCACCGTGCGCACCACCTTCCTCGGTGCGCACGCGCTGCCGCCCGAGTACGCGGGCCGCAGCGGCGACTACATCGACCTCGTCTGCAAGGAGATGCTGCCTGCGCTCGCCGCCGAAGGGCTGGTCGATGCGGTCGACGTGTTCTGCGAACGCATCGCCTTCTCGCTCGCGGAAACCGAGCAGGTCTTCCAGGCCGCGCAGGCGCTGGGCCTGCCGGTGAAGCTGCATGCCGAGCAGCTCTCGGACATGGGCGGCGCGGCGCTGGCCGCGCGCTACGGCGCGCTGTCGTGCGACCACATCGAGCACCTGTCGGCCGACGGCATCGCGGCCATGCGCCAGTCGGGCACCGTGGCCGTGCTGCTGCCCGGCGCCTACTACACGCTGCGCGACACGCACCTGCCGCCCATCGACGCGCTGCGCGCCGCGGGCGTGCCGATGGCCGTGTCGACCGACCACAACCCCGGCACCTCGCCGACGCTGAGCCTGCTGCTGATGGCCAACATGGCCTGCACGCTGTTCCGCCTCACCGTGCCCGAGGCGCTGGCCGGCGTCACCGTGCACGCCGCGCGCGCGCTGGGCCTGCAGGACACGCACGGCGCCATCGCGCCCGGCATGCCCGCCAACTTCGTGCTCTGGAACCTGCACGACGCCGCCGAGCTGGCCTACTGGTTCGGCCAGCAGCCGGTGCGCGTCGTGGTGCGCCAGGGACGCATCGCCATCGGAGCCACCGAATGACACACACGCTTTTCGCAGCCGATGCGCTGCTGCCCGCAGGCTGGACGAAGAACGTCCTGCTGACGTGGAACGACGCCGGCCAGCTCACGCAGGTTCAGTCCGCCGCGCAACCGCCAGCGGGCGCGCAGGTGGCGACCGGCCCGGTGATCCCGGGCATGCCCAACCTGCATTCGCACGCCTTCCAGCGCGCCTTCGCCGGACTCACCGAGCACCGCGCCGAGCAGCAGGACAGCTTCTGGAGCTGGCGCACGCTGATGTACCGCTTTGCCGCGCGCCTCGGCCCGCAGCACATGGAGGCCATCGCCACCTGGCTCTACGCCGAGATGCTCGAGGCGGGCTACACCAGCGTGTGCGAGTTCCAGTACGTGCACCACGACACCGACGGCCGCCCCTACGCCGACGACGCGGCGCTGAGCCGCGCGCTGCTGCGCGCCGCGCAGAACACGGGCATCGGCTTCACGCTGCTGCCCGTGCTCTACCAGACCAGCGGCTTCGGCGACCAGCCGCCCACCGAGGGGCAGCGCCGCTTCATCCGCTCGACCGAATCGATGCTGCGCCTGCTCGACGCGCTCAAGCCCGACTGCGACGCGCAGGGCGCGCGCCTGGGCCTGGCGCCGCATTCGCTGCGCGCCGTGCCGCCCGAGGCGCTGCGCGAGGCGCTCGCCGGCCTGGACGCCATCGACCGCACCGCGCCGGTCCACATCCACATCGCCGAGCAGACGAAGGAAGTGGACGACTGCGTGGAGTGGAGCGGCCTGCGCCCGGTCGAATGGCTGCTCGACCACGCGGCTGTCGACGCGCGCTGGTGCCTCGTGCACGCCACGCACATGAACGACGCCGAGTACGAATACGCGGCCCAGAGCGGCGCGGTCGCGGGCCTGTGCCCGACCACCGAGGCCAACCTGGGTGACGGCATCTTCGACTTCGCGCGCTGGCGCAGCCACGGCGGCGCCTGGGGCGTGGGCTCCGACAGCCATGCCAGCGTCAACGCGGCCGAAGAACTGCTGATGCTCGAATACAGCCAGCGCCTGGGCCGGCGCCAGCGCAACGTCGGCGCCAGCGCGGCGCAGCCGCACGTGGCCACCGCGCTCACGCTCGAAGCCGTGCAGGGCGGGGCGCAAGCGGCGGGCCGTGCGGTCGGCGGGCTGGCCGCGGGGCAGCAGGCCGACTTTGTCGTGCTCGATGCCCATCACCTCGCGCTGCAGGGCCTGTCGGCCCCTGACATGCTCTCGGCCCATGTGTTCGCGAGCCACCGCACCTCGGCCGTCGACGCGGTCTGGGTGGCGGGCCGCCCGCGCGTCACGGCCGGGCGCCACGCGCTGCATGGCGATGCCGCAGCCGCCTTCGTTGCCGCGCGCACCCAACTCCTCAAGGACTGAATTCCCATGGCCTTCACCACCACCGAACCGGCGTTCCGCTTCCGCCAGGGCACGCGCCCGCTGCTGATCTCGATGCCGCACGTCGGCACGCACGTGCCGCCCGCGCTGGCCGCCCGCTTCACCGACGAGGCGCGCCACGTGCCCGACACCGACTGGCACCTCGAGCAGCTCTACGACTTCGCCGACGCGCTCGGCGCCTCGGTGCTCGTGGCCACGCACTCGCGCTACGTGGTCGACCTGAACCGTCCGCCGGACGGCGCCAGCCTGTACCCGGGCCAGAGCGTCACCGGCCTGTGCCCGGTCGACACCTTCGACGACACGCCGGTCTACATGAGCGCCGCCGAGCAGCCGTCGGATGCCGAGATCGCCGAACGCCGCGAGGCCGTCTGGCGTCCGTACCACCAGCAGCTGCAGGCCGAGCTTGACCGCCTGCAGGCCGCGCACGGCACCGTCGCGCTGTGGGACGCGCACTCGATCCGCTCCGTGCTGCCGCGCTTCTTCGAAGGCAAGCTGCCCGACCTGAACCTGGGCACCGCCGACGGCAAGAGCTGCGACCCCGCGCTGGCCGCCACGCTGCGCGGCATCGCCGAATCGGCGCCGGGCTACACCGGCGTGCTCAACGGCCGCTTCAAGGGCGGCCACATCACGCGCCAGTACGGCAACCCGGCCGGCGGCGTGCACGCGGTGCAGCTGGAGATGACCCAGTCGAGCTACATGCAGGAAGCGCTGCCCTTCGACTACCTGCCCGACGTGGCCGCGGGCGTGAAGCCGCATGTGCGCCGGATGCTGGAAGCGGTGCTGGCCTTCGTCGAAGGCGGCGCCCGGTGAGCGCCGCCATCCACGCGTTCGCGCGCCCCGAGGTGCCGCCGCTGCCGCCCTACAACGCGGGGCTGTCCTCGGACGCCGTGCGCGCGCGCTACGGCGTCAGCGAGATCGCGCGGCTGGCGAGCAACGAGAACCCGTACGGCCCCAGCCCCGCGGTGGCGCGGGCGCTGGTCGACCTGGCGGCGCGCGCGGGCACCTACCCCGACGCCAACTCCACGGCGCTGCGTGCCGCGATTGCGCAGCGCACCGGTGCGCAGCCCGGCGAGGTGGTGATCGGCAATGGCTCCGAGGACATCCTGCAGATGCTGTGCCAGGCGCTGCTGTCGCCGGGCGACCGCGTGCTCACGCAGCGCCCGGCCTTCGGCCTGCACGAGATCTACCCGCGCATGATGGGCGCGCAGGTCGAGCTGCTGACGCTCACGCCGGAACTCGGCTTCGACGTCGACGCCTGGTGCGCCGCGCTCGCGCGCGGGCCCAAGGTCGTGATGCTGGCCAACCCCTCGAACCCGGTCGGCTGCATGTTCGATGCGGCCGACTTCGCGCGCCTGCTCGCGGCGGTGCCCGCGGGCACGCTGCTGGTGGTGGACGAGGCCTACTACGAATATGCGCGGCTGGCGCCCGGTTACCCCGACGTGCTCGCCCTGCTGCGCGCATGGCAGGCGGCCGGCGAAGGCCGCTCCCCCTGGATCGTGCTGCGCACCTTCTCCAAGGCCTGGGGCCTGGCCGGCCTGCGCGTGGGCTACGGCATCGCGTCCGACGCGGCGCTGGTGCAGCTGCTCGACCGCGTGCGCACGCCCTTCAACGTGAACCTGGCGGCGCAGGCCGCGGCGCTGGCGGCCTGGGGCGACGAGGCCTTCATGGCGCAGGCGGTGGCGCGCACCGTGCAGCAGCGCGAGGTGCTGGCGGCGCAGCTTCGCGCCCTGGCCGGGTCGGTCTGGCCGGGCCTGCGCATCGCGCCTTCGGCGGCCAACTTCCTGTTCGTCGACCTCGGGCGGCCCAACGCGCCGGTCAACGAGGCCCTGCTGTCGCGCGGGATCATCGTCAAGCCCTGGAAAGAGCCGGGCTTCGAGACCTTCATCCGCGTCTCGGTGGGCACCGACGCGGACAACGCGCGCTTCGTGCAGGCGCTGGCGGAGATCGCGGGCGGGCAAGGCTGACGCCGGCAAGACCCGCCTGCGCGCCGGGCCAGACCGGGGTTTTTACAATCGCGGACATGACCAAGCCCCTCATCTATACCCGCGGCCAGGCGCTGCCGGGCATCCTGGCCAGCCGCATTGCCATCCTCGACGGCGCGATGGGCACGATGATCCAGCGCTTCAAGCTCACGGAAGAGCAATACCGCGGCGAGCGCTTCAAGGACTTCGAGCGCGATGTGAAGGGCAACAACGAGCTGCTGTCGCTCACGCGCCCCGACGTCATCACCGACATCCACGAGGCCTACCTCGCGGCCGGCGCCGACCTCATCGAGACCAACACCTTCGGCGCCACCACCATCGCGCAGGAGGACTACAAGATGGCCCACCTGGCGCGCGAGATGAACCTCGAATCGGCCAAGCTGGCGCGCGCGGCCTGCGACAAGTACAGCACGCCCGACAAGCCGCGCTTCGTGGCCGGCGCCCTCGGCCCGACGCCCAAGACCGCGAGCATCAGCCCCGACGTGAACGACCCGGGCGCGCGCAGTGTCGATTTCGAATCGCTGCGCGCGGCGTACTACGAGCAGACCGAGGCATTGGTCGAAGGCGGTGCCGACGTGATCCTGGTCGAGACCATCTTCGACACGCTCAACGCCAAGGCCGCGCTGTTCGCGGTGGACGAGTACTTCGACAACAGCGGCCAGCGCCTGCCGCTGATCATCAGCGGCACGGTGACCGATGCGTCGGGGCGCATCCTCAGCGGCCAGACCGTCACGGCCTTCTGGCACAGCGTGCGCCATGCGCAGCCGCTGGCCATCGGCCTGAACTGCGCGCTGGGCGCGACGCTGATGCGCCCCTACATCCAGGAGCTGGCGCGCGTGGCGGGCGACACCTACATCAGCTGCTACCCGAACGCCGGCCTGCCCAACCCGATGAGCGACACCGGCTTCGACGAGACGCCCGACGTCACCTCGCGCCTGCTGCACGAGTTCGCGGCCGAGGGGCTGGTGAACATCGTGGGCGGCTGCTGCGGCACCACGCCGGACCATATCGCGGCGATCGGTGCGGCGGTGGCGCCTGCGAAGGGGCGTGCACTCAACAGCAACGGCTTCTACAAAGAGGCCGCCTGAAGCCAGGCGCCACGCGCGCCCTCGGCTGATTGACGGCTCCCCGCCCCACGCCTACGCTGGGGCGCACAGGAGCCTCCCATGAACGCCACATCCTTCTTGCGCCGCGCTGCCTTGGGCGCGTTCGTCCTGCTGCTGCCGTTCGCGGCGGCGGCGCAGCAGGCTTTCACGCGCGGCGCGGTCAACATGCGCGCCGGACCCTCGGGCGACTACCCGCTGGTGGCACGGCTCGGGCCGGGGCAGCCGGTCGACGTGGTCGGCTGCACCAGCGGCTACGGCTGGTGCGACGTGGTGCTGCCCGACGGCGGGCGCGGCTGGGTCTGGGCAAGGAACCTCGACTACGCCTACCAGCAGCAGCGCGTGCCGCTGGCCACCTACGGCGCGGTCATCGGCGTGCCGATCGTGAGCTTCGTGATCGGCAGCTACTGGGCCGACTACTACCGCGACCGCCCCTGGTACGGCGACCGGCGCTGGTGGGGCCAGCGGCCCCCGCCGCCGCCGATCGCGGGCTGGCGCCCGCCGCCGCCCGTGCACCCGGGCTGGCAGCCTCGGCCCTGGCCGCCGGGGCCTGGGTTCCGTCCACCTCACGGACCAGGGGTTCGTCCCCCGCACGGGCCGGGCATCCGGCCGCCCGTCGATCCGGGGTTCCGCCCGCCGCGCCCGCAGCCGGGCTTCCGGCCCGGGCCGCCGCCGGGCGTGTCGCATCCGCATCCGGGCGGGGGCCGGCCCGGTGGGGGTGGCGGGGGTGGAGGAGGGCGTCCGCACGGTGGGGGCGGTGGGCACGGCGGTGGAGGCGGGCACGGCCACGGCCACGGAAAGAATTGACCCGGCTCACACGGCCGGCGTTTCGATGCCGGCCGCCGCCTGCCGGTCGCGCGCGATCAGCGCCACGAAGCGCTGCGCCCCCAGCCCCAGCGGCCGTTCGCGCGACCACACCACGTCCACCCACAGGTCCAGCCCGTTGCTGAGGTTCTCGAACGGAATCTCGACCAGCGCGCCCGCCGCCACGTGCGGCCGCGCGAAGTTGCGCGGCAGCCAGCCCCAGCCCAGCCCGGCGGTGATCAGGCTCAGCGCGGCCAGCGCGTTGTCGGTGCGCCAGACATGCCGCGCGAACACGAAGCGCGGGTCGCTGGTGGCCAGGTCGCGCCCCGCGACCACGATCTGGCGCGTGTTGGTCAGGTGCTCCTCGCGCAGGCGCCCGCCGGCCGCGGCGCGCAGCACGGGGTGCTCGGGCGCCATCACGGCCACCATGGTGTCGCTGCCCACCTCCTGGAAGCCCTCGCGGCCGTCGAGGCTGGGGCGCTCGAACACCAGCGCCAGCTGCGCCCGGCCGCTGTGCAACAGCGCCAGCGCGTCGGCCTGCGGCGCGGCCAGCACCTCGACCTGCAGCAACGGGTAGTCGTCGGCCAGCGCGGCCAGCGGCCCGCTCCAGGGTGCGGCCAGCAGCTCGGGCGCGATGGCCAGCGTGAGCCGGTCTTCCAGCCCCTGCGTGAGCGCCAGCGCCTGCACCTGCAACTGCCGCAGCTGGGCCGCGAGCAGCCGTGCCTGCGGCTCGAGCGAGCGCGCGGCCGACGTGGGCTGGGGCTCGCGGCCGCTGCGGTCGAACAGCGGCAGCGCCAGCTCGGCCTCGAGGTGGGCGATGGCCATGCTCACGGCCGACGGCACCTTGCGCAGCGCCCGCGCGGCGGCCGAGAACGAGCCGTGGTCGATCACGGCCAGGAAGACCTCGACGTTGTCGCTGGAGAAAGCCATGGCGCCCGATCTATCAATAAAACTGAAACAAGTTAACTTTTTATATCAACTAAAAGCAAATAAAGTCCCTCCATCGCAGTCAAACACACAGAGAAACAGTCATGCAGGGCCTTCAGCGTCGGATCGTTTACATCTCCCTCTACGAGGGCATCGCCATCGTGGCGGCCAGCGCCGGCCTGGCCCTGATGTCGGACGCGGGTCTCGGCCACTCGGGCCTGCTGGCCGTGGGCGCCTCGGTCATCGCGGTGATCTGGAACCTGACCTTCAACGCCCTGTTCGAGCGCTGGGAGTCGCGCCAGGCGGTGCGCGGGCGCAGCCTGAAGCGCCGCATCGCCCACGCCATCGGCTTCGAGGGCGGCCTGATCGCCTTCCTGGTGCCGATGCTGGCCTGGGGCCTGGGCGTGTCGCTCTGGCAGGCGCTGGTGATGGACCTGGGCCTGGTGGTGTTCTTCCTGGTCTACACCTTCGTCTTCAACTGGGCCTTCGACCGCGTGTTCGGCCTGCCGGCCTCGGCCATGGGCGAAGCGCAGCCTGCGTAAGCCTGCGCTTACTTAGCCGATTCACCTCGCCGGCTTGGACGCGGCGGCCGAGCGCATCGCCAGGGCACCGCTCAGGCGCAGGCGCTCGTTCTCGTTGAAGAGCGTCTCGCGCAGCTGGGCCCGCTCGGCCTCGGGCGCGCTGGCGTAGCGGTCGAGCCGCGCATTCCATTCCTGGGTTTCCTGGTCGAGCGTGGCCAGGCCGCGCGCCACCTCGTAGCCGTAGGTCTCGCTGCGCGCGGCAAAGCGCTCCTGGGGGCTGGCGCCGCGCGCCTGCAGCGCCTCGGTCTGGCGCATCACGTCCAGATGGGCCACCGCCTCCTTGCGCACCTCGCGCTGCGCGGGTGACAGCCAGGCCTGCTCGCTCTGCGCGAGCGCCGCGGCGCGCTGCTCGGGCGTGAGGTCGGGGTTGGACAGCAGTTCCATCTTCTCGGCCATGAACCGGTCCTGCCGGATCTGGTCACCGAACAGGCCTTCGATTTCCTCGGGCGCGAAGAACTGCCGGCGCACCGCTTCGCGCGCCTCCAGGCTGCGCCGCAAAAAGGCCGGGTCGCCGGGCGCGGGCGGCTGCAGGGTGCGCAGGGCTTCCTGCATGTCGACGTAGCGCTCGAGCAGGCCGAGTGCGCGCACGCGCCAGTCTTCGCGCAGGCGCTGGGCGAGCAGGGCGGGCGCGCGGGCCATCAGCGTGGCCTTGCTGTCGGCCTGCGCTTCGGCGAGCACCTGGTCGAAGAGGGTGATGAGCTCGCTGGTGAGGAGGGCGTCGGGGGCCGCGGCGGTGGACTGCGCCGGCTGGGGCACGCCGGGCACCGCGACCGCCGTCGTGGCGCGGGGCGCGGCGGCCTGCGGTGCATCGACCGCCCCGGGGCCGAGCGCCAGCCAGCCGGTCCCCGCGGCCACCAGCGCGACCGCGCCGATGGTCAAGGCCACACCGCGCATGCGCAGCGTCCTCAGAGCCCCGCGCTCTTGAGTCGCGCGGCCTGTTCCCTGAACAGCTCCGGCGGCTTCTTCTCGTAGTACGGGAACTGGCTGCCGTAGGTGTTGCCGAAGGCCTGGTTCACCTCGTCCAGGTGGTTCTGGCGGTAGTCGCCCAGGTGGGTGCCCAGGCGCGTGGTGCAGACCGCGAGCAGGCCGTCGTTGGCCTCGCCGAAGAAGAACAGGCTGCCCAGCGTCGACAGCGCCGTGTCGCTCGGGTCGAACAGGTTGAAGCTGGTCGACACGCCCGACCACGAGTAGTAGCGCACGCCGTTGGCCACGGCCGCACCGCTCTTCACGTCGCACGACGAGCCCGGCGCGGGGCGCCCCTGCGGGAACTTGGCGTCGAAGGCCGCGCCGCCCGCCGTGGTCAGCGAGGCCAGCGCGTTCAGCGGCACTTCGGGCAGCTGGCTCGGGTCCTTGCCCGAGAGAAAACCGATCAGCCCCGTCAGCAGGCCGACGGCCTTCACCACCAGGGTCTGGCCGATGCCGCCTTCGGGCAGCTTGGCCAGCAGGTCGGCCACCTTCGAGCCGCCGTTGGCGCCGCCCACCGAGGTGACCGAGGCCACCATGTCGGGCGCCACCGCCGCCACGTAGCGCACCGTGGGCGAGCCCTGCGAATGGCCGATGAGGTTGAACTTGAGCGTGGGGTTCTGCTCCAGCGCGCGGATGGTCTTGAGCTCCTGCAGCAGCTGCTCGCCGCGGATCTCGGAGGTGTTGGTGCCCGACACCTGCGCCACGTACACCTTGGCGCCCGCGGCGGCCAGCCGGCCGGGGATGTCGTAGAAGTAGTCGACGCCCAGCAGGTTGTCGAAGCCCAGCAGGCCGTGGACCAGCACGATCGGGTACCTGGTCTTCGCCGTGTCGGAGGTGACGCGGGCCTCGACGCGCGTGGCGCTGTCGCCGGCGGCGGCATGCGCCGGTGGCGCGTGAACCGCGAGGGCCGCGGCGGCCAGGAGGCCGCAGCTCAAGGCCACGGCGCGCATCGGGGTGGCTGCATGCTGCAACCGGACATTCCACTTCCTGGCCATCGGCGAACTCCCTTACGTTTGGTTAAAAACACGAACGTTCGTTCAGAAACGGTGGGCGCATTCTGTTGACACGTGCAGGAATGAAAACTGGGGTTTTCCCAGGGCGCAATCGAATCGACCTAAAATGCGCGACTTCCCAAGGAGCGTTGCAGCGGTTCGCCACAGAGGCGAATCGTCAGGCTTGGGGCGACAACGACGCTCGCCTGTCCGACTCTTCCGCAGGTGAGGCCATGTCCCAGATTCCCGCATCCGTTTCCGCTCCCGTCGCTCCCCCTCCCATGAAGCTGTCCGGCCTCGAACCGGTCGCCATCGGCGAGGGCACGCTGTTCGTCAACATCGGCGAGCGCACCAACGTCACCGGCTCCAAGGCCTTCGCGCGCATGATCCTCAACGGCCAGTTCGAGGACGCCCTGGCCGTCGCGCGCCAGCAGGTCGAGAACGGCGCCCAGGTGATCGACATCAACATGGACGAGGCCATGCTCGACAGCAAGGTCGCCATGGTCCGCTTCCTGAACCTCATTGCCAGCGAGCCCGACATCGCGCGCGTGCCGGTGATGGTCGACAGCTCGAAGTGGGACGTCATCGAGGCTGGCCTGCGCTGCATCCAGGGCAAGGGCATCGTCAACTCCATCTCCATGAAGGAGGGCGTCGACAAGTTCAAGCACGAGGCCAAGCTGGTCAAGCGCTACGGTGCCGCCGCGGTGGTCATGGCCTTCGACGAGAAGGGTCAGGCCGACACCTACGCACGCAAGATCGAGATCTGCGAGCGCGCCTACCGCGTGCTGGTCGACGAGGTGGGCTTTCCGCCCGAAGACATCATCTTCGACCCGAACATCTTCGCGATCGCCACCGGCATCGAGGAGCACGACAACTACGCGGTCGACTTCATCGAAGCCGTGCGCTGGATCAAGCAGAACCTGCCGGGCGCCAAGGTGTCGGGCGGCGTGAGCAACGTGAGCTTCAGCTTCCGCGGCAACGACCCGATGCGCGAAGCCATCCACACCGTGTTCCTGTACCACGCCATCCAGGCGGGCATGGACATGGGCATCGTCAACGCCGGCATGGTCGGCGTGTACGACGACCTGGAGCCCACGCTGCGTGAGCGCGTGGAAGACGTGGTGCTCAACCGCCGTCCTGATGCGGGCGAGCGCCTGGTCGAAGTGGCCGAAACCGCCAAGAGCGGCGCCAAGGACGAAAGCAAGCGCCTCGAATGGCGCGGCACGCCGGAGCAGCCGGTGCACGTCAACCAGCGCCTGTCGCATGCCATGGTGCACGGCATCACCGACTTCATCGTCGAGGACACCGAAGAGGCCTACCAGCAGATCCTGGCCAAGGGCGGCCGCCCGCTGCACGTGATCGAAGGCCCGCTCATGGACGGCATGAACATCGTGGGCGACCTGTTCGGCGCCGGCAAGATGTTCCTGCCGCAGGTGGTCAAGTCGGCACGCGTCATGAAGTCGGCCGTGGCCCACCTGCTGCCCTACATCGAAGCCGAAAAGCTGCGCGACGAGGCCGCCGGCCGCGACGTGCGCACCAAGGGCAAGATCATCATCGCCACGGTGAAGGGCGACGTGCACGACATCGGCAAGAACATCGTCACCGTCGTGCTCCAGTGCAACAACTTCGAAGTGGTGAACATGGGCGTGATGGTCCCGTGCCACGAAATCCTGGCGAAGGCGAAGGTCGAGGGCGCGGACATCGTGGGCCTGTCGGGCCTCATCACGCCCAGCCTCGAAGAAATGCAGTACGTGGCCGGCGAAATGCAGCGCGACGACCACTTCCGCATCAAGAAGATCCCGCTGCTCATCGGCGGCGCCACCACCAGCCGCGTGCACACGGCCGTGAAGATCGCGCCGCACTACGAAGGCCCCGTGGTCTACGTGCCCGATGCCTCGCGCAGCGTGAGCGTGGCGCAGTCGCTGCTCTCCGACCAGGCCACCGCGTACATCGACGAGATCAACGCCGACTACGAGAAGGTGCGCACGCAGCACGCCAACAAGAAGCAGGTGCCGATGTGGCCCTTGGCCAAGGCGCGCGCCAACAAGACGCCCGTCGACTTCGCGAACTTCGTGCCCACCGTGCCCAAGTTCATCGGCCGGCGCGTGTTCAAGAACTTCGACCTCACCGAGCTGGCCAAGTACATCGACTGGGGGCCGTTCTTCCAGACCTGGGACCTGGCCGGCCCGTTCCCCGCCATCCTGAAGGACGAGATCGTCGGCACCGAGGCCGTGCGCGTGTACGCCGACGGCCAGCGCATGCTCAAGCGCCTCATCGAAGGGCGCTGGCTCAGCGCCAGCGGCGTGGTCGGCTTCTGGCCCGCCAACACCGTGAACGACGACGACATCGAGCTGTACACCGACGAGACGCGCAGCGAAGTCGCGCTCACCTGGTACGGCATGCGCCAGCAGACCGAGAAGCAGATGATCGACGGCGTGATGCGTCCCAGCCGTTGCCTGGCCGACTTCGTCGCCCCCAAGGACAGCGGCGTGAAGGACTACGTCGGCGTGTTCGCCGTCACGGCCGGCCTCGGCGTCGAGAAGAAAGAGAAGTTCTTCATCGACGACCTCGACGACTACTCGGCCATCATGCTCAAGGCCCTGGCCGACCGGCTGGCCGAGGCTTTTGCCGAAGCCATGCACCACCGCGTGCGTACCGACCTGTGGGGCTACGCGCCCCACGAGGGCCTGAGCAACGACGACATGATTGCCGAGAAGTACCGCGGCATCCGCCCCGCGCCCGGCTACCCGGCCTGCCCCGACCACAGCGTGAAGGGCCCGATGTTCGACCTTCTGAATTGCGCGGACATTGGCATGACCCTGACGGAGAGCCTCGCTATGATGCCCGCCGCCAGCGTGAGCGGCTTCTACCTCGGGCACCCCGATGCGACGTACTTCAACGTCGGCAAGATCGGGCACGACCAGTTGCAGGACCAGGCCGCGCGGCGCCGCACGAGCGAAGCGGAGCTCGAGCGCCTGCTGGCGCCGAACCTTTGAACCTGCCGGCCGGTCGGCGCGACCGGAGTGACCGGCCACGGGAGTTGATATTCAGAAGCTGATCTTTGCCGCCGCGCACTACGCCCAGTTCGCGATCTTCGTGATTGCCTGCTGGGGTGCCGGCCGCGCGGTGCTCGCGCGCCTGCGCCCGCCCTCGCGCCGCGACGCCTGGCTCGAGGCGGCCATGTCGGCCGCGCTCGGTGTCGGCCTTTACATCTGTGCCTTTCAGGCGCTGGCCATCTTCGGGCTCTTTCGCCGCGAGGCCACGCTGGGGCTGATCGGCGCGGGCGTCCTGGCCGCCGCGTGGCAGTGGCGCGGCTGGCGCGCCGAGGTGCGGGCGCTGCGCGCGGCCGCGCCCGCCACGCCGCCGTGGACCCGCTTCGAACGCATCGCCGCCATCGCGCTGGCGCTGGTCGCGCTGCCCGCGCTGGTGGCGCCGCTCGCGCCGCCGGCCGCCTTCGACGAGCTGATGTACCACCTGCCGTATGCACGCCTCGTGGCGCAGCAGGGCACGCTGGGCATCCACGACTGGCTGCGCTACCCCTGGTTTCCGTACAACTACAACCTGCTGTACGCCGCCGCGCTGCAGGTGGGCGACGACGTGCTGCCGCACTTCCTCAACGCCTTGGCGGGCGCGCTGTCGGTGCTGATGATCTTCCGCATCGGCATCCTGCACGCCAACCGGCTCACGGCCTGCATCGGTGCGGCCATCTGGCTGGGCATGGGCGACTACGCCAACGCGCTGATCGACATGGGCGTCGCGCTGTTCGTGCTGTCGGCCTTCGTGGCGCTGTGGTGGTGGCGCGAGTCCGAGCCGCTGCGCGACGGCACGCGCTGGCTGTCGCTGGCGGCGTTCTGCCTCGGCGTGGCGGCGGGCTCGAAGTACCAGGCGCTGATCTTCCTGCCGCTGGTGGCGGTGTTCGTGGTGCGCCACGAGCGTCGCGTGTGGCGGGCCTGGGCGCCTGCGCTGCTGTGCTTCCTGATCCCGTGCATCTACTGGTACGCGCGCAACGCCATCATGACGGGCGACCCCTTCAACCCGATCGGCGCGCGCGTGTTCGGCTTCACCGAGTGGACCCCGGCCGACTACGTGCAGCAGGTGGCCGACGTGCGCGTCCACGCCGAGATGCCCAACGCGCTGATCTGGCCCGTGTTCCTCGCGCCCTTCAGCGTGTGGTGGAAGCGCTCCGCTGCCGTGCGCGCGGCAGGCTGGTTCTGCCTGTACTCGGTGGCCGTGTGGGTCGTGACCTCGCGCTACCCGCGCTACCTGACCGCCTCGTTCCCCTTGCTGGCCCTGACGGCAGCCGTGGGCTGGCAGGCACTGGGGGTCTGGATCGTGGCCGGCGTGCGCCGCCTGCGTGGAGCGCAGGCGGCTGCCGCACCCGCCGGTCCGCGCAGTGGCGCCGGCGTCGGCGACTGGGTCGTGGTGCTGCTGCTGGCCGTGCTGGCGGCCGTGTCGGTCGGGCAGACCGCCAAGAAGGTGGCGATGGTTTCGCCCACGCCCGAGAGCCGCGACGCCTTCCTGCGCAAGCATGTGCCGGGCTACGCGGTGATGGACTACCTGCGCGCGAACGCGAAGGGCCGGGTCTACCAGATCGCGCTCAACGAGGCGATCTACTACGGTCCCAATCCGATCTGGGGCGACACGCTCGGACCGTGGCGCTACACCGATTTCGGCAAGCTCTCCGGCGCCGACCTGGCGCGCAAGCTCGCAGGCCTGGGGTTCGTCGCCGTCGTGCTGCCGGACAGCGTGGTGCCCGTGTTCAGCGCGCGTACCGACTTCGACAAGTACTTCGCCGTGCAGTATGAAAAAGACGGCGCCCGGGTCTACCGTATTCTTTCCGCTGCACCATGACCGATCCTGATTTCTCCTCGCACCGAGCCGGCAGTCAGGCTGTGCCGCGCATTGCCGCGGTCATTCCCTGCTTCAACGAGGCCCTGGCCATCACCCAGGTGATCGAGGGCTTCCGGGCGGCCCTGCCCGGTGCCGAGATCCACGTCTTCGACAACAACTCCACCGACGACACGGCCGCCGTGGCCCGCGCGGCCGGCGCGATCGTCACGCACGTGGCCGCGCGCGGCAAGGGCAACGTGGTGCGGCGCATGTTCGCCGACGTCGAGGCCGACATCTACGTGATGGTCGACGGCGATGCCACCTACGACACCACCGCCGCGCCGCGCCTCATCGCGCGGCTGGTCGAGGGCAACCTCGACATGGTCGTCGGCAGCCGCGTGGACGACGGCCAGGACGCGCTCACCTACCGCGCCGGCCACCGCTTCGGCAACTGGCTGCTCACGGGCACCGTGGCGCAGCTCTTCGGCGGCGGCCTCACCGACATGCTCTCGGGCTACCGCGTGTTCTCGCGCCGCTATGCCAAGTCGTTCCCCGCGCTGTCGCAGGGCTTCGAGATCGAGACCGAGCTGACCGTGCACGCGCTCGAGCTGCGCATGCCCTACGCCGAGGAAGCCACCGCCTACAGCACGCGCCCCGAAGGCTCGCACAGCAAGCTCTCGACCTACCGCGACGGCTGGCGCATCCTGAAGACCATCGGCAAGCTCTTCGTGAGCGAACGGCCGCTGCAGTTCTTCTCGATCGTCGCGGCCGTGCTCGCACTCGGCTCACTGGCGCTGGCCGTGCCGCTGTTCATGACCTACGCCCACACCGGCCTGGTGCCGCGGCTGCCCACGGCCGTGCTCGCCACCGGCGCGATGCTGGCGGCGCTGCTGTCCTTCGTCTGCGGCGTGGTGATGCACACCGTCACACTGGGCCGGCAGGAGGCCAAGCGGCTGCGCTACCTGGCGCAGCCCTGCGTGCGCGAGAGCCTGCGCGCACGCTGATGCCGTCATGAAGATCGGGCGCGAGTTCCTCTCGTTCGCCGTGGCCGGCGTGATCGGACTGGCGGTGGACGTGACGGTGCTCTACCTGCTGGCGCCGCTCCTGGGGTGGTACGGCGCGCGCGTCGTGTCGTTCCTGGCCGCCGCCACCACCACCTGGCTCTACAACCGCCGTTACACCTTCGCGGCGAGCGCCGCCACGGGGCGTTCGGTCTGGCGCGAATACCTGGGCTACCTCACGACCATGCTGGCCGGCGCCGTGCTGAACTACGGCACCTACGTGCTCACGCTGCACTGGGTGGAGGGCCGCTGGGCCGCCGCGCTCGGCGTGGCGCTGGGCAGCCTCGCGGGCATGGGCGCCAACTTCCTGTCGGCGCGCTACCTGGTCTTCCGCTCGCACCGCAGCGGCGGCTGAGGCCGCCGCCGGGCGCGCTCACTCAGGCGCGTTCAGTGCCCGCCCGACACCACCACCGGAATCTCGGTGGCCGGCGGCGTGTTGCGGCTGCGACCGCAGCGCACGAGGCCGTCGATCATCACCATGCCCACGCCCGGGATGTCGCCCAGCTGCACGCTTTCGAGCAGGCCCGGCGCGGGCGAATGCTGGGCGCGGTCCATGAACACGAAGTCGGCCGCGCGGCCCACTTCGATCAGGCCGCAGTTGAGCTTGCGGATCTTCGCCGTGTTGCCGGTGGCGAAGCAGAACACCAGCTCGGCCGGGATGTTCGCGATCGACGACAGCATCGCCACCATGCGCAGGATGCCCAGCGGCTGCACGCCCGAACCGGCCGGCCCGTCGGTGCCGAGGATCACGCGGTGCGGGCACTTGAGTTCGAGCGCGGCCTTGGCCGCCGCGATGGCGACCTTCTCGTTGCCGTTGTGCACGATCTCGATGGCGCGCGTGCTCTTCTCGCACAGCTCGCACACATGCGCTTCGGGCAGCGAGGTGTGGCCGCCGTTGATGTGGCCGATGATGTCGGCGTCGGCCTCGAGCACCACGTCCTTGTCGATCAGGCCCGAGCCGGGGATCGACGGGCCGCCCGTGTGGATCGTGCTCTGGATGCCGTACTTGCGCGCCCAGGCCACCATTTCCTTGGCCTCGTAGCCGGCCTTCACCGAGCCCAGGCCCACTTCGCCCAGCAGGCCCACGCCGGCCTCGGCGAGTTCCTTGAAATCGCTCTCGACCATGCCCTTTTCGATGACCGGCGCGCCGGCCAGCACCTTCACGCCGCCGGGGCGGAAGTTGTCGAAGGCGCGCTGCGCGGTGATGGCCAGCGCCTTCAGGCCGACGATGTCCTTCGGTCGGCCGGGCAGGTGCACCTCGCCGGCGGAAATCATGGTGGTCACGCCGCCGTGCATGGTGGAGTCGATCCAGCCGATCTGGCCCTGGCGCGGCGTCCAGTCGCCGAACACCGGGTGCACGTGGCTGTCGATGAGGCCGGGCGCGACGCAGGTCTTCTTCGCGTCGATGACGGTGACGGCGCCTTCGAGGTCGCAGTCTTTCTCCTTGCCGACCGCCACGATCAGGCCGTCGTTCACCACCAGGGTGTCGGCGTCGAGGATGGGCTTGTCGATGTCGCCCGAGAGCAGCAGCCCTATGTTCTTGATGACGACCTTGCCCGACTTTGCGCCGGCTGCGATTTCTGCCATTTCGTTGTGTCCTCGTCGTGGGGGGGGGAAGGGGTTCTGTTGTCCGATGCCTCGTCCGCACGCACGGTGCGCAGCAGGGTCTCGATCACGAAATCTTCCCAGTGCGCGACGGCTTCCGGCGACTCCATCGGCTCGCCGAGGAAGGCCGTGAGCGTGTGCCGGTTCGAGGTGTAGAAATAGCCGGTGGACGCGATCAGCAGGTAGATGTCGCGCGCCACGAGGTCGGTGCGGAACAGGCCCTGGGCCGCGCCGCTGGCAAGGATTTCCGAAATGATGGCCACCGCCCGCGACGAGTACTCGCGCGCCCGCAGCGACTTCGAGATGTGCCGGCCCTTGTGCAGGTTCTCGGTGTTCAAGAGCGTGACGAACTCGGGGTTCTTGCGGTAGTAGCCGAGCACGAAGCGGATGACTTCGGTGAGCGCTTCCACGGGCCGCGAGGCGTCGAGCGCAATGGCGGCCTCGGCGTCGTCCATGCGCTGGTAGATGCCTTCGAGCACCGCGATGAACAGGCCCTCTTTGCTGCCGAAGTAGTAGTAGATCATCCGGTCGTACGACTTGGCGGCCTTGGAGATCTTCTCCACGCTGCCGCCGTCGTAGCCGTACTTGGCGAACACCTTGGTCGCCGCCTTGAGGATGCTGTCGCGCGTGGCCTGGGCCGCGGCCTCGCGCACGCCGGTGCGGCGCTGGGGCTTGGGCTTGCTGACGGAGCGGGAGTCGGCCATCGTGCGCGCAGCGCCTCTGTGTCGGGTCTTACTTCTCGGCGAAGGCGCGTTCGACCACGAAGTCGCCGGGCGTCGAGGTGTTGCCTTCCTTGAAGCCGCGCTTTTCCAGGATGTGCTTCAGGTCGACCAGCAGGCCGGGGCTGCCGCACAGCATCACGCGGTCTTCCTCGACGTTCAGCGGCGGCAGGCCCAGGTCGTCGGTGAGCTTGTTGCTCTCGATCAGGTCGGTGACGCGGCCCTGGTTGCGGAACTCCTCGCGCGTGACCGTGGGGTAGTACAGCAGCTGCTTGGCGATCATCTCGCCCAGGATCTCGTGCTTGGGCAGGTGGTCGGTCACGAGGTCGTGGTAGGCCAGCTCGTCGACCTGGCGCACGCCGTGCACCAGGATGACCTGCTCGAACTTCTCGTAGGTGTCGGGGTCGCGGATGATGCTCATGAACGGCGCCAGGCCGGTGCCCGTGCCGAACAGGTACAGGCGCTTGGCCGGCAGCGTGTAGTCGATGAGCAGCGTGCCCGTGGGCTTGCGGCCCACGATCACGGTGTCGCCCACCTGGATGTGTTGCAGCTTCGAGGTGAGCGGGCCGTCTTCCACCTTGATGCTCAGGAACTCGAGGTGCTCCTCGTAGTTCGGGCTCACGATGCTGTAGGCGCGCAGCAGGGGCTTGTTGTTGACCTTCAGGCCGATCATCGTGAAATGACCGTTCGAGAAGCGCAGCGCCGGGTCGCGCGTGGTGGTGAAGGTGAACAGGCGGTCGGTCCAGTGGTGGACGCTCAGGACGCGTTCTTCGCTGAATGCACTCATACGGAACTCAAGTGTTGGTTGAAGACAGAAAAGGGTGGCTGAGCCGAAATGCACGCCTTTGGGGCGTCCGCCATCGGCCGGCTAGCAACCCTGCATTGTCGTTGGTCGGAAAAACCCCGATGAACACCGCGAGAAAACACCATTGCAAGCATCGGGCCTGTTTGCTACATTGACCTTTGATGTAGTGAACGCAACATGAAAGTGTAGGGGATGCTACACAAACGAAAGCCGCCGCACAAGCACCTGCACGGCACGTTTGTTGCAAACCTCCGGGGCCTGAAGACCCGCTCCGACAGCACCACACCACGAGATCGCCCCGATGACTGAACACACCAAGACAGACGGACTGCCCGGCATCGACATGCCCCTGGTCGCGCAGGCCGGCGGCGCCGCCTTCGGCAAGGCGCCGCCGCGCAACGAGAAGATGAGCACCGCCAAGGTCGAGTGCAACGCCTGCCCGGTGCTGTGCCAGATCTCCGACGGCCGCACCGGCGCCTGCGACCGCTACGCCAACCGCCAGGGCGTGCTGGTGCGCGTCGACCCGGTGGTGCTGCTGCGCCGCACGCTCGCCAGCGAGCAGCCGGCGCTCGTGCCCTTCGACCGGCCCGGTGCCGACGCGACCGAGGCGGACACGACGCCCGACTGGAACGGCGACCTGCTGCACGCCGACGAGGTCTTCGTCACCGGCGTGGGCTCGTCCACCACCTACCCCGACTACAAGCCGGCGCCCTTCATCGTGGCTTCGAAAGCCCAGGGCGTCGACATGGTCACCGTCGTCACCGAAGGCATCTTCAGCTACTGCAGCTTCAAGGTGAAGATCGACACCGACCGCTTCCTGGGCGCCGAGCAGGCCAACGTGCGCTACAAGGGCGAGGTCGTGGGCCATGTCACCACGGCCGAGTACGGCTCGCAGATGCTGTCGCTGGGCGGCGTGCACCACCTCACGGGCGGCAGCAAGAAAGAGGGCCGCATGACGGCCGAGCTCATGCAGCTCTTGGGCAACAAGCAGGCGGTCGAATGCACCATCGACGGCGGCGCCAGCCTCGTCATCCAGGCCGGCAAGGCGCCCATCGTCAACGGCGTGGAAGAACAGCGCATGCGCGTGGGCTGCGGCTCGGCCGCCGTGGGCATCTTCGCGCGCCAGTTCGCCGGCGTGGCCGACGAGGTGGTGGTGGTCGACGACCACATCACCGGCGTGCTCACCGAGCACCAGGCCGGCCGCTGCCTCGACATGACGCCCTCGGGCATCCAGATGCTGGGGCGCAAGTCCACGCCGGGGCGCTACTTCCAGGTCGCGAACCCGGGCAACGGCTGGGGCGGCACCGACATCGCCGACCCGCTGGCGATCATCGACGGCTGGGAAGAGGGCGTGGCCCGCCCCGGCCTGCGCCTGCTCATGACCTCCACCACCGGCGAACACGCGCAGTGGTACGTGCTCGACGAGGCGCTGAAGCCCATCGAACAGGAAATGCCGCCCGAGGTGCGCCGCATCGTCGACCGCATCGGAGAGAACTGCGAGCCTTCTCTGTGCACCGTGCTGTTCCTCGGTGGCGCCGGCGGCAGCCTGCGCGCGGGCGTCACCGAGAACCCGGTGCTGCTCACGCGCGCCATCAAGCGCGCGCTGGTCAACGTCACCTGCGGCGGCGCGCCGGCCTATGTGTGGCCCGGCGGCGGCATCACCGTGATGGCCGACGTCATGCGCATGCCCGACAACAGCTTCGGCACCGTGCCCACGCCGGCCATCGTCGCGCCCATCGAGTTCAGCATGCGGCGCGACGACTACGAGGCGCTCGGCGGCCACGTCGAACACATCTTCCCGCTCGAGCAGGCGCTCGCGCGCGGTGCGTGGCAGGAAGACGGCGCACCGCTGGCGCGCCAATGGCTCGTCATCGACGATGCCAATCCGTGGCCCCTGGGCCATGCCCCGATGCTGGGCTGACACCATGTCCGCCCAACGCACGGCGCTCGACGCGGGCCGCTGGCACTTCAACCACGGCCCGATCGACATCGTGGCCGAAGCACACGGCGACCCGTACGCCGTCGCGGCCGCGCACGACGCGGCCTGGGCGCGCTTCGGCCATGTGCTCGACGAACTTGTGCGCGAGCTGCCGCAGCTGCGCCTGCCCGTGGCTGCACGCCAGCGCCCGCGCGGCGTGGTCGCGCGCCGCATGTGGGACGCCTGCGATGCGTTTTCGCCGCTGTTCCTCACGCCCATGGCGGCCGTGGCCGGCAGCGTGGCGCAGGAACTCATCGCCTTCTACGACCGGCCCGGCATCGAACGCGCCTGGGTCAACAACGGCGGCGACATCGCGCTGCACCTCGCGCCCGGCCACACGGCGCGCGTGGGCCTGTTCGCCGATCTCGCGCGCTTCGACTGGCGCGACAGCGGCATGCTCACGACCGACGGCCAGTTCGAGCTGCACGCCGACCAACCCGTGCGCGGCGTCGCCACCAGCGGCTGGCGCGGGCGCAGTTTCTCGCTGGGCATCGCCGACAGCGTGACGGTGTTGGCCGCCACCGCGGCGCAGGCCGACGCCGCCGCCACCGTGATCGCCAACGCCGTCGACGTGGCCGACGCCGCCATCCAGCGCAGGCCCGCCAGCGCCTGCAAGGACGACAGCGACCTCGGCGACACCCTCGTCACCGTCGACGTGCCGCCGCTGGCGCCCGCGCAGGTGCACCATGCACTCGATGCGGGCGCGGCGTGCGCCCGCGCGTTGCAGAAAAGGGGGCTCGTGTGGGCCGTTCTGCTCGTTTGCCAGGGGCAGTGGCGGCGGGTGGAACCCTTATGCTCGAAGTCGCTGGACATCGCGCTGCCCGAAGCAGTTGGTTCAGTATTTGCTTAACGAAAAGCAAGGTTCTTTTTCATGATCGAAATCCGTCGCGTCTTCACCCATGTCGAGCACATCCACCACGAGTTCGGACCGCGTGCCGAAACCCCGCTGGTGCGCGGTGCCATCGGCGCGGTGCTGACCAATCCTTTCGCGGGCCGCTACGAGCCCGACATCCTGCCGATGATGGCGCTGCTCGACCCCGTGGGCGTCGACATGGCGCACCAGCTGCACGCCGCCATGGACGTGCCGCTCGAACAGATCGCCACCTACGGCAAGGGCGCCATCGTCGGCGCCGACGGCGAGCTGGAGCACGGCGCGCTGTGGCATGTGCCCGGCGGCTATGCGATGCGGGAGCTGCTCGGCTGGAAGGGCAGCCGCGCCGCCTACACCGCGGGCAAGGCCGAAGAGAAAGCCGGCCAGCCCGGCAACGCGCTGTCGATCGTGCCCTCGACCAAGAAGGTCGGCCCGCCCGGCGCCGCGCTCGACGTGCCGCTCACCAACATCAACGCGAGCTACGTGCGCGGCCAGTTCGATGCCATCGAGGTGCGCGTGCCCGGCGCGCCGATGGCCGACGAGATCGTCTTCATCCTCGCGATGAGCACCGGCTACCGCGTGCATGCGCGCGTCGGCGGCCTGCTCGCCAAGGACATCAGCAAGTGGGACGGCCTGCGCTGACCGCACAAGACAAGAGACAAGACAAGGAACACACAGACATGACCGCCAACATCCGCAAGCTCGTCATCCAGGTCGATGAAACCCGCAAGGAAATGGGCCAGGACGTGACGCCGCCCACGCGCCGCGCCGTCGCCATCGCCGTCATCGAGAACCCCTACGCCGGCCGCTACAGCGAGAACCTCGACGAGCTCATCGCCATCGGCGAAGAGCTCGGCGCGCTGCTGGGCCAGAAGGCCGTGAAGGCGCTGGGCATCGAGCCCGGCCAGGCGCAGAGCTACGGCAAGGCCGCCATCGTCGGCGAGCGCGGCGAGCTGGAGCATGCCGCCGCGATCCTGCATCCCAAGCTGGGCGCGCCGCTGCGCGTGGCGGTCGAGAAGGGCGCCGCGCTCGTGCCCTCGGCCAAGAAGCAGGGCACGCTGGGCACCGCCATCGACGTGCCGCTGGGCCACAAGGACGCCGCCTTCGTGCGCAGCCACTTCGACGCCGTCGAGGCCCGCGTGGCCGACGCGCCGCGCGCCAACGAGATCGTCGTGGCCGTGGCCGTCACCGACAGCGGCCGTCCGCTGCCGCGCGTCGGTGGCCTGCAGGTCAGCGAGATCAAGGGCGAAGACGGTCTTCGCTGACCTGTCATTGCATCGTCACCCGCATCGTGTTTTCTGTTCGAACTTCTAGGAGCTTCCCGATGAATCCATTGCGCCTTGCCTTCTGCGCCGCTTCCGTCGTCACGCTGGCCACCGCCCTCGTCCCCGCGCATGCGCAGGGCGTGATCAAGATCGGCGAAATCAACAGCTACAAGGCGCAGCCCGCCTTCCTCGAGCCCTACAAGAAGGGCATGGAACTGGCGGTCGACGAGATCAACGCCAAGGGCGGCGTCAACGGCAAGAAGCTGGAGCTCATCAGCCGCGACGACAACGCCAACCCCGGCGACGCCGTGCGCGTGGCCGAAGAGCTCATCTCGCGCGAGAAGGTCGACGTGCTGGCCGGCGCCTTCCTGTCGAACACCGGCCTGGCGCTCACCGACTTCGCCAAGCAGAAAAAATTCTTCTACCTCGCCGCCGAGCCGCTCACCGACAAGATCGTCTGGAGCAACGGCAACAAGTACACCTACCGCCTGCGCCCCTCGACCTACATGCAGGTCGCGATGCTCGTGCCCGAGGCCGCCAAGCTCAAGAAGAAGCGCTGGGCCATCGTGTACCCCAACTACGAATACGGCCAGTCGTCGGTCGCCACCTTCAAGACGCTGCTCAAGGCGATCCAGCCCGACGTCGAGTTCGTCGCCGAGCAGGCGCCGCCGCTGGGCAAGGTCGATGCGGGCAGCGTGGTGCAGGCCCTGGCCGATGCCAAGCCCGACGCCATCTTCAACGTGCTGTTCGGCGCCGACCTGTCCAAGTTCGTGCGCGAAGGCAACACGCGCGGCCTGTTCAAGGACCGTGAGGTCGTGAGCGTGCTGACCGGCGAGCCCGAGTACCTCGACCCGCTGAAGGACGAAGCGCCCAACGGCTGGGTCGTCACCGGCTACCCCTGGTACGGCGTGAAGACCGCCGAGCACAAGGCCTTCAACGACGCCTACCAGGCCAAGTTCAAGGACTACCCGCGCCTGGGCTCGGTGGTGGGCTACAGCGCCATCTACTCGATCGCCGCCGGCGTGAAGAAGGCCGGCAGCACCGACACCGAGAAGCTCGTCGCGGCCTTCAAGGGCCTGCAGGTCGACACGCCCTTCGGCAAGATCAGCTACCGCGCACAGGACAACCAGTCCACCATGGGCGCGTACGTCGGCAAGACCAAGAACGACGGCGGCAAGGGCGTGATGGTCGACTACGTGTACCTCGACGGTGCCAAGTTCCAGCCCACCGACGACGAAGTGAAGAAGATGCGCCCCGCGGACTGACCACGCGCGGCTCCTGCAACGCGCCTGCCGTCGGTCGATGACGGCAAGGCGCGGTGTCTCCAGTTTCCTCAGGGTCCCTCATGAGCTTTTCAGGCTTCGTTGTTCAGTTGCTCAACGGGTTGGCTGGCGCGTCTTCGCTGTTTCTGGTGGCGGCCGGCCTCTCGTTGATCTTCGGCGTGACGCGCATCGTCAACTTCGCCCATGGATCTTTTTTCATGGTGGGCATCTACACCGCGTACACGCTGGTCGAGAAGCTCGGCCCGAGCGTGGGCTTCTGGCCTGCGCTCTTGATCGCCGCGCTCGCGGTGGGCGTGCTGGGTGCGCTCATCGAGGTGCTGCTGCTGCGCCGCATCTACAAGGCGCCCGAGCTGTTCCAGCTGCTGGCCACCTTCGCGCTGGTGCTGGTCATCAAGGACGCGGTGCTGTGGCTCTGGGGCCCTGACGAGCTGCTCGGTCCGCGCGCGCCGGGCCTGAAGGGCTCGGTCGAAATCCTCGGGCGCCAGTTTCCTTCCTACGACCTGTTCCTGATCGTCGTCGGCCCGCTGGTGCTCGGCCTCGTGTGGCTGCTGCTCACGCGCACGCGCTTCGGCACGCTGGTGCGCGCCGCCACGCAAGACCGCGAGATGGTCAGCGCGCTGGGCGTCAACCAGGCCTGGCTCTTCACCGCCGTGTTCGCGCTCGGCGCGCTGCTCGCGGGCCTGGGCGGGGCGCTGCAACTGCCGCGCGAACCCGCCACGCTGGAGATGGACCTGAACACCATCGGCGCCGCCTTCGTCGTGGTGGTGGTCGGCGGCATGGGCTCGCTGCCCGGCGCCTACGTGGCCGCGCTGCTCATCGCCGAGATCAAGGCCGTGTGCATCTGGCTGGGCGTGGTGCAGATCTTCGGCATCGACGTGTCGTTCTCCAAGCTCACGCTGATGGTCGACTTCCTCGTGATGGCCATCGTGCTGGTGTGGCGCCCCTGGGGCCTGTTCGGCCGGCCGCAGGCGCCGAGCCGCTACGTCGGCATGCAGGAAGAGCCGCTGCGCCGCCCGAGCACCGCCTACATCGTGGCCGCCGCCGGGCTGGCGCTGGTGCTGGCCGCGCTGCCGCTGCTGACGGCCGGATCGCCCTACACCACGGTGCTGATGATCGACCTGCTGATCGCCGCGCTGTTCGCCACCAGCCTGCACTTCATCATGGGGCCGGCCGGCATGCACTCCTTCGGCCACGCCGCCTACTTCGGCCTCGGGGCCTACGGCGCGGCGCTGCTGGTGCGCGCGCTGCATCTGCCGATGGAGTTGGCCCTCGTGGTCGCGCCGCTGGTGGCGGCGCTCGGCGCCTTCGTCTACGGCTGGTTCGCCGTGCGGCTGTCGGGCGTGTACCTGGCGATGCTCACGCTGGCCTTTGCGCAGATCACCTGGGCCGTCACCTACCAGTGGGACAGCTTCACGGGCGGCAGCAACGGCCTGACCGGCGTGTGGCCGTCGGAGTGGCTGTCGAACAAGCAGGTGTACTACTGGCTCACGCTGGTGCTCGTGGGCGCGGGCGTGTGGTGGCTGCGCCGCGTGCTGTTCTCGCCCTTCGGCTATGCGCTGCGCGCGGGCCGCGACTCGGTGCTGCGCGCCGACGCCATCGGCATCGACGTCAAGCGCATGCAGTGGGCGGCCTTCGTCATCGCCGGCACCGTGGCGGGCCTGGCCGGTGCGCTCTATGCGTTTTCCAAGGGCAGCATCTCGCCCGAGAGCCTGTCGGTCGGCAAGTCGGTCGACGGCCTCGTGATGGTGCTGCTGGGCGGCATCCAGACGCTGGCGGGGCCGGTGGTCGGCGCCGTCACCTTCACCTGGCTGCACGACACCGTGGCGCGCAACACCGACTACTGGCGCGCGATGCTCGGCGCCATCATCCTGATCCTGGTGCTCTTGTTCCCGCAGGGCATTGCAGGCTCGATCAAGCAGCTCGTCGATCGCTGGCGCGCACCGAAGCATGATGAAGCAGACGCCAAGCTCAAGGAGGTGAAGGCATGAGCCTCCTCAAAGTCACCAACCTCGGCAAATCCTTCGGCGGCGT
Organism: Variovorax sp. GW821-FHT10C12; assembly: GCF_059415405.1. NCBI lineage: Bacteria > Pseudomonadati > Pseudomonadota > Betaproteobacteria > Burkholderiales > Comamonadaceae > Variovorax > Variovorax sp. GW821-FHT10C12. The sequence goes on from NZ_JBWKNE010000005.1 coordinate 53,612, forward strand.
GAAGGCCGTCGACGGCATCAGCTTCGAGCTGCCGCCCGGCGAGCTGCTGGCGCTCATCGGCCCCAACGGCGCCGGCAAGTCGACCACCTTCAACATGGTGAACGGCCAGCTCAAGGCCGACCAGGGCTCGATCACGCTCGACGGCCACGAACTCGTGGGCCGCAAGCCGCGCGAGATCTGGCGCAAGGGCGTGGGCCGCACCTTCCAGATCGCAGAAACTTTTGCCTCGCTCACCGTGGTCGAGAACGTGCAGATGGCGCTGCTATCGCACGACCACAAGCTGTTCTCGATGTGGCGCCGTGCGGCCGACCACAAGCGCGACGAGGCGCTGGCGCTGCTCGACCAGGTCGGCATGAAGGCGCAGGCCGACCGGCCCTGCAGCGTGCTGGCCTACGGCGACGTGAAGCGCGTCGAACTTGCCATCGCCATGGCCAACTCGCCCAAGCTGCTGCTCATGGACGAGCCCACCGCCGGCATGGCGCCCCAGGAGCGCAACTCGCTCATGGCGCTCACCAAGGACCTCGTCATCCAGCGCGGCATGGCCGTGCTCTTCACCGAGCACAGCATGGACGTGGTGTTCGCGTACGCCGATCGCATGATCGTGCTGGCGCGCGGGCGCCTCATCGCGCAGGGCAAGCCGCTGGAAATCCGCGACCACCCGAAGGTGCAGGAGGTGTACTTCGGCAGCGGCAAGACCTTCGAGAAGATCGCCGAGAAAGCCGCAGCGCTGGGAGTTACCGCATGAGCACGCACGAACCTCTTCTCGAAGCCAAGGCCCTGTGTGCCTGGTACGGCGCCGCGCAGATCCTCTACGACGTCGACCTCGAAGTGCGACGCGGCGAAGTCGTCGCGCTCATGGGCCGCAACGGCGCGGGCAAGTCGACCACGCTCAAGACGCTCATCGGCATGCTCACCAAGCGCCGCGGCGCCGTGCGCTTCCTGGGCCACGACATTTCGAAGAGCGAGCCGCACCACGCGGCGCGCCTGGGCCTGGGCTTCGTGCCCGAAGACCGGCGCGTGTTCACCGACCTCACGGTGATGGAAAACCTCGAGGTCGGCAAGCAGCCCGCGCGCCAGTGGGCCGACGGCACGGCCGCGCCGCTGTGGACGCCCGAGCGCCTGTTCCAGCTGTTCCCCAACCTCGGCGAGATGCCCAACCGCCCCGGTGGCCGCATGAGCGGCGGCGAGCAGCAGATGCTCACCGTGGCGCGCACGCTGATGGGCAACCCCTACCTCGTGTTGCTCGACGAGCCCTCCGAGGGCGTGGCCCCCGTCATCGTCGAGCAGATGGCCAACATGATCCTCGAGCTCAAGGCGCAGGGCGTGAGCATCCTGCTGTCGGAGCAGAACATGCACTTCGCCGAGCTGGTCTCCGACCGCGCCTACGTGCTCGAGAAGGGGCAGATCCGTTACCACGCCACGATGGCCGAGTTGGCGGCCAACGAAGAAGTGCGCAGGGCTTACCTCAGCGTCTGACCGTTTCCTTTCCTCAACCACCGGAGTCCACACCATGCATCGCAGAACCGTCTTGAAGTCCGCCGCTGCCCTTGGGCTCGTCGGCAGCCTCGGCAGTTTCGGTCTCTCGTCCGCTTTCGCGGCCGGCAAGATCAAGCCCGGCGGCAAGGCCGCGCTGATCGTGGTCGACGTGCAGAACTGTTTTCTCGACGGCGGCACGCTCGCGGTGAAGGGGGGCAACGAGGTGATCCCGGTCATCAACGCGCTGGCGCCCGCGTTCCAGAACATCGTCGTCACGCAGGACTGGCACACGGCGGGCCATGCCTCGTTCGCCAGCACCTACAGCGGCAAGAAGCCCTTCGAGACCACGAAGCTCAACTACGGCACACAGGTGCTGTGGCCCGACCACTGCGTGCAGGGCACCGACGATGCGGCGCTCGGCAAGGAGCTGAAGGTGCCGACCGCGCAGCTCATCATCCGCAAGGGCTTCCACAAGGACATGGACAGCTACTCCGCCTTCGAGGAGGCCGACCACAAGACGGCCACCGGCCTGGCCGGCTACCTCAAGGCGCGCGGCATCAAGACCGTGTTCGTCACCGGCCTGGCCACCGATTTCTGCGTGGCCTGGACCGCGATGGACGCGCGCAAGGCCGGCTTCGAGGCCTACGTGATCGAAGACGCCACGCGCGGCATCGACCTCAACGGTTCGCTGGCCGCCGCCTGGAAGCAGATGACGGCCAAGGGCGTCAAGCGCATCCAGTCGGGCGACATCCAGGCCGGCTGACGACCCCGAAGTCCGCGGCGCCGCCGCGGCAACACCCCTCCGACGACAACAACAAAGAGACAGACGACGCATGAAGCTTTCGATTTCAAGGCGCACCCTGGTGGCGGGCGGCGCGGCCCTGGCGCTCGGCCCCGGCCTGCTGCGGCCGGCGCGCGCGGACAACGGCGTGACGGACAGCACCATCCGCATCGGCCAGTCGGCCGTGTTCAGCGGCCCGGCGAAAGACTTCGGCGTCGACTACCGCGCGGGCATCCAGCTGTACTTCGACCGCGTCAACAAGTCGGGCGGCATCCACGGCCGCAAGATCGAACTCGTCACCTACGACGACGCCTACGAGCCCGCGAAGACGGCCACCAACACCGCCAAGCTGATCGACGAGGACAAGGTCTTCGCGCTCACCGGCTACGTCGCCACGGGCAACCTCGCGGCCGCGATGCCGCTGGCCGAGAAGGCCGGCGTGCCGATGTTCGCGCCGCTGGTGGGCACCACGTCGTTCCGCACAAAAACCAACCGCTACCTGTTCCACGTGCGCGCGGGCTACGACCTGGAGCTGCGCAAGATCATCAGCCACCTCTCGACCCTGGGCATCCAGTCGATCGCCGTGGTCTACCAGGACAGCGCCTTCGGCAAGTCGAACCTCGCCACCTGCGAGCAGCTGGCCGCCGAATACAAGGTGAAGGTGGTGCAGACGCTGCCCATGGCCATCGCGGCCGAAGACGCCAAGCAGGTGATCGGCGGGCTCGCCGAGGGCCGCCCCGGCGCCGTCGTGATGATTATGGCCGGGCGCATGACTGAGGTCTTCATCCGCGACTACCGCGCGAGCGGTGCGGCGGCGCCGCTGTACACGCTGTCGGTCGGCATCACCGACGCGGCGGGTTCGGCCAAGCGGCTCGAAGGCAAGCTCGCCGGGCTGGTCACGGCCAGCATCGTGCCGCCGCCCGGTGCGCAGCGCGTGCCCATCGTGGCCGACTACCAGCGCGACCGCGCCGAGTTCGGCCAGAAGATCGACAGCTACACCGCGCTCGAGGGCTACATCGTCGCGCGCGTGATGGCCGAGGGCCTGCGCCGCGCGGGCAAGGCGCTCACGCGCGACAGCTTCATCGCCGGGCTCGAGAGCATCGGCAGCACGCGCTTCGGCGACTTCCCCGTCGACTACAGCGCGAAGAACCACAACGGCTCGACCTTCGTGGACCTGGAGATGTACACCCGTGACGGCCAGTTGCGGCGCTGAGCCGCTGCACCTGCAGGTCAACGGCCGGGCGCACGCGCTCGCCGACGTGCCGCGCGAAGCCTCGCTGCTGCACCTGCTGCGCAACGACCTCGGGCTCAACGGGCCCAAGTACGGCTGCGGACTCGGGCAGTGCGGTGCGTGCACGGTGCACGTCGACGGCGTGGCCGCGCGGTCCTGCGTGATTCCCGCGCATGGCGTGACAGGGCGCCACATCACCACGCTCGAAGGCCTGGGCATGCGCGGGCGCTGGCATCCGGTGCAGGCCGCCTTCGAAGACGCGCAGGCCGCGCAGTGCGGCTACTGCCTCAACGGCATGGTCATGCAGGTGGCGGCACTGCTCGCGCGTGATCCCAACGCGAGCGAGGCGCGCATCCGCAGCGAGCTCTCGGGCAACCTGTGCCGCTGCGGCACGCACATCGAGATCCTCGACGCCGTGCAGCGCGCCGCCGTGCGCCTGCGCGCGGCCCCGCCGGACGCCCCCGCCGCATGACGCGCCGCGCCGACCTGCCGCAGACCCGCGCGGAGTTCCTCGCCGCCGACGGTGTGCTGCTGGTGGTGCGCGAGGCACCGCCCCCGCCGCCGCCCGCCAAGGGCCAGCCCGCCTTCATCGCCAGCCACCCCAGCGAAGGCGACGAGGTGCTGCTCGCGCTGTGGGACGACGGCAGCGTCTCCGCGCTCAACGGCCACGTCGACCTGGGCACCGGCATCCAGACCGCGCTGGCGCAGATCGTGGCCGAGGAGCTCGACCTCGGCATGCCCTGTGTGCGCATGATGCTCGGCGACACCGCGCGCGCGCCCAACCAGGGCGCGACCATCGCGAGCGCGTCGATCCAGATCCACGCGCAGCCGCTGCGGCTGGCCGCCGCGCAGGCACGCGCCTGGCTGCTGGCGCGCGCGGCCGAACGGCTGGGCGTGGCCGTCGATGCGCTGCAGGTGCGCAACGGCGTGGTGCGCGTGGCCGAGGCGCCGGACCGTCACGTCAACTACGCGGACCTCGTGGCGCACCGACGCACCGTGCTGCGGCTGGACCTCGACGTCACCCCCAAGAACCCCGCTGACTACCGCCTCGTCGGCACGCGCCAGGCGCGCGTCGACATCCCGGCCAAGCTCGCGGGCGACCTCGTGTTCGTGCACGACATGCGCGTGCCCGGCATGCTGCACGGCCGTGTCGTGCGCCCCCCGTATGCGGGCGCGGACCATGGCGAGTTCATCGGCAACACGCTCGAAGCGGTCGACGAATCGTCGATCGCGCACATCCCCGGCATCCGCGCCGTGGTCGTGGTGCGCGACTTCGTCGGCATCGTCGCCGAGCGCGAAGAGCACGCCGAACAGGCGATGCGCGAACTGCGCGTGACCTGGAAGCCCTGGCCCGGCATGCCCGACCTGCGCGACGTGGCGCAGGCCCTGCGCGACAACCCCTCGACGCAGCGCCTGCTGGTCGACGAAGGCGACGTCGACGGTGCCATGGCCGCCGCTGCGCAGCCGATGCAGCGCACCTACGTGTGGCCCTACCAGATGCATGCGTCCATCGGCCCGTCGTGCGCGCTGGCCGAGTGGCAACCGGCCGACGGCAGCGGCATGCAGCTGCGCTGCTGGGCCGGGTCGCAGAACCCGCACGTGCTGCGCGCCGATCTGGCCAAGCTCATGGGCGTGGACGACGTGCAGGTCGACGTCGTGCGCATGGAGGCCGCGGGCTGCTACGGCCGCAACGGTGCCGACGACGTGGCGGCCGATGCTGCGCTGCTCGCGCGCGCCGTGGGTGCGCCGGTGCGCGTGCAGCTCTCGCGCGAGCAGGAGCATGCGTGGGAGCCCAAGGGCGCCGCGCAGCTCATGGAGATCGACGGCGGGCTCATGGCCGACGGCCGCGTCGCCGCCTACGACTTCGAAACCTCTTATCCGTCGAACGGTGCGCCCACGCTGGCGCTGCTGCTCACGCGCACGGTCGAGCCCGTGGCGCAGGCCTACGAGATGGGCGACCGCACCGCGCGACCGCCGTACAGCTACGACAACCTGCGCGTGAAGGTCAACGACATGGCGCCGATCGTGCGCGCCTCGTGGCTGCGCGGCGTGTCGGCGCTGCCGAGTTCGTTCGCGCACGAGTCGTACATCGACGAGCTGGCCACGGCCGCGGGTGTCGACCCCGTGCAGTTCCGCCTGCGGCACCTGGACGACCCGCGCGCGGTCGAGCTCGTGCAGGCCACCGCGCAGAAGGCCGGCTGGCGCATGCGCACCGGGCCGCAGGAGAACGCCGACGGCGGGCTCGGCGAAGGCGGCGACATCCTCTTCGGCCAGGGCTTTGCGTACGCGCGCTACATCCACAGCAAGTGGCCGGGCTTCGGCGCGGCGTGGGCCGCGTGGGTGGCCGATGTCGAGGTCAACCAGAAGACCGGCGAGGTGCATGTGCGCCGCGTGGTGGTGGGGCACGACGCGGGGCTGCTGGTCAACCCGGCGGGGGTCGAGCACCAGGTGCACGGCAACGTGATCCAGACCACGAGCCGCGCGCTCAAGGAGCAGGTGCAGTTCGCGCCGCAGCAAGGTGCTGCTGCAGGCGGTTCGCAGTTGCCGGGCGTGTTGCCTTCGGGCGTGGTCGCGAGCCGCGAATGGGGCAGCTACCCGATCCTCAATTTCCGCGACGTGCCGGTGATCGAGGTGATGCACATGCCGCGCCCGGGCGAGCCGTCGCTGGGTGCGGGCGAGTCGTCGTCGGTGCCGGGCACGGCGGCGATCGCGAATGCGATCTTCGATGCGACGGGCGTGCGCTTCCGCTCGCCGCCGTTCACGCCGGAGACGGTGCTGGCGGAGTTGAACCGCGGTTCGCTGCCTCCGCCGCCGGGGCAGGGCGATGCCGCCGGACCTTCTTCGCCACCTGCCTCGAGCGCAGGCGTGAACAACGCCCTGTGGCCGCGCCGCAAGGGTGTGTGGGCCACCGGCGCCGCGCTCTTCATCGGCGGCCTTGGCGTCATCGCCGGCCTGCTCGGTTGGCGCTCCGCCATCGCGCCGGTGTCGCTCAGCGCACCGGTCTACAGCGAGTCCACCATCGAGCGCGGCCGCGTGCTCGCCGCGCTCGGCGACTGCGCTGTGTGCCACACCGCACCGGGCGGCGCGCCCAACGCCGGTGGCCGTGCGATGGAGACACCCTTCGGCACGCTCTACACCACCAACCTCACGCCCGACGCCGAGACGGGCCTGGGCCGCTGGTCGTTCAGCGCCTTCCAGCGCGCGATGCGCGAGGGCGTCTCGCGCGACGGCCATCACCTGTACCCCGCGTTCCCCTACACCGCCTTCGCGAAGACCAGCGACGACGACCTGCAGGCGCTCTATGCGTACTTCATGGCGATGCCGGCGGTGCGCGCGCCAACGCCCAAGTCCGAACTCAAGTTCCCGTTCAACCTGCGTCCGCTGATGGCCGGCTGGAACGCGCTGTTCCACGACCCCGCACCGCTGCCGTCCGTGCCCACGCAAAGCGCTGAATGGAACCGCGGTGCCTACCTCGTCAACGGCCTGGGCCACTGCGGCGCCTGCCACACGCCGCGCAACGCGCTCGGCGCGGAGCAGGGCGGCAGCGCGTTCCTCTCAGGCGCGATGGTCGATGGCTGGGAAGCGCCCGCGCTCACGCAGCTGTCGAAGGCCGCCGTGCCGTGGGACACCGACGCGCTGTACCGCTACCTGCGCAACGGCCACTCGCCGCGCCACGGCATCGCGGGCGGCCCGATGGCCGAGGTGGTGCGCGAACTTGCGCAGGTGCCCGACGCCGACGTGCGCGCAATGGCCGTCTACCTGGGCTCGTTCAACCCCGAGCCGGTCGCGCAACCGCAGGCGCTCGCGCAACAGGCCATCGACAACGCCGCGCGCACGCAGGGCCAGCTGCTCGGCCCCGCGCAGCGCATGTTCGACAGCGCCTGCGCCTCGTGCCACCACGACGGCGACGGCCCCACGCTGCTGGGCGTGAACACGCCGCTCGCACTCAACAGCAGCCTCACGAGCACGCGGCCCGACAACCTGCTGCGCACCATCCTCGACGGCGTGCGCGCGCCCGCGCACCGCGACATCGGCTTCATGCCCGCGTTCCGCGAGGCGCTGGACGACCGCCAGATCGCCGACCTCGCCGGCTACATGCGCGCACGCTTCGCGCCGCAGGAAACGCCGTGGCCGAACCTGCCCGCCGACGTGGCGCGCGTGCGGGCCACGCCGGGCCACTGACACACGGCGGTTCCCGGGGCGCGGCTACGATGGTGCGTAGACCTTATTCACGGAGACACAACGCCATGCCTTTGGACCTTTCGACCGCTTCCAGCCTGCCCCGCGACGCCGAGCGCGCCACCCTTGTCGGCCGTCTCTGGCAACCCGGCGTGGGCCCAGTGCTGGTGGCCGTGCAGGGCGATGGCCTGCACGACCTGTCGACGCTCGCGCCCACCATGAGCGATCTGCTCGAAGGCAAGGGCTCGCCGGCCGAAGCCGTGCGTGCCGCATTGCAAGCGGGAACCGCACCGCGCATCGCCGCGCTCGATGCCGTGCTCGCCAACAGCGACGAAAGTACGCGCGACAGCCACCAGGCCTGGCTGCTCGCACCCTGCGACCTGCAGGTCGTGAAGGCCAGCGGCGTGACCTTCGTCGCGAGCCTGCTCGAACGCGTGATCGAAGAGCAGGCGCGCGGCGATGCCTCGCGCGCCGAGGCCACGCGCGCGGCCATCGGCGATGTGCTCGGCGACAACCTCGCCGACATCGTGCCGGGCTCGCCCGAAGCCATGAAGGTGAAGGACGTGCTCATCGCGCAAGGCATGTGGTCGCAGTACCTCGAGGTCGGCATCGGCCCCGACGCCGAGGTCTTCACCAAGGCACCGGTGCTCGCGGCCGTGGGCACGGGCGCCGACGTGGGCATCCACGCGGACTCGGCCTGGAACAACCCCGAGCCCGAGGTCGTGCTCGCGGTGAACAGCCGCGGCGAGACGCTCGGCGCTGCGCTCGGCAACGACGTCAACCTGCGCGACTTCGAAGGCCGCAGCGCACTGCTGCTGGGCAAGGCCAAGGACAACAACGCCTCGTGCGCCATCGGCCCGTTCATCCGTCTGTTCGATGCGCACTTCGGCATCGCCGACGTGCGGCGCATCACGGTCGCGTTGAACGTGACAGGGCCCGAGGGCTTCACGCTCGAAGGGTCGAGTTCGCTGTCGAAGATCAGCCGCGATCCGCTCGACCTCGTGGCGCAGACACTCAACCGCCACCACGCCTACCCCGACGGTTTCATGTTGTTTCTGGGCACGATGTTCGCGCCGACACAAGACCGTCACGGACCGGGGCAAGGGTTCACGCACGTCGTGGGCGATCACGTGCGCATCGCGGCCCCCGAGCTGGGTGCCCTGAACAACCGCGTGGTCCATGCCGACCAGGCGCCGCGCTGGCGCTACGGCATCGGGGCGCTGATGCGCAACCTGGCCGGACGCGGCCTGCTGTAACCCGCCGCCAGGGCGCGTGGCGCTGTCTACGCGCCGCTGTGCAGCGCCCGCCGGTACTGCACGGCCTCGGCCACGTGTGCGACCTCCACCGTGTCCGCGCCCGCCAGGTCGGCGACCGTGCGCGCTACCTTCAGCACACGGTGCGTGCTGCGCGCCGACCAGCCGAGCTTGTTCGCGGCGTTGAACATGAACTGCCGCGCCGGCGTGTCGAGCGCGGCATGCGTGTCGATGGCACTGCCCTGCAGCGACTGGTTGGGCGTGCCCTGGCGCCGCATCGCGCGTTCGCGCGCGGCGATCACGCGGGTGCGGATGCTGGCGGTCGATTCGCCGGGCGGCGCGTCGAGCAGCAGCTGCGCGGGCACGGCGGGCACCTCGATGTGCAAGTCGATGCGGTCCAGCAGCGGGCCGCTGAGCTTGCCCTGGTAGCGCAGGATCTGGTCCGGCGTGCAGCGGCAGGCCTTGGCCGTGGTCGTTCCGAGGTAGCCGCAGGGGCAGGGGTTCATCGCCGCGACCAATTGGAAGCGCGCCGGAAATTCCGCGCGCCGCGCGGCCCGCGCGATGGTGATCGTGCCGGTCTCCAACGGTTCGCGCAGCGCCTCCAGCGCGGCGCGCGCGAATTCGGGGAATTCGTCGAGAAAGAGCACGCCGTGGTGCGCCTGCGAGATCTCGCCGGGCCGGGGCGGCGAGCCGCCGCCGACCAGCGCCACCGCACTGGCCGTGTGGTGCGGCGCCGCTGTCGGCCGGCACATCCAGCGCCCGGTGGCGAAGCGACCGCCCAGGCTCGCGATGGCGGCGCTTTCGAGCGCCTCGTCGATGCCCATCGGCGGCAGCAGGCCGGCAAAGCGCTGCGCGAGCATGGACTTGCCCGAACCCGGCTCGCCCACCATCAACAGGCTGTGGCCGCCGGCGGCGGCCACCTCCAGCGCGCGCTTGGCGCTGGCGTGGCCCTTGACGTCGGCCAGGTCGGCGTAGTGCGGCGCGGCATCGCCGGTCGCGGGGAGCACGCGGGTCCAGCCGTCGTCGGGGCCCTCGGGCGCGGATGCGGCGGCGTCGCGGTCGCTCAGGAACTGGCGCACCACGTCCAGCAGGTGCCGGGCGCCGTAGACCTCCCCGCCGGGCACCAGCGCGGCCTCGCGGGCGCTGTCCATGGGCAGCACCAGCCGCGTCGCCACGCCGCGCGTGTGCAGGGCCAGGGCCATCGCCAGCGTGCCGCGCACGGGGCGCAGCTCGCCCGACAGCGACAGCTCGCCCGCGAACTCGTGGCCGGCCAGCCGGGCGTTCTCGATCTGCCCGCTGGCCGCGAGGATGCCCAGGGCGATGGGCAGGTCGAAGCGGCCCGAATCCTTCGGCAGGTCGGCGGGCGCGAGATTGACGACGATCTTCTTGTTCGTAGGAAATTCAAGCCCGGCGTTCTGGATCGCCGAGCGCACGCGTTCGCGCGCTTCCTTGACCTCCGTCTCCGCCAGCCCCACCAGGGTGAAGCTCGGCAGGCCGTTCGCCAGATGCACCTCGACCGTGACGGCGGCGGCCTCCAGGCCGAGCAAGGCGCGGCTTTGCACCAAAGACAGACTCATTGTTCTCCCTCTCCCCAAGTTGGTGCGCCTGCGACATGCAGGCCCAGGACCGTGCAGCGTGCAAGCGTGTGCAACTGCCGGAAACAGGGCTTGTAACGATTTGGCGCTCACCGCCGCGCATCGCCGCCCTCTGGCCGGGGCGGTATTTGTGCACTTTGGCACGCTCCCTGCTTTGAGGGTGCTCAGGTCCAACAACACACTTGCGAGGAGTTCCCTGATGACGCACCGTACCGCCGCCCAGGCGTTGATCGTTCTGGCCACTGCACTGACCGCCTCGGGCGCCGCCATGGCCCAGGCCGCCGACGCTGCCGCCCCGGCACCCGCGCCCCTGCTCACGGGCAATGTCTCCCTGACCTCGAACTACAAGTTCCGCGGCCAGGACCAGGACATGATCGGCAAGAACGACTACGCCAAGACCAAGGGCTTCAAGCCCGCCATCCAGGGCGGCTTCGACTACGCCTTCGGCGAGAGCGGCTTCTACGTCGGCAACTGGAACTCCAGCGTCAACTGGCTCAAGGGCAACAGCATCGAGAGCGACATCTACGGCGGCTACAAGTTCAAGGCCGGCCCGGTCGACATGGACGTCGGTGCGCTGACCTACATCTACCCGGGCAACTCGGCAGGCAACACCACCGAGCTCTACGTGGGCGCCACCTACGCCAACGACAGCTTCGGCTCGTTCACGGCCAAGTACTCGCACACCGTCTCCAAGGACTACTTCGGCTACGCGGGCAACAAGGCCGGTTCGGGCCTGAAGGGCACCAACACCGGCTACCTGAACCTGGCCTACAGCAAGGAGATCGTGCCCAAGGTCACGCTGAAGGCGGCCGTGGGCTTCACCAACATGTCCAGCGACATCCGCAGCCTGGGCTACAAGAGCTACGTCGACTACAACATCGGCGCCACCTACGACTTCGGCAGCGGCCTGACGCTCACCGGCTCGGTGCAGGGTGCCAACAAGAAGAGCTCGTACCTCGCCGTGGCCAATCCGGGCTACGACTTCGGTTTCGGCACCTTCGGCCAGACGACGTACTCGCCCAACAAGGCACGCTTCATCGTCACGCTGACGAAGACGCTGTAATCGACACAACAACCAGGCGCGGCCCACGTTGCCGCGCCACCTTTCATCCATCCAGAAGGAGCAACTCATCATGAAGCTGGTCACAGCCATCATCAAACCGTTCAAGCTCGACGAGGTGCGCGAAGCACTCTCGGCCATCGGCGTGCAGGGCATCACCGTCACGGAAGTGAAGGGCTTCGGTCGCCAGAAGGGCCACACCGAGCTGTACCGCGGCGCCGAGTACGTGGTCGACTTCCTGCCCAAGGTGAAGATCGAGGCGGCCATCTCCGACGACCTCGTCGATCGCGTGATCGAGGCGGTGGAGGGCGCTGCGCGCACCGGGAAGATCGGCGACGGCAAGATCTTTGTCTACAACCTCGAGCAGGTCGTGCGCATCCGTACTGGCGAAACGGGCCGCGAAGCCCTCTGATCGAGTCCTGGCCCGAAAGAACAACGACTATGAAAAAACTTCTTGTCTCTCTTGCGCTCGGTTTGAGCGTCTTCGTCGCCGGCACGTCGGCGCTGGCCCAGGCACCCGCCGCCGCCTCTGAGGCTCCGGCTGCATCGGCACCTGCCGCTGCGGCGCCCGCGCCTGCAGCGGCTCCCGCGGCTGCAGCACCCGCAGCCGCCGAGGCCGCACCTGCCGCACCGGCGGCCGCCCCCGCGCCCAAGGTCGACTCCGGCGACACCGCCTGGATGCTCACCTCGACGCTGCTCGTGATCCTGATGACCATCCCCGGCCTGGCGCTGTTCTACGGCGGCCTGGGCCGCTCCAAGAACATGCTGTCGGTGCTGATGCAGGTCTTCGTGATCTTCTCGCTGATCAGCATCCTGTGGGCCATCTACGGCTACAGCCTGGCCTTCACGGGCGACGGCAATTTCTTCGGAAGCTTCGACAAGATCTTCATGAAGGGCATCACGCAGGAGACCTTCGGCGCGCTGACCACGATTCCTGAATACGTGTTCGTCGCCTTCCAGGGCACCTTCGCGGCCATCACCGTGGCGCTGATCGTCGGTGCCTTCGCGGAACGCGCCAGGTTCTCGGCCGTGCTGCTGTTCTCGGTGATCTGGTTCACCTTCAGCTACGTGCCCATGGCCCACATCGTGTGGGGCGGCGGCCTGCTGGGCAAGGACGGCGCGCTCGACTTCGCGGGCGGCACCGTGGTGCACATCAACGCCGGTATCGCCGGCCTGGTCGGTGCCTACATGATCGGCAAGCGCGTCGGCTACGGCAAGGAAGCGTTCACGCCGCACTCGCTCACGCTCACCATGGTCGGCGCTTCGCTGCTGTGGGTCGGCTGGTTCGGCTTCAACGCGGGTTCGGCAGGTGCGGCCAACGCCGCCGCCGGCCTGGCTTTCGTGAACACGGTGCTCGCCACCGCCGCCGCGGCCCTGTCGTGGATCCTGGGTGAGAGCCTGCACAAGGGCAAGGCCTCGATGCTGGGCGCCGCGTCCGGTGCGGTCGCCGGCCTCGTGGCCGTCACGCCCGCCGCCGGTTTCGTCGGCCCGATGGGTTCGATCGTGCTGGGCCTGCTGGCCGGCCTGGTCTGCCTGTGGGGTGTCGGCGGCCTCAAGCGCATGCTGGGTGCCGACGACGCGTTCGACGTGTTCGGCGTGCACGGCGTGGGCGGCATCCTGGGTGCCATCCTGACCGGTGTGTTCGCAGCCAAGGGCCTGGGCGGCACCGGCGGCCTCACGCCCGACACCTTCACGATGGGCGGCCAGGTCTGGATCCAGGTCAAGAGCGTGCTGTTCACGATCGTGTGGTCCGGCGTGGTGGCGTTCATCGCCTTCAAGATCGCCGACCTGACCCTCGGCCTGCGTGTGTCGGAAGAGGAAGAGCGCGAAGGCCTCGACATCTCGTCACACGGCGAAACCGCTTACAACCGCTGATTCGCACACAGACAGACAGCGGGTGGTCCGGTACGGTGCCGGCCCCCGCGCTTCAAAGACCACCACCCCCCTTTCGACACAAAGAAGAACAACAGCTCCCGGTTTTTTCAGGCGAGTCTCCTTTGGATGTTCAGCCCGCGAGCGCTTCGGCGTCAGCGGGCTTTTTTTTGCCCGCGGCCCGCGTGGCCGGGGGCACAATCGCCCCACCATGTGGACCTCCATCGAAGACAGCCTCTGCGAACTGGGTGAATCGCCGTTCTGGCATCCGCACGAACGCGCGCTCTACTGGCTCGACATCCCGGGCCGCGCCGTGCTGCGCACGCGCGGCGACATCGGATCGCCCACCGCCACGGTCGAGCGCTGGGCCCTGCCCACCGAGCCCGGCTGCATGGCACCGGCACGCAGCGGCGGCCTCGTGATCGCGCTGCGCGACGGCATCTACCGCGCCCGCGAATGGGGCGGTGAACTGGTCGCGATGGCGCGCGCGGAGCACGACGTGCGCACCATGCGCTTCAACGACGGCAAGTGCGACGCGCTCGGCCGCTTCTGGGCCGGCTCGCTCAACGAGGCCAAGGACCGCCCCAACGCCGCGCTCTACTGCTTCGACGCACGCCCGGGCGACGTCTCGCCCACCATCACCTCGATGCTGGAACACGTCACCACCGCCAACGGCCTGGCGTTCTCGCCCGACAACCGCACCCTGTACTGGGCCGACACCGCCGCGCACGTGGTGCGCGCCTGGGACTGGGACGCCGAGGCCAACACGCTCTCGCATGCGCGCGTGTTCCAGCAGTTCGATGCCAAGCCCGCGGGCTGGGTGCCGGGCGCGCCCACGCACTACGACGGCCGACCCGACGGCGCCACCATCGACGCCGCCGGCCACTACTGGGTCGCGATGTTCGAAGGCGCGCAGCTGCTGCGCTTTGCGCCCACGGGCGAGCGCGTGGCGGCCATCGCAGTGCCGGTGCAATGCCCGACCATGCCCTGCTTCGGCGGCGACGACCTGCGCACGCTGTTCGTCACCAGCGGGCGCAAGGGCCGTCCGGCCGACGAGCTGGTGCAGCGCCCGGCCTCGGGCACCGTGCTCTCGATGCGCGTCGATACGCCGGGCCTGTCGGTCAGCTTCTTCGAAGACTGAGCCTTCCGGCGCCTCGCGGATGGCCCTGCACCACATCCCCCCGATCCAATGCCTGCTGACCTTCGAGGCCGTTGCGCGCCTGCGGCATGCGGGCCGCGCGGCCGACGAGCTGTGCGTGACGGCCAGCGCCGTGAGCCACCGCATCCGCCAGCTCGAGGCGCACGTGGGCTTCAAGCTCTTCGGGCGCAGCGACTTCAGCCTCACGGCCGACGGCGCGGCCTACCTGGCGAACGTGCGCGTCGGCCTGGCCGCGCTGCAGCAGGCCACGCCCGGCAGCCGTGACGCGGCACTGCGCGCACCGCGCCTGAGCGTGGCCGTCACGCCCACCTTCAGCCGCCAGTTCCTGATGCCGCGGCTGGAGCTGTTTCGCAACCTCTACCCCGACATCGAGCTGGCGCTGCATGTGTCGATCCCGCTGCTCGACGTCACGGCCGAGCAGACCGACCTGCAGGTGCGCTACGGCATCGGCGCGTACGCCGACTGCGAACACCGCCTGCTCATCGCCGAGGACGTGGTGCCCGCCTGCAGTCCGAGCTACCTGAACGAGTTCGGGCCCTTCGACGGCTTTCGCACCGCGGCCGAGATCGCCAGCGCGCGGCTGATCCGCAGCCCGCTCGAGCCCTGGGGCACCTGGTTCGCGAGCTGCGGCATCGACCAGCCCGAGCCGCACCTGGGCTCGCAGTTCAACGACCTGGGCCTGGTGTACGACGCGGCGGCCAGCGGCTTCGGCGTGGCGCTGGTGCGACAGAAACTGGGCGCCGCCTGGTTCGAATCGGGCCGGCTGGTGGCGCTGTCGGAACGGCCCGTGCCCTCGCCGCACCGCCACTACATCTGCTGGCAGCCGGGCACGCTGGAGCGCTGGGAATGCGCCGCTTTCGTCGACTGGCTCGCACAGATGCTGCATTGATGCGCGGTTGACCGACAGGTCGGCGCGACAAATTTTTATCAAGGTCCGGGCAAAAATCCTTCAACCCGGACGGTGCGCATCTCCCTAGAGTGCGAGGCACAACAACAGCCTCCCCGGAGACAACGCATGACCTGGCAGCAGATCTACGACCCGTTCGGCAACATGATCATTTCCACCGCGCTCGCCGCGATCCCGGTGGTGGTGATGCTCGCGTGCCTCGGCTTCTTCCACATCAAGGCCCACATCGCAGCAGGCCTGGGCCTGCTGGCGGCGCTGGCCGTCGCCGTGTTCGCCTACGGCATGCCGGCCGAGATGGCCGGGCGCGCCGCGCTCTTCGGCGGCTTCACGGGCCTGCTGCCGATCGGCTGGATCGTGCTGAACATCATCTTCCTGCAGCAGCTGGCCGAACAGAACGGCAGCTTCAAGGTGCTGCAGGACTCGCTCTCGGGCATCACCGAAGACCGCCGCATCCAGCTCCTGCTGATCGCCTTCTGCTTCGGCGCCTTCTTCGAGGGTGCGGCGGGCTTCGGCACGCCGGTGGCGGTCACGGCCGGCATCCTGATCGGGCTGGGCTTCTCGCCGCTGGCCGCCTCGGGCCTCTCGCTGATCGCCAACACGGCGCCGGTGGCCTTCGGCGCGCTCGGCACGCCGGTGATCACGCTGGCCAAGGTGCACGGCTACGACCTGATGGAAGTCACCGCGATGATCGGGCGCCAGCTGCCGTTCTTCTCGCTGCTGGTGCCGTTCTGGCTGGTCTGGGCCTTCGCCGGACGCAAGGCGATGATGGAAGTGTGGCCGGCCATCCTGGTCACGGGCGTGTCGTTCGCGGTGCCGCAGTACCTGGTGTCGAACTTCATCGGCCCCGAGCTGGTCGACATCATCGCGGCCATCGTGTCGATGGCCAGCCTGGTGCTGTTCCTGCGCGTGTGGCAGCCGAAAAACGTGTGGCGCTCGCCCTCGCTGCGCGGCAAGGACGTGAGCGCGCACGAGGCCAAGCCGCCGGCCGCCATCGTCGTGCACAGCCGCGAGGCGCTGGTGCGCGCGTGGATGCCCTGGGTGATCCTCTCGGTGTTCGTCTTCATCTGGGGCCTGCCCTCGGTGAAGACCGCGCTCAACGGCGTCTTCGCGCCCTCGTTCCCGATGGGCGGGCTGCACAACCTGATCGAGAAGATGCCGCCGGTGGTGTCCGCGCCCACCAAGGAAGGCGCGGTGTACGTGTTGAACCTGCTGTCGGCCACGGGCACCGGCATCCTGCTGTCGGCGATCGTGAGTGCGCTGTTCATGAAGTACAACCCCGTCGAGATCGTGCGCACCTTTCTTCGCACGCTCTGGATGGTGCGCTACTCGCTCATGACCATCGTGCTGATGCTCGCGCTGGGCACGCTCACGCGCTACTCGGGCACCGACACCACGCTGGGCCTGGCGTTTGCCAACACCGGCGTGTTCTATCCCTTCTTCGGCACGCTCATGGGCTGGATCGGCGTGGCCATGACGGGCTCCGACACGGCCTCGAACGTGCTGTTCGGCGGCATGCAGAAGGTCGCGGCCGACCAGCTCGGCCTGGCGCCCAACCTCATGGGCGCGGCCAACAGCTCGGGCGGCGTGATGGGTAAGATGATCGACGCCCAGTCGATCGTGGTGGCCTCCACCGCCACGCGGTGGTTCAATCACGAAGGCGACATCCTGCGCTACGTGTTCTTCCACTCGATCGCGCTGGCCTCGCTGGTCGGCCTGTACGTGACGCTGCAGGCCTATGTGTGGCCATTCACCCTGATGGTCGTCCGCTGAAAGTTGTTCCCGCCATGAATGCTCCCGTCACACCCGACCAGCACACGCAGCTGTCGAAGGCGGAGCGCCAGGCGCAGGTGGTGCGGGCGCTGCAGGCGCACCTGCCCGCGCATGCGCTCATCTGGCACGCCGAAGACACCACGCCCTACGAGTGCGACGGCCTCACGGCCTACCGCCAGCGTCCGCTGGTGGTGGCCCTGCCCGAGACCGAGGCGCAGGTGGCCGCCGTGCTGCGCGCCTGCCATGCGCTGGCCGTGCCCGTGGTGGCGCGCGGCGCCGGCACCGGGCTCTCGGGCGGCGCCATGCCGCACGCGCTGGGCGTGACGCTGTCGCTCGCCAAGTTCAACCGCATCCTGAAGGTCGACCCCGTGAGCCGCACGGCCGTCGTGCAGTGCGGCGTGCGCAACCTCGCGATCAGCGAGGCCGCCGCGCCCTTCAACCTCTACTACGCGCCCGACCCGTCGAGCCAGATCGCCTGCACCATCGGCGGCAACGTGGCCGAGAACTCGGGCGGCGTGCACTGCCTGAAGTACGGCCTCACGCTGCACAACGTGCTGCGCGTGCGCGGCTTCACGGCCGAGGGCGAGGCGATCGAATTCGGCGGCGAGGCGCTCGATGCGCCGGGGCTCGACCTGCTCGCGCTGGCCATCGGCAGCGAAGGCATGCTGGCCGTGACCACCGAGGTCACGGTGAAGCTCGTGCCCAAGCCGCAGCTGGCGCGCTGCATCATGGCCAGCTTCGACGACGTGCGCAAAGCCGGCGACGCGGTCGCGGCGGTGATTGCGGCGGGCATCATCCCGGCCGGCCTGGAGATGATGGACAAGCCCATGACCGCCGCCGTCGAAGACTTCGTGCACGCGGGCTACGACCTCGACGCCGCCGCCATCCTGCTGTGCGAATCCGACGGCACGCCCGAAGAGGTCGAGGAAGAAATCGGCCGCATGACCGAGGTGCTGCGCGGCTGCGGCGCCACCGCCATCGCCGTGAGCACCAGCGAAGACGAGCGCATGAAGTTCTGGAGCGGCCGCAAGAACGCTTTTCCGGCGTCGGGCCGCATCAGCCCCGACTACATGTGCCTGGATTCGACCATCCCGCGCAAGCGGCTCGCCGACATCCTGCTGGCGATCCAGGAGATGGAGAAGAAATACAACCTGCGCTGCTGCAACGTGTTCCATGCGGGCGATGGCAACCTGCACCCGCTGGTGCTGTTCGACGCCAACGACCCCGACGAGCTGCACCGCTGCGAGCTGTTCGGCGCCGACATCCTCGAGACCAGCGTCGCCATGGGCGGCACCGTCTCGGGTGAGCACGGCGTGGGCGTGGAAAAACTCAACAGCATGTGCGTGCAGTTCACCGCGGCCGAGAACGAGCAGATGTTCGGCATCAAGCGCGCCTTCGACCCCGCCGGGCTGCTCAATCCCGGCAAGGTGATTCCCACGCTGCAGCGCTGCGCCGAGTACGGCAAGGAAGTGGTGCGCGGCGGCCGGCTGGCGCATCCCGACCTGCCGAGATTCTGAGAGCTTCATGAACACGGATACCGCCCTCCAGCAGGTCGTCGAGCGCGTGCGCGCCGCCGCGACCGATGCCACATCGCTGCGCCTGCGCGGCGGCGGCACCAAGGATTTCTACGGCCAGACGCCGCACGGCGAGCTGCTCGACCTGCGCGCGCTCGCCGGCATCACGAGCTACGAACCCAGCGAACTGGTCGTCACCGTGCGCGCCGGCACGCCGCTGGCCGAACTCGAAGCCGCACTCGCCGAACAGGGTCAGTGCCTGCCTTTCGAGCCGCCGTGCTTCGATGCCGGCGGAACCGTCGGCGGCATGGTCGCCGCCGGCCTCAGCGGCCCGTCGCGCGCCAGCGTGGGCGCGGTGCGCGACTACGTGCTCGGCACCACGCTCATCAACGGCCGTGCCGAGGTGCTGAGCTTCGGCGGCCAGGTGATGAAGAACGTCGCCGGCTACGACGTCTCGCGCGTGCTCGCGGGTTCGCTCGGCACGCTGGGCGTGATCGCCGAAGTGAGCCTCAAGGTGCTGCCCGTGGCGCCCGCCGAGGCCACGCTCGCGTTCGCCTGCAGCCAGGCCGATGCGCTGCGCCTGCTCAACGAGTGGGGCGGACGCCCGCTGCCGCTGAACGCGAGCAGCTGGTTCGAACATGCGCCCGGCGCGGGCGTGCTGCGCCTGCGGCTGCGCGGTGCCGTGGCGGCCGTCGAAGCGGCCTGCACGCAGCTCGGCGGCGAACGCCAGGACCCGCTGCGCGCCGCCGCCGGCTGGGCCGCGCTGCGCGACCAGCGCATGCCGTGGTTCGCGCTCGACGACGCCGGGTCGCTGGCGCTGTGGCGCCTGTCGGTGCCGCAGACCGCGCCGGTGATCGCCATCGAGGGCTGCGCCGCGCCGCTGGTCGAGTGGCACGGCGGGCAGCGCTGGTACTTCGCGCCGCCCGCGCAGGCGGCGCGCCTGCGCGAGGCCGCTCAGGCAGCGGGTGGCCACGCCACGCTGTTCCGCGTGCCCGCGGCGCAAGCGGCCGACTGCAACGTGTCGCGCTTCGACGCCCTGAGCGCGCCGGTGGCACGCATCCATCGCGCACTGATGCAGGAGTTCGATCCGAACGGGGTCTTCGACCGCGGCCGGCTCTTCGCAGGCGACCAATAAGAAAAGAAACGACACCCCCGCGATGCAAACCGAACTAGCCCCCGAATTCCGCGACACCGACGCGGGCCGCGAAGCCGAAGCCATCCTGCGCAAGTGCGTGCACTGCGGCTTCTGCACCGCCACCTGCCCGACCTACCAGCTGCTCGGCGACGAGCTCGACGGGCCGCGCGGGCGCATCTACCTCATCAAGCAGGTGCTCGAAGGCCATGCGCCCACGCGCAGCACGCAGCTGCACCTGGATCGCTGCCTCACCTGCCGCAACTGCGAGAGCACCTGCCCGAGCGGCGTGCAGTACGGGAACCTGGTCGACATCGGCCGCAAGATCGTCGACGAGAAAGTGCCGCGCCCCGCGATGGAGTCGGCGACGCGCTGGCTGCTCAAGGAGGCGCTGCCGTCGCCCCTGTTCGGCCCCGCGATGGCGCTGGGCCAGTCGGTGCGCGGCCTGCTGCCCGAAGCCCTGAAAGCCAAGGTGCCCGCGAAGCAGGACGCCGGCCGCTGGCCCACCGCCACGCATGCACGCAAGGTGCTGATGCTCGCGGGCTGCGTGCAGCCGTCGATGGCGCCGAACATCAACAGCGCCACCGCGCGCGTGCTCGACGCGGCCGGCATCCAGGCCGTGATGGCGCCCAAGGCGGGCTGCTGCGGCGCCGTGAAGTTCCACCTCAACGACCAGGAGGGCGGCAAGGCGCAGATGCGCGCCAACATCGATGCGTGGTGGCCTTTCGTCGAAGGCAACGAGGTCGAGGCGATCGTGATGAACGCCTCGGGCTGCGGCGTCACTGTGCGCGAGTACGGCCACCTGCTGCAGCACGACGCGGCCTATGCCGCCAAGGCCGCGCGCATCAGCGCCCTCACGCGCGACCTGAGCGAGCTGCTGCCCGAGCTCGTGCCCGCATTGCAGGGCCGCGTGCGCGCGCCGGAAGGCGTGGTCGCCTACCACCCGCCGTGCACGCTGCAGCACGGCCAGAAGCTGCGCGGCGGCGTCGAGACGCACCTGCGCGCGCTCGGCTTCGACGTGCGCGTGGCGATGAACGAATCGCACCTGTGCTGCGGCTCGGCCGGCACCTACTCGGTGCTGCAGCCCGAGCTGGCCTACCCGCTGCGCGACCGCAAGCTCGGCCACCTGAAGCAGCTGCAGCCCACGACCATCGCCTCGGCCAACATCGGCTGCATCACGCACCTGCAAAGCGGCAGCGGCGACACACCGGTGCGGCACTGGGTCGAGCTGCTCGACGCGGCGCTGCAGCCGCCCGCAGGGTAGGGCGCGCGCGCACGGCAGGGTACGTTGCTGTCCGACGTGCGCACCACGCGTCGGGGCGCATCATGGCGAACCGAAGACGCTGCAAGGAGTTCGTGCCATGTCTTTCGTTTCCGCATTTCCGCTGCGCCGCGCATTGCTGGCCGCCGCCTGCATCGCAGGCACCTTGGCCGCGCAGGCGCAGCAGCCGCCGTCGGCCCTGCCGCCCTGGCAGGGCATCGGCACCACGCGCTATGTGTGCGGCGGCATCGGCTCCGACGAGTCGACCGCGATGCGCGCCGCCATGAAGAACCACCCGCTGGCGCTGCTGTTCGCGCGCGCCGACGGTGCCTACCTGGCCAACCTGAATGTGGCGATCAAGGGCGGCGACGCCAACAGCTCCGCCGCCATGGCCTTCACCGCCAACGGGCCGGTGTGCCTCATCGACGTGCCAGCGGGGCGCTATGTGATCGACGTGAGCACGTCGAAGGGCGAAACCAGGAGCCAGACCGTGACGGTCGGCGGCGCGCCGAAGACGGCCGACTTTCGCTTCTGATCAGCCGGCGGCGAGCGCCGCCTCGATGTCGCGTGTGAGCGAGGCCGGCGTGTCCAGCGGCGCATAGCGCTTGAGCACCGCGCCGTCGCGCCCGACCAGGAACTTGGTGAAGTTCCACTTGATCGCCGTGCTGCCCAGCAGGCCCGGCTTTTCCTTGGTGAGCCACTGGTACAGCGGCAGCGCGCCGCTGCCGTTGACGTCGATCTTCTCCATCATCGGGAAGCTCACGCCGTAGTTGGTCATGCAGAAGGCGCCGATCTCCTCGTTGCTGCCCGGGTCCTGGCCGCCGAACTGGTTCGACGGAAAACCCAGCACCGTGAGGCCCTGGCCGGCGTACTTCTCGTGCAGCGCTTCCAGTCCTTCGAACTGCGGCGTGAACCCGCACTTGCTCGCCGTGTTGACGATCAGCAGCACCTGGCCGCGGAAGGTCGAGAGCTTCACCGGCTTGCCGTCGATGCGGGTGGCCTCGAAGTCGTAGACGCTGGTCATGGGGGAGTTCCTCAGGTGGACGCGGAAACGCCATCATCGCGCGCGGGCGGGGTTCGCGCAAACGCCGACCACACCGCGCCCAGCACGATCAGCGCACCGCCGATGAGGATGCGCGAGTTCATGGTGGACGCGCCCAGCGCCACCGACGAGACGCTGGCGAACAGCACTTCCGACAGCATGATCACCGAGGTCGCGCTGGCCGCCAGCTTCGGCGCGCCGTATTGCAGGCACACGTTGGCGACGATGAAGCCCGTGCCCAGCAGCGCGGCCCAGCCCAGCCAGCCCGGCGAGGCGAGCAGCGGTGAATCGATGCCGCCGAACACGGTGCCGCTCACCGCGCCGACGCCCGCCACCACGGTGCAGCCCCAGAACATGGCCAGCGCGCGCGACTCGCCCGGCGCATGCCGCAGATGGCGCAGCACGATGTTGGTCACGGCAAAGCCGAAGCCTGCCGCCACGCCCAGCCAGTCGGGCAGGCTCGAGGGCACGGGCCAGTCGGTGCCGGGCGCCTTCAACACCACGACCACGCCAGTGAGCGCCAGTGCCACCCGCGCCAGCGCGCCGCCCGTGGGCCGCTCACCCAGCAGCAGCCAGGCCAGCAGCACGCTCCACAGCGGCATCAGATAGAACAGCAGCACCACGCGCACCACGTCGCCCTGCGTCACGGCCCAGTTGAAACCCACGTTGGTGAAGCCCGCCGCCAGGCCCAGCGCCGCCAGCATCGGGAACGCGGCGAAGGCTTTCCAGGCGTGCCGGCGCAGGAGGCCCATCGCCGTGGCGATGACGAGGTAGATCAGGCAGGTGGTCCACAGCGGATGCAGCCCATGGCTGGCGATCTGGCGGAACGGAATCCAGGACACGCCCCACACGAAGGCGTTGAACATCAGGGCGAGGGCGGGCATGGGGGCGTTGGAGTGGGGGCGCTCGGCGCGCCGGCCATTGCACCAACGCGGTCGCGCGAGGTCAGTGGTGCTTGTCGCTGCGGGCGATGGCCAGCAGGTGCTCGACTTCCTCGGGATACTTCTTGAGGTTGTTCTCGTGCCAGCGCTTGATGAGCCACATGCAGCCCGCCACCACGAGGCCGAAGGCGCTGATGGCGCCGTAGGCCGACAGGCCCAGGCCGGTGCACACGCTGTAGAAACCGCCCAGCAGAAGAATGCAGGCCTGCTCGTTGAAGTTCTGCACGGCAATGGAGCGGCCCGCGCCCATCAGGTTGTGGCCGCGGTGCTGCAGCAGCGCGTTCATCGGCACCACCAGGAAGCCGCCCAGGCCGCCCAGGATGATCAGGAACGGCACCGCCAGCCAGACGTTGCCGATGAAGTTCATGCAGATCACCATCAGCCCCATCGCGATGCCCATGGGGATCACGCGCGTGGCCATGTCCAGGCGCATGTACATCGAGGCCACGATGGCGCCCACCGCGGTGCCGATGGTCACCACGCCGGTCAGCGCCGAGGCCTGGGTGGTGTTGTATTCGAGCGCCACGGCGGCCCAGGCCAGCACGATGTACTTGAGGTTGCCGCCCGCGCCCCAGAACAGCGTGGTGGTCGCCAGCGAGATCTGGCCCAGCCGATCGCGCCACAGGCGGGCGTTGCAATGCCAGAAGTCGGGCAGCAGGCCGGCCAGGTTGCGCACCATGCTCTGCGCGGGGTCGGAGCGCAGCGGGCGCATTTCGACGCCGGTGTGCGGGATGCGGGTGTTGAACCAGGCTGCGAGCACGTAGACGAAGATCAGCACTGCAATGGCGGCCTCGGCCGGCGAGTCGATGCCGGTGTCGATGAACGGCAGGTCGATCAGCAGCAGGTGGCTCGACACCGCATGGCCCACCAGCACGCCGCCGAGCACGATGCCCAGCAGGATCGAGGCGATGGTCAGCCCTTCGATCCAGCCGTTGGCCTTGACCAGCTGCGACGATGGCAGCAGCTCGGTGAGGATGCCGTACTTGGCCGGCGAGTAGGCCGCCGCGCCCAGGCCCACGATGGAATACGACAGCAGCGGGTGCGAGCCGAACAGCATCATCAGGCAACCCACGACCTTGATCGCGTTGCTGATGAACATCACCTTGCCCTTGGGCAGCGCGTCGGCAAAGGCGCCCACCAGCGGGGCCAGCACCACATAGAAGACCGCGAAGATCGGCACCAGGGCGGCCCGCTGCCATTCGGGGGCGCCCGAACTTCGCATGAGATCGACGGCAACGACGAAAAGCGCTTGGTCGGCCAGCGACGAAAAGAACTGGGCCGACATGATCGTGTAAAAACCGCGCTTCATCGATGGGCTGGCTGGCCAGAGGGTCTGCTGGCGGTAGTGAAAAAGTGTCGCGTCAGGCGCGAATGGGCGGTTATAGCATGGGGGTACGACGCGAATTCAGGCATCCCCACGGGATTCGACCCCATTCCCGAAGATGCTAAAACGTGGTCTGAAACCACCCCAACACCCGCCATGCCGCGCCCCATTCTCGCCACCGTCCACACCGCCGCCCTGCGCCACAACCTCGACCGCGTCCGCCGCTCGGCCGTCGACGCCCGTGTCTGGGCCGTGGTCAAGGCCAATGCCTACGGGCACGGCATCGAGCGTGTCTTCGAGGGCCTGCGCGGCGCCGACGGCTTCGCGCTGCTCGACCTGGCCGAGGCCGAGCGCGTGCGCGCGCTGGGCTGGCGCGGCCCCGTGCTGCTGCTCGAAGGCGTGTTCGACGCGCGCGACCTGGAGCTGTGCTCGCGCCTGGACCTGTGGCATTCGGTGCACTGCGACGAGCAGATCGACATGCTCGCGGCCCACAAGACCCTGAAGCCGCAGCGCGTGTTCCTGAAGATGAACTCCGGCATGAACCGCCTGGGCTTCTCGCCCGAGCGCTTCGGCTCGGCCTGGACGCGCCTGAACGCGCTCCCGCAGGTCGACGAGATCTCGCTCATGACGCACTTCAGCGACGCCGACGGCCCGCGCGGCATCGAGCACCAGCTCGAGGTGTTCGAGCGCGCCACGCGCGACCTGCCGGGCGAGCGTTCCATCGCCAACAGCGCCGCCACGCTGCGCCATGCGCCGCGCACGCGCGGCGACTGGGTGCGCCCCGGCATCGTGCTGTACGGCAGCGCCCCCGACTTCCCCGAGCACGACGCGGCGCACTGGCAGCTGCAGCCGACCATGACGCTGTCGACCCGGCTCATCTCGGTGCAGACGCTGAAGGCCGGCGACACCATCGGCTACGGCTCGCGCTTTGCGGCCGAGGGCCCGCTCACCATCGGCATCGCGGCGGTCGGCTATGCCGACGGCTACCCGCGCCACTGCGACACCGGCACCCCGGTGCTGGTGAACGGCGTGCGCACCCGCATGGTGGGCCGCGTGAGCATGGACATGATCACCGTCGACCTCACGCCCGTGCCCGACGCCGCTTTCGGCGCCGAAGTCACGCTGTGGGGCCGCTCGGCCCTGACCGGCGCGGTGCTGCCGATCGACGAGGTGGCCCAGGCCGCCGGCACCGTCGGCTACGAACTCATGTGCGCGGTCGCGCCGCGGGTGCCTTTCGCACCGGCTGACGAATAGTCGCTGCCGGCCAGCGCGCCGAGCAGGTGCTCCACCAGCACCCGGCACTTGGGCGGCAGGTAGCGGCTGGGCGGGTACATCAGCCACGCGTGCCCCTGGTAGCTGCCCTGCAGCGCCCAGTCGGGCAGCACGCGCACCACGCGGCCCTCGTCCAGCGCCTCGCGCGCCGTGAAGGCCGGCACGCAGGCCACGCCCAGGTCCGCGAGCGCGCCGTCGAGCCGCATCTCGCTGTGGTTGCAGACGTAGCGGCCGTCCACCACCACCTCGACCTCGTCTTCACCGTCTTTTCGGAAGCGCCAGTGGTTGTCGCGCTCGTGCTCGCCCAGCGACAGGCAGCTGTGCGCGCGCAGGTCGTGCGGGTGCGCGATGGCGCCGTGGCGCGCCAGGTAGGCCGGCGTGGCGCACAGGATGTGCTCGACCGCCATCAGCTGCCGCGCCACCAGCCCGTCGGGCGGCGCCGTGGTCAGCTGCACCACGAGGTCGACGCCTTCGCGGATCGGGTCGATGTCGCGGTCGGCCACGATCAGTTGCACGTCCACTTCCGGGTAGGCGCGCAGGAAGTCGAGCAGGTGCGGATGCAGCACGCGCCGCGCAAAGGCCTTCGGCGCGCTCAGGCGCACCCGGCCGGTGGGCGTGCGCGCGAACTGCGCGCCGATGTCCATCGCGCCCTGCGCCGCCGCCACCAGCTCGCGGCAGCGTGCAAAAGCCTCGGCGCCGGGCTCGGTGAGCCGCAGCTGGCGCGTGGTGCGCTGCAGCAGCTGCACGCCGATCTCCTGTTCGAGCCGCTTCACCTGCCGGCTCGCGGCCGAGGGCGTGATGCCCAGCAGGTCGGCGGCGGCCGAGAAGCTGCCGAGTTCGGCGACCCGCACGAAGGTCACCATTTCGGGCAGCACCTTGAGAAATGAATTCGTTCCGACCACGCAAGAGTCCTGTTCCGGCCGACGGCTGTGCGGCCCTGGTGCCGCCCGGAACAATGCGCCATCTCTTCTTCTTCTTCTTTCAGGCGCCCCGGGCCGCGGGCAGACAGTATGGATTCAAAGGCGTTGCAAGGTGCGGTCCCGGCGGGGCGCGGGTCGTGGACGGCCGGCTTCGGCCCGGCCGAGCTCATGCTGCTGCTCGTGGCGGCGGTCTGGGGCGGCAGCTATGCGGTGGCCAAGCAGGCGACGCAGCAGCTGCCGGTGCTCGAGTTCGTCGCGCTGCGTTTCGGCCTCACTTTTCTCGTGCTGCTGCCCGCGCTGCGACCGCTGTGGCGTGACCCGCAGTGGCGCCAGGGGCTCGCCGTGGGCGGCCTGCTGGGCGCCAACCTGCTCGCCATCTTCCTGTGCGAGACCTTCGGCGTCTCGCTCACCCTGGCGAGCAACGCGGCCTTCCTCATCAGCCTGTGCGTGGCGATCACGCCTTTTGTCGAATGGTGGTTGCTGGGCCGGCGGCCCGCGCGGCGCGTGTTCTGGGCGGCCGGGCTCTCGGCCGTGGGCGCGGCCCTGCTGTCGGCGCCCTCGCTCGCCGACCTGTCGATGGGGTGGGGCGATGCCCTCATGCTGGCCGCTGCCTTCCTGCGCGCCGTCATGGTGTGCCTCACGCGCCGCCTGGCCGGCCGCCACACCCTGCCGGCGCTCACGCTGACGGCCGTGCAGTCGGGCGTGATGGCGCTGGGCGCGGCGGCGCTGTCGCTGCTGGCCGCGTCGGGCGGGCGCGCCTGGCACCTGCCGCCCGCCACGGCCGGTTTCTGGTGGGGCATGGCGTACCTCGTGCTGCTGTGCACCGTGTTCGCCTTTTTCGCGCAGAACCACGCGGCCTCTCGCAGCAGTCCGAGCCGCGTGTCGCTGCTCATGGGCAGCGAACCGGTGTTCGGCGCGGCCATCGCGGCCCTCGGGCTGGGCGAGCGCATCGGTGCCTGGGGCTGGGCCGGCGGCCTGCTGATCGTGGGCGCCGCCCTGTGGGTGAGCCTGGCGCCGGAAGAGGGCGAACAGAAGCCGCGCCCCTGACGGCGGAAGGGGCCCCGCTGTGCGAGGCCTCCGGCTCGTGGCATCCTCGGGGGCTGCGGCGTTTCGCCGCCCCCCACAACACCAAGGAATGCAGACATGGGCGCGCAATGGAAAGCCAAGCACAAGGACGTGGCCGCGAATGCCAAGGGCCGGCTGTTCGGCAAGCTGGCCAAGGAAATCATGATCGCCGCGCGCAACGGCGCCGATCCGGCTTCGAACGCGCGGCTGCGGCTGGTCGTCGAGCAGGCCCGCAAGGTCTCGATGCCGAAGGACACGCTCGACCGTGCCATCAAGAAGGGCGCCGGCCTCACGGGCGAGGCGGTGCACTTCGACCACGTCATGTACGAGGGCTTCGCCCCGCACCGCGTGGCCGTGATGGTCGAGTGCCTGACCGACAACGTGAACCGCACCGCGCCTGAAATGCGCGTGCTGTTCCGCAAGGGCCAGCTCGGCACCTCCGGCTCGGTCTCGTGGGACTTCGACCACCTCGGCATGATCGAGGCCGAGCCCGCCAGCAAGGACGCCGACGCCGAAGTGGCCGCCATCGAAGCCGGCGCCCAGGACTTCGAGCCGGGCGCCGAAGACGGCACGACCCTGTTCCTGACCGAGCCCGCCGACCTCGACCTGGTGAGCCGCGCGCTCCCGGCCCAGGGCTTCACCGTGCTGTCGGCCAAGCTGGGCTACCGGCCGAAGAACCCCATTGATCCGGCGAGCCTGAGTGCGGCGGACCTGGAAGAGGTCGAGGCGTTTCTGGCGGCCATCGATGCGAACGACGACGTGCAGAACGTGTACGTCGGGTTGGCGGGTTGAACTGAACGCCTGAGGTTCGGGGCGGCGATCACCCCGACGGGGCACCTTGCTCCGCGAGCACCCGCAGCGTGCCCTGCGCACGCGTCCCGAACCTCCCCGCATGAACTGAGCACGCCGCCGGAGACAATCCGCGCCGGAGGAAAACAGTTCACATGACCCATTCGACGAAGAAACGAACGCCGTCGCGTGCCACACGGCATGCCCTCGGCCTGGCACTGGCCATCGCCGGCTTCTCGGCGCAAGCCCAGACCGAAGCCGCCGCACCGCCCATGGCCGCAGCCTCGGCACCCACTGAAGCCGCGCCTGCCGCAGCCCCATCCCAAACCCGCGTCCGCTACCTGCGCATGCCCCAGCAGAGCGGCGCCGACCACCTGCGCGTGGTGCGCCGCGAAGACACGGTGGGCCGCGTGGCCGGCCAGGTTGCGCTGAACGTCGCGTTCGCCGTGCTCGGCACCGGCGCGGCCGTGCAGGGCTTCTCGAAAGACGGCCTCGGCGGCACCACGCTCGAAGCGTTGCGCGACGACCCGGTGAGCGTCAACCCGGCGATGAGCGACCTGCAGGAGGCCCTGAGCAAGATCGCCACCGACATCTACCGCCGCCGCACCGAGACCGCGCTCGCCACCGCGCTGAGCGACGGCTCGACGCCTGAAGAGATCGAGGCCGCGCGCCAGACGCCGAAGGAGGCCGACTCGCCGTTGGTCCCGGGGTCGTGGCACCTCGTCTACGAAAACCTGATGGGCTCGGACGAACTGTTCCGGCTCAAGTTCGGCGCCTCGCTGGGGCGCGCGGGCTTCATGCGCCCGCCGATCGGCTGCAGCTACGAATCGGAGCCGCTGGCCTGGACCCAGTGGCAGGCCGACGGCTGGCAGCGGCTGCGCGAGGAACGCGTGAAGATCGTGGCCCGTTGCGTCGAGGCCATCGGCGCTGCGCCGGAAAACCGCTGGTAGCCAGCGGCAGGCCGCTCAGTACAACCCGAGCTGCCGCGTCCGCAGCCGCGCCAGCCCCAGCAGCGCATCCGTGAACGGCGTGGCCACGCCCGTCAGCTCGCCCAGCTCGCGCACCACGGTGACGAGCGCGTCGAGTTCGACCGAACGGCCCGCCTCCACGTCCTGCAGCATCGAGGTCTTGAACGCGCCGAGCTTCATCGTCACCGCGTGCCGGTCTTCGGGGCTCTGCGTGATCTCGATGCCGATGCGCCGGCCGATCTCCTTGGCCTCGAGCATCACCGCCGAGATGAACCCGCGCACGTAGTCGTCGCCCATGATCAGGTCGGTGGTGGCACCGGTGAGCGCGCTGATCGGGTTCACCGTCATGTTGCCCCACAGCTTGAACCACACGTCCTTCTGGATCTGCGGCGACAGCGTGGTGTCGATGCCCGTGCTCTTGAGCAACTCGACCAGCTTCTGCACGCGCGGCGTGGCCTCGCCCGAAGGCTCGCCCACGATCAGCCCATTGCCGAAGTGGTGCCGCACCACGCCCGGCCCGTCGAGCGAGCAGCTGGCGTGCACCACGCAGCCGATCACGTTGCGCGACGGAATGGCCTTGGCAATGGCACCGTCGGGGTCGACGGCCGCGAGGCGGTGCCCCGTGATCTCGCCGCCGAAGCCGCCTTCGAGGAACCACCACGGCACGCCGTTCATGGCCACCAGCACGAGCGTGTCGGGCCCGATCAGCGGCCCGATGCGCTCGGCCACGCCGGCCAGCGCGGGCGCCTTCACGGCGATCACCACCAGGTCTTGAACGCCCAGTGCCTCGGGGTCGGCCACCGCGTTCACCGGCACGCGCGTGCGCACGTCGCCGCGCATGAGCGAGAGGCCGTCTTTCTGGAGCGCGTCGAGCGTGGCGCCGCGCGCCACCACGTTCAGGCGCTGGCCTGCCTGCGCGAGGCCGACGCCGATCCATCCGCCGATCGCGCCGGCGCCGTAGATGCAAATCTTCATGGGAACAGGCGCCTCAGTTGCGGTAGCTCGGGTCGATGCGGTCCACTTGCCGCACCAGCGCATTGAACACGTCCTGCCCGGCGCCGTGCGCGGGGCTGAACTGCAGCGCGTCTCGCGTGCAGCGCTGCGCGATCTCTTCGCTCACCGGAATCGCGGCGCCCATCGAGAAGGTCGCCATCTGGATCTCGCAGGCGCGCTGCAGCGTCCACAAGATGGCGAAGGTCTGCGGCAGCGTCTGGCCCCAGGCCAGCAGGCCGTGGTTGCGCAGGATCACCGCGTTGCGATCGCCGATGCTTTTCAGCAGGCGCGGGCCTTCGTCGGCATGGATCGTGATGCCCTCGAAGTCGTGGTACGCCACCATGCCGTGCAGCTGGGCGGTATAGAAATTGGTCTGCTGCAGGCCGCCCTGCAGGCAGGCCACGGCCACGCCGGCCGTGGTGTGCGTGTGCATCACGCAGTGCGCGCCGGGCAGGCCGTCGTGGATGGCCGCATGCACCACGAAGCCGGCCGGGTTCACCGGGTAGGTCGAGCCGTCGAGCACCTTGCCCTGCAGGTCGATCTTCACCAGGTTGCTGGCCGTCACCTCGCTGTAGTGCAGGCCGAAGGGGTTGATGAGGAACTGCTTCTCGCCACCCGTCACGCTGTCGGGCAGCCGCACCGTGATGTGGTTGTAGATCATCTCGGTCCAGCCCAGCATCGCGAACACGCGGTAGCAGGCCGCGAGCTCCTCGCGCGCGGCGCGCTCGTCGGGATGGATCGAGGGATGGACCAGCGCCGACGGCGCGGTGGCGAGTGTGTTCATGGCAGTTCCTTCATGTGATCAACCTTCAGCCGTGAAGCCGACCTCTTTCACGATCGGCGCCCACTTGGCGGTGTCCTTCTTCAGCAGATCGGCCAGCTCGGCCGGCGTGGAAGACATGGCTTCCAGGCCGAAGGTGCCGAGGCCGTCGATCACGTCCTTCTGTGCGAGCGCGTTCTTCATCGCCGTGTTGAGCTTCGTCACCAGCTCGGGCGAGGCCTTGGCCGGCAGGAAGAAGGCGAACCATTCGCTGTGCGCCATGTTCTTGATGCCCTGCTCGCCGAAGGTCGGCACATCGGGCGCGAAGCGGCTGCGCTTGGCACCCGACACGCCCAGGATGCGCACCTTGCCCGACTGCAGGTGCTGCGTGATGTCGCCGATGGGGCCCGACACCGCCGAGATGTTGCCGCCCAGGAGGTCGAGCATGGCCGGCTGCGTGCCGCGGTAGGCCGCGTGCTTGAGCTCGACGCCGCCTTGCTTGCCCAGCAGCGCGCCGATGAAGTGCGGCGTGGAGCCCGCGGCCGGCGAGCCGTAGTTGGCGCCGGCCGGGTTGGCCTTGGCCCAGGTGAGGAACTCGGGCACCGTCTTGATGGTGGCCGGCACGGCCGGGCCGACCGCGAAGCCGAAGTCGAAGATGCAGGCCAGGCTCACGGGCGTGAGGTCGACCATCGGGTCGTAGGGCAGCTTCTTGTAGATGTGCGGGTAGATCGTGAGGATCGACGTGGGCGTCTGCAGGATGGTGGTGCCGTCGGCCGGGCGGCCCTTGACGTAGCTCACGGCGATCTGGCCGCCCGCGCCGGTGCGGTTCTCGACCACGGCGGTCTTGGCGTAGTCGGGGCTCAGCTTCAGCGCCAGGCGCCGGCAGGTGGTGTCCGAGGTGCCGCCGGCCGCGAAGCCGGTGACGATGGTGGCGTTCTCGAGCGCGGCAGCCTGCGCGAAGGCCTGCTGGCCGAGGCTGGCGAGCAGCGCCGAGGCGCCGGTGGACTGCAGCATGTGGCGGCGGGTGAAGGTCATGTCTGTCTCTTTTCGGGATGGTGAGGAGGGAACAGGATCACGACTCGTCGCGCAGCCAGGTGACCGCGCCCGAGTGGGTCACGGCGCCCTGGTGGGCAGGGCGCACGGTGAGCGCGTATTTTTCCAACAAACCACCGTGCGCCGCCCCCGCGTTTACCTCACGTCCGGCCAGCCGCGACGCGATTTCTTCGGCGCTCAGCTCGACCGAAATGCTGCGCGCCGCGGCGCGCGCATCGATGGCCACCATGTCGCCGTCGCGCAGCACCGCGATCGGCCCGCCGTCGGCCGCCTCGGGCCCCGCGTAGCCGATGCACAGGCCGCGCGTGGCACCCGAAAAACGCCCGTCGGTGAGCAGCGCCACCTTGTCGCCCATGCCCTGGCCGTACAGCAGCGCGGTGATGCCCAGCATCTCGCGCATGCCGGGGCTGCCCTTGGGGCCTTCGTTGCGGATGACGATCACGTCGCCCGCTTCGTAGCGGCGGTTCTGCACGGCGGCCTGGGCTTCTTCTTCCGAATTGAAGACCCGCGCCGGGCCGCGGTGCACCAGCGTCTTCAGGCCCGCCGTCTTGAGCAGCGCGCCGTCGGGGCAGAGGTTGCCCTTGAGCACCGCCAGCCCGCCGTCCCGCGTGATCGGGTTGCCCGCTGCGCGCACCACGCGGCCGTCGGGCGCGGCGGCATCGGCCACTTCCTCGGCCAGCGTGCGACCGGTGAAGGTGAGGGCGTCGCCGTGCAGGAAGCCCTGCTCCAGCAGCGTGCGCAGGATGACGCCCGCGCCGCCGATGTAGTACACGTCGCGCGCCAGGTACTGGCCGCCGGGGCGCAGGTCGGCAATGAGCGGCGTGCGCGCGAAGATCTCGGCCACGTCGTCCAGGTGGAACTTGATGCCCGCCTCGTGCGCGATCGCCGGCAGGTGCAGCGCGGCGTTGGTCGAGCCGCCCGTGGCCGAGACCACGGCGCAGGCGTTTTCGAGCGCCTTGCGCGTCACGACGTCGCGCGGCAGCGGGCCGTCGCCCATCACCGCCTTCATGAGCTGTTTGGCGGCGCGGCGCATCAGCGGCGCGCGTTCGCTGAACACGGCCGGCACCATGCTCGAGCCGATGGGCGCCAGACCCAGCGCCTCCGACACCATGCCCATGGTGTTGGCCGTGAACTGCCCCGCGCAGGCGCCGGCCGTGGGCAGGCAGGCGCGGCTCATGGCGTCGAGCTCGTCGTGCGTGGCCGTGCCGGCCAGCACCTTGCCGATGGTCTCGTAGGTGTCGACCACGTTCAGGTCGCGCCCGTCGGGCCCGGGCATCTGGCCCGGCAGCGCCGAGCCGCCGTGCACGAACACGCTGGGCACGTTGCAGCGGACCATGCCCATCATCAGGCCCGGCAGGTTCTTGTCGCAGGCGCCGATGGCGAAGATGCCGTCCCACTGGTGGCCGCGCGTGGACGCTTCCACGCTGTCGGCGATGAGCTCGCGCGAGATCAGCGAGAAGCGCATGCCCGAGTGCGCCATCGTCAGGCCGTCGCTCACCGACACCACCGGGCATTCGTGCGGCGTGCCGCCGCCGGCGTAGATGCCGGTCTTGGCGTGCTGCGCCTGCTCGCGCAGGTTGAGGTTGCACGGGCTCATCTCGCCGCCCGTGTGGAACACGCCGACGTGCGGGCGCGCGATGTCCTCGTCGTCCTGGCCCAGCGCGTGCAGAAAGCTGCGCGTGGTCGCGCGGATCGTGCCCTCACGGATGGTCGCGGAGCGGAAGCGTTTCGTGGGGTCGGTGGGCGTGGTCATGCGGCTGGCGAAGGCTGGCTCGTGGAAGGGCGGGGCGTCAGAACATGCCGTTCGTGTTCGCGGCGGTCTCGGGCACGGGCTGCACCACGTCCCAGTGCTCGACGATCTTGCCGTTCTCGAGCTTGAAGATGTCGACGATGGCGCTGCCGCGCGTGCCCGGCTCGCGCACCGCGTTCACATGCAGGATCACGTAGTCGCCGTCGACGAAGCTGCGCTTGATCTCGCTCTTCGAGTTCGGAAACTTCTCGCGCAGGAAGGCGATGAACTTGCGAAAGCCCTCGGGCCCATCGGCCGCCGTGGGGTTGTGCTGCACGTAGCGGTTGCCCACGTACTGCAGCGCCGCGTCGGCGTCCTTCTGGTTCAGGCCTTTTTCGTAGAAGGCGAGCACGGTCTGGCGGTTGGCTTCCTGCCGGGCCTGCGAGGTCGAGGCCGGGCCCGTCTGGGCGCAGGCGCCGAGGAACAGGGCGGCAGCAGCGGCGAAAGCCGCGAGGGTGGTGCGTCGCATCGAGAGTTCCTTGAAAGGGGATCAGTAGCCGTTGGGCGCGGTGGCGCCCGGCGCGGCCTTGTACTTCGCGAGCAGCTGCTTGGCGGCGGCCGCGAGCAGGATGGTGTCGACGCCCACCGCCACGAACAGCGCACCGGCCGCGAGCCACTTGCGTGCCTGCTCCTCGGTGGTCGACAGGATGCCGGCCGCCTTGCCGGCCTTGCGGATGCGCGCGATGGCGTCGGCGATCGCGGCCTGCACCTCGGGGTGGTTGGGCTGGCCCACGAAGCCCATCGAGGCCGACAGGTCGGCCGGGCCGATGAACACGCCGTCCACGCCCGGCGTGGCCGCGATGGCGTCGAGGTTCTTCATCGCCTCGACCGTCTCGGCCTGCACCAGCAGGCAGGTCTGCGCGTTGGCTTCGTGCAGGTAGTTCGGATACGCCTGCCAGCGCGAGGCACGCGCCAATGCACTGCCCATGCCGCGGATGCCTTCGGGCGGGTAGCGCATGCCCTGCACGAGCTGGGCGGCCTGCTCGGCGGTGTCGACCATCGGCACCAGCAGCGTCTGCGCGCCGATGTCCAGGTACTGCTTGATCAGCGTGGTGTCGCCGACCGGAATGCGCACGACGGGGTGCGAGCGCTGCGCTTCGGGCTGCGCCGACCACGCGCTGGAGATGCCCTGCAGCTGCGCGAGCACCGAGCGCACGTCGTTGGGCGCGTGCTCGCCGTCGACCAGCAGCCAGTCGTAGCCGGTGCCGGCCAGCAGCTCGGCCACGTAGCCGTCGCCCAGGCCGACCCACAGGCCGATCTGGGGTTGGCCGGCCTGCAGGGCCTGCTTGAAGGTGTTGAGTGGGGTGTGCATGAAAAACTCGTCAGACGAAACGGAAGGCGATGGAGCCCAGGGGGCCGTAGTCGGCGTGGAAGGTGTCGCCCGGCACGGCGTTGGTGGGCCGCGTGAACGAACCGCCCAGCACGATCTCGCCGGCCTCGAGGCATTCGTCCCACGGCGCGAGCTTGTTCGCGAGCCAGGCCACGCCGGTGGCCGGGTGGTTGAGCACGGCCGCGGCCACGCCCGACTCCTCGATGACGCCGTTCTTGTAGAGCAGCGCGCTCACCCAGCGCAGGTCGACCGCGTCGGGCTTCACCGGACGGCCGCCGAGCACGATGCCCGCATTGGCGGCGTTGTCGGCGATGGTGTCGAACACCTTGCGCATGGCCTTGGTGTGGCGGTCGAACTGCTCGATGCGCGCGTCGATGATCTCGATGGCGGGCACCACGTAGTCGGTGGCGGCCAGCACGTCGAAGATGGTCACGTTGGGGCCCTGCAGCTTCTTGCCGAGCACGAAGGCCAGCTCGACCTCGATGCGCGGCGCGATGAAGCGCGTGAACGGGATGTCGCCGCCCTGCTCGAAGAACATGTCGTCCAGCAGCGTGCCGTAGTCGGGCTCGGTGATCTGGCTGGCCTGCTGCATGGCGCGCGAGGTGAGGCCGATCTTGTGGCCCTTCACGATGCGGCCTTCGGCGATCTTGTGCTTCACCCATTCGCGCGAGATGGCGTAGCCGTCCTCGATGGTCATCTCGGGGAAGCGCTTGGAGAAATGCTCGACCTGCACGCGCGACTTCTCGCTCTCGTGCAGTTCGGCGGCCAGTTGGGCGATGGTGGCGGTGGAGAGCATGGGGGCTCGCTTCTTTTTTATGATTTGTTGAACAGGGGATGCAGGTTGCTGTGCTTGCCGTCGTACACCTGCCCCGGCGCTTCGTCGATCTGCAGCGTGATGCCGATGTGGCGCTGCGTGAAGACGGGCTCGAAATGCGCGCGCACGGCGGCCAGCAGGTCGTCGCCGGCTTTCTTCTTCACCGCCTCGGAACGGCCCGAGGCCATGCGCAGGTTCAGGTACACGAAGGCGTAGTCGGCTTGGCCGTCGGCCACCGCATAGTGCGCGGCGGGGTAGGCCAGCACGCGCGTGCCGCCGGTGGGGAACACCGGCTTGCCGGCCTCGTCGCGCTGTTCGAGCATGGTGTCGGCCAGCGTGCGGCACAGCGCCGACACGTCGGTCTCGGCCTCGATGTTGGGCGTGTACAGGATCACCAAGTGCGGCATGGTCGTGCTCCGTTCAAACCACCGACATCGTCGCGGCCGTGCAGGTCACCGCGAAGATCGGGATGGCCTTCATGTGGAAGATCTCGCCCTTGCCGCGCGCGGCCGCGGCCACGCTCAGGAAGGTGCGGATCTCGAAGCCGCCCTGGCCCGCTTCGCGGTAGGTGGCCTCGTCGCCGTAGTCGGCCTGCGACAGCAACGCCTCGCGGTCGTTGGCGCACCAGCGGCGCATGAACTCGGCGTCCCACTCGGCATTCACCTTGCCCGAATCGGGCGTGGCCGGCCAGTGCGAGATGCCGCCCGTGCCCACCAGCGCGATGCGCTCGGGCACCTTGTCGCAGGCGCGGCGCAGGGCTTCGCCGAAGGCCCACGCGCGGTGCAGCGGCGTGAGCGGCGGGCCCTGGCAGTTGATGTTCACGGGAATGACCTTGGTGTCGAAGTTCGGCGTGAGGAAGTTCAGCGGCACCATGATGCCGTGGTCGAACTTCCATTCTTCCGCGTAGGCCACGTCCACCGTCTGCATCACTTCGCGGATCAGGCGCTGCGACAGCGCAGCGTCGCCGGGGATGGTGTGCTTCTCGATGCCCAGCCATTTCGGGTCTTCGATCGGGCCCTCGTAGCTGTCGGCCATGCCGATCGCATAGGCCGGCATGTTGTTCATGAAGAAGTTCGCGAAGTGCTCGGCCGCGATGACGATCACCGCGTCGGGCTTCGTGGCGCGCATCGCTTCGCCGAAGCGATGGAACTGCGCGTGGAACTCGTCCTTCACCGCCGGATCGGCCAGGTGCGCGCGGCCGGTGATGCCGGGGGCGTGGCTGCACACGCCTGCGAATACGAGACTCATACGCCTGCCACCTTTTCGTTCGTGCCGGTTGTCATGGCATAGATGCCGGCGCGCACGGGGCCGTACTTGCGCACGCCCTCGCGCATGGCTTCCAGATAGTCCGCCCATGCGATGCCCAGCAACGGCGCGAAGTGCATCAGCAACTGGCCGTTGCACCCGAGCACGTAGAGCTTGCCGATGTCGCCGGTGCCGATGGCTTCGCGCTCTTCGTCGTTCAGGTCGTAGCCGGCCAGCAGCGTGGCGCGCGTGTCGCCGCCTTCGCCGAAGCGGCGCTGCACCTCGGCGTCGCGGTTCAGCGCGAACAAGAATTTCTGCATCGCATAGAGGCTCATGGTCAGCCCTCGATCTGGATGTTGGCCTTGCGGATCACGTCGCCGTACTTCGCGATCTCGCTGCGGATGAACTCGGCAAAGCGCTCGGGCGTGCCCGACAGCGACGCGATGCCGCCCTTGTGGAAGGCCTCGGTCACGGCCGGCGATGCCAGCGCGCGGTTCACTTCGGCGTTCACGCGTTGCACGATGGCGTCGGGCGTGCCGGCCGGGGCCAGCAGGCCGTTCCACGAATTGGACTCGATGGCCACGCCCTGTTCGGCCAGTGTGGGTATCGTGGGCGCGTACTGCGAGCGCTGCGCGGTCGCCATGCCCAGCGCCACCAGCTTGCCGGCCTGCACATGGCCGCGGAACTCGGGCCAGTTGCCGAACATGACGGTCACCTGGCCGCCGAGCAGGTCGGCCAGCGCGGGGCCCTGGCCCTTGTAGGGCACGTGCACGATGTCCAGGCCCATCTGCAGCTTGAGCATTTCGCCCGACAGATGCGCCGAAGTGCCGTTGCCGAAGGAGGCGAAGCTCAGCGTGCCGGGCTTGGCCTTGGCCTGGTTGCGCAGGTCGGCCAGCGTCTTCAGGCCGCTGCCCGGGTGCGTGGCGAGCACGTGCTCCGACATGCCCATGAGCGCGACCGGGCGCAGGTCTTTCAGCGTGTCGTAGGGCAGCTTGCGCACCAGCGTGGGGTTGGCCGTGAAGCTGTTGGCCACGCACACGAAGCTGTGGCCGTCGGGCGCCGACTTGGCGACCGCGTCGACACCGATCACCGTGCCGGCGCCGGGCTTGTTCTCGACGATCACCGGCTGGCCCAGCGCCTTACCGAGTTCGAGTCCGACGAGGCGCGCGACGAAGTCGGTGGTGCCGCCGGGCGTGAAGGGCACGACGATGCGCACCGGCTTGGCGGGCCACGCCGTCTGCGCGCGTGCCAGTGCGGGCAGGGCCGCGAGGGCGGCTGCGCCTTGCAGGAGCGCGCGGCGTTGCAATGTCATGCCACGCCCCAGTGCGGAATGTGGTGCGAGCCCATCGACACCGCGATGTTCTTCGGCTCGCAGAACACTTCGTAGCTCCAGGTGCCGCCTTCGCGGCCCGTGCCCGAGGCCTTGGTGCCGCCGAAGGGCTGGCGCAGGTCACGCACGTTCTGGCTGTTGACGAAGCACATGCCGGCTTCCACGGCGGCGGCCACGCGGTGCGCCTTGCCGATGTTCTCGGTCCAGACGTAGCTGCTCAGGCCGTAGGCGATGTCGTTGGCCAGCTCGATGGCGTGGGCCTCGTCCTTGAACGGGATCAGGCAGGCGACCGGGCCGAAGATTTCTTCCTGCGCGATCTTCATGCGGTTGTCGACGTCGGCGAACACGGTGGGCATCACGTAGTTGCCCTTCTTCACGCGGTCGGGCAGGTTGGACGGCGCCTCGAGGCCGCCGCACAGCAGCGTCGCGCCTTCCTTCGGACCGAGCTCGATGTAGCTGCGCACCTTGGCCAGGTGGGCCTGCGAAATCATCGGGCCGACGATGGTCTTCTCGTCGAGCGGGTCGCCCACGACGATGCGTTTGGCGCGCTCGGCGAACTTCGCGGCGAAGTCGGCGTAGATCGACTGCTGCACCAGGATGCGCGAGCCGGCCGTGCAACGCTCGCCGTTGTTGCTGAAGATCATGAACACGGCCGCGTCGAGCGCGCGGTCGAGGTCGGCGTCTTCGAAGATCACGAAGGGGCTCTTGCCGCCCAGTTCCATGCTGAACTTCTTCAGGCCCGCGCTCTTCACGATGCGGTTGCCCGTGGCGGTGGAGCCGGTGAACGAAATCGCGCGCACGTCGGGGTGCGCCACCAGCGGCTCGCCGGCTTCCTTGCCGTAGCCATGCACGAGGTTCAGCACGCCGGCCGGAATGCCGGCTTCGAGCGCCAGCTCGCCCAGGCGCGCGGCCGTGAGCGGTGACAGCTCGCTCATCTTCAGCACGGCCGTGTTGCCGAAGGCCAGGCAGGGCGCGACCTTCCAGGTGGCCGTCATGAAGGGCACGTTCCACGGGCTGATGAGCGCACACACGCCCACCGGATGGAACAGCGTGTAGTTCAGGTGCGTGGGCGTGGGGTAGGTGTGGCCGTCGACGCGCGTGCACATCTCGGCGAAGTAGTAGAAGTTGTCGGCCGCGCGCGGAATGAGCTGCTTGCCGGTCTGCGCGATCACCTGGCCGCAGTCGTTGGTTTCGGTCTGCGCGATCTCGGGCACGTGCTTGGCGATCAGGTCGCCGAGCTTGCGGATGAGCTTGGCGCGCTCGGGCGCGGGCAGGCCGGCCCACTTGGGGAAGGCGGCCTTGGCGGCGGCCACGGCGGCGTTCACTTCGGCCTCGCCGCCCGAGGCGACTTCGGCCAGCACGTCCTGCGTGGCGGGGTTGACGGTTTCGAAGTAGTCGGCGCCTTGGACTGGCTTGCCGTCGATGAGGTGATGGATCTGTTGCATGGGCGTGGAGGTGTTGCGGCCTTGCGGCGGTGTGTCGTCAGTCGAGCTTGATGTCGCGCGCCTTGATCAGCGCGTGCCACTTCTTGCGTTCGGTGTCCACGAAGCGGGCCATCTCGGCGGCGTCCGTGGGGCGGGCTTCCCAGCCGGCGTCGTAGAGCTTCTGCTTCACGCCGGTGTCGTTCATGCTTTTCAGCAGGTCGGCGCCCAGGCGCGCCTGGATGTCCTTGGGCGTGGCGGCCGGTGCCACCAGCCCCTGCCAGGTGTAGGCCTCGACGGCGTAGCCGAGCTCCTTGGCCGTGGGCAGCTGGGGCAGCTGCGGCACGCGCTCGGACGACATGGCCAGCAGCGGGATCACCTTGCCGGCCTTCACGGCGCTGATGCCGCTGGGCAGGTCGAGCATCATCAGCGGCACCTGGTTGCCCATGAGGTCCTGCAGGGCCGGCGCGCCGCCCTTGTAGGGAATGTGCAGCAGCGAGACGCCGGCTTCGCGCTGGAACAGCTCGTAGGCCAGGTGGTGCGGGCTGCCGGTGCCCGGCGTGGCGATGCTGTACTTGCCCGGCGAGGCCTTGAGCGCCGCGATGAGCGCCTTGGCGTCGCTGAAACCCGCGCCCGGCGCGGCCGTGATGATGAGTGGCGAGCGGCCCATCATGCCGAGCAGCGCGAAGTCTTTCTCGGCGTCGTAGGGCAGTTTCTTGTAGAGCGCCGGGTTGTAGACCAGCACGCCGTTGTCGGCCGAGAACACGGTGTAGCCGTCGCCCGGCGAACGCGCCACGTTTTCCGACGCGATGATCGCGCCCGCGCCGGGGCGGTTGTCCACCGTGACGGGCTGCGCGAGCTGCTGCGAGAGCTGCGCGCCGGCCGTGCGCGCGAGGTAGTCGGTGCCGCCGCCGGCCGGGTAGCCCACGACCCAGCGCACGGGCTTGGTCGGGTAGGCCGAGGCGGTCTGTGCCGTTGCCGCGGATGCGAGCAGCAGCGTGGCGGCGCTGGCCGCCACGAAGGCGGCAGCAAGGCGGAAGGTCCGGGTTCTGGCGGTCGTCATGGCGGTGTGTCTCCGTTTTTCGGAAAGGGGTGCGGTCAGCGCGCGGCGATGGTGTTGACCAGCGCGCCGATGCCGTCGATCTCGGTCACGACCACGTCGCCCGGCTGGCAATCGACCACGCCGTCGGGCGTGCCAGTGAGGATCAGGTCGCCCGGCGACAGCGTCATGAAGCGGCTGAAGTACTCGATGAGGAAGGGCGCGTCGAAGATCATGTCGCGCGTGTTGCCCTGCTGCGTGACGGTGCCGTTCACCGTGGTGCGCAGCGCGAGCGCCATCGGGTCGGCCACGTCGGCCGCATCGACGAACCACGGCCCCAGCGGCGTGCAGGTGTCGCGGTTCTTCACGCGCAGGTTGGGGCGGTACCAGTTCTCGAGGTAGTCGCGAATGGCGTAGTCGTTGGCCACCGTGTAGCCGCCGATGAAGTCGTAGGCGTCGTCGCGCTTCACATGCTTCGCGGTCTTGCCGACCACGATGGCGAGTTCGCACTCGTAGTGCATGAACGTCACGTCGGCCGGGCGGTGCGTGAGCTGGCGGTGGCCGATGAGCGTGCTCTGGCCCTTGACGAACACCAGCGGTTCCTCGGGCGCCTTGAACTCCAGCTCTTTCGCGTGGTCGGCGTAGTTCAGGCCGAGCGCGAGGATGGTGCGCGGGCGCGCCGTGGGCGCGAGCGGCGGCAGCCACACGAGCTGCTCCTGCGGCACGACGCGGCCGTCTTGGAGCCGCACGGCGGCGTCGGCCTGGCCGTTGAGCTCGTGCGCGGTGCCGGTGTGCTCGCGGCCTTCGAAGATGACGTGTGCGTGCTTCATGCCGTTGCTTCCTTCACCAGCGTGTTGCTCAGGGTCTCGAACCCCGGCGCGGAGATGTCGATGCGGTCGCCGGCGCGGGCCAGCGGACGGCCCAGGTCGCACCCGAGCATCAGCACGTCGCCATGCGCCAGCGTCATGAACTCGCCCACGTCGGCGAGCAGCTGCGGCGCGGGGCGCACGAGTTGCGAGAAGTCGATCGACTGCTTGAGTTCGCCGTTGATGCGCACCTCGACGCGGAACTGCGCCGGGTCGGCCACGTCCTGCGCGTCGCGCAGCGCGGGGCCGATGCCCAGGAAGCCGTCGACGCACTTGAACTTCACCGGCGGGCGGAAAAAGCTCGCGTGCGGGATCGACAGGTCGTTCAGCAGCACGAAGCCTTCGATGTCGCCCTCGGCGCCGATCACCATGCCGATGCTGGCACCGACTTCCACGTCGGACACCGCGGCGGGCACGGTGACGGTGCTGCCGTGCGGGCTCCAGGTGTTGGCCGTCTTCACGTAGAGCACGGGCGCCTTCGGCGGTGCCTTGTAGGGTGCCTCGGTCATCTGCGGCGCGAGCGCCGCGGCCTCGGCGCGGAAGTTCAGCAGCGTGCCGTACACGGTGCCGGTGGGGAGAAAGGAGGAGGTGGTCATGGTTCGGGTTGCTCCAGCGCGATCAGTTCGTCCAGCAGGCCGTAGAGCTGCGTCAGCTTGGCCTTGCCCAGCGACTGTTCCATCCAGTCGTAGTGCGCCTCGATGCTGGTGCCCAGGCGCTTCACGAGCTTCATGCCGTGCGGCGTGGCCTCGACCACGGTGCGGCGCTGGTCGGCCGGGTCGCGGGCGCGGGTGATGAGGTTGTCGCGCTCCATGCGCGCGAGCACGCCCGTGAGGCTGGGGCCGAGGATGAAGGCCTCGCGTGCGACGCGGCCGGTGTCGACCGCGCCGTGCTCGCCGAGCACGCGCAGCACGCGCCATTGCTGGTCGGACAGCGCGTGCTCGCGCAGGCTGGGCCGCGTGTGGGCCATCACGGCTTCGCGGGCCTGCAGCAGCAGGCGCGGCAAATTGCGGTGCGTGAAGGTGGTGCTCAAAAGCTGTGCCTCTCAGAATTATTTAACATGTTAAATGAATGCCGAGAAAACACGCCTGCGGGATAACCCTTGCGGGCTTGTTGGCGCTCAGTCGATCGTCGTGCCCGAGGCGCGGATCACCCGGCCCCAGCGTTCGGTTTCGCTGCG
The DNA here is from genome assembly GCF_059415405.1 of Variovorax sp. GW821-FHT10C12. NCBI lineage: Bacteria > Pseudomonadati > Pseudomonadota > Betaproteobacteria > Burkholderiales > Comamonadaceae > Variovorax > Variovorax sp. GW821-FHT10C12. The sequence continues at coordinate 96,940 of NZ_JBWKNE010000005.1, forward strand.
GATGTAGGCGGCCAATTGCTCCGGCGCGCCCGCGCCGTGCGCGCCGGGCGCGGCCGGTTCGAAGCCCTCGTTCTCGAGCTTCTGGCGCAGCGCGGGCTGCGCGACGAGGCGGGCGATCTCCTGGCTGCAGCGGTCGATGAAGGCCTTGGGCGTGCCCGCGGGCGCGACCACGCTCTGCCACGCCACCGCCTCGAAATCGGCGGTGCCCGCCACGCCCGACTCGGCCACGGTCGGCACGGCGGGGAAGGTCGGCTGGCGCTTGCGCGAGGTCACGGCCAGCGCGCGCAGCTTGCCGCTGCGCACGTGCTGCAGGGCCGGCGCGATGTCGGTGAACATGAGCTGCAGCTGGCCGCCGAGCAGGTCGGTCAGTGCGAGCGCGCTGCCCTTGTAGGGCACGTGCACCATGTTCGCGGCGGTCGCGACCTTGAACATCTCCGCACCCAGGTGCTGCGGGCTGCCGTTGCCGGCGGAGCCGTAGCTCAGCGCATCGGGCCGCGATTTCGCGAGCGCCACCAGCTCGGCCAGCGTGGTCGCCGGCACCGACGGGTGCACCACCACCATCAGCGGCACCGCGCCGATGAGGCCGACCGGTGCGAAGTCTTTCGCGGGGTCGTACGAGAGCTTCTTGTAGAGCCAGGGGTTGATGGCGAGCGTGGTGCTGGTCGCGACCAGCAGCGTCGAGCCGTCGGGTGCCGCGCGCGCCACCTGCGAGGCACCGATGGCGGTGCCGGCGCCCGGCCGGTTGTCGACGATCACGGTGCGGCCCAGGGCGGAGCCCAGCTGCTGCGCGATCAGCCGGCCGAGCATGTCGGTCGTGCCGCCGGGCGCGTAGGGCACGACGAGGGTGATGGGCTTGTCACTTTGCGCCCGCACGAGGGCGGGGCCTGCGGCGCAGGCAGCGGCGGACAGGGCGCCCAGATGGCGCAGGGCATGGCGACGGTTCATTGGCTTGTCTCTCTTTCTTTTTCGGGTGTCGGTGCGGCCACTGCAGTGGCGCCGCGCAGCAGGTCGATCAGCGCGAGCGCGTCGGCCGGCACGACATGCCCGCGCCAGGCCACGTGCTGGTCGGGGCGCGAGATGACGAGCGGCCGGTCGTAGACCGCGGTGGTGGCCGAGGCGCGGATGTCGAGCGTGCGCAGCGGCAGGCCGCGCGCCGCGGCGGCGGCTTCGAGCGGCGCGACATCGATCGCGGGATCGAAGCGCAGCAGCGTGTAGCCCTCGCCGGGCATCGCCATCGCGTCGTACAGCGAGCGGCCGTCGTCCAGCCACAGATGCGGCGTGCGGCAGCCCGGCACGGTCGAAGGCGTGAACTCGTACATCGTGTAGGCGGGGGCGGCCTCGCCGTCGTAGGCGATGAGCGGCGAGCCGTCGTAGAAGTAGCCGAAGTTGAGGCCACCGCAGCAGTACTGCTGCACGTTCAGGTCGTACAGCGCCTGGCCGCGCGCGGCGCGCAGTGCCTCGCCTTCGGGCCCCGGTGCCTCGATGTTCTCGGGCACGCCTTCGCGCTGGCGCTGCAGCGCCAGCGCGTGGTTCATCGCGAACCGCGACACCTGCTCGGTGATCGGCTGGCGCTCGGCCTCGTGCGCCGCGAGCGCGCCCTCGGCCAGCCAGCCGTGCAGCCGGCCCGCGAGCAGCCACGAGAGGTTCATCGCATCGGCGATGCCGGCGTTCATGCCATAGCCCGCCATCGGAATCCACAGGTGCGCCGCGTCGCCGCAGATGAACACGCGACGGTCGCGGAAGCGGTCGGCCACGAGCCGGCGACCCACCCAGTCTTCGTTGGAGATCACTTCGTAGTCGAAGTCGTCGCCCACGCCCAGGATCTGGCGGATCGCCCAGTCGCGGTCGATCGAGTCGAAGTCGGTCTCCTCGGGCAGCAGGTAGTTGTGCAGCAGCCAGGTCTCGCGCCCGTCGATGGCGTACACGTTGCCGCAGCGGCGCGGGTTCAGCGCGAAGGTGGCCCAGGCCGGCGGGTGCTTCAGCAGGCCCAGCAGCGCGGGCGCGCGAAAGTACGTCGACTGCACGCGGCCCACCACGTCGGTGCCGTGCAGGCTGGCGCCGATCTTCTTGCGCACCGTCGAGCGGCTGCCGTCGCAACCGACGAGGTACTGGCAGCGGATGCGCACCGCGCGGCCGTCGTCCAGGTCCACGCCCGTGGCCCACACGCCCTCGTCGTCCTGCTCGAAGTCGTCGATGCGCGTGCGGTTGCGGATGCGCAGGCCGGGCGTGCCCTCGGCATGCGCGAACAGCACCGGCTCCAGGAAGATCTGGTTGATGCGGTGCGGCGGCTCGGCCGTGGGCCACCAGGTGTCGGGGCCGCCGGTGGCGGTGTAGCGGTCGCGGCGCGCGGGGATCGGAATGCGCGACAGCTCCATGCCCGTCACGGCCGTGCGGTAGGCCACGTCGTTGGGGTAGTCGGCCGGCAGGCCTGCGTCGCGCAGCGCCTGCGCCACGCCCAGGCGGCGGAACACCTCCATCGAGCGCGCCGCCACGTGGTTGCACTTCACGTTGGGCGGCTCGCCACGGTGGCGGATCTCGGTCATCAGCACGTCGATGCCGCGTTGCGCCAGGTCGATGGCCAGCGTCAGCCCCACGGGGCCGGCGCCGACGATCAGCACCTGGGCTTGCAGTTGCTCGGTCATGGGTCGCTTGTCTCCAGATTCTTGTGAGGCGCCATTACAGTGCCGAACCGGCTCGCGGAAAAAGTGAAACTTTCATGGCCATTCATAAAAAACCGTTATCAATGCGCGGCGTGCCCTCGGTGCGGCAGCTGCGCGCGTTCGCGGCCGTGTACCACAGCGGCCAGCTGTCGAGCGCGGCGGCGTCGCTGTCGCTGACGCAGCCGGCCGTCAGCGTGCTGTTGCGCGAGCTCGAAGCGCGGCTCGGCGTGCGCCTGTTCGACCGCACCACGCGTTCGCTGCAACGCACCGAGGCCGCGAACGAGGCCATCGCCTATGCCGAGCGCGTGCTGGCCGAACTCGATGCGCTGGGCACCGGCATGGCCGAGCTGGCGGCGGGCCGGCGCGGGCGCGTGCGCATCGCGGCCACGTCCACCATCGCGCAGACGCTGATGCCCAAGGCCCTGCGCCGCTACCTCGACCTGCATCCCGACGTGAAGGTGGCCATCGAAGACTGCGCGCCGGGGCAGTTCGTGGAGAAGGTGCTCGGCGAGCAGGTCGACTTCGGCGTGGGCACGCTGCAGGCGCGCACGCCGGGGCTGGACCAGCGCGTGTTCGTGCACGACCACCTCGCGGTGATTGCCGACCGCGACCTGCGCCTGCCCGGCACCGACCGCATCACCTGGCGGCAGCTCGCGGGCCATCCACTGATCACGGTCAAGCCGGGGTACGGCGTGCGCAGCAGCATCGACATTGCCGCGGCAACCGCCGGCGTGCGGCTGGACATCGCCTACGAGGTGACGCTGCTGACCACGGCGCTCGCGATGGCGGCCAGCGGCCTCGGCCCGGCGCTGCTGCCGGCGTCGATCCTCGCGCACGCCGACCACACGCGGCTGGTCGCGCGGCGGCTCATGCGTCCGACCGTGGCGCGCAACATCGCGGTCGTGACGCGGCAGGGCCGATCGCTGTCGCCGGCCGCGGCGGCGTTCGCGGACCTGCTGGTGCGCGAATTCGCCATCGCCTGAACCGCGCCCCCTAAACTCGCTGCATGGCCAAGGACAAAACAACTTTCGTCTGCAGCGAATGCGGCGGCACCAGCCCCAAGTGGCTCGGCAAATGCCCGAGCTGCGGTGCATGGAACACACTCATCGAACAGGTCGCCGGCGCGGCCAACGGACCGGCCAACAACCGCTTCGGCACGCAGTTCGCGTCGCTCGCGGGCGCGTCTGAACTCGCCACGCTGTCGGAAATCGAAGCGACCGATATCGCGCGCACGCCCACCGGCATCGACGAACTCGACCGCGTGCTCGGCGGCGGCATCGTGTCGGGCGGCGTCACGCTGATCGGCGGCGACCCGGGCATCGGCAAGTCGACGCTGCTGCTGCAGGCGGTCGACGCGCTGCAGCGTGCAGGGCAGAACGCGCTGTACGTCACCGGCGAGGAAAGCGGCTCGCAGGTCGCGCTGCGCTCCCGGCGACTCGGGCTCGATCACTCGCAGGTGCAGGTGCTGGCCGAGATCCAGCTCGAAAAAATCATCGCCACGCTCGATGCCACGCGCCCGGCCATCGCGGTGATCGACTCCATCCAGACCGTGTACTCCGACCAGCTCACCTCCGCGCCCGGCTCGGTGGCGCAGGTGCGCGAATGCGCGGCGCACCTCACGCGCTTTGCCAAGACCAGCGGCACGGCCGTGGTGCTGGTGGGCCACGTCACGAAAGAGGGCGCGCTTGCGGGCCCGCGCGTGCTCGAGCACATGGTCGACACGGTGCTGTACTTCGAAGGCGACACGCACTCGAGCTTTCGCCTCGTGCGCGCCATCAAGAACCGCTTCGGCGCGGTGAACGAGATCGGCGTGTTCGCCATGACCGAGCGCGGCCTGAAGGGCGTGACCAACCCGAGCGCGATCTTCCTGAGCCAGCACGCCGAGCCCGTGCCCGGCAGCGTGGTGCTGGTCACGCTCGAGGGCACGCGGCCGATGCTGGTGGAAATCCAGGCGCTGGTCGACAACGGCGGGCCGAGCCCGCGCCGCCTGTCGGTGGGCCTGGACCGCGACCGCCTCGCGATGCTGCTGGCCGTGCTGCACCGCCACGCCGGCGTGGCCTGCATGGACCAGGACGTGTTCGTCAACGCGGTGGGCGGCGTGCGCATCAGCGAGCCCGCGGCCGACCTGGCCGTGATGCTGGCCATCACCTCCAGCCTGCGCGGCAAGCCGCTGCCCAAGGGCTTCATCGCCTTCGGCGAAGTCGGCCTGGCCGGCGAGGTGCGGCCTGCGCCGCGCGGCCAGGAGCGCCTGCGCGAAGCCGCCAAGCTGGGCTTCAGCGTGGCCGTGGTGCCGAAGGCGAACGCGCCGCGCAAGGGCACGAAGGAGATCGAGGGCCTGACCATTCACCCGGTCGACCGCATCGAGGAAGCGATGGACGTGGTGCGACGGCTCGACTGACGCGCACCCGCACGACAACACCCCCACCAGGAGACCCGCCATGCAACTCATCGTCTCCGCCGGGCTGATCGCCGTGGTCGTGCTGTGGGGGTTGATCTCTCCCGCGTCGCTCGACCGCGTGTTCAGCACCGCGCTCGCCGACATCACACGCAACTTCGGCTGGTTCTACCTGTGGGTGGTGCTCGGGCTGGTGGTGCTGGCCGTCTTCCTGGCGTTCAGCCGCTTCGGCGACCTGAAGCTGGGCGACGAGGACGACGAGCCCGAGTTCTCCATCGGCGCCTGGTTCGCGATGCTGTTCGCGGCCGGCATGGGCATCGGCCTGGTGTTCTGGGGCGTGGCCGAGCCGATCTCGCACTACGCGAACCCGCCGCCCGGTGTGATCCCCGGCACGCCCGATGCGGCCGGCGTGGCCATGCGCTACGCCTTCTTCCACTGGGGGCTGCACCCCTGGGCGATCTACGGCATCGTCGGCCTGTCGATCGCCTTCTTCAGCTTCCGCCGCAAGGCGCTGCCGCTGGTCAGCTCGGCCACCGAGGCGCTGCCGTGGCGCTTCGTGCAGCGGCTGTCGCCAGCCTTCAACGTGCTGGCCGTGGTGGCCACGGCCTTCGGTGTGGCGGCCTCGCTGGGCATGGGCGCCACGCAGATCAACAGCGGGCTGCACGCGGCCTTCGGCGCGGACATCGGCCGCTGGACGCAGGCGGTGATCATCGTGGTGACGACGGTGCTGTTCATCACCTCGGCGGTCACCGGCGTCGAGCGCGGCGTGAAGTGGCTGTCGATGGGCAACCTGGTGCTGGCGGCGCTGCTGGCGCTCACGGTGCTGGTGGTCGGGCCGACCATCGCCATCGTCGAGACCTTCACCAACACGCTGGGCTCGTACCTCGCCGAGTTCGTGCGCATGAGCCTGCGCATGAACCCGTTCCGCAACAGCTCGTGGGTGGCCGACTGGACGCTCTTCTACTGGGCCTGGTGGCTGGCGTGGTCGCCGTTCGTGGGCCTGTTCATTGCGCGCGTGTCGCGCGGCCGCACGATCCGCCAGTTCATCCTGGGCACTGTGATCGCGCCCACGCTGGTGGGCTTCGCGTGGTTCTCGGTGTTCGGCGGCGCGGCGCTCAACTTCGAGATCTTCCAGGGCGTGCCGCTGGTCGAGTCGGTGAAGGCCGACGTGTCGACCACCATGTTCGTGATGTTCAAGGCGATGCCCATGGGCGGGCTGCTGTCGATCGTGGCCACGCTGCTGGTGTTCGTGTTCTTCGTGACCTCGGGCGATTCCGCGACGCTGGTGCTGGGCATCATGAGCACGAAGGGCAATCCGAACCCGCCGGCCCGCGTCAAGATCACCTGGGGCGTGCTGGTGGCGGCGATTGCGCTGAGCCTGCTGTTCGCGGGCGGCATCAAGGCGATACAGACGGCGACCATCGTGTTCGCGCTGCCCTTTGCGTTCGTGATCCTGCTGATGGCGCTGTCGGTCACGCTGGCCATCCGCGACGACTGGAACGCCGAGCAGAAACGCGAACGCGAGCTGCGACGCAAGATGCGGCAGCTCGTGAACTGGTGAACCGGCAAGCCGAAGAAAAAAATGCCCGGCGCGTGGTGGACGCGCCGGGCAGACCCTCCCTACCTTCCCTGGCCTCCCTGGCCTCCCTGGCCTCCCTGGCCTCCCTGGCCTTCTCTGATTCGTTGCTTAGCTTCCGATGTGCATCGTGAACGCCGGCCCGTTGTTGAGCACGCACTGGCCGCTGCCCAAGGTGGCGGAGTTCATCGTGTACTGGCAACTCAGGTTGCCGCCGCGACTGCCGGTGGCGTTCGCCACGCCGGTGGTGCGCGAGCCGGCCACGCGGGTCGCCTCTCCCTGAAACTGTTCGGCGCCGATCTGCGCATTGAAGTGGCCGCGGCCGTTCATGTCGTTGGTCACCGTGCCCCCGACGGCGCCGTAGCGCGCGGCTTCAGCATTCGACGGATAGAGCCGCGCGCTGAAGGTCTGTGACACAGGCCCCGGTGCGACGGCGTAGCTCTGCTGCGACGGCGCGATGGGAGCGGGTTGCCCGAGCGGCACCACGTAGCAGCCGCTGAGGACGGTGCCCGCGAGTGCGGCGGCAAGGGTGAGTCGAACGATGCTGACGGAGCGCTGGATGTTCATGCGTTTCTCGGTGGCCCGGGCAGATGCCCGTGCGGCGAAATGTGCCCGCACCCATCGCCGCACCCTGCGCTTTTCGGGGTGAGTACCGCTTTCTGCGCCCGGCGGTAGCCACGGTCGCTACTGCGGCGCGGTCGGGGCTGCACAATCGCGGCCCGTTTCCCGCTGTCGCCGAATGAAATCCACCGTTCCCCCCATTGCCGCCGTCATGGTCCACGTCACCGATGTGAACGCCGCACTGCGCTGGTACGCCGACGCCTTCCCCGATGCGGTGCCGCTGTCGATCGGCTCGCCGGCTTTCGAGTGCCTGTCGGTCCACGGCGTGCTGCTGGAGCTCGTGCCGGCCGATGCGAAGGTCGGCGCCGGTGCTTGCGGCTCGGTCGTGTACTGGAACGTCGCCGACTTCGATGCGGCGCTGGCTCACCTCGAGGCGTGCGGCGCGCCGCTGTACCGCGGCCCGCTGCGGCTGGAGGGCGACGAACACATGGCGCAGGTGCGCGACCCCTGGGGCAACTGCATCGGCCTGCGGGGGCCTTCCACCGGGCGGCGACAATGCGCCCCATGAATTTCCAGAAATTGCTGGTGCCCGTGGGGGCCGTCGTTCTCCTCGGCTTGTCGTGGCACCAATACGGATGGGGCGGCGTGGCGTTCGCCGGCGGCGCCATCGTGATGTTCCTGCTGATGCACTTCAACCGCACGATGCAGGTGCTCAAGCGGGCCGCCGACCGGCCCATGGGCACGGTGGCGAGCTCCGTGATGCTGAATGCCAAGCTCAAGCCCGGCGTGACGCTGATGCACGTCATCGCGATGACGCGCGCGCTCGGCGAGCTGCGCTCGCCCGAGAACGAGCAGCCCGAGCTGTACCGCTGGACCGATGCCGGCGGCTCCTACGTCGACACCGTGTTCAACGGCGGCAAGCTGCAGAGCTGGACGCTCACGCGGCCCGAGACGCCGGTCGACGAAGAAACGCCCGCGGCCTGAAGGCGGCGCGGGCGCTTCGCCTGATTCAGAACCTCAGAACGGCGCGTCTTCTTCTTCGGGCGTGTCGGCCTGCGTTGCAGGTGCGGTGGCTGCAGCCTTCGGCGCTTCGTCCGGCGGTGCCGCCGAGAACGCCGCCTCGCCGCCCAGCGCGTCGAGCAGCGCCGGCACCAGTTGGCCGAGTTCGCCGGTCGCAATCGCCACGTCGGCGTCGAAGTTGTCTTCCTTCTTGCCGCCCGCCGCGCCGTCGCCCGTGCCTTCGAGGAAGGTGATCTTGCGGATCAGCAGGCCGTGCGTCAGCTCGAAGGACACGCGGTCGTCCCAGGTGAGCGCCAGGCGCGTCGGGCGCTTGCCGTCGGTGATGTGCTGCTTGACCTCGTCGATGTCCAGCGCGTGCTTGGCGTAGCGCACCACGGCCTTGGAGTCGTCGGAGGCCTTGAGCTCGCACTCGCGGTCGATGCTGAAACCGGCCGGCGGCTCCTGCGTCAGCAGCCAGTTGGCCATGGCGGCGGCCGGCTCGATCTGCGTGTTGATCAGCGCCACGGCAAAGCCGTCGAGCGACTTCACGAGGCTGGTGACCACTTCGTCGGCGCGCGCCGCATTGCCGCAGTTGATCACGAGGCGGTTCTCGGCCTTGTCGATCCACACCGTCACGCGCGCGCTGCGCGTGAAGGCCATGGGCAGCAGCTCCAGGGTGATGTCTTCCTTGAGCTCCTTCTTTTCCTTCTTGCCGGGCTTGCGGCCGGTGGTCGTCTCGATCTGGGCGCAGCGCTCGTCGAGCTTGCGGCGCACCACGGAGCCGGGGACCTGCTTGCTCTCGATCATGTACTCGACCAGCCACTGGCCGTCGATGGACTCCACCAGCGGGCCGTTGGCCTCGCCGCGGGGCTCGACCCAGCCGGCGGACTTTTCCTGCGAGGGGCCGCAAGGCACGAAGCGTTGCTTGGCCAGCCCTTCTTCTGCCTCGGTCAGTGATTGGGACCAGGCAGGTTCGATGCGATAGACGATGACGTTCTTGAATACGGACACGGGAACCCTTTTTCCACTGGTTGGCACAACCGGCCATTGTCGGGTACTGGGTTCCGGGCTCCGCCGTAAAATCGAAAGCTTTTGCGACTTCCCCCCGGGTCGCACCCCACACCGCTCCCAAAGGAATCAGGAAATGAGCTCGATCCCCCCCTCGCTGGACGACCGTGACGGCAAGATCTGGATGGACGGCGAACTCGTGGACTGGCGCGACGCCAAGATCCACGTGCTCAGCCACACGCTGCACTACGGGTGCGGCGCCTTCGAGGGCGTGCGCGCCTACAAGACGGCCGACGGCGGCACGTCCATCTTCCGCCTGGCCGAGCACACCGAGCGCCTGTTCAACAGCGCCAAGATCCTGCGCATGAAGATCCCGTTCTCGCAGGAACAGCTGAACGAAGCCCAGAAACAGGTCGTGCGCGAGAACAAGCTCGAAAGCTGCTACCTGCGCCCCCTCATCTGGATCGGCTCCGAAAAGCTGGGCGTGAGCCCCAAGGGCAACAAGATCCACGCCATGGTCGCCGCCTGGTCCTGGGGCGCCTACCTCGGTGAAGAAGGCATGCGCCGCGGCATCCGCGTGAAGACCTCGAGCTACACGCGCCACCACGTGAACATCACGATGACGCAGGCCAAGTCGGTGAGCAACTACACCAACTCGATCCTGGCCAACATGGAAGCGCTGGACGACGGCTACGACGAAGCGCTGCTGCTCGACGCGAGCGGCTTCGTGTCGGAAGGCGCGGGCGAGAACGTGTTCGTGGTCAAGAACGGCGTGGTCTACACGCCCGACCTGTCGGCCGGCGCCCTGAACGGCATCACGCGCAACACGATCCTGCACATCTGCAAGGACCTGGGCATCGAACTCGTGCAAAAGCGCATCACGCGCGACGAGGTCTACATTTCCGATGAAGCCTTCTTCACCGGCACCGCTGCCGAAGTGACGCCGATTCGCGAACTCGACCGCATCGAGATCGGCAACCGCGGCGACGGCGGCTCGCGCGGCCCGGTCACCGAGAAGATCCAGTCGGCCTTCTTCGACATCGTGAACGGCAAGAATCCCAAGTACGCCCACTGGCTCACGAAGGTCTGAGAGAAAACATGTCCACCAATGCAGTCGTCGAACTCCTCGCGAAGGAGCTCAATCACCAGGGCGGCGTGTTCTGCCCCAGCCCCAAGGCCGACATGAAGCTCTGGAACGGCCACCCGAAGGTCTACCTCGACGTGGCGCGCACCGGCGAAGCCAAGTGCCCGTACTGCGGCACCGTGTACCGCCTGAAGGCGGGCGAGACCGTGTCCAGCCGCCACTGAGCGGCCAGGCGGAAAAAAGAAACCGGCCCTTGCGGCCGGTTTTTTCGTTTCAGCTTGGCCGGGCCCGCGGCCACAGGCCGCGCCACGGATCGGGGTCCTGCGATTCCTGCGCCAGCCGCAGGTAGACCATCGCGATCCACAGCACGGCCAGGCCGATCTGCGCGTCGCGCATCGCCGAGTTCACGCTCGACGCGATGAGCGCAATGAGCGTGGCGGCCAGCGCGTAGCGGCCGGCGATGTCGGGCCGGCGCCAGGCCTGCCAGACGGCGACGAGCATGATCGCCAGCAGGCTCAGGATGCCCGGGATGCCGCCTTGCGCGCCCACCCAGAGGAAGTCGTTGTGCGGCATGTTGGAGTCGGCGAACAGCGCCGGGCCGCGCTTGTGCCACTGCTCGGTCCAGCCGCCGATGCCCCAGCCCGCGACGGGCTGGTCGGCGATCATGGCGCCGGTGTCGCGGTACATGTAGTAGCGGATGATCCAGCTGCCGTGGAACACGGCGCCGGTCTGCGCCTTCTCGAGTTCCTCGATGCCGGTCTCGACCTTCTGCTGCAGCTGCGGCAGCTGGTACAGGCCCGCGCCGATCACCACCGCGCCCAGGATCAGCGCGGCCGACAGCGCCTTCAGGTGGTTCTTCCACTGGTGCAGGCAGACCACCGGAATCACCAGCAGCAGCGCGAGCACCGAGGTGCGCGACGTGAGCGGCAGCGCGACGACGGCGCCCAGCCCGAGCACGAGCGCAAAGGCCGGCAGCGCGCGCCAGGGGCGGTGCCCGGCGATCTGCGACAGCCCCCAGACCGCGGCGCTGGCCGCGACGATGCTGAACAGCAGCGCGTTGCTGATCGACTTGTTGCCCACCTCCATCACCACGCCGCGCAGCGCGCCCGGCACCGGAAAGCCCAGGCTGTAGTGCAGCACGATGAGCGCGATGTTGAGCGCCGCGATCAACAGGAAGCCGCGCAGCGCCCACAGCGCCTCCTCGCGCGTGAGCGCCATCGCCATCAGGAAGGTGAGGGCGATGCGCAGTCCGTGAAACAGGTTGGAAGGGGTCTCGGGGTAGTGCGGCCGCACGGCCAGCACGATGAAGGTCCATGCCACGTAGGCGACCACCGGCCACCACAGCGGGTTGGCGCGCAGCCGCGCATAGCGCTCGCGCAAGCCACCGCCCACCAGCAGGGTGAGCAGCAGCACGATGGCCGACAGGTAGGTGACGCCGACCGGCATGAACACCACCAGCCCCCAGAACATGGCCGCGGGCCGAACGATGTGCGATCTCTGCATAGGGGCGGGATTTTAGGTGCGGCCCCTCGGCCGAACCTGACTTGCCCCTGCGCGCCGGTTGCACCCGAAGGCGCTCAGTGCGCTGCGGCGGCAGGGCCCTTGGCCGGCAGGCGGATCACGAAGCTCGCGCCGCCACCCGGCCGGTCTTCGCACTGCACCGATCCGCCGTGGCGCTCGGCGATCGACTTCACCAGCGCCAGCCCCAGGCCGACGCCGCCGTTGCGCTCGCTGGCGCCCGGCAGGCGGTAGAAGGGTTCGAAGATGCGTTCGCGCAGCGCCGCCGGCACGCCCGGCCCGCGGTCGTTGACGCGCACCGTGGCGTAGCCGCCGGCGCTGCCGAGTTCGACGCTGATCTCGCCCGCGCCGTAGCGGCGGGCGTTCTCGAGCAGGTTGCGGATCGCGCGGCGCAGCAGGCGCGACACGCCCGGCACGGTGAGCGTCGCGTTGTCGGTGCCTTCGGCCAGGTCGAGCTCGGCGTTGACCTGCGCGCACTCTTCGGCGGCCAGGCCCGTCAGGTCGACGGCTTCGATGGTGCCCATGTCGGCCTCGCTGGCGTCGAGCCGGCTGGCCAGCAGGATCTCGTCGATGAGCTGGTCGAGCTCGCCGATGTTGCGCGAAATCTCTTCGCGCGCCGTCGGGCTCGGCCGGTCGCCCATGAGCTCCAGGCCCATGCGGATGCGGGTGAGCGGCGAGCGCAGTTCGTGCGAGGCGTTCGCCAGCAGCGACTTGTGCGAACGCACCAGCTGTTCGATGCGTTCGGCGGAGGCGTTGAAAAGTTTGGAGAGATCGGCCACTTCGTCTTGTCCTTCCTCGGGCACGCGCGCCGACAGGTCGCCCTCGCCCCAGCGCTGCACGCCGCGCTGCAGGGTTTCGAGCCGCTGGGTGATGCGCCGCACGATCGGGTAGACGCCCAATGCCACCGCCACGCCGACCAGCGCGATCATCCAGCCCAGCCCGAACGGGGTGCGCCAGGGCGCGAAGCCGCCGGTGCCGGTGGGGCGCTCGCGCGGCGCCACGCGCAGCGTCATGTCGCGGCCGTCGCTCAGCTGCACGTCGAACTCCAGCCCCTGGCCGGGCACGCGCATGGCCTTGCCGGTGCCGATGGTGCGGTCCTGGCTGTCGAGCACGACCACCTCGCGCGGCACGGGCGCCAGGCGTTCGCGCTCGGCCTCGGCGGCCACGCGCACGATCCAGTTGGCCATCAGCGTGAGGATGACCACGCCGCCGACCACCGCGAGCCAGATGCGGACGTAGAGGTGGCGGCGGTAGAGGCTGCGCAGCATCGCGGGGCGGTCCGGGTCAGTCTTGCTGCTTGGCGAAGACGTAGCCCACGCCGCGCACCGTCAGGATGCGCTTCGGGTTCTTCGCGTCGACCTCGATGGCCGCGCGGATGCGGCCCATGTGCACGTCGATCGAGCGGTCGAAGGCCTCGAGCTCGCGGCCGCGCACGGCCTCCATGATCTGGTCGCGCGTGAGCACGCGGCCCGCGCGCTCGGCCATCGCCACCAGCAGGTCGAACTGGTAGGAGGTGAGGTCGGCCAGCGCACCGGCCACCGACACGGTGCGCGCGTTGCGGTCGATCTCCAGCGTGCCGAAGCGCATCACCGTGGAGGCTTCGGCCTCGGTGGCGTTCTCGCTGCGCCGGCGCAGCACGGCGCGGATGCGTGCCAGCAGCTCGCGCGGCTCGAAGGGCTTGGGCAGGTAGTCGTCAGCGCCGATTTCCAGGCCGATGATGCGGTCCATCGGGTCGCCCTTGGCCGTGAGCATCAGCACCGACACCTTGGCCAGCGGGCCGGGCAGGGCGCGGATGCGGCGGCAGACCTCGAGGCCGTCGGTGTCGGGCAGCATCAGGTCGAGGATCACCAGGTCGGGCGCGTGCTGCTGCAGCTGCTCCAGGCCGGTGGCGCCGTCGCCGGCGTGGTTGAAGGCGAAACCCGACTGCGTCAGGTACTCGCCCACCATCTGCGCCAGGCGGGCGTCGTCTTCGATCATCAGGAGTTGGGGGGTGCTCATGCGCTTCATGGTCGTTCACCGGGAGCAAGCGGGCTTGAACGCTCCGTAAAGTTGGGTAAACGCAGCATCGCCCTGTCAACCTGGATCGCTGCGAAAAACATAGCGCCTCGCCCAGGTTGCGTGGGCGCCATGCGGCAATGATGACGTACCGGGGCGCGACTCGCGCGGTTCGTGTGTGTCAACACGCACCGCCGACCCCGGCGGGGGCCGGTCAGCCCGCGGCCTGCAGGCGCAGCCGCAGGGCCAGCGCGGCCGACAGCGGCAGGTCGATGGGCGCGTTGGCGCTGCCCGGGGCCTGGGCCAGCGCCTCGAACAGGGGCAGGGCGTCGGCCATCGGGTTGATGTCCTTCAGCGTGGCGGCGGCGGCCGAGCGCGGCGCGGTCACCGCACCGTCGCCGACCAGCGACCAGTCGAGGCTGGCCACCGTGCGGGCCGTGCGCTCGGGTGCGATCACCAGCGCCACGGCCAGCAGGCCGCGGCTGTCGGTCACCGAGGCCAGTGCGCCGACCGTGGGGGCGTCGTAGCCCACCAGCAGCACCGGTGTCTGGTCGGCCGCGCACTGCACGGCTGCTTCGAGCAGGCCGGCGGCAAAGCTGTGGCCGTAGGCCGAGACGGCGTTGCTGGCCGCCATGCAGCCGGTGCCGATGGTCCAGTAGCCCACGGCCGCGTTGTGCACCGAGTTGTGGAACTTGGTGGGCGACAGCATCTTCGGGTCGCCCGCGAGCGTGCTGCACATGTAGTCGTTGATCGACAGGTCGCCGTGCGCCGAGGTGAACACGCAGGGCACGTCGGCCGCATTGCGGTCGGCACCTGCGATGGCCGCGGCGGCCACTTCGAGCGCCAGCGCCACGGTGTCGGGCGCTCGGCGGCGCTCGGCGGGGGCCAGCACCTGCGGCGAGGGCCGCTTGGCGGGCGGATCGGCCAGCGCGCCTTCGCCGCGGAAGGCCGCGCGCGCGGCGTCCCAGCCGGGCAGCGTGGGGGTCCAGAAGGCGGGGCCTTCGATGTAGAGCGTGGGGGTGCTCATGCCGTCACCGCCTTGCCGAAGACCAGCGCGCAGTTGTTGCCGCCGAAGCCGAAGGAATTGGACAGCGCGTAGCGCACCTCGCCCGTCGCGGGTTCGAGCTTGATCTGCGGGCCGAAGCCTTCGTCCAGCGTGCGCGTGTTGACCGTGCCCGGCATCAGGCCGCGCTCGATCGCCAGCAGGCAGACCACGGCTTCGACGATGCCCGCGGCGCCCAGCGTGTGGCCCATGAAGCCCTTGGTCGAGCTGGCGTGCGTGCGCGCCGGGAAGCGGCGCGCCACCAGCGCGCCCTCGACCTCGTCGTTCTTCTGGCTCGCCGTGCCGTGCATGTTGATGTAGTCGATGGCGTCGGCGGCCAGGCCGGCGCGCGCCAGTGCGTCGTCGAGTGCGCGCTCGGCGCCCAGGCCCTCGGGATGCGGCGTCGACATGTGGTGCGCGTCGCTGGCCTCGCCGTAGCCCAGCAGCTGCGTGGCGTTGTCACCGGCCTGCACGCGCTCGACCAGCGCAAAGCCGGCCGCCTCGCCCAGGCTGATGCCCTTGCGGTCGGCATCGAAGGGGCGGCAGGGCTCGGTGGAGACCAGTTCGAGCGAGTTGAAACCGAACAGCACGCTGCCGCACAGCGTGTCGGCGCCGCCGACCACGGCCGCGTCGGCCAGGCCCAGACGGATCAGGCGCTCGGCCGAGGCGAACACCTTGGCGCTGGACGAGCAGGCGGTGGAAATCGTCTCGCTCGGGCCGTCGATGCCCAGCACCTGCTGCACGAACATGGCCAGCGAATGCGGCGTGTGGACGGCCGCGCGGCGCTGGTCCGGCGGAAAGTTGCCGTCGGCGTCGAGCTGCGTGTAGGCCAGTTCGGTCTCGCCGATGCTGGCCGTGGAGGTGCCGAGCACCAGCGCGATGCGCGTGGCGCCGTACTTCTGGCGCGCGGCCGCGACCGCCTCGAGGAAGCCGTCGGCCTGCAGGCCCAGCCAGGCCAGCCGGTTGTTGCGGCAGTCCCAGAACGCGGCCGACTCGGGCAGGCGGACGTCTTCCAGGCCGTCGACGCGGCCGATCCAGGTCGGCAGCGGCGCCTCGCCGAAGTCGTTGGCGCGCAGGCCGCTGCGGGAGTGTGCGAGTGCGTCGGCGTGCGCTTCCTTGCCGACGCCGACGGCCGAGGTGGCCGTGTAGGCACTGATTTGAAGGGGAGAAATTCGGGACGGCACGATGGATGTGGGGGCAGGCGACAGGCGAAAGGGCGTCGGCGACAGAAGAAAAAGCGGGAAAGCGCAATTTTCACGCAATGAATGTCGCAGCCTACCAGCGTTGCGTATCAGGTTGCGTCGGCTGTTTCCTATAGATGACAGCTCCGGCGCGGGCCCTATTGACGCTCGCCGTCGCCTGTGCGGGCCGCCATGCGCGAGGCCAGCGCCACCAGCAGCAGCACCGGCACGCCCAGCAGCGCGGTGGCGGTGAAGAAGGTGCTGTAGCCGTAGGCGTCCACAAACGCGCCCGAATAGCCGGCGATGAACTTCGGCAGCAGCAGCATCAGCGAGCTGAACAGCGCGTACTGCGTGGCCGAGTAGCTGATGTTGGTCAGGCTCGACAGGTAGGCGATGAAGGCCGCCGAGGCGATGCCGCCGGCCAGGTTGTCGGCCGAGACCACGGCGATCAGCGCCGTCAGGTCGTGGCCGCGCGTGGCCAGCCAGGCGAACAGCAGGTTGCTCGCGGCGCTCAGCACCGCGCCCAGCATCAGCACCCGCATCACGCCCAGGCGCATCGACAGCACGCCGCCCACGAAGGCGCCCACCAGCGTCATGATCACGCCGTAGATCTTGCTGACCGTGGCCACCTGGTCCTTGGTGAAGCCCATGTCCACATAGAAGGGGTTGGCCATGATGCCCATCACCACGTCGCTGATGCGGTAGATGGCGATCAGCGCGAGGATCAGCGCGGCCTGCCACTTGTAGCGGCGGATGAAGTCGGCAAAAGGCTCGATCAGCACGCTTCGCAGCCATTCACCTGCGTTCTTCGCCTTCGGCAGCGCGCGCCGCACCGGTTCGGGCGACAAGAGCACCGTGAGCACGCCCACCGCCATCGAGGCCGCCATGACGAGGTAGGCCGTCTTCCAGGCGCCGTTCTGGTAGGCCGCCGCGCCGGTGACCGCCACGGCGGGCGCCACCTCGGCCCAGGCCGCGACCCACAGCACGCCGGCGCCGGCCCAGATCATCGCGAGCCGGTAGCCCGTTTGATAGGCGGCGGCCAGCGCGGCCTGCTTGCGCGTCTCGGCCGATTCGATGCGGAAGGCGTCCAGCGCGATGTCCTGCGTGGCCGAGCCGAAGGCCACCAGCAGCGCGCACCAGATCAGCGGCTGCAGCCCCAGGCGCGGGTCGTTCATCGCCATGCCGACCAGCCCGACGATGACCATGCCCTGCGCCAGCAGCAGCCAGCCGCGCCGGCGCCCCAGCAGCGTGGTCAGCGGCGGCAGCGGCAGCCGGTCGACCAGCGGCGCCCAGACCCACTTGAAGCCATAGGCCAGCCCGACCCAGCTCAGGTAGCCGATGGTGGTGCGGTCGATGCCCGCCTCGCGCAGCCGGAAACTCAGCGTGCCCAGCACCAGCAGCAGCGGCAGGCCGGCCGAGAAGCCCAGCGCGAGCATGCGCAGGGTGGCGGGTTCGAGGTAGACCTTGAGCGCGTCGCGCCAGGGCAGCGCGGCGCTCGCGGGGGCTTGGGTGGGTTCGGCGGGCGGTGCGGACATGAGTGGGGGATTGTCCATGAGTGCCGCCCGGCCGCCCGAAGGCACTCGCACCGCAGCCGAAGGCGGAGGTTTTCGTGGAGTGTTGGGGACATCGACGCGCCCACTTGTCTTCATTTGTTCCTATCATCCGGGCACCTATGTGCACACGATGCGAACGCCCCCTTTCCGCCCTCTCCGAAGCCTCGGCCTGGAACCCGCGCCGGGCCTTCCTGCTGGCCGCCGCCGGTGCGGCGCTGAGCGCGCCGGCGCTGGCGCAGGTCAACGTCGGCAATGCCTCGGTGGCGCGCAACCTCGTGCCTGCTGAGCAGATCGAGGCGGCCGGCGTGCAGCAGTACGGCCAGCTGCTCGAACAGGCACGCGCCAAGGGCGCGCTGGCCGGCGACGGCAACGGGCAACTGCAGCGGCTGCGCACCATCGCGCAGCGGCTCATTCCCTTCGCCCTGCCGTGGAACAGCCGGGCGCGCGAATGGAAGTGGGAGGTCAACCTGATCGGCAGCAAGCAGATCAACGCCTTCTGCATGCCCGGCGGCAAGATCGCCTTCTTCACCGGCATCCTTGAGCAGCTCAAGCTGAGCGACGACGAGGTCGCGATGGTCATGGGTCATGAAATGGCGCACGCGCTGCGCGAACACGCCCGCGCGCGCATGGCCAAGAGCGCCGGCACCGGGGCGGCGCTGTCCATCGGCGCGCA
This sequence comes from Variovorax sp. GW821-FHT10C12, assembly GCF_059415405.1. Lineage (NCBI taxonomy): Bacteria > Pseudomonadati > Pseudomonadota > Betaproteobacteria > Burkholderiales > Comamonadaceae > Variovorax > Variovorax sp. GW821-FHT10C12. Next base: position 115,185 of record NZ_JBWKNE010000005.1, read on the forward strand.
GCTGCTCGGCTGGGGGCAGGTCGGCGACCTCGCGGCGCGCGCCGGCACGCAGCTCATCACCCTGAAGTTCAGCCGCAGCGACGAGACCGACGCCGACCTCGTGGGCCTGGAGCTCGCCGCGCGCGCGGGCTACGACCCGCAGGCCTCGGTGTCGCTGTGGAAGAAGATGGCCACGGCCTCCAAGAACCAGGGCGGCCTGAGCTTTTTGTCGACCCACCCGAGCGGGCCGGACCGCATCGCCAAGCTCGAGGCGAACGTGCCGAAGGTCGAGAACCTGTACCGGGCGGCTGCGCGCAAGTAGCTGCGCTTCCCGCCGCGCTCAGTCGGCGGTGATGTTCCCCTTCTTCACCACCGTCGCCCAGCGCTGTGCGTCCTTCTGGATCAGCGCGCCGAACGCCGCCGGCGTCGAGCTGGCGGGCACCATGCCCTGCGACTCGAAGGACTTCGCCACCTCGGGCGATTTCAGCACCGCGGCGATCTCCGTGTTGAGCCGCGCCACCACGTGGGCCGGCGTGCCCTTGGGCGCGAGCACGCCGTACCACATGTCGACGTTGTCGGCGGTCACGCCGGCCTCGGCCAGGGTGGGCACGTCGGGCAGCTGCGGCAGGCGGTGGCTGCTGCCGGTGGCGAGCGCCTTGAGCTTGCCGGCCTGGATGTGCTGCAGCGCCACGTGCACCGGCAGGAACATCGCGTCGATGCGCCCGCCGAGCAGGTCGGTGACGGCGCCGGCCGTGCCCTTGTAGGGCACGTGCAGCAGGTCGGTGCCGGTGCCCTGCATCAGCAGCGCCATCGACAGGTGGTGCGGCGTGCCGACGCCCGGCGTGGCGTAGGTCAGCTTGCCGGGGTTGGCCTTGGCGGTGGCCACCAGCTGCGCGAGCGAGCCCGCCTTCTGGGTGGACGGGTTGGTCACCAGCAGCAGCGTGCCCCACGAGGTCTGCGACACCGGCGTGAAGTCGGCCACCGGGTCGTAGGCGAGCGACTTGTACAGGCCCTTGTTCATCACCAGCGTGTTGACCTGCACCAGCAGCGTGTAGCCGTCGGGCTTGGCGCGCGCCACTTTCTCGCTGCCGATGTTGCCGCTGGCGCCGGCCAGGTTCTCCACGATCACCGGCTGGCCGAGCACGGCGGGCAGGCGGGCCGAGAGCTGGCGCGCGATCAGGTCGATGCCGGTGCCGGGCGTGTAGGGCACCACCAGCGTCACCGGCTGGTCGGGCCAGGCATGGGCCACGGCGGCGCTGGCCGCAACCAGCAGGGTGGCGAAGGTCTTGCTCAGAAATTTCATCGTGTCTTGTCTCCGTCTTGTTCGGTGAATGTGCAGTCGCTCAGAGGTACGACGCACGCGCCTTCAGCGCCGCCGGGTCGTAGCCGGCCACGCGCTTGTAGTGGTCCGAGATCGCCTGCAGCTCCTGCTGCGTGACGATCGCGTCGAGGTTCTCGACGCGCTGGCCGCCCGAACGCTCGAACACCTCGCGCAGGATGGTGTCGGGCGGGTTGCTGCGGTTGGTCAGCACCACGTCGGTGGTGGCCTTCACGCGCACGCGGTCGTAGGTCTCGAGCGCCGCGGTGCCCACGCCTTCGTGCTTCATCGCACCGGCGAGAAAGCGCGCGTCGATGATCGCCTGGCCCGCGCCGTTGGAGCCGCGCGGCACCATCGGGTGCGCGGCGTCGCCCAGCAGCGTGAGGCGGCCGTGGCTCCAGCGCGGCAGCGGGTCCTGGTCGACCATCGGGTACTCCAGGATGGTGTCGGAGGCCAGGATCAGCGCGGGCACGTCGAGCCAGTCGAAGTGCCAGTCGGCGAAGGCGGGCAGGAAATCCTCGAGGCGGCCGGCGCGGCTCCAGTCGCGCATCGCGGGCTGGGGCGCGTGGATCTCGGCCACCCAGTTCACGAGCTGGCGGCCCTGGTCGTCGATGTCGTTGCGGATCGGGTAGATCACCATCTTGCCGACGGTGAGCCAGCCCGCGCGCACCATGCTGCCGCCCGAGAGAAAGGGCTTCCAGGCCGCGGTGCCGCGCCACATGTTGATGCCCGAATAGCGCGGCGCGCCCTCGTTCGGATACAGCTGCTTGCGCAGCGCCGAGTGGATGCCGTCGCAGCCCACCGCGACCGCGCCGCGCACCGGCGCGCGGCCATCGGCGAAGTGCACCGTCACGCCGTCGGCGTCCTGTTCGACGCCGGTGCAGCGGTGGCCGCAGCGCACGCTGTCGGGCCCCAGGCGCTTCAAGGTTTCGTTCAGCAGCACGGTCTGCAGGTCGCCGCGGTGGATCGAGTACTGCGGCCAGTCGTAGCCCGCGTGCTGGCCGGCGGGCTCGCGGAACACCAGCTGGCCGTGCTCGGTGAAGAAGACCGCCTCCTGCGTGCGCACGCCCACGGCGTCGAGCGCGTCGAGCAGGCCCAGCTCGGACAGCTCGCGCACCGCATGGGGCAGCAGGTTGATGCCCACGCCGAGCGGGCGCAGTTCGGGCACGGCCTCGTACACGCGGCAGGCGATGCCGGCCTGGTGCAGGCTCAGGGCGAGGGTCAGGCCGCCGATGCCGGCGCCGAGGATGATGACTTCGTTGGGTGCGGTGCTCATGGGGTCCGTATTGGGACCGCAAACGAGACATATGGGAAATTTAGATGTGATATGGATTTATCATGAATCCTTATGAACCTGACCACGCGCCAGATGCGCGCCTTCCTGCAGGTGGCGCGCATCGGCAACTTCACCCGTGCGGCGGAGCAGGCGCATATCACCCAGGCCGGCCTGAGCATCCTGATCCGCGAGATGGAGAAGCAGCTCGGTTGCCGCCTGTTCGACCGCACCACGCGCATGGTGAGCCTCACGCCGGCCGGCCGCCGGCTGCTGCCGGTGGTGGAGCGGCTCGTCACCGACCTCGATGACGTGGCCGCCGAGCTCGGCGCCGAGGGCGACGCGGCACGCCAGACGCTGCGCATCGCGGCCACGCCGCTGGTGTCCTCGCACCTGCTGCCCTGGGTGTTCGCGAGTTTTCGCCAGGCGCATCCGCAGGTCGCGCTGCGCCTCTTCGACGCCGACCTGCGCGATGTGGAAGCGATGGTGGCCGCGGGCGAGGCCGACCTCGGCCTGGGCTTCTTCTTCAAGGCCGCGGCGGGGCTCGACCGCACGCCCGTGGGGCGCTTCGAGCTGATGCGGGTCACGCAGGCCACGGCCGACGGCGAACCGGTCGGCACCGCGCCCTGGTCCGCGCTGCGCGGCGCCACGCTGATCGGCCTGCCGCCCGGCAACCCGATCCAGAAGGTGATCGAGCGCCAGCTCGGCGAGATCGGCCTGGCCGACGCGCAGCGGCCCGCCTTCAACTTCTTCGGCACGCTGATCTCTATGGTCGAGGCCGGCTTCGGCACTGCCGTGATGCCCACCTTCGCGCTCGCGGCCTGCCGCCGTCACCGCGTGAAGACCGACGTGCTGCTGAAGCCGCGCGTGGGCATGGACTTCTTTCGCCTGACCAAGCGCGGCACGCAAGAGACCGAGGCGATGCGCGCCTTCAGCGAGACGCTGGCCAAGGCCTTGCCGGCGTTGTCCCGCTAGCCGTTACACCATCGCGTTGTCGCCGCCCGGGATCTCGTGCGCCTTGATCTGCCGGCGCGTGAGCTTGTAGAGCGTGGACGACAGGAAGCCGTCCTGGTGGGTGTTCTTGGTCACGTTCACCACGAACTCGTCCTCGGGCGCCACGGCCTGCGCGCCCATGATCCAGCGCACGCTCTCGCGGTAGTTGTAGAGCACCTTGTCGCTGGCGTCGGCCAGCAGGGTCGACAGCGTGGCCATGGCGATGGCGTCGCCATTGGTGGCGTGCTCGCGCACGAAGTCCAGGTGGCGGTGGCGCACGGGGATGTCGGACAGGTCGCTGATGAACATCAACGCGCCCTCGGTGGCGTCGTCGTGGCCCAGTTCGCGGGCCTTCATCATGGCCTCGACCGCCTGCGCCTGCAGCGCGGGGCGTTGCGCCGCGGGCGTGGCGTCTTCCCAGGCCATGTCGTGGCAGAGGTAGCCCAGCTTGTAGGCCGCGACGCTGTTGCCGGCCTCTGCCGCCTGGCCGTAGAAGTGCATCGCCTGTTGTCGGTCTTTCGGTCCGTGCACGCCGCCGGCATGGAAGAGGCCGAGCGTGAGCAGGCACGAGGTGTCGCCGGCGGCCAGCCCCATCTCCAGGATCTCGAAGGCTTCCTGGTTGCGCGGCACGCGCCACAGCGCGCGCGCCAGGTCGTCCCAGTTCTCGGTGCCGGCGTTGCGTTCGCGCGCGGCCGCCAGCCAGGCGTTGCCGGTCGCCGCGTTGGGCACGAAGCCGAAGGCGCCCTTGAGGCTGCAGTAGCCGTGCAGGATCAGCGCGGTGTTGCATTCGTAGGCGTTGGCGCTGTTGCAGATGGCCTGGCCCAGCCAGTGGCCGCCGGGGTCCTGCTCCAGGGCGACGTGCACCGCCATGTTCATGGCGTAGTCGTCGTCGATGGGATGGTGGCTCTCGGCCTCGCGCAGGCAGGCCAGCGCTTCGGCGTGCTGGTCGAGCATGTAGTGGCTCACGGCCAGCCAGCGCAGGGTTTCCCAGCGGTGGTAGGGGTAGAGCGCCTCCTGGGCGCGCTGGCGCGTGGCGGCCATGCGCTGCTGGGCTTCGGCCGGGTCTTCGTCCTTGTCGACGCTGTTGCCCTGGTAGTCGTCGCGCCAGATCTCGTGGCGCAGCCGGTCTTTCTCGACCTCGCTCAGGTGGGCGCAGGCGGGCGAGGCGATGAAGGCGCGCACGCGCTCGTGGCTGCCGCCCCAGCGCGGCTGCTGGAACCAGACGCACTGGCGCATGAAGAAGAACAGCCGCGGGTGCACGTGCAGCGTGGCGTGGATCCAGTAGGACGTGCCGCTGATCACCTTGCGGCCCTGCACGGGCGAGGGCAGGGCGGTGGGCGCGGCCTCGGGGCAGGCGATGCGCTCGTCGCGCGCCAGGCCGGAGCGCGCGAGCTGCGTCAGCAGCTCCTCGCGGGTGGCCGCATCGTCGTCCAGCGAAAAGTCGTGCTGCTGCGGCTTGTCGGGCCAGCGGCCGCTGCGCACCAGCTCGGTCAGCCAGTCGGGCTCGTTGAAGGCCGAGGTGCTCTGCAGCAGCAGGGCGCAGGCGGTCCACATCGTGGGCGCGAGCGTGAGGGCACGCAAGGCGGCGACGGCGCAGCGCGTGGCGCAGGCATGGGCGCATTCCCAGCCGAGCGCGGTGACCGTGCTGGCCCAGCCCGAGCCGCGGTACTCGTAGGCCCAGTGGTACCAGTAGTGCGCTTCGCAGAGCCAGGCGTGGGCCGATTGCGGGTTGGCGGCCTGCCACGCGGCCAGGCGGGCCAGCCCTTCGGCGCCGTCGGCGGTGCAGCCGGCCAGGTCGTCGGGCAAGGCGCCGTAGTAGCGCTCTTCCTCGTCGCGGTCTTGAAAGCTGGCGGCCAGCGCGTCGTCGAGCCGCTGGTCGAGTGCGGCGTAATCGCCGGCGCGCAGCAGGGCGTCGATGTCGCAGAGCTTCCAGCGCGCGGGCGCGGGGGGAATCACGGTCGCTGCGGCGGGGGGCGTGTGTGTGGTCATGGGCGGGGCTCGCGCGTCAGGCCGACGCGGCAGGGGCGAGAGTGACGGGTTGGGGATCGAAGATGCGGTAGCGCTTCCAGGGCAGCGTGAGCCAGTTGCCCTGGGTGTTCTGCAGGTGCTCCTGCACTTCCAGCGTGGCGCGCGACGAGGCGGGGCCGTCCTGGCTGCTGATGCGCAGCCAGTGCAGCCGGGCCCGCGCATAGGCGTGGCCGAAGTCTTCCCAGCTCTCGAAGCTGTCCTGCGCGCGCTGCGCATTGAGGAACAGCACCAGCCAGGCCTGCGACTCGGGCACCCAGCCCAGCAGCGCGATGCAGCGCACCAGGAAGGCGGTGCGCGCGCAGTCGAAGGCCAGCGCGTCGCGCACCTGGCCTTCGGCCGCGAGTTGTTCGTAGAAATTGGCGTGGGTGCGGCCGAGCCCGCCGACCCAGCCGACCAGCGCGGCCTGCATCTGCGTGGCGATGTCGCGCTCGGGCAGGTCGGCGGCCATGTTCATTTCGCGCAGCACCTGTTTGGCCAGCCGTTGGCGCTGCTCGGCGGGCACGTCGAGCGCCAGCGTGTCGCTGTCGCAGCGCAGGCCGTTGCGCAGCAGCAGGATGTCGCCGAGCGCCAGCGCCCAGCGGCGGCGGTTGGGCACGACCTTGCCAGCATCGGCTCTGGCCTGCGCCGCGCGCACCGCGAGGTCGGCGTTGGCCTTTTCCATGTGGCCGATCGCCGTGCCCGAGCCGCGCACGACGATGCGGAATGCCGTGCGCACGACGAACCACGCGACGCGCACCCCGAGGTACAGCAGGCCCAGGAACACAACGATGACGATGGCCTGCGTCATGGCAATGCGGCTCCCAGCGGCGGCGCGCACACGGCGGCGCTCAGCGAGATGCCTTCGATTTCCAGCATCGCGGCGGGCGCCGGCGTGGGGGCCGCCTGCAGCGACGGCGGCAACCGGTTCGGGGGCAGCGTCAGCCGGGCGGCGGCGGCCACCGCCACGTCCATCTGGCGCAGCCGCGCCAGCTCGTGCGGCGCGATGCGCAGCAGCAGCCATTGCAGGGCCGGCGGCGGCTGCTCGAAGTGCTCGATCAGGTGGAAGTTGCCGCTCATCACGCTGAGCAGGAAGTCGGGGCTCTGCACGTCGGTGACGAACTTCCATTCGCCCCGGGCGGTGTCCGAGGCCTCGGGCTCGAACACCAGGCCCATGCCCTCGCAGTCGCTGTGGCGCTCGCCGCGCGGCGGCAGCGTGCGCAGGAACTGCAGCACGTCGTCCGCGTACTTGCGGATCGGGTGGCGGTTCTGCTTGCCCTTGATCTGGTCGACGCGCAGCCCGTCGGGATGCACCTCGAGGCTGATGGTCACGTGCGGCAGGTTGCCCGCGCTGCGCAGCGTGAACAGGCGCAGCCGGCCGCTCTGCGCGGCGCTGGCGTACTGCTCTCCGTAGCCGCCGTTCAGCTTCTTGATGTTGGCGAACTGGCCCAGGCAGTGCTGCATGTGGAACGACTCGTAGGCCATTTCCTCGCGCAAGGCCGCATGGCTGCCGATGAACTCGAAGATCACGCCGTTGGGCGTGCGCAGCACTTCCTTCAGCGCCAGGCCGCTGCTGGGCACCCAGCCCTTGTTGCGCTTGGCCTGCATGCGCTGGTGCTCCTGCTCCCACAGGGCCATGGCCATGAAGCAGGTGATGCGCTGCAGCTTCTGCTCGAGCCGCGTGCCGCGCCGCGAACGCAAAAACTCGACCAGCATGCGTTCGCGGTCGACCAGCAGCAGGTGATCGGGGTCGAGGTAGTAGAAAGTTTTCGGGACAGCTTCGGCGGCCGGCGATTCGGCCTTGTGGCCTTTGGGCTTTTCCTTGTCCTGCGCGGACGCCGCGTTCACCGCGGCAGGGGCGCGCGGCTGCAGCTGCCTGGCCAGCCACTCGGGCAGCGGCTTGTCGGGCCCGGCCGCGGCCAGGTAGTCGGCGGGCGACTGCACCGGCAGCACGTTGCCGAAGCTGCCGATGGCCCAGCGGAAGAAGTGGTTCAGCAGCCAGGCCGCCATGTCGGCGTCGTCGCCGCGCTCGGCGCTGCGGCGCGCGATCGCGGCCTTGACCTCGGGCGCGTTCACCACGTCGCGCGGCAGATAAACCGCCGTCGCGGCAGGTGGCGCGGAGGGGCTCGTGGACGGAGACGGAGTCGGGATGGGCATCGACGGGCGGGCGACTTACAGCGTGAAGTCGTACTCCACCGTGATCGGCGCGTGGTCGCTGAACTTGACCGTCTTGTAGATCGCCTCGGTGCGCGCCAGCGCGCCCATCGCCGGCGTGGCCAGGTGGTAGTCCAGCCGCCATCCCACGTTGTTCGCGTAGGCCTGGCCGCGGTTGCTCCACCAGGTGTAGGCGTCGCCCGTGGTGTCGGGCTTGAGGCGGCGGTACACGTCCACCAGGCCGGCGCCTTCGGTGCCGGCGTCGAGCAGGCGCGTCATCCAGGCGCGTTCCTCGGGCAGGAAGCCGCTGTTCTTCTGGTTGCCGCGCCAGTTCTTCAGGTCGATTTCCTGGTGCGCGATGTTGATGTCGCCGCACAGGATGAACTCGCGCTCCTTCTTCAGCGCCACCAGGTGCGGGAAGAAGCCCTTCAGAAACCGGAACTTGGCGGCCTGGCGCTCTTCGCCCGAGCTGCCGCTCGGGAAGTAGCAGCTGATCACCGAGAACTTGCGTTTCGGCGTGTCGAAGCGCAGCTCGAGGTAGCGGCCTTCGGCGTCGAATTCGGGATCACCCCAGCCCACCACCACGGCGCTGGGCGCATGCTTCGTGTAGACGGCGGTGCCCGCGTAGCCTTTTTTCTCGGCAAAGTGGAAGTGGCCCTGCAGGCCGGCCATCTGCTCGAAGCGGCCCTCGACATCGCTGGCCTGGACGCGGATCTCCTGCATGCAAATACAATCCGGCGCGAGTTCGGCCACCCAGTCGGCGACGCCCTTGGTGGCCGCCGAGCGCAGGCCATTGAGATTGAGACTGGTCAGTTTGAACACAAGGAATTTCCAATGGCTGTAGACGGTCAGACAAGCAGCGCGGTGGCACAGGACTTCGTCCAGTTCGCGCTCGACGCCGGCGTGCTTCGCTTCGGCGAATTCAAGACCAAGGCCGGTCGCATGAGCCCGTATTTCTTCAATTCGGGCCTCTTCGACGACGGCGCCAAGATCGCGCGGCTCGCCGGATTCTATGCAGACCGCCTGGTCGAAAGCGGCCTCGAGTTCGACATGATCTTCGGCCCCGCCTACAAGGGCATCCCGCTGGGCGCCACCGTGGCCGCCGAGCTGGCCCGGCGCGGGCGCAACTACCCCTTTGCCTACAACCGCAAGGAAGCCAAGGCGCACGGCGAAGGCGGCAACCTGGTGGGCGCGCCGCTCAAGGGCCGCGTGCTGATCGTCGACGACGTGATGTCGGCCGGCACCGCGGTGCGCGAATCCATCGCCACGATCCAGGCCGCGGGTGCCACGCCGCATGCCGTGGCCATCGCCCTGGACCGGCAGGAAAAAGCCACCGAGAACGGCGTCGACGTGGACCACAGCGCCGTGCAGTACGTGCGCAACCAGCTCGGCCTCGCGGTGGTGCCCATCGCCACGCTGGACGACCTGCTGAGCTACCTCTCGGGCAACGCCGCCGCCGACCTCGGCGCGCACCGCGAGCGCGTGCTGGCCTACCGCACGCGCTACGGCGCCTGAGACGCAGCGCCGATGCGACGCCCCGCGCGCGATCCCTCTTCCGCTGCCGTCGTGGCGTCGCTGTGGCTGGGCCTGGCGGCCCTGTCGTCGTGCGCAACGGCGCTGGCCCAGCCCGCCAGGACGGACGGGCCCGGCGTCGGCATCTACACCTGCGTCGACGCGCGTGGGCGCACGCTCACGGCCGACCGGCCGATCGCCGAGTGCAGCGACCGCGAGCAGCGCGAACTGGGCCCGAGCGGCACGGTGCGCCGCAAGCTGGAGCCGACCTACACGGCGCGCGAGCAGCAGGAGCGCGAGGACCGCGCGCGCGAAGCCGCCATCCAGGCCGCACGGCTCATCGACGAGCGCCGCCGCGAGCGCGCGCTGCTGGTGCGCTACCCCAACGCCACCACGCACGACCGCGAGCGCGTCGAGGCCCTGTCGCAGATCGATGCGGTGATCCAGGCCGCCAAGAAGCGCCTCGTCGAGCTCGCTGACGACCGCAAGAAGATCGACGAAGAGCTCGAGTTCTACAAGCAGGACACGAGCAAGGCGCCCGGCGCCGTGCGCCGCCGCATCGAGGACAACACGCAGAGCGTGGCCGTGCAGAACCGCTTCATCGCGGAGCAGGAAGAAGAGAAGAAGCGCGTGAATGCGCGCTTCGACGAAGAGCGCGGGCGCCTGAAGACGCTCTGGTCGCCGCAGAACGGCGGCAACCCGCGCTGAACGAACCCGCCGGGGCCTGGCGCAAGGCCCCGGGGCTCGTTCGTGATCAGCCCAGCTTGGCTTTCAGCAGCTCGGTGACCTGTGCAGGGTTGGCCTTGCCCCCGCTGGCCTTCATGACCTGGCCCACGAGGCCGTTGAGCGCCTTTTCCTTGCCGCCGCGGTATTCCTCGACGTTCTTCGCGTTCTTGGCAATCACCTCGTCGAGGATCTTGTCGAGCGCGCCGGCGTCGTTCATCGGCTTCAGGTCTTTCGCTTCGATGATCGCGTCGACATCGCTGCCTTCGCCGCTCCACAGTGCTTCGAACACCTGGCGCGCGGCGTTGTTGGGCAGCGTGCCGTCGGCGATGCGCGTCACCAGCTGCGCGAGCTGCGCGGCCTTCACGGGCGCGGCTTCGATGCCGATCTCGGCGGCGTTCAGGCGGCGTGCCATCTCGCCGGTGATCCAGTTGCTGGCCAGCTTGGGCGCTGCACCGGCGTTCACCGCGTCGTCGAAGTACTGCGCCAGTGCCGCGCCTTGCGTGAGCTGCGCGGCGTCGTATTCCGACAGGCCGTGGTCGCGCACATAGCGCTCGGCCGTGGCACGCGGCAGCTCGGGCATGGTGGCGCGCACGCGCTCGATCCACTCGGCGGCCACCACGAGGGGCGGCAGGTCGGGGTCGGGGAAGTAGCGGTAGTCGGCCGCGTCTTCCTTGGTGCGCATGGTGCGCGTCTCGCCGGTGGCGGGGTCGAACAGCACGGTAGCCTGCTCGATGGCGCGGCCTTCTTCGAGCTCGTCGATCTGCGAGTTGATCTCGTAGTCGATCGCCTGCTGCATGAACTTGAAGCTGTTCAGGTTCTTGATCTCGCGGCGCGTGCCGAGCTTGTCGCCGGGCTTGCGCACCGACACGTTGGCGTCGCAGCGAAAGCTCCCTTCCTGCATGTTGCCGTCGCAGATGCCGATCCACGTGACGATCTTGTGCAGCTCCTTCGCATAGGCCACGGCCTCGGCGGTGGAGCGCATGTCGGGCTCGGTCACGATTTCCAGCAGCGGCGTGCCGGCGCGGTTCAGGTCGATGCCGCTCTGGCCGATGAAGTCTTCGTGCAGCGACTTGCCCGCGTCTTCCTCGAGGTGGGCGCGCACCAGGCGCACGGTCTTCTTTTCTTCGCCGAGGAAGAACGACACCGCGCCGCCTTGCACCACCGGGATCTCGAACTGGCTGATCTGGTAGCCCTTGGGCAGGTCGGGGTAGAAGTAGTTCTTGCGCGCGAACACGCTGCGCGGCGCGATGTGCGAGCCCAGCGCCAGGCCCAGCTTGATGGCGCGTTCGACCGCGCCCTTGTTCATCACGGGCAGCGTGCCGGGCAGTGCCAGGTCGACCGCGCAGGCCTGCGTGTTGGGCTCGGCGCCGAAGGCGGTGGAGGCGCGGCTGAAGATCTTGCTCGCGGTCGACAGCTGGGCGTGCGTCTCGAAGCCGATGATGACTTCATAGCCGCGCACCAGCGGGCCGGTCGGGCGGCCTTGTTGTTGTGCTTCGAAGGTGTTCACTGCGGTGGTGTCGCTCATCTTAAAAACCCTCCGGCGTGCGCGTGTGCCAGTCGGTGGCTTGCTGGAAGCGGTGCGCTGCATTGAGCAGCTTCGCTTCGCTGAAGTAGTTGCCGATCAGCTGCAGGCCCACGGGCATGCCGGCGTCGAAGCCGGCGGGCACGCTCATGCCGGGCAGGCCGGCCAGCGATGCGGGCAGCGTGAAGATGTCGGCGAGGTAGTCGGCCACGGGGTCGTCGCCGTGTTCGCCGATCTTCCAGGCGGTGGTCGGCGCGGCGGGGCCGGCGATCACGTCGCACTGCGTCAGCGCCTGCTGGAAGTCGTCCGCGATCATGCGGCGCACCTTCTGCGCCTGCAGGTAGTAGGCGTCGTAGTAGCCGTGCGAGAGCACGTAGGTGCCGATCATGATGCGGCGCTTCACCTCGTCGCCGAAGCCCTCGGCGCGCGTGCGCTCGTACATCTCGGCCAGGTCCTTGTACTGCTTGGCGCGGTGGCCGAACTTGACGCCGTCGAAGCGGCTCAGGTTGCTCGAGGCCTCGGCCGCGGCCAGGATGTAGTACACGGGAATCGACAGCTCGGTGCGCGGCAGCGAGACCTCGACGCGCTTGGCGCCGAGCTTCTCGTACTGCGCGAGCGCCGCATCGATGGCGGCGCGCACGCCGGGCGCCACGCCGTCGCCGAAGAACTCCTTGGGCACGCCGATGCGCAGGCCTTCGAGCGAATCGTTCAGCGAGCGGCCGAAGTTTTCGGCGGGCTTGTCGAGCGAGGTCGAATCGCGGTCGAGATCAGGGCCGCAGAAGGCCGACAGCAGCAGCGCGCAGTCTTCGGCCGAGCGGGCCATCGGGCCGGCCTGGTCGAGGCTCGATGCGAAGGCCACCATGCCGTAGCGCGAGGCGCGGCCATACGTGGGCTTGATGCCGGTGATGCCGCAGAACGAGGCGGGTTGGCGGATCGATCCGCCGGTGTCGGTGCCGGTGGCCGCAGGGGCTAGGCGTGCCGCGACGGCTGCCGCGCTGGCACCCGACGAGCCGCCCGGAATGCACTCGAGGTTCCAGGGGTTGCGCACTGGCACAGCTTTGTCGTGGCCCACGGCGGGCACGGCGACGTTCTCGTTGGCCGAGCCCATCGCGAACTCGTCGCAGCTGAGCTTGCCCAACGTGACCGCGCCGGCTTCGGCCAGGCGGCGCACCACGGTCGCGTCGAAGGGCGAGCGGTAGCCCGCGAGCATCTTCGAGCCGGCGGTGGTGGCGAAATCGGTGGTGACGAAGATGTCCTTGTGCGCGATCGGCACGCCGGCCAGCGCGGGCGCGTTGCCCTTGGCGAGGAGCGCGTCGGCGGCGCGGGCCTGGGCCAGCGTGACTTCTTCGTTGACGTCGACGAAGGTGCCGAGCGATTCGTGGGCCTTCATGCGGCCCAAAAAGGCCTGCGAGGCCTCGACGGCCGAAACCTTGCGGTCGGCCAGCGCCTTCGCCAGCGCGACCACGCTCAATTGGTGCAGTTCACCGCTGCTCATCATTCGATCACCTTGGGCACGAGGAACAGGCCGGCTTCGACGGCCGGGGCGCTCTTCTGGTTGGCTTCGCGGTTGTTCGGCTCGCTCACGACGTCGTCGCGCAGGCGCAGCGTCACGTCTTCGAGCGCGGCCACCGGGTGCGCCAGCGGCTCGATGCCCGTGGTGTCGACCGCGCGCATGCGTTCGACCAGATCGAAGAAGCCGTTGATTTGAGTGAGCATGCGCTCGCTTTCATCGGGGGCAAGCTGCAGCCGCGCCAGGGAGGCGATGCGTGCAATATCGGAAGCGGAAAGAGACATAGATGGCTGACGGGTCGAAAAAACCAGAGGCAATCGCACGCCGAAGAGGGTGCCGACACGGGATTCAGAGGGGATTCGGTTATTATCCCGCCTTTGCCGCAACCCCCGCGAACGCGCCGGCTTTTGCGCCAAAAACGATCAATTCACCCCGTCAAACGACCCAAAAATAGAGCGACGACCTGCCGATGCGCAGGCCGTGCTCAGAGGATTCCGCACATGTTTGGAGCTTTCCGTCGGTACTTCTCCACCGACCTGGCGATCGACCTCGGCACCGCCAATACCCTGATCTTCGCCCGCAACAAGGGCATCGTGCTGGACGAGCCCTCCGTGGTCGCGATCCGCCACGAAGGCGGCCCCCATGGCAAGAAGGTGATCCAGGCCGTCGGCCGCGAAGCCAAGGCCATGCTGGGCAAGGTGCCCGGCAACATCGAGGCCATCCGCCCGATGAAGGACGGCGTCATTGCCGACTTCGTGATCACCGAGCAGATGATCAAGCAGTTCATCAAGATGGTGCACCCGCGCACGCTGCTCACGCCGAGCCCGCGCATCATCATCTGCGTGCCCTGCGGCTCGACCCAGGTCGAGCGCCGCGCCATCAAGGACGCGGCCGAAGCCGCCGGCGCCACCGCCGTCTACCTCATCGAAGAACCCATGGCCGCGGCCATCGGCGCTGGCCTGCCCGTCAGTGAAGCCTCGGGCTCGATGGTGGTGGACATCGGCGGCGGCACCACCGAAGTGGGCGTGATCTCGCTGGGCGGCATGGTCTACAAGGGCTCGGTGCGCGTGGGCGGTGACCGCTTCGACGAAGCCATCATCAACTACATCCGCCGCAACTACGGCATGCTGATCGGCGAGCCGACGGCCGAAGTCATCAAGAAGAACATCGGCTCGGCCTTCCCGGGCTCCGAAGTCAAGGAAATGGAAGTCAAGGGCCGCAACCTCTCCGAAGGCGTGCCGCGCAGCTTCACCATCAGCAGCAACGAAGTGCTGGAAGCCCTGACCGACCCCCTGAACAACATCGTCTCGGCCGTGAAGAACGCACTGGAACAGACGCCTCCCGAACTGGGCGCCGACATCGCCGAGCGCGGCATGATGCTCACCGGCGGCGGCGCGCTGCTGCGCGACCTCGACCGCCTGCTCGCCGAGGAAACCGGCCTGCCGGTGCTCGTGGCCGAAGACCCACTGACCTGCGTGGTGCGCGGCTGCGGCATCGCCCTGGAGCGCATGGACCGTCTGGGCAGCATCTTCACGAGCGAGTAAAAGGCGAAAGCCATCATCGGCCGGCCTCTGCTTGCGCAGGCCGGCTTTTTGTTATTTGATGCCGCACCACCGCCGGGTCTGACTACATGCCTCTGGGCACGCTCGATCGCACAGCGCCACCCCTGTTCAACCAGGGGCAATCGGCACTCAGCAAGCTGATCTTCTTCGGCGCGCTCTCGCTCTTCCTCATGGTCGCCGACGCCCGCTTTCACCTCGTGAAGCCGATCCGCTCGGCCATCGGCGCGGTGCTCTACCCGGTGCAGATGGCGGCGCTCAAACCGGTCATGCTGGTGATGGGCGGCAGCCGCTACTTCGAAGAGCTGCAGACCGCGCAGCGCAACGAAGACGAGGCCCGCAAGGCCCTGATGCTGCAGGCCGAAACCGCCAGCCGCGCCGACACGCTGGCACAGGACAACGCCCGCCTGCGCGAGCTGCTCGAGCTGCGCCAGACCACCACCACGCCGGGCCGCCCGGCCGAGGTGCTGTACGACGCGGCCGACCCCTACACGCGCAAGATCGTCATCGACCAGGGCCTCACGCAGGGCGTGGCGGCCGGCTCGCCGGTGATCGACGCGCGCGGCGTGCTGGGCCAGGTCACGCAGGTGCTGCCCTTCACGAGCGAGGTCACGCTGGTGATCGACCGCGACCTGGCCATTCCCGTGCAGAACACCCGCACCGGCGTGCGCAGCGTGGCCTTCGGCGATGCCTCGGCGCACGGCGGCGGCATGGAGCTGCGCTTCATGGCGGCCAATGCCGACCTGCAGGAGGGCGACCTGCTGTCCACCAGCGGCGTCGACGGCATCTACCCGGCCGGCCTGCCGGTGGCGAAGATCGAACGCATCGAGCGCCGCGCCGACTCGGCCTTTGCGCGCATTTATTGCGTGCCGCTGGCCCGCGTGACCGCGGCGCGCTACGTGCTGGTGCTCGAGCCCTCCGGCGCCCCGGTGGCGCCGCCGCACGTCGAAGCCGCATCCACCCAGCGCAAGCGCCCCGACGGCAAGCCCGGCGCCGGCAAGAACGAGAAGAAGCCCGCGGGAGCCACGCGATGATCAAGCGCCCCGGCCAGCAGCAGCTCTTGCTGCCCGTCAGCCCCGTCTTCATGTGGACCAGCCTGCTCGTGGCGCTGCTGGTCAACATGATCCCCATCGGCCGCGCCGCCTGGATGCCCGACCTGCTGGCACTGGTGATCGTGTTCTGGGGCGTGCACCAGCCCGCGCGCGTGGGCATCGGCGCGGCCTTCATGTTCGGCCTGCTCATGGACGTGCACCAGTCGTCGATGCTGGGCCAGCATGCGCTGTCCTACACCACGCTGGGCTTCTTCGCGATCATGATCCACCGGCGCCTGCTGTGGTACCCGGTGCTCTCGCAGGCGCTGCAGGTGCTGCCGCTGTTTGCGCTGTCGCAGTTCATCGAGGTGATCACGCGCATGATCGGCGGCGGCGTGTTCCCGGGATGGGGCGTGCTGGTCTCGCCGGCGCTCGAGGCCGCGCTGTGGCCGCTGGCCACCGCGCTGCTGCTCGCACCGCAGCGTCGCACGCCGGAACCCGACGAGAACCGACCCCTCTAAGTTCTTCTTTCCGTCGCATTTGCCATCGCACCTGCGCACGCCTAAGCTCCTGATGCCATGACTGAAATCCGCAACGTTGCCGCCGATCTGGCGCGCTTCAAGCGCCGCGTGATCGTCATCGGCCTGGCGGTGCTGTTCGCCTTCAGTCTGTTGGGCTCGCGCCTGGTGTACCTGCAGGTGGTGCGCCACGAAGACCTGGCCGAGCAGGCCGAGAGCAACCGCACGGCCGTGGTGCCGGTGGTGCCGAACCGGGGGCTCATCCTCGATCGCAACGGCATCGTGCTGGCCTCCAACTACTCGGCCTACACGCTGGAGATCACGCCCTCGAAGGTCGGTGACGTCGAGGAGACCATCAACAGCCTGACCAGCGTGCTCGAGGTGTCGCCGCGCGACCGCCGCCGCTTCAAGCGACTGCGCGAAGACTCGCGCAGCTTCGACTCCATTCCGATCCGCACCCGCCTGAGCGACGAGGAAGTGGCGCGCTTCGCGGCGCAGCGCTACCGCTTCCCGGGCGTGGAGATCAAGGCGCGCCTGTTCCGCAACTACCCGCAGGGCGAGCTGGCCTCGCACGTGCTGGGCTACATCGGCCGCATCAACCAGCGCGAAAAAACCGCGATGGAAGACTGGGACGAGGAAGACCAGGCCAACTACAAGGGCACCGACTACATCGGCAAGCTGGGCGTCGAGCAGAGCTACGAGAAGATGCTGCACGGCCAGACCGGCGTGGAGCAAATGGAAACCTCGGCCGGCGGGCGTGCCGTGCGCCGGCTCGCGAGCCACCCGGCCACGCCGGGCAACACCGTCATGCTGTCGCTGGACATCAAGCTGCAGAAGCTGATCGAAGACATGTACGGCGACCGGCGCGGTGCGCTCGTAGCCATCGACCCCAAGACCGGCGAGGTGCTGGCCTTCGTGAGCAAGCCCACCTTCGACCCGAACCTGTTCGTCGAAGGCATCGACACCGAAAGCTGGGCGGCGCTCACCGAATCGCTGGACAAGCCGCTGCTCAACCGCGCGCTGCGCGGCACCTACCCGCCGGGCTCCACCTACAAGCCCTTCATGGCGCTGGCGGCGCTGCAGACCGGCAAGCGCGCGGCCAACGTGGTGGTGAACGACCCCGGCTACTTCAACTTCGGCGGCCACCGCTTCGGCAGCCCCGAGGGCAACATCGGCGGCGTCGACATGCGCCGCTCGATCCAGCTGTCGAGCAACATCTACTACTACTCGCTGGCCAACGAGATGGGCGTGGACCTCATCCACGACTTCATGAAGCCCATGGGCTTCGGCCAGATCACCGGCATCGACCTGGGCGGCGAGGTGCGCGGCGTGCTGCCGAGCACCGAGTGGAAGCGCAACGCCTACAAGCGGCCCGAGCAGAAGAA
This sequence comes from Variovorax sp. GW821-FHT10C12, assembly GCF_059415405.1. Classification (NCBI taxonomy): domain Bacteria; kingdom Pseudomonadati; phylum Pseudomonadota; class Betaproteobacteria; order Burkholderiales; family Comamonadaceae; genus Variovorax; species Variovorax sp. GW821-FHT10C12. Next base: position 132,669 of record NZ_JBWKNE010000005.1, read on the forward strand.
GTGGTACGCGGGCGAGACCATCTCGCTGGGCATCGGCCAGGGCTACAACGCCTTCACCATGCTGCAGCTGGCGCAGGCCACGGCCATCGTGGCCGACGGCGGCATGAAGCACCGGCCGCACGTGGCGCTGGCGATGCGCAACACGGTGAGCGGGCAGATCGTGCCGCTGCCGCAGCCGCCGGCCGAGAACCTCGGCTACACGGCGGCCAACGTCGCGGTGATCCGCGAGGGCCTGACCAGCGTGGTCACCAGCGGCACCGCGCGCGGCGTGTTCGCGGGCGCGGGCTACCAGGCGGCCGGCAAGACCGGCACGGCGCAGGCGGTGACGCAGGCCAAGAACACCAAGTACAACGCGCGCGCGCTCGAAGAACACCAACGCGACCACGCGCTGTTCATGGCCTACGCACCGGCCAACAACCCGAAGATCGCGCTCGCCGTCATCGTCGAGAACGCCGGCTGGGGCGCGGGCGCTGCGGCGCCCCTGGCGCGCCGCGTGTTCGACTACTGGCTCATGGACCAGTACCCGAGCGAGGCCGACATGGCCGCCGTGCGCATCGGCCGCGCGGGTGCGCCGATGGGCAAGCCGCGTGTGGGCAGTGAGGTGGCGTGGCCCACGGCGGTCGCTGCGCCGGCGCCTGCGGGCGCGGCATCGTCGGCGGCGCCGACGCCCTGACTGTCTTACTCCCTCTCCCCTTGGGGAGAGGGCGGGGGTGAGGGTGAGCGGCCATCGACGCCGCGCGATGTTGTGAAGCCCCTGCCCTCACCCTAACCCTCTCCCCGCAAGGGGAGAGGGGATAACACAGGACCTCAGGCCACCACGGTCCCTGCGACTTCACCCAGCCCGATGCGCACCGCGCCATCGCGCTCGCACCAGCCGCGCATCACCAGCGTGTCGCCGTCTTCCAGGAAGGTGCGCTTCTCGCCGTTCGGCAGCGTGATCGGCTGCTTGCCGCCCAGCGTGAGTTCCATCAGCGAACCGGCCTGGTCGGGCTGCGGGCCCGACAGCGTGCCCGAGCCCAGCAGGTCGCCGGGTTGCAGGTTGCAGCCGTTCACCGTGTGGTGCGTGATGAGCTGAGCGGCGGTCCAGTAGGCGGCCTCGGTGGTGTTGCCGAGCGTGAGGCGCACGGGTGCCACGCCGTCGGCGCGCATCTTCGCGGTCTGCAGCAGCACTTCGAGCGTGATGTCGAGCGCGCCGCTGGCGCGGTTCGAGGGCGCATCGAGGTAGGGCAGCGGTTGCGGGTCTTCGGCGGGGCGCTCGAACTTGGCGCGGAACGGCGCCAGCGCTTCGGTCGTCACGATCCAGGGCGACAGCGTGCTCGCGAAGTTCTTCGCCAGGAACGGGCCGAGCGGCTGGTACTCCCAGGCCTGCAGGTCGCGCGCCGACCAGTCGTTGAGCAAGGTCACGCCGAACAGGTGGTCTTCGGCGTCGCCGATGGCGATGGGCTCGCCCAGCGCATTGCCACGGCCCACGAGGAAGCCCAGCTCCAGTTCGTAGTCCAGCCGCTTCGAGGGGCCGAAGCTCGGCGCCACGGCATCGGGCGCCTTGGTCTGGCCTTGCGGGCGCTTGAAGACCTGGCCGCTCACGCCGATCGACGACGCGCGGCCGTGATAACCGATGGGCACCCACTTGTAGTTGGGCATCAGCGGCTGGTCGGGACGGAACAGCTTGCCGATGGTGGTGGCGTGGTGGATGCCCGTGTAGAAGTCGGTGTAGTCGCCGATGCGGCAGGGCACGGTCATCTCGGCCTGGGCCTGCGCGAGCAGGGCCTTCGACCATGCGGCCTGCTGGCCGCTGCCTTCGGCCAGGCCGGCGGAGATCGCGGCGCGCAGCGCCTGGCGGTCTTTCACCGAGGCGTTCATCAGCACGTTCATGTCGTCGGTGTCGATGAGGCCGGCCGCGCGCAGATCGAGGATCTGGTCGCCGATGGCCACGCCGATGCGGAAGGCCTCGCTGCTGCCGGCGGCGCGGAAGCGGCCGAAGGGCAGGTTCTGGATCGGGAAGTCGGTGCCGGCCACGTTGGCGGCGGCGACCCAGCTGCGCAGCTTCGGGTCGTGGGTGGCGTTGAGTGCGGTCATGGAGGTCTTTCGGTTCTTGAGTCGGATCAGTCTGCGGTCATGCCGGCCTTCTTGGCCACATCGCCCAGGCGCTTGTATTCGGTGTCGGTGAGCGTGGTGAGCTCCTGCGCGCTCGAGCCGCGCGGCGAGAAGCCGGCCTGCTGCAGCTTGGCCTTCACGTCGGGCATCGCGAGCGCTTCGACGAACGCTTCGTTCAGCGCCTTCACGATCGGTGCCGGCAGCTTCGCCGGGCCGTACACGCCGAACCATGGCTCCAGCGCATAGCCCTTGAGGCCCGCTTCGGCCATCGTCGGCACGTCGGGCAGCGAGGGCGAGCGCGTGGAGCCCGCCACGGCCAGCGCGCGCAGCTTGCCGGCCTGGATGTGTGGCAGCGACGCCGGCAGGTTGTCGAACATCACGCCGATGGTGTTGCCCAGCATGTCGGTGATGGCCGGGCCGCTGCCCTTGTAGGCGACGTGCGTGAGCTCGGTGCCGGTCATCTGCGCGAACATCACGCCGGCCAGGTTCATCGAGGTGCCGGCGCCCGCGGTGGCATAGGGCAGGCCGGGGTTCTTCTTCGCGGCGGCGATGAGCTCGGGCACGGTCTTGATGGCCGAGGTGGCCGGCACTTCGAGCACGATGGTCGACATGCCCAGCAGGCTGATGGCCGTGAAGTCCTTGCGCGGATCGAAGGCCATCGACTTGTAGATGTGCGGGTTCAGCGCATTGGTCGAGATGGCGCCGAAGCCGATCGTGTAGCCGTCGGGCGCGGCCTTGGCCACGGCGTCCATGCCGATGTTGCCGCCCGCGCCGCCGCGGTTGTCGATGAGCACGGGCTGGCCCAGCTTCTCCGACACCTTCTGGCCCACGGTGCGCGCCACCAGGTCGGTGGTGCCGCCAGCCGTGTAGGGCACGATGAACTTGATGGGCTTGGACGGAAAGTCGGCCGCGTGCGCCAGCAGGAACGGCGCCGCGAGCAGTGCGACGGCCGCCGCGCGGCGGGTGAGGGCGAAAGCGCTCTTCTTCATCTTCATGGCTTGAATTGGTCCTTGAGGCCGGCCCAGCAGTCGGTGTAGTCGGTGTCGAGCGCCGGGCTTTGCAGCGCGAAGTTCGTCGGGATGAAACGGTAGCGGCTCTCGAACATGAAGGCCAGCGTGTTGTCCAGCTTGTGCGGCTTGAGGTCGGCGTGCGTGGCCTTGTCGAAGGCTTCCTCGTCCGGGCCGTGCGGCACCATGCAGTTGTGCAGGCTCGCGCCGCCGGGCTTGAAGCCGCCCGGCTTGGCGTCGTACTCGCCCAGCACCAGGCCCATGAACTCGCTCATGAGGTTGCGGTGGAACCACGGCGGACGGAAGGTGTTTTCCATCACCATCCAGCGCGGCGGGAAGATCACGAAGTCGCAGTTGGCGGTGCCAGGCGTGTCGCTGGGCGAGGTCAGCACGGTGAAGATCGACGGATCGGGATGGTCGAAGCTGATCGAGCCGATGACCATGAAGTTGGCCGTGTCGTACTTCACCGGCGCGAGGTTGCCGTGCCAGGCGACCACGTTGAAGGGCGACTGTTTCGTCGGTGCGGTCCAGAAGCGGCCGCCGAATTTCTTCACCAGCTCGTAGGCGCCGCCGTCTGCCTCGAAGGCCGCCACGGGCGCCTGGAAGTCGCGCGCGTTGGCCAGGCCGTTCGAGCCGATCGGGCCGAGTTCGGGCAGGCGGAAGTGCGCGCCGTAGTTCTCGCACACGTAGCCGCGCGAGAGGCCGTCGGGCAGCGCGACCTTGAAGGCCATGCCGCGCGGCAGCACCACGATTTCGCCGGGCTTCACGTCGAGCACGCCGAGTTCGGTCGTGACGACGAGGCGGCCTTGTTGGGGCATCACCAGCATCTCGCCGTCGGCGTTGACGAAGGCGCGCTGTTCCATCGAGCGACCCGCCAGGTACATCAGCGAGCCGATGCCGACCTGCGATTCAGCGTCGCCGTTGGCGGCCAGCGTGTGCATGCCGTCGATGAAGTCGACGTCGGCCGCGCCGTCCAGCGGCAGCGGGCCCCAGCGCATCGGCTCGGGCGGCAGCGCGATCTCGCGGTCGGCGCCGGTGGTCCAGTGCGCCTGCGCGTAGGGCTGGTAGCGGCCCGACACCACCGAGGGTTGGCGGCGGTACAGCCAGGTGCGGCGGTTCTCGTGGCGCGGCGCCGTGAAGGCGGTGCCCGAGAGCAGCTCGGTGTACAGGTCGAAGGGGCCGCGCTGCGGGTTGTTGCGGCCTTGGGGCAGCGCACCGGGCACGGCCTCGGAGGCGTATTCGTTGCCGAAGCCGCTCTGGTAGCGCCGTTCGGAGGCGGGTGTTGCTTGGGTCATGGGCTTGTCTTTCGAAAGTCGCGATGAGGTGGGAACGTGCGGCCGTTCAGCCGGCGCGCGCCGCGTCGAAGGCTTCGCGCAGCACGGCCAGCGAGCCGACGTGGTTGGCCAGCACGAGCACGAGCCGTGCGTTGAAGGCGTGGCTTTCTTCGGTGGAAAGCCCCTGGTGGGCCTCGATGAGCGCCTCGTAGAAATCGTCGGGCGCTTCGAGGTTCGGCGTGGTGATCAGTTGCGGTTGCATCGGGGTCATGCCTTTGCCAGTGCGTGGTCGAGGGCCGCGCGAAGGTTCGCCGCCGTGGGCTGCCGCCAGCGCGCGCACACGTGCTGGTCGGGCCGCAGCAGGTAGACGGTGCCGGGCTGCGCGTCGTAGCGCTGCGTGGCGAGTTCGGCGTCGGCGCCGGTGCCTTCCACGCGCACGACGTGCAGCGCGAGGTCGCTGCTTTTCAGCGCCTGCAGGCTGCGCTCGGCGGCGTCGCCGGTGCCGAACACCAGCGCGGTGAAGCGCGCCACATGGCATTCGCGCAGCAGCCAGCCGGTGCTGCCGTCGGCGCGCCGCACGGGCGCATCGGCCGCGGCGGCGCCGGGCACCATCGCGCCGGCGAAGGTGTCGGCGTCGGGCGTGTTGAGCGGCGAGTCGCGCAGCACCGTGGCCACCGACAGCCGTCCGCTGTTGACCAGCGAGCGCGCAAAGGCGTGGCGCTTGGTCAGCTCGAGCACCGCGTCGCGGAAGAGGCGGCTCACCTCGCTCTTGGGCGTGATGAAGTCGGTGGCGCGCGTCGAATTGCGGATGTTCTCGTCGGCCGCGAATTCGCGTTCGCTGGCGTAGCTGTCGAGCAGCGCGTCGGGCGCGTCGCCGGCCAGCACGGCCGCGAGCTTCCAGGCGAGGTTGTCGGCGTCCTGCACGCCCGAGTTGGCGCCGCGCGCGCCGAAGGGCGACACGCCGTGCGCCGAGTCGCCCGCGAACAGCACGCGGCCGTGGCGGAAGCGCTCCATGCGCTGGCAGGCGAAGGTGTAGACGCTGGCCCAGCCGATCTGGAACTGCACGCCTTCGAAGCCGATGCTGTCGAGCAGTGCGCGCACGCGCGGCGTGATGCGCTCGGGCTTGCGTTCTTCCACCGGGTCGGCGTCCCAGCCGAGCTGGAAGTCGACGCGCCACATGCCGTCGGCCTGCTTGTGCAGCAGCACGCTCTGGCCGGGGTGGAACGAGGGGTCGAACCAGAAGCGGCGCTCGGTGGGCAGCTGCGCGTCCATGGTGATGTCGGCGATCAGGAAGCGGTCGCGGAACACGCGGCCCTTGGCTTCCTGCCCCAGCATCTGGCGCAGGTTGGAGCGCGAGCCGTCGCAGGCGGCGACGTAGCCGGCCTGCAGGCGGTACTCGCCCTCGGGCGTTTCCACGGTCAGCATCGCGCCGTCGTCGCCTTGCTCGATGCCGGTGACCTTGTTGTTCCAGCGCAGGTCGATCAGCGGCAAGGCCGCGGCGCGCTCGACGAGGTAGCCCTCGACGTAGTACTGCTGCAGGTTGATGAAGGCCGGGCGCTCGTGGCCGGGCTCGGGCAGCAGGTCGAAGCGGTAGACCTGCTCGTCATGGAAGAACACCTTGCCGACGTTCCACGACACGCCCTTGTCCACCATGCGGTCGCCGCAGCCGAGGCGGTCGAACACCTCGAGCGTGCGCTTGGCGAAGCAGATCGCGCGCGATCCGCTGGACAGGCTGTTGTCGTTGTCGAGCAGCACCACGGGAATCTGGCGCAGGGCGAGGTCGATGGCGAGCGTGAGGCCCACCGGGCCGGCGCCCACGACCACCACGGGGTGGCGGGCGGGCGTGGCGGCGTCCTGGTCGGCGTGGCGGGTGTAGTCGAAGCGCAGGCTTTGATAGTCGATCACGTGATGTCTCCGTGTCCTTGTCGTTTCCGTCGCCTTCCCCGCGCGGGGGAAGGTCGCGGCGCGATCAGCCTTCCAGGGCCTTCCACATGTCGATGTCGCGCTGGGCCGTCCACACGCGCGGGTCGGCGTGGCCCGAGGCCTCGTCGTAGGCGCGGCTCACGTCGAAGGGCATGCAGTGGTCGAAGATCACCCACTGCTGGTATTTGGGCTGCAGCTTCGCGTAGGTTTCCTTGTAGACCGCGTTCAGGTCGCGCCCGGCCTTCACGCCTTCCTGCACGCTGGCGTACACGTCGGAGATGAAGGCGCGCGTGCCGTTCAGGCCCTCGGCCACGGCTTCGGGCGTGGTCAGCGCGGCGCCGCGGCCCGGCACCAGGGCCAGGGGCTTCAGGGCGGCGATGTTGTCCAGCGTCTGTGGCCAGTCCTGGAAGTAGGCGTCGCCCGCGTACGGCGTGGCGCCGAACTCGACCAGGTCGCCCGACAGCAGCGCGCGCTCCTGCGGCAGCCAGACGACGGTGTCGCCCTTGGTGTGGCCGCGGCCCAGCTGCAGCAGCTGCACTTCGAGCTTGCCCAGCCACAGCGTCATCTTGCCGGTGAAGGTCATGGTGGGCCAGGTCAGGCCCGGGGGCACGGTCTCGACGTTCTGGAACAGGCGCGGGAAGCGGCCGATTTCGCTGGCCTTGTCTTCCTCGCCGCGCTCCACGATCAGGTCGCGCGTGTCCTGGCTGGCCAGGATGTGTTCGGCGCCGTAGCCCGCCGCGCCCAGCACGCGCACCGCGTGGTAGTGGGTGAGCACCACGTACTTGATGGGCTTGTCGGTCACTTCGCGGATGCGGCGCACCACGTCGGCGGCCATGGCGGGCGTGGCCTGGGTGTCGGCCACCAGCACGCAGTCGTCGCCGATGATGATCCCGGTGTTGGGGTCGCCCTCGGCCGTGTAGGCCCAGGCGTGCTCCGAGATCTGGCTGAAGGTGATCTTCTTTTCTTCCAGGTCGGCCTGGCTGGCGAATTTCTTGGCTTGGCTCATCGTGTGTCTCCGGTGGGGTGGTTTCGAATTCTCTGAATTCGTTTAGGGCGAACGAGTTTGCAAATAACGAATGCGCGGAGTGTAAGCCCGAGATCAGTTCATGTCTAATGCCTTCTTCATGAACGAACAACCAGACGGCAAGGCGGCCATGGCAGCGACTGACACCGACCGCGCCCAGCGCGGCATCCAGAGCATCGAAGTCGGCGGGCAGCTGCTGCGCGCACTGGTGCACCACGGCCGCCCGATGGCGCTCAAAGACCTTGCCCGCGAAGCGGACATGACGGCCGCCAAGGCCCACCCGTACATGGTGAGCTTCGGCCGGCTGGGCCTCATCGAGCAGGACCGCGCCAGCGGCCACTATCTGCTTGGCCCGCTGGCCTTGCAACTGGGGCTGATCAGCCTGCAGCAGGCCGACCCGGTGCACATCGCCACGCCGCTGATCGGCCAGCTCGCGCAGCAGATCGGCCACACGGTGGCGCTGGCCGTGTGGGGCGCGCGCGGCGCGACCATCGTGCGCACGGCCGAGTCGCCTTCGCCGGTGCACGTGAACATGCGCCACGGCACGGTGTTCTCGCTCACCAACACGGCCTCGGGCCGCGTCTTTGCCGCCTACCTCGACCCGGCGGTGGTGCGCGCGCAGCTCGAGGACGAGCGCCAGCGCCAGAAGCAGCGCAAGGGCGCCGCCGAGCCTGCGCCGCCGGCCGGCATGCCGCCGGTGCAGCCGCTGCCCTCGTGGAGCGACTTCGAGCGGCAGTGCCAGGAAGTGCGCGACCACGGCATCAGCCGTTCCGACGGCGAGGTGATCGAGGGCGTGAGTGCCATGGCCGCGCCGGTGTTCGACCACACCGGCGCCATCGTGCTGGCCGTGACCGCCATCGGCCCGGCCGGCATCTTCCACACCGCCTGGGACGGCGAGATCGCGCGCGCGCTCAAGGCCTGCGCGGGCACGGTGTCGCAGCGCCTGGGGGCGAGCGCCACCGGCGCCGTGGTTCCCTCCGTTTCCGATCGATGACCCTGTTTTCTTCCGCCTTGTCTTCCACGTCTTCTTCTTCCTCCGACGACCTCGCGCTGCGCATCGACCGCACCGTGGCGCTGCTGCGCGGTGCGCGGCGCATCGTGGTCTTTTCGGGCGCGGGGCTGTCCAAGGCTTCCGGCATCCCGACCTACCGCGATGCTGACGGCCTGTGGATGAGCCAGAACGCGCTCAAGTTCTCGCATGCCGACGACCTCGCGCGCGACCCCGGCGGCTTCACGAAGTTCTGGGCCCAGCGCCTGGCGCTGATCGAGACCGCATCGCCCAATCCCGGCCACCTCGCGCTCGCGCAGCTGCAGCGGCTGCGCCCCGCGACCCGGCTCATCACGCAGAACGTCGACGGCCTGCTCGGCAAGGCCGGCGGACAGGACGTGCTGGAGCTGCACGGCTCGCTGCGCCGCTGGCGCTGCGACCACTGCGGCAACCGCAGCGGCCCCTGGCCGTTCCACCGCTGCCTGCGCTGCGGCTCGCACGCGCGGCCCGACGTGGTCATGTTCGGCGAGATGCTGAACGCCGGCGTGCTGCTCGACGCGCAGGTGGCGGCGCAGGAGTCCGACCTGTTCCTGGTGGTCGGCAGCACCACCATCGTCTACCCGGCGGCCGAACTGCCCAAGCTGGCGATGGCGCGCGGTGCGCGGCTGGTCACGCTGAACATCGAGCCGCTGCCGCACCTGGACGATGCGGCGGCGGTGGTGTTGCGGGGGGCGTCGGAAGACCTGTTGCCGAAGTTGGTCGCCGGCATGGCGGGCACCGACGACGCGGTCACGCCGCGGGCCTGACGACCCCGCCCGCGCGCATCCGCCACGACAGGACGCCCAGCCACCCGAAGAGCACCAGCCCCGCACCGGCCACGATCACGCTGGCCGAAGCCGGGTTGCTCATGCCCAGGCCGATCAGCACGGGCACCAGGATGCCGGTAGCCATCGAATAGAGCGCCCACCCGCCTTGCTTCAGCGCGAAGAAGCGGCGCGCGAAAACGAAGCAGGCCGCAATCAGCGACAGGAACGCCAGGAAGAACGCGAGCATGTGCAGCGCGCCGGGCACGCTCATCGTGGGCGTCTCGCCGGCCTTGGGGAACGGGTCGGGTGGAAAGACGCCCGCCAGCACCGTGCCGATGCCGAACAGCCCGACCAGGATCGGTCCCCAGGTTCCGCCGCGCTGGCCCTTCAGCCAGGCCCTGAGTCCGAAGGCGCAAAGAATTGCGAACAATCCCGAGAGAATGAAGCTGCCCACCTGGATCCAGCCGAGCTCGCCCAGCGCGAGGTAGCTGATCGGAAGCGCGCGGATGTCGAACTCGGGGCGCAGCAGCAACTGGAGCACGGCGAGCCCATAGAACACGGGCGCGACCCACATGCCGCAGGCCAACAGCGCTCGCTGTGAGGGGGCGCCAGCGGTGCGCGTTGTCGTCTGAAATTCCATGGTGACAGGGTGCAAGTGAATAGAAACTAAACTGTATAGTTTCGTTGTTGATTGTCAAGAAACCCGGAGTCCGGTGATGGAACAGCCCGCAGAAAAACGATCCGACCGCAAGCGCAGGCTCATCCTGGAAGCCGCGTCCACGGTCTTCCTCGACCGGGGCTACAACGGCACGACCATGGACGAGGTCGCCACGCTGGCGGGCGTGTCCAAGCCCACGCTGTACCGGCACTTCACCGACAAGGAGCGGCTCTACGCCGCGATCATTCAGCTCACGGCCGACGACGTCGACAAGGTCATCCAGCTCGTGGCCGGCTCGCTGGCGGACGCCAGCCACCCCCGGGAGGCGTTGCAGGGGCTGGCCCGCAAGCTCGTCACCGCGCTGATGCAACCCGAGCTGCTGCGGCTGCGGCGCCTGGTGATCGCCAATGCGGAGCGCTTTCCCGACGTGGCGCGTGCCTGGTTCGCGCAAGGTTTCGAGCGGGTGCTCGCGACGCTGGCCGCGAGCTTCGAGCGCTACGCGCAGCGCGGGCTGCTCAAGGTCGACGACCCGCTGCTCGCGGCCAACCACTTCACCGGGCTGCTGCTGTGGATTCCGTTGAACCGGGCCATGTTCACGGGCGACCACGCGAGCGACCCCGCCGAACTGGAACGCTACGCGAATGCGGCGGTCGATGCGTTCCTGTCCGGGTACGCGAGCCGCTGAGGCTCGCCGAGCACGCTAGCCGGCCCGCATCTTCTCGCGCAGCACGCGCCAGCGCGCGAGGCTCTCGGCAGGCCAGTAGTCCTTGCGGTCGTAATACTCGTGCACCGCCGCTGCGCCGGGCGGCAGCACCACCCACGGCTGCTTGGACATCGTGAAGATGTGCAGGTCCGGCGGCAACCGGTCGGGCGTGTCGAGCGTGCCCACGCGGATGAAGCTCACGGCATCGCCGGCGCCGGCGTAGTGGCTCCACAGCGCGACGTGGCAAGTGGGGCAGCGCGCGTAGGTCTGGCCGCGTCCGCTGGCCGAGGGCGTGAGCACCCGATCGACCGTGCCCTGCAGCATCTGCACGTGTTCCGGTTCGATGAGCGCATTGAGCGCGAAGGACGAGCCCGTCTCGCGCTGGCACCAGCGGCAGTGGCAGCAGTGCACGAAGAGCGGCGGAGCATCGAGGCGGTAGCGCACCTGCCGGCAGGTGCAGCCGCCTTCCAGCGGCACGAAGGCGTCGGCCATGGCGGTGGTCGGCGGGCGCTCAGCCCTTCTTGCCACCCAGCAGCACCAGCGCGCCGCCCACCACGATCGCCGCCACGCCGGCCCAGGCCGGGATGTTGACGGTCTGCTTTTCCTTCACCGAGAACTCCAGCGGGCCCAGCTTGGCCTGATGCGTTTCCTTGGTGAAGCTGAAGCCGCCCAGGCCGAGCCCGGCGATGCCGGCCACGACCAGCAGGATGCCGACGATGCGCGTTGCGTTCATGGGACGGGTCTCCTCAGGGTTGGTTGGAAGGAAGAGAGAGCAAGTCGCCGGCCGTTCAGCGCCGTGGCGCCGCCGCACGCGGCTGCGGCGGGTCTTGCTGCTGCAGCTGGTCGACCCATTGCACGACCTCGGCCATGGCCGCGTCGCTCGCCGCGACCAGCGCCTTCACGCCGCCGGGCGCATCGGCGCTGGCGGCGGGGCGGCGCACGGTGAAGGTCCGCTGGCCCATCACGCGATCGCCGCCGGTGGCGGTGCGGACCAGCGTGGCGCGCAGGCGCACCAGGCCCGTGCTGCTGGCGGGCGCGTCGAAGTAGTGGCTGAACTCGTCGAGCGAAATGCGCAGCGTGTCGGGCACGATGCCTTCGGTGCGCGCGAGCGTCGCGCTTTCTTCAGGGCCGAGCACGGTGCGGCGCTCGGCCAGCGTGTCGCGCAGCCGCTGGCGCAGCAGCTGCGCGGGCGGCAGGCTCCAGCGCGACTGGCCGTAGGGGCGCAGCTCGTTGGCGTCGGCGTAGCCCATGCGGTAGAGGATCTGCGTGCCGTCCAGGCGCGCGTTGCTGTCGAACTCCGCGAGGGACAGCGCCGGCAGCGCGGTCGTCGGCGCTGCTGCAGGTGCGGTGGCTGAGAGGCCGGGGCCGAAGTCGTACAGCGTGGCGCGTGCCGGCTTGTCGGGCAGCATGCCGCAGCCGGCGACCAGCAGCACACAGCCGAGGCTGGCGAGGGCGAGGAGGGTGTTCTTCATGCGCATGGTGTTCTGCTCCCGGTCAGTGGCGTGCGGCGGGCGCAACGAAGCCGGGCTCGCCCGGGCCCGCGGCCGCGCCGCCGTTGCCGAACAGCAGCGATTGCGGGTTGTCGTTGATGCTGTCGGCCGCGCGGCCCAGGCGGCGCACCGCGTGGGCGGTGTCGTCGGCCACGCGGTTCACGCGCGGCAGGGTGGCGGCATTGAACGAATCGACGGCCTGCGCCAGCGCCTTGGTGCCCTCGCCCAGGCGCTCGACCGGGCCGTCGGGTGCGTTGAGCTTGCCCACGGTGGTGTTGAAGTTGTTGGCCACGCGCGAGACGTCGCCGGCCGCTTTCTTCACTGTCGTCAGCGTCTCGGGCATGGCGGCCAGCGTCGGGTTCAGGCCGGTCTTCACGGTGTTGTCGAGCTGCTTGATCAGCGCGTTGGCACTGGCCGAGGCGGCTGCGATGTTCTCCAGCGCGTCGGCCACGCGCTTCTGGTTGGCGTCGGCCAGCAGCGCGTTGGCGCGCTTGGTCACTTCTTCCACCTGGTCGATGATTTCCTCGCCGCGGTCCTGCAGCTTCGCGAGCATCGAGGGCTTGAGCGGAATGCGCGGCGGGTTGTTGTTGTCGGGCTTGAGCGCGACGGTCGATTCGCCCTCGTCGTCCAGTGCAATGAAGGCCAGGCCGGTCACGCCCTGGTAGCTCAGCGTGGCAAAGCTGGAGGTGGTGAGCGGCACGCGCTCGTCGACCGTGATGCGCACGCGCACGTTGCCTTTGGTCTTGGGGTCGAAGTCGATCGAGGTCACCTTGCCGACCGAGATGCCGCGGTAGCGCACCTGGGCCTGCGGCTGCAGGCCGCTCACGGCGTCGCGGGTGGAGAGTTCGTACACGTTGCGCACGGTGTTGTCGCGCGTGAACCAGACCACCAGCGCGACGAGCGCGGCGATCAGGCCGAGCACGAAGGCGCCGGCGGCGAGGGCGTGGGCCTTGTTTTCCATGAGGGGACCTACCTTTCTTCAGCGCGCGCGGCCTCGGGCCGCGGCGCGGATGGTTGTGTGCCGGCGGCGGGCTTGTCGTGCAGCGCCTCCAGGGCGCGCTGGCCGCGCCCGCCGAGAAAGTATTCGTGGATGAAGGGATGCGGATAGGCGATGACTTCGCGCGCCGTGCCGCTCACGATCACCTTCTGGTCGGCCAGCACCGCGATGCGGGTGCTCAGGTCGAACAGGGTGTCCAGGTCGTGCGTGACCATCACGACCGTCAGGCCCAGCTCGCGGTGCAGGCCGCGCAGCAGGTCGCAGAAACTGTCCGACGCTTCGGGGTCGAGGCCGGCCGTGGGCTCGTCGAGCAGCAGCAGCGGCGGGTCCATGATGAGCGCGCGCGCCAGCGCCACGCGCTTGATCATGCCGCCCGACAGGTCCGATGGGCTCTTGTTCGCATGCTGCGGCTCCAGTCCCACCATCTGCAGCTTCACGAGCGCGGCATGGCGGATCAGCTCGTCGGGCAGCAGCTTGAGTTCGCGCAGCGGAAAGGCGATGTTCTCCAGCACGCTGAAAGCCGAGAACAGCGCGCCGTGCTGGAACAGCATGCCCACGTTGGCCGCGCCGGCCGCGCTGAGTTCGCCCGGCGCCCGGCCCAGCACCTCGACCGCGCCCTTCGTGGGCTTTTGCAGCCCGAGGATCTGGCGCAGCAGCACCGTCTTGCCGGTGCCCGAGCCGCCGACCAGCGACAGCACCTCGCCGCGGTCGAGGTGCAGGTCGAGGTCGCGGTGCACCACCTGCTCGCCATCGGGGCTCTTGAACACGGTCCAGAGCTTGCGGATGTCGACCACGGTGTTCGACGGGGACGTCACGGCGGCGTTCATCCGCGGAATCCTATGCCCTTGAACAGGACGGCGAACAGCGCATCGACCAGGATCACCGCAGTGATCGAGGTCACGACCGACGACGTGGTGCCGCGCCCCAGGCTCTCGGTGTTGGGCTTGACCTTCATGCCGAAGTAGCAGCCGATCAGCGCGATCAGCACGCCGAACACCGCCGACTTGGCCAGCGCCAGCCAGAGGTTGGCGATGGGCACCGCGCGTGGCAGGGCCGACAGGAAATACGCCGGCGAAATGCCGAGTGCGGCGTCGGCCGCGAGCATGCCGCCGGCCAGCGCCGCCATCGAGGTCCACAGGCTGATCAGCGGCATCGCGATGGCCAGCGCCAGCACGCGCGGCATCACGAGACGGAAGCCGTGCGGGATGCCCATCACGCGCATCGCGTCGAGTTCTTCGGTGACGCGCATCACGCCGATCTGCGCCGTGATCGCCGAGCCCGAGCGGCCCGCGATCAGCACGGCGGCCAGCACCGGCCCGAGTTCGCGGATCAGCGACAGCCCGAGGATGTTCACCACGAAGGTCTCGGCGCCGTACTGGCGCAGTTGCTGCGAGATCAGGTAGGCCAGCACCACGCCGATCAAGAGACCGACCAGCGCCGTGATGTGCAGCGCCGTGGCGCCGAACTGATAGAGATGGCCCGAGAAGTCGCGCCACGGCCCGCGGTGCGGTGCGCGCGCCAGCGTGCACAGGTCGAGCGCGAGCTGGCCGATCAGGCCGACAAAGTCGCGCAGCACGACCATCGCGCGCGGGCCGTTGTGGGCGAGTTCGCGCAAGCGGTCGCTCAGCGATCTGGGCGGCTCGTCGGGTGTGGCCACCGTGAACTTCGCCACATGGTCGAGCACCGCCTGCTGCTGCGGCGCCAGCTCGAGCGTGGCCGGCCAGCCGTGGCCCCAGTGGTCCCACAGCAGCTGCGCGCCGATGTGGTCGAGCTGGCCGATGGGGCGCAGGTCCCAGGCCCGGTCGTCCGCGGGCGGCAGGGCCGCGAGGTCTGCGGCCAAGGCGTCCCAGGCCTGCCGCGACGACATCGCCAGCGTGGTCCAGCAACCGCTGGCCACGGCCCAGCTGCGACCGTCCACGTCCTGCGTTCGCGCGCGCGGCGGCGCAGAGGCGTCGTCGATGGCGGAGGCGTCAGCGGGCGACGGGTTGGAAGGCATGGGCAGGCGTGCGGAACAGAACGTAAACAAAGGTTCAGGTGAGAGGGCGCATCGTAACCGCGTGCATCCGGGGCTTGTGTGCGTCTGGCCCTTCGTTTGCGTAGGGCCAGACGCCGTTTTTTTCAGGAACCCTTCAGCTCCAGGCGCGGGCCAGCGCGTTCCATGCGCTGGCGATCACGGGCTCGTCGCGCCGCGCGGCCAGCGAGACGAAACGCAGCGCGCAATCGAGCCGCACACGGTCGGCCAGCACGAGGCCGTGGGCCTGGCTTTCGCGGATCGCGATCGAGTCGCGCACCAGGCTCAGGCCGACGCCCGACTTCAGCAGGTCGAGCATCGAGGCTTCCTGGTCAACCAGCGCCACGCGCCGGGGCGCCAGGCCGAGCGGGCCGAACACACGTTCCAGCAAACGGTGGTGCGCGGACTCGGGCGGCGTGGCGAGCCAGGGCAGGGCGGCCAGCGCCTTCCAGTCGCGCCCGAGCACCTGCGGGCCCCAGCCGGCCGGCGCGACCACGCGGTAGCTGAAGCGGGTGAGCGTGCGCACCGCCAGCGGCGCCGGCGCGGCGGCGTCGGGTTCGTCGCCGGCGTCGAGGTGAAAGCCCACGTCGAGCTCGCCGCGCAGCACCTGCGCCAGCACGCTGCCGCTCATGCCGTGGCGCAGCTCGGTCTCGATCTGCGGCGCGGCCTCGACCAGCTCGCGCAGGAACACACCGAGCCGCGTGAACTCCGGGTCGAGGATGGTGCCGATGCGCAGCGCCCCGCGCACCGTGACCTGCAGGTTGCGCGCGGCCTGCTGCAGGTCGCCCACGGCCGCCAGCACGCGCTCGGCCTGCGGCAGCATCGCCGCGCCGTCGGCCGTGAGCGCCAGCCCGTGCGGCGTGCGGGTGAACAGCACCAGCCCGGTTTCTTCCGCGAAACGCTTGAGCTGCAGGCTCACCGCGGGCTGCGTGAGGTGCAGCTTTTCGGCGGCGCGCGAGACGTTGCCCTCGCGCGCCGCCAGGATGAAGGCGCGCAGAATCTGGAGGTCCATCGATGACGTAGTCATATAAGACTGATTTATAGCGCCATCGACGCGAATTCATTGGCTTTCTCTTCGTGGATTGGGCCAAATTGCCTTCAGGAGACCCGCACATGTCCATCAGCACCCGAAATATCGACCACCACATCGCCGGCGCCCCCGCCGCCAACACCTCCGGCCGCACGCAGGACGTGACCAACCCCGCCACCGGCGCCGTCACCGGCAAGGTCGGCCTGGCCGACGCCGCCCAGGTGGCCGCCGCCGTGGCCGCCGCGCAGGCCGCGTTCCCGGCCTGGGCCGACACACCGCCCATTCGCCGGGCGCGCGTGATGTTCAAGTTCCTGGAGCTGCTCAACCAGCACAAGGACGAGCTCGCCCACCTCATCACCGCCGAGCACGGCAAGGTCTTCACCGACGCGCAGGGCGAGGTGAGCCGCGGCATCGACATCGTCGAGTTCGCCTGCGGCATTCCGCAGCTGCTCAAGGGCGACTTCACCGACCAGGTGAGCACCGGCATCGACAACTGGACGCTGCGCCAGCCGTTGGGCGTGGTCGCCGGCATCACGCCTTTCAACTTCCCGGTGATGGTGCCGATGTGGATGTTCCCGGTGGCCATCGCCGCGGGCAACACCTTCGTGCTCAAGCCCAGCCCGACCGACCCGAGCGCGTCGCTGCTGATGGCCGAGCTGCTCAAGAAGGCCGGCCTGCCCGACGGCGTGTTCAACGTGGTGCAGGGCGACAAGGCCGCGGTCGACGCGCTGCTGGAGCACCCCGATGTCAAGGCGATCAGCTTCGTCGGCTCCACGCCCATCGCCAACTACATCTACGAAACCGGTGCCCGCCACGGCAAGCGCGTGCAGGCGCTGGGCGGCGCGAAGAACCACATGGTCGTCATGCCTGACGCCGACATCGACCAGGCCGTGGACGCCCTCATCGGCGCCGGCTACGGCTCGGCCGGCGAGCGCTGCATGGCGATCAGCGTCGCGGTGCTGGTGGGCGACGTGGCCGACCGGCTGCTGCCCAAGCTCATCGAGCGCACGAAGACGCTGAAGGTGCTCGATGGCGAGAACCTCGCGGCCGAGATGGGCCCGATCGTCACGCGCGCCGCGCACGAGCGCATCACCGGCTACATCGCGCAGGGCGAGAAGGAAGGCGCGAAGCTGCTGGTCGACGGCCGCCAGTTCGACGGCAACAAGGCCGGCGAAGGCTGTGGCGACGGCTTCTGGATGGGCGGCACGCTGTTCGACCACGTCACGCCCGAGATGCGCATCTACAAGGAAGAGATCTTCGGCCCCGTGCTGGGCTGCCTGCGCGTCGCGACCTTCAAGGAAGCCGTCGACCTCATCAACGCGCACGAGTTCGGCAACGGCGTGAGCTGCTTCACGCGCGACGGCAACGTGGCGCGCGAGTTCGGCCGCCGCATCCTGGTCGGCATGGTCGGCATCAACGTGCCGATCCCGGTGCCGATGGCCTGGCACGGCTTCGGCGGCTGGAAGAAGAGCCTGTTCGGCGACATGCACGCGTATGGCGAAGAGGGCGTGCGCTTCTATACGAAGCAGAAGTCGATCATGCAGCGCTGGCCGGAGAGCATCGGCAAGGGCGCCGAGTTCGTGATGCCGACGGCGAAGTAAAAAGGGGCGCCGCACGCGCGGCGCTGCTTCCATCCGAAGAACAACGAGAGACACAAGCCAGCCGCCATGAGCGACACCACCTTCGACTACATCATCATCGGCGCCGGCACCGCCGGCTCGCTCATCGCCAACCGCCTGAGCGCCGACAAGACCAAGCGCGTGCTGCTCATCGAGGCCGGCCGCAAGGACGACTACCACTGGATCCACATTCCGGTGGGCTACCTGTACTGCATCGGCAACCCGCGCACCGACTGGCTCTACAACACCGAGCCCGACGCGGGCCTCAACGGCCGCACGCTGCGCTATCCGCGTGGCAAGACGCTGGGCGGCTGCTCGAGCATCAACGGCATGATCTACATGCGCGGCCAGTCGCGCGACTACGAACACTGGGCTGAACTCACGGGCGACGAAGGCTGGCGCTGGGAGAACGTGCTGCCGGCCTTTCGCAAGCACGAAGACTTCTACCTCGGCGCCGACGAGATGCACGGCGCGGGCGGCGAATGGCGTGTCGAGAAACAGCGGCTGCGCTGGGACATCCTCGACGCCTTTGCCGACGCGGCCGTGCAGGCCGGCGTGCCGCACACCGCCGACTTCAACCGCGGCAGCAACGAAGGCGTGGGCTACTTCCAGGTCAACCAGAAGAACGGCTGGCGCTGGAACACCGCCAAGGCCTTCCTGCGGCCCACCTGCTACGGCCGCCCCAACTTCGAGCTGTGGACCGGCGCGCAGGTGTCGCGCCTGCTGTTCGAGACGCTGCCCGACGGCACCAAACGCTGCACCGGTGCGCAGGTGTGGGACGGCTCCGAGATGACCACGGCGCACGCCGAGTGCGAAGTGATCCTGAGCGCGGGCGCCATCGGCTCGCCGCAGATCCTGCAGCTGTCGGGTGTCGGCCCGGCCGATCTGCTGCGCCAGCACGGCATCGACGTGGCGCTCGATGCACCCGGCGTCGGCGCCAACCTGCAGGACCATCTGCAGATCCGCGCGGTCTACAAGATCGAGGGCGCGCCCACGCTCAACGTGCTGGCCTCGTCGCTGGTCGGCAAGGCGAAGATCGGCCTCGAATACCTGCTCAAGCGCAGCGGCCCGATGAGCATGGCGCCGTCGCAGCTCGGCGCCTTCACGCGCAGCTCGCCCGACCGCGCGTGGCCCAACATCCAGTACCACGTGCAGCCGCTGTCGCTCGACGCCTTCGGCGAGCCGCTGCACAGCTTTCCGGCCTTCACCGCGAGCGTGTGCAACCTGAACCCGACGAGCCGGGGCTCGGTGCGAATCAAGAGCGCGCGTTTCGAAGACGCGCCCGCCATCGCGCCCAACTACCTGAGCACCGAGGAAGACCGCAAGGTCGCGGCCGATTCGCTGCGCGTGACGCGCCGCATCGCGCAGCAGCCCGCGCTCGCGAAGTACAAGCCGCAGGAGTGGAAACCCGGCGTGCAGTACCAGACCGACGAAGACCTCGCGCGGCTGGCCGGCGACATCGCCACGACCATCTTCCATCCGGTCGGCACCACCAAGATGGGCGCCGACGGCGACCCGATGGCGGTGCTCGATGCGCGCTTGCGCGTGCGCGGCGTGCGCGGCCTGCGCGTGGTCGATGCGGGCGCGATGCCCACCATCACCAGCGGCAACACCAACAGTCCGACGCTGATGATGGCGGAGAAGGCGGCGGGCTGGATTCTGGAAGACAACCGCAACCTCTGAGGCGGCTCAGCGGCGCGGCTTGGCGCCGCGCTGGGTGTCCGCCGCCAGGCGCGCCTTCGCGCCTTCGAGCATGAGGTCCACGCCGACCTCGAACATCGCATCGGGGCCGGCCTTGCGGTAGCTGGCGAAGGCCTCGGCCAGCAGCGGGCGCGAGGCTGCGGCGGCATCGAGCGCCTGCTGCCGGATTTCCGCATCGGGCGGTGCCGCCTGTTCCTCCAGCACGCAGCCCACGGTGTAGCGGCCCAGCGCGATCAGCAACGCCATCGCCTGCGTGGCCGGCAGGCCCCGGCTGACCACGGCGGCCAGCTGGGCCTCCACCATCTCGAGGTCGCCCGGGTCGGGCTCGGAGCCGGCATGCAGGCGCGCGCCGTCGCGCCGCGCCAGCAGCGCGCGCCGGAAGCTGCGCGCGTTCTCGCGCAGGAAGGTCTCCCACGACTCGCCCTCCAGCGGCAGCCGGCGGTCGTGCGCGCGGCGCAGGATCTCGCGGTTCATCGCGTCGAGCAGCGCGCGCTTGTTCTTGAAATGCCAGTACAGCGCAGGCTGCTGCACGCCGAGCCGCTCGGCCAGCAGCCGGGTGCTGAGCTTGTCCATGCCGACCTCGTCGAGCAGCGCGAGCGCGGCTTCGAGGATCACTTCACTGTCCAGTTTCATGTCGGTGTGCGTGCCCGGAGTCGGGCGAATGAGGGGTGCTTCACAGCCTGGAATTTATCGCTGATAATTCCTTATCAATGATAAATTCTGATCTTTCTTCTCCGTCCGCCGTCGCGGGCGGGCGCCACGCGCAGGCGGTGATCCTCGCGATCGTCACGCTCGACGCCGTCGGCATCAGCCTGGTCATGCCCATCGTGCCGGGCCTGCTGCGCGAGGTCGGCCACACCGGCGACCTCGGCTGGCGCTTCGGCGCTTTTCTGTCGCTCTACGCGCTGATGCAGTTCCTGTGCGCGCCCGTGCTCGGCGCGCTGAGCGACCGCTTCGGCCGCCGGCCGGTGCTGCTGGTGTCGGTGGCGGGCGCGGCGATCGATGCGCTCTTCATGGCCTTCGCGCCCTCGCTGTGGATGCTGTTCGTGGGCCGCGCCATCGCAGGCATGACGGGCGCGAACATGGCGGTGGCCTCGGCGGCCATCGCCGACCTCACGCCCGAGCACCAGCGCGCGCGCTGGTTCGGCCGCATGGGCGCCTGCTTCGGGCTGGGCTTCATCGCCGGGCCGGCCATCGGCGGCGTGCTCGGCGACCACGGCGTGCGGCTGCCCTTCGTGGCCGCCGCGGTGCTCAACGGCATCACGTTCCTGGTTGGCCTGCTGGTGCTGCGCGAGTCGCGCCCGCCGGCGCTCGCGGCCCGGCCCTTCGACCGCGGCGTGCTGCATCCGCTGGCGCCGCTGCGCTGGGCCGCGGGCATTCCTGCGCTGCTGCCGATCCTGGGCGTGTTCGGGGTGCTCGTGATGGTGGGCGAGGTCGCCGGCACGACCTGGGTGCTCTACGGCGAGGACCGCTTCGCCTGGAACGCCACCACGGTCGGCCTGTCGCTCGCCTGCTTCGGCCTGCTGCATGCGCTGGTGCAGGGCTTCGTGGCGGGACCGGTGGTCGAGCGCTGGGGCGAGCGCGCGGCGATCGCCCTCGGCACGCTCGCCGACTGCACGGCCTACGCACTGATCGCCTTCGCCACGCAGGGCTGGATGGCGCTCGCGCTGCTGCCGCTGCTGTGCATGGGCGGCATCGGCCAGCCCGCACTGCAGGCGACGCTCTCGCGGCGCGTGGGCGAGGCCGAGCAGGGGCGGCTGCAGGGCGTGCTCGCGAGCCTCTCCAGCCTGGCCTCGGTGGTCGGGCCGCTGGTGATCAGCTCGGTCTACTTTGCGTTTCGCACGCGCTTTCCGGGCATCGTGTGGCTGGCCGGCGCCGTGCTTTATCTGTTGTGCCTGCCGGTGATGCTGCGCAGGTCGCCCGCGGCGGGGGGCTAGCTCTCGAAGAACGCCAGCTTGCGCGCGCGAGGCAGCGCCTTGAGCGCGATCTCCGCCCGCAGCGCGGCGCCCTTGTCGGGGTACTGGCGCGCCGCCAGCACGCGCTGCGGCGGACGCGCGCGCGTGAACTTGGCACCCAGCCCGAAGACATGCTGGAAGAAGCGCTGCTCCACGTCGAGCGCGATGCCCGCGTAGTACACGCCGCCTTCGCATTCCAGCAGGTAGAGCCAATAGGGTCGGGGCGGCGAGGGATCGGGCGGTTTTCGGGGCACGTGCGCATTGTGCGGGTGGGCGTTTGTCGTGCGTTGAAGGAAGGTGTTGTCACGGAGTTCATTCGCAAAACGCACCAAGTCCTTCCAATTTTTCGCTAGGCAAGGGCGCGGGTTTCGCACATATTGGCCCGTTCCTGCTGTCGCATTTCTTCTTCTGTCCTTCCTTCTCCCTGGAGCGTCCATGCCAGAAGCCCAGACCCCCGTGTCCCTCCCCGCCGAGGTCGACCAACTGCTGCATCGCCTGGGCGTGCCCCGCACCGCCCACACCGGCGGCGACCTCACGGTGCGCTCGCCGGTCAGCGGCGAGGTGATCGCGCAGGTGCCGCAGACCACGGCCGTGGAAGCCTCCGGCGCCATCGGCCGTGCGCACGAGGCCTTCAAGGCCTGGCGCCTGGTGCCGGCACCACGCCGTGGCGAACTGGTGCGCCTGCTGGGCGAAGAGCTGCGCGCCGCCAAGCGCGACCTGGGCCGCCTCGTCACGCTGGAGGCCGGCAAGATCCCGTCCGAAGGCGCGGGCGAGGTGCAGGAAATGATCGACATCTGCGACTTCGCGGTCGGCCTCTCGCGCCAGCTCTACGGCCTCACGCTGGCCACCGAACGCGCCGAGCACCGGATGATGGAAACCTGGCACCCGCTGGGCGTGTGCGGCGTGATCTCGGCCTTCAACTTTCCGGTGGCCGTGTGGTCGTGGAATGCGGCGCTCGCGTTGGTGTGCGGCGACCCGGTGGTGTGGAAGCCGTCCGAGAAGACGCCGCTCACCGCGTTGGCCGTGCACGCCATCGCGCAGCGCGCCATCGAGCGTTTCGGCGACGCGCCCGAAGGCCTGCTCGGCCTGCTGCTGGGCCGGCGCGACATCGGCGAAGTGCTGGTCGACGACCCCCGCGTGCCGATCCTCTCGGCCACCGGCTCCACGGCCATGGGCCGGCAGGTCGGACCGAAGCTGGCGGCCCGCTTTGCCCGCGCCATCCTCGAACTGGGCGGCAACAACGCCGCCATCGTCACGCCCTCGGCCGACCTGGACCTCACGCTGCGTGGCATCGCCTTCGCGGCCATGGGCACGGCGGGCCAGCGCTGCACCACGCTGCGGCGCCTGTTCGTGCACGAGAGCGTGTACGACCAGCTGGTGCCCCAGCTCGTGAAGGTCTATGGCAACGTGCAGGTGGGCGACCCGCGCGAGGCTGGCACGCTGGTCGGTCCGCTGATCGACCGCGCGGCCTTCGACGGCATGCAGAAGGCCCTGAACGAAAGCCGCGAGACCGGCGCCACGGTGCACGGCGGGCAGCGCGTCGAGGGCATCGGCACGCCGGACGCGTTCTATGTGCGCCCGGCGTTGGTGGAGCTGACGTCGCACGCCGGCCCGGTGCTGCGCGAGACCTTCGCGCCCATCCTCTATGTGGTGCGCTACCGCACGTTCGACGAAGCCATCGAATGGCACAACGCGGTGGGCGCGGGCCTGTCGTCGTCGATCTTCACGCTCAATGTGCGCGAGGCCGAGCGCTTCATGTCCAGCGCAGGTTCGGACTGCGGCATCGCCAACGTCAACATCGGCCCGAGCGGTGCCGAGATCGGCGGCGCCTTCGGTGGCGAGAAGGAAACCGGCGGCGGGCGCGAAGCGGGCTCGGACAGCTGGAAGGCCTACATGCGCCGCGCCACCAACACCATCAACTACTCGACGGCATTGCCCTTGGCTCAAGGCGTGACCTTCGACATCGGCGACTGAACAACCCCGGCCCGTGGTGCCTGCCGCGCGGCGTTTCGCCGCAGCGGCCAGGCAGCGGCCGTACCTATCCCCCCAGAAAAACCACCAGGAGACAGCAAAGATGAAGATGCAACTGAAGACCCTCGCCACCGCCGCGCTGCTTGCGCTCGCCTTCGGCACCACCGCCACCGCGCAGCAGGCGCCCACGGGCGGCACGCTCGACAAGATCAAGGCGAGCGGCAAGGTCGTGCTCGGCGTGCGCGAAGCCTCGCCGCCCATGGCCTACATGCTGGGCGCGGGCGAGAAGTACGTGGGCTACCACGTCGAACTCTGCGAGCGCGTGCTCAAGGACATCACGCCCAACGCCAAGCTCGAGTACATGGCCGTGACCGCGCAGAACACCATCCCGCTGGTGCAGAACGGCACGCTGGACATCGGCTGCGGCCCCACCACCAACAACACCGCGCGCCAGCAGCAGGTGGCCTTCGCGCTCACCACGTACGTGAGCGAAGTGCGCATGGCGACCAAGGTCGACTCGGGCATCACCACGCTCGACCAGCTCGCGGGCCGCAACGTGTCGGCCTCGACCGGCACCACCGCCGTGCAGCTGCTGCGCAAGCGCGAGCGCGCACAGAACGTCTCGTACAACACCATGCTCGGCAAGGACCACCTGGAGAGCTTCCTGCTCATGGAGTCGGGCCGCGCCGACGCCTTCGTGCTCGACGACAACCTGCTCGCCGGCATCATCGCGAACTCGAAGAACCCGACGGCCTACCGCATCACCGGCGAGGCGCTGGGCTCCGAGCCGATCGCGCTGCTGTTCCGCAAGGACGACCCGGCCTTCAAGGCCGCGGTGGACGATTCGCTGCGCAAGCTCATGAAGAGCGGCGAGCTCGAGAAGATCTACACCAAGTGGTTCGTGGCCGCGATCCCGCCGAAGAACACCAGCCTCAACCTGCCGATGAGCCCCGCGCTCAAGCAGCTGATCCTCGAACCCAACGACAAGCCGCTGGAGACCTACGCCAAGTGACAGACGCCGCCGTGTTCTCGCCGGCGCAACGCGTGCGCGCCATCAATGTCTCGGAGATCCTGCGCATCACCGACCACGCGCAGGCGCTCAAGCGCGCCGGCCGCCCGGTGATCGTGCTGGGCGCGGGCGAGCCCGACTTCGACACGCCCGAGAACATCCGGCATGCCGCCTCGCAGGCCATTGCGCGCGGCGACACGCGCTATACGGTGCTCGACGGCAGCCCGGCGATGAAGGCGGCCGTGCAGCTGAAGTTCAAGCGCGACAACGCGCTGGACTTCGCGCTCGACGAGATCAGCGTGAGCGCGGGCGCCAAGCAGGTGATCTTCAACGCGCTGATGGCGAGCCTGAACCCGGGCGACGAAGTGATCCTGCCGGCGCCGTACTGGACTTCGTATGCGGACATCGTGCAGATCTGCGGCGGCGTGCCGGTGTCGGTCGCGTGCGGGGAGGAGAACGGCTTTCGGCTGACGGCGGCGCAGCTGCAGGCGGCCATCTCGCCGCGCACGCGCTGGCTCTTTCTCAACTCGCCGTCGAACCCGAGCGGTGCGGCCTACAGCGCGGCACAACTCAAGCCGATCACCGATGTGCTGCTCGACCACCCCCACGTCTGGGTGCTGGCGGACGACATCTACGAGCACATCCTCTATGACGGCCTCGCGTTCGCAACGCCGGTGGCCGTGGAGCCTCGGCTGCGCGAACGCACGTTGACGGTGAACGGCGTGTCGAAGGCTTATGCGATGACCGGTTGGCGCGTCGGCTACGGCGCGGGACCGCGCCCGCTCATCGCGGCGATGGCCGTGGTGCAGAGCCAGTCGACCTCGTGCCCGTCGTCCGTGAGCCAGGCCGCGGCGATCGAGGCGCTCACCGGCCCGCAGGGCATCGTGGCCGAGCGCTGCGCATCCTTTCAACAGCGCCGCGATGCCGTCGTGGCCGCGCTCAACCGCACGCCAGGCCTGCACTGCCGCGTGCCCGAGGGCGCCTTCTACACCTTCGCAAGCTGCGCCGGCGTGCTCGGCAAGCGCACCGCCGCCGGCGCGCTGCTGCAGACCGACAGCGACTTCTGCCGCTACCTGCTGCAGGATTTCGAGGTGGCGGTGGTGCCGGGCAGCGTGTTCGGGCTCGCGCCGTATTTCCGCATCTCGTATGCGACGTCGATGGCGCAGCTGGAAGAGGCGTGTGCGCGCATCGCCGCCGCCTGCGCCGCGCTCTCCTGACCTCTCCTCTTCATTCCACTGGAACCCTCATGACTTCCTCCCGCACCGGCGGCCAGATCCTGGTCGACCAGCTCATCACCCACGGCGTCAAGCAGCTCTTCTGCGTGCCCGGCGAAAGCTTCCTGGCCGTGCTCGACGCGCTGCACGACGCATCGATCGACGTGACGGTGTGCCGGCAGGAAGGCGGCGCGGCAATGATGGCCGAGGCGCAGGGCAAGCTCACGGGCCAGCCCAGCATCTGCTTCGTCACGCGCGGCCCCGGCGCCACCAACGCGGCGGCGGGCGTGCACATCGCGCACCAGGATTCGACGCCGTTGCTGCTGTTCGTCGGCCAGGTCGCGCGCGACGCGATGGGCCGCGAAGCCTTCCAGGAGCTGGACTACGGCGCGGTCTTCGGCACGATGGCCAAGTGGGTCGTGCAGATCGACGATCCGGCGCGCGTGCCCGAGCTGGTGTCGCGCGCCTTCCATGTCGCGACCTCGGGCCGGCCCGGTCCCGTGGTGATCGCGCTGCCCGAAGACATGCTCACCGAAGCCGCCGTGGTGGCCGATGCGCTGCCTTATTCGGTGACCGAGACTTACCCCGGCCCGGCGCAACTGGCCGAGCTGCAGCTGCGCCTGTCGCAGGCGCAGCGGCCGGTCGTCATCCTGGGCGGCAGCCGCTGGTCGGAAGCCGCGACGCAGCAGTTCGCGCAGTTCGCCGAGGCGTATTCGCTGCCCGTGTACTGCTCGTTCCGCCGCCAGATGCTGATGTCCGCCGAGCACCCCTGCTACGCGGGCGACCTGGGGCTCGGCGCGAATCCGCGCATGCTGGCGCGCATCCGCGATGCGGACCTCGTGCTGCTGGTGGGCGGGCGCTTGTCGGAAGTGCCGTCGCAGGGCTATGAGCTGTTCGCGATCCCGCAGCCGAAGCAGGCGCTGGTGCATGTGCACGCCGATGCCGACGAGCTCGGCAAGCTCTACCGCCCGACGCAGGGCATCCACGCCACGCCGCAGGCGTTCGCCGAAGCGGTGTCCGCGCTGCGTCCGGCGTCACCGCCCGTGTGGCAGGCCGAGACGAAGACCGCGCGCGAAGACTTCCTGCGCTGGAGCGATCCGGCCGCGGTCCGCATCCCCGGCCCGCTGCAGATGGGCGAGGTCATGCAGCATCTGCGCGAGGTGCTGCCGGCCGACACCATCTTCTGCAACGGCGCGGGCAACTTCGCGACCTGGGTGCACCGCTTCTGGCCGTTCCGCGCGTTCGCGAGCCAGCTCGCGCCGACCAGCGGCTCGATGGGCTACGGCCTGCCGGCCGGCGTCGGCGCCAAGCGGCTGTGGCCCGAACGCGAGGTGGTCGTGTTCGCGGGCGACGGCGATTTCATGATGCACGGCCAGGAGTTCGCCACTGCCGTGCAGTACGGCCTGCCGATCCTCGTGGTGCTGCTGGACAACGGCATGTACGGCACGATCCGCATGCACCAGGAAAAGCACTACCCCGGCCGCATCAGCGCCACGCAGTTGAAGAACCCCGACTTCCGCGGCTATGCCGAGGTGTTCGGCGGCCACGGCGAGCGCGTGACCACGACGGAAGAATTCGGCCCCGCACTGGCGCGTGCGCGTGCCAGCGGCAAGCCGGCGATCCTGCATTGCCTGCTGGACCCGGAGGCGATCACGCCCGCGAGCACGCTGGCGTCGATCCGCAAGGCGGCGCTGGCGTCGATCCGCAAGGCGGCGCTGGCGGCGAACTGAAGCGTCGTCAGCGCAGCCCGCCGACATAGCGCGGCGGCGGCGTGGGTGGCAGGCCGTCGGGCTGGCGCGCCGCCAAGCGCGCGGCGCGGGCCAGCGGTTCCATGGCCTGCTCCAGCCGCGTGGCGAGCTGGTCGAGTTCGTCGTCCTTCGTCTCGGCGGCGTGCTGGCGCGTCATGCGCACGATCTCGGCGGCGTACTCGGCGTTGGTGGCCATCCATTCGGTGTCGGTCACGCGTCCGTGCTTGCGCCGCAGCGCCACGTGAAGGCGGGCAGCGAGGGCGATGCGTTCGCTTTCGGACATGGAGGGCATGGCGGGGTCTCCGTCGTTGGGTCAGGCTCCCAGGTGTTCTCTGTGTTGAGCAAGATCGAGGCCCACGAGTTCGCTCTCGGGGTCGACGCGCAATCCGACCAGCACATGCACGAGGAACAAGACGATGGCCGTGCCCGCCGCGCTGTAGATCGCCACGCTGGCGACCGCGATGGCCTGCGTCAGCACACTGCCCGTCGCGCCCGAGATGCGCGGGTCGGCGAACACGCCCGTGAGCAGCGCGCCCACGATGCCGCCGATGCCGTGCACGCCGAACACGTCGAGCGAGTCGTCCGCACCGAGCAGGTGCTTCAGGCCCGTGGCGCCCCAGTAGCAGGCCAGCCCGGCGATGGCGCCGATGGCCAGCGCCGACAGCGGCGTGACGAAGCCGGCCGCCGGCGTGATCGCCACCAGCCCGGCCACGAGGCCGGAGCACAGGCCCAAGAGCGAGGGGCTGCGGCGCACGATCCATTCGCCGACCATCCAGCTCATGGCGCCGGCCGCCGCGGCGATGTGCGTGACCAGCATGGCCAGGCCGGCGCGTCCGTCGGCCGCCACCGCCGAGCCGGCATTGAAGCCGAACCAGCCCACCCACAGCAGGCCCGCGCCCGTCATGGTGAGCGCCAGGCTGTAGGGCTCGAAGGCCTCACGCCCGTAGCCCCGGCGCGGCCCGAGCGCATAGGCGCACACCAGCCCCGCGATGCCCGCGTTGATGTGCACCACCGAGCCGCCCGCGAAGTCGAGCGCACCCATCTGCGCGAGCCAGCCGCCCGGCTCCCACACCCAGTGCGCCACGGGTGCGTACACGAGCACGCTCCACAGCAGCGCGAACCACAGCAGCGCCGAGAAGCGCATGCGCTCGACAAAGGCGCCGAGCACCAGCGCGGTGGTGATGATCGCGAAGCTCAGCTGGAACATGGCGTAGACCGATTCCGGCACGTTCGGCGCCACGTGGCTCACGGCCACCTGGCCGGCCTCCTTCAGGTACTCGAAGCCCGAGAAGCCGATGCGCGAGAGCTTGCCCAGCCAGGGCCAGCCGGGCGTGAAGGCCAGCGAGTAGCCGAGCGCGAACCAGGTCAGCGAGACCACCGCGGCGATCGCCACCACCCCGGCCATGGTGGCCAGCACGTTCTTGCGCCGCACCATGCCGGCATAGAAGAGCGCGATGCCGGGCAGCGTCATCAGCAGCACCAGCGCAGTCGAGGTCATCATCCAGGCGGTGTCGGCCGCGTTCAGGGAGGCTTGGGGTGCCAGCAGGGCCATGACCGTTTCTTCTTGGAGTGGTGGACAAGAGGCCTGTGTGCACGAGTCATGCCATCTTGTTAACTGCCTGAAACACTTTGGTTTCCCAACCGGGGGGTCGAAGTAACACGAAGCGGGTAATTCCTAATGCACCGGGCGGGTGCGCGCTTGCACAATCTGCGCACTCGCGACGGGCCCTGCTCGTACTGCCGAGGGTCCGAGGAGACAAGCTTCTGATCGATCAACAAGAACATTCTTCAAAGGCTCCGTACGAGATGCCTGTCTGATATTTGAAAAGCGCCGCTGGTCGGCGCTTTTTTTTTGCCCGTTCGCAGCGCAAACGCGGGCGCTTTCTTCCAAGCCAAACAAGCCTCCTGGCCAGCCGGTACCGGCCACCACAGCTATCGTTTCGATAGCGATTCCGGTGAGACAATCGCCCGCATGGAAATGCTGGTGGTCACGGGCGCCTCACTGCTCGCGGGTTTTATCGATGCGATCGTGGGCGGCGGCGGGTTGATCCTGGTGCCGGCCCTCTTTGCGGTGTTTCCGGGCGCGCCGCCCGCCACGCTGCTGGGCACCAACAAGAGCGCGTCCATCTGGGGCACCGCGGCCTCGGCGGCCCAGTTCAGCCAGCGGGTGCAGATGCGCTGGAGCGCCATGTGGCCGGCCGCGCTGCTGGGCTTCGGCGGCTCGATGCTCGGCGCCTGGACCGTCACGGTCTTTCCGGGCGACTTCCTGCGCCGGGCACTGCCGGTCATCCTGCTGGGCGTGCTGATCTACACGCTGGCGCGCAAGGACATGGGCCGGCTGCACGCGCCGCGCTTCAGCGGCCGTGCCGAGACGCTGGCGGCCAGCACCATCGGCCTGACCATCGGTTTCTACGACGGCTTCTTCGGGCCGGGCACGGGCAGCTTCCTGGTGTTTTTGTTCGTGCGCTGGATGGGCTACGACTTCCTCAACGCCTCGGCCTCGGCCAAGGTCATCAACACGCTGACCAACGCCGCCGCGCTGATCCTGCTGGCCGCCAAGGGCCACGTCTGGTGGCACTACGGGCTGGTGATGGCCGTGGCCAATGTGGCCGGCAGCCTGGTCGGTACGCGCGTGGCGCTGAAGCACGGCGCGGGCTTCGTGCGGATCGTGTTCATCGTGGTGGTGAGTGCGCTGATCCTGAAGACGGCTTACGACGCGTTCCTGAAATAAAAAAAGCCCCTGGCGCGAGGCCAGGGGCTTTTTTCGGGGGCACCGAGGATCAATCTTCGACGAATGCTTCTTCGCGTTTCGCCTTGATCGCCGGCAGCAGCACGATGGCCAGCAGCAGCGCCGCGGCGATCAGCAGGCCCGCCGACAGCGGCCGCGTCACGAACACGCTCCACGCGCCGCGCGACAGCAGCAGCGCGCGCCGCAGGTTTTCTTCCATCATCGGCCCGAGGATGAAGCCCAGCAGCAGCGGGGCCGGCTCGGTGCGCAGCTTCAGGAACAGGTAGCCGATGAAGCCGAAGATCGCCACCATCCACACGTCGAAGGTGTTGTTGTTGGTCGAGTACACGCCGATCGCGCAGAACAGCACGATGGCGGGGAACAGGAACTTGTAGGGCACCGTCAGCAGCTTGATCCACATGCCGATCAGCGGCAGGTTCAGGATGATCAGCATCGCGTTGCCGATCCACATCGAGGCGATCAGGCCCCAGAACAGCTCGGGGTTGCTGGTCATCACCTGCGGACCGGGCTGGATGTTGTGGATCGTCATCGCGCCCACCATCAGCGCCATCACGGCGTTGGGCGGGATGCCCAGCGTCAGCAGCGGGATGAAGGAGGTCTGCGCGCCGGCGTTGTTGGCCGACTCGGGCGAGGCCACGCCGCGGATGTTGCCCTTGCCGAAGGGCACTTCGCCCGGGCGCATCTTGATCTTCTTCTCCAGCGCGTAGGCCGCAAAGGCCGCCAGCAGCGCACCGCCGCCGGGCAGGATGCCCAGGGCCGAACCCAGCGCCGTGCCGCGCAGCACGGCGGGCGTCATGCGCTTGAAGTCGTCCTTGGTGGGCCACAGGCCCTTCACCTTGTGCGTGAACACCTCGCGCTCGTCATCGGGCTGCGAGAGGTTGCCGATGATTTCGCCGTAGCCGAACACGCCCATGGCGATCACCACGAAGCCGATGCCGTCGGTGAGCTCGGGGATGTCGAAGCTGAAGCGCGCGACGCCCGAGTTCACGTCGGTGCCCACGATGCCCAGCAGCAGGCCCAGCACGATCATCGCCACCGCCTTGAGCAGCGAGCCCGAGGCCAGCACCACCGCACCGATCAGGCCCAGCACCATCAGCGAGAAATACTCGGCCGGGCCGAACTTGAAGGCCAGCTCGGTCAGCGGGGGCGCGAAGGCGGCCAGGATCAGCGTGCCGACGCAGCCCGCGAAGAACGAGCCCAGGCCGGCCGCGGCCAGCGCGGGGCCTGCGCGGCCCTGCCTTGCCATCTGGTAGCCGTCGATACAGGTGACCACCGAGGACGACTCCCCGGGCAGGTTCACCAGGATGGCCGTGGTCGAGCCGCCGTACTGGGCGCCGTAGTAGATGCCGGCCAGCATGATCAGCGCCGACACGGGCGGCAGCGCGTACGTGGCGGGCAGCAGCATCGCGATCGTCGCGACCGGGCCGATGCCCGGCAGCACGCCGATCAGCGTGCCCAGGATGCAGCCGACCAGGCAGTACAGCAGGTTGGTGAAGGTGAAGGCGACGCCGAAGCCGGTCGCCAGGTTGTGGAAGAGTTCCATGGCGGTGTGCTCCTCAGCCCGAAATGAAGGTGGGCCAGACCTGGATCTGGAGCTTGAGCGCCCAGATGAAGGCCACATAGCTGCCGGCCGCCAGGATGGTGGAGAGCACCAGCACGTCGCGCAGCTTGAAGTGCTCGCCGGCCATGCTCGAGATGATCGTCAGCGCGTAGATCGCGATGATCATGCCCATCGCCGGCAGCCCGACGCTGGGCAGGCCGCCCAGCAGCACGCCGAAGGCCAGGTTGGCGCCGAGCACGAAGGCCAGCGGCTTCCAGGCCCATTTGCCGATCTTGTCGCCGTCGGCGCTCTCGACCACCATGGCCTGGAACATGATCAGCGCGCCCAGCAGCGCCAGCAGGATGCCCAGCATCAGCGGAAAGTACCCCGGCCCCATGCGGGCGCCATCGCCGATGGTGTAGGTGGTGGCGCCGATGGCGAACGCGCCACCGACGGCGGCGAACATGACTCCTGAGAAGAAGTCCGCCTGTCTCTTGATTTTCATTGTCTCGACCCTCTGTTTTCGAAGGGACGAGGGTCGTCGCCGGCGGCTGACCATAGGCTGACCACCACGGTACGCACTAATGCTTACAGGGTAAGCCCAGGCTTGGCTCTCCCCCAGGCTCCGCGCACTTCGTGTCGCTTTCGCCAACCCCCTTCCGGGGGCAACACCAATGGCCCGGAGGGCGTGGCTCTCCCCCAGGCTTCGCGCACTTCGTGTCGCTACGCCAACCCCCTTCCGGGGGCAACACCAGCGGCCCGGCAAAGCCGGTTCCGCGGTGTTCCTCGAAGGGGCAGGGAACGGGGCCGGGTTTGTGGGGTGGGCCAGAAACGAAAAAAGCTCCCGAAGGAGCTTTTTATTCATTCAGAGCGCCGGGGCGCTCATGAGTGTGTGGGGGAGGGCTTAGTAGCCGCCGCGGCCACCGCCGCCGCCGCCGTAACCACCGCCGCCGCCACCGCTGCGGCCACCACCGCCGCCGCCGTAACCGCCGCCGCCGCCACCACCGTAGCCGCCGCCGCCACCACCGCCGTAGCCGCCACCACCGCCGGTGCGGGGGGGACGTGCTTCCATCGGACGGGCTTCGTTCACCGTCAGGGCGCGGCCCTGCAGCGATGCGCCGTTCATGCCTTCGACTGCAGCGAGTGCTTCAGCGTCGGTGCCCATTTCGACAAAGCCGAAGCCCTTCGAACGGCCGGTGTCACGTTCCATCATGACCTTGGCGCTGACGATCGAACCGAATTCGCCGAAAGCTTGTTCCAGGTCGTTGTCACGCACGGAGTAGGCGAGGTTGCCCACGTAAAGTTTCTTGCCCATGGAGGGACTCCTAATTCAAACCAAAAAAACACAAAGCGATGGAGTCCCAGAATCACAACAAACTAATGCGCTGTGGCGCGAAACTGACCGATCACCAAATTACGTGCACGGGAGCCGAGGCTCGCAGACACGTGAGCCGGATTATCCGGCCCGATTTCCTAAAAAAGGGGGGAAATCTTGTGTTATCGAGAAACATTCCGACCCGACGGGCGGTTTCGCAACGGTTTGAGCAGGTCGGACAGGCCGTTGTGGTCTATTTCATGCATCAAAGCGAGCAGCCGGCCAATTTCTCCCGCGGGAAAACCCTCGCGCGCGAACCAGGTCAGGTAATTTCCGGGCAAATCGGCGATCAGCGTGCCCTTGTGCTTGCCAAAAGGCATTTCGAGCGTCACCAGGCGCTGCAGGTCTTCGGGGTTCATGCGCTGTTCAGCCGCCCGCGCGCTTGACCGTGTGGCCCTGCTTCACGAGGGCGGCAATCACCACCTCGCGGTGATCGCCCTGGATTTCCACGGTGCCGTCCTTCACCGTGCCGCCCGTGCCGCAGGCCGCTTTCAGCTGCTTGCCCACGGCCGCCAGCGCCGCCGCATCGAGCGGCAGGCCCTTGACCACGGTCACGCCCTTGCCCTTTCGGCCCTTGGTCTCGTGCGATACGCGGACAATGCCGTCCGTGGCCGCCGTGCGGGCCTTCGCGAGTTCCTTGCAGCGGCATTGCGCCATCGGGGCGCCGCAGTCGGGGCACATGCGCCCGCCCGCCTCGGTGGAGTACACCAGCGTGCTGCCGGTGCGCAGGTTCTTCATCGTTCCCATTCGGTCCGTCTTTCTTTCGATCTCTCTTTTTTCCCGGTGCCCGTTCCATGCCATTCGATACCCTGGGCCTGACCCCCGCGCTCGCGCAAGCGGCCGCCGCGAGCGGCTTTGCCGCGCCGACCGCCATCCAGGCGGCGGCCATCCCTGCCATTTTGCAGGGCCGCGACCTGCGGGGCTCGGCACAGACCGGCTCCGGCAAGACGGCCGCATTTTCCCTGCCGCTGCTGCAGCGCCTGGCCGCCGAACCCGCCTCGTCGGCGTCGCGCCGGCTGCGCGCGCTGGTGCTCGTGCCCACGCGCGAACTCGCGGCCCAGGTCGGCGAGACGCTGGAAGACTTCGCACGGCACCTGCCGGAGCGCCTGAAGATCGTCGTCGCGGTCGGCGGCGTCTCGATCAACCCGCAGATGATGCGGCTGCGCGGCGGCGCCGACATCGTGGTCGCCACGCCCGGCCGGCTGCTCGACCTGGTCGAACACAACGCGCTCGCGCTCGACGCCGTGTCGACGCTCGTGCTCGACGAGGCCGACCGCCTGTTCGACCTGGGCTTTGCCGAGGAGCTGCAGCGCATCCTGGCGCTGCTGCCGGCGCGGCGCCAGAACCTGCTC
Source organism: Variovorax sp. GW821-FHT10C12 (assembly GCF_059415405.1). NCBI lineage: Bacteria > Pseudomonadati > Pseudomonadota > Betaproteobacteria > Burkholderiales > Comamonadaceae > Variovorax > Variovorax sp. GW821-FHT10C12. The sequence continues at coordinate 166,907 of NZ_JBWKNE010000005.1, forward strand.
TTTTCGGCCACCTTCCCGATCGCCATCCAGGCACTGGCCGACGACATGCTGCACGACCCGGCGCTGGTCGACGTGCAGGGCGAGCCCGGCACCCGGCCCGACATCGTGCAGCGCGCCATCGAGGTCGATGCCGCCCGCCGCACCCAGCTGCTGCGCCAGCTGCTGAAGGACAACGAAGGCACCTGGGACCGCGTGCTGGTGTTCGTTGCCACGCAGCACGCCGCGCAGACCGTGGCCGAGAAGCTGTACCGCAACGGCATCTACGCCGTGCCCTTCCACGGCGACATCGCGCAGGGCACGCGCCGCGACATCCTGGCGCAGTTCAAGCAGAGCCGCTGGGACGTGGTGATCGCCACCGACCTGGCGGCGCGTGGCCTCGACATCGCGCAGCTGCCCGTGGTCATCAACTACGACCTGCCGCGTTCGCCGACCGACTACATCCACCGCATCGGCCGCACCGGCCGCGCGGGCGCGAGCGGGCTGGCGATCAGCTTCGTGAGCCCCACCACCGAGGCGCACTTCCGCCTGATCGAGAAGCGCCAGGGCCAGCGCGTGCCGCGCGAGCGCATCGCGGGCTTCGAGCCGACCGAGACGGCACCGGTGGTGGTCGACACCTCGGGCAACGGCGGCATCAAGGGCGCGCGGCCGAGCAAGAAGGACAAGCTGCGCGCGGCGGCGGCGCTGGCCGCACAGACGGGCGGTGGGGAAGACGCGGACTGACGCGCGTCAGGCGTCAGCCGGCATGAAGGGATGCCGGCGGGTGCTTCGAACGGTTTTCCGCTTTCGTGCGTTGCGCGCTACGCGTGCTGCTTGCCGAGAAAGCTCGTGATCAGGTCCACCGGCAGCGGAAACACGATGGTCGTGTTCTTGTCCGCACCGATCACCGTGAGCGTTTCCAGGTAGCGCAACTGGATGGCCTGCGGCTCCTGTGCCAGCACGCGCGCGGCCTGGAACAGCTTCTCGGATGCCTGCAGCTCGCCTTCGGCATGGATCACCTTGGCGCGGCGTTCGCGTTCCGCCTCGGCCTGCCGTGCGATGGCACGAATCATGGATTCGGTGAGGTCGATCTGCTTGATCTCGACGTTCGACACCTTGATGCCCCATGACGCCGTCTGAACGTCCAGCGACTCGCGCACATCCAGGTTGAGCTTCTCGCGCTCGGCCAGCATGTCGTCCAGCTGGTGCTTGCCGAGCACCGAGCGCAGCGTGGTCTGGGCCAGCTGGCTGGTCGCGTTGAAGAAGTCCTTGACCTCGATGATGGCCTTGGCCGCATCGACGATGCGGAAGTAGACGACCGCGCTGACCTTCACCGACACGTTGTCGCGCGAGATCACATCCTGCGTCGGCACTTCGAGCACCACGGTGCGCAGGTCGACGCGCACCACCTGCTGGATGGCCGGGATCACGAACACCAGTCCGGGCCCTGCCACCTTCGAGAAGCGCCCCAGGGTGAACACGATGCCGCGCTCGTACTCCCGGAAAATCCATATCGCCGAAAAGAGCAGCGCCGCCAGCAGGACCAGAACGACGGCGCCGATGCCGTAAGTGAAAGAGAGCATGGTGATCTCCCGCGACTCAGCAAAGGTGCTGAACGGTTGGACACCTGCCGCGCAGCGGCGTTCCGGCCGGGCCGGAATAAAGCTCGGTGCCGCCGCTACACCCACCCCAGCTGCCGCGCCGCCAGCTCCTTCATGATCTCCTCGGCGCCACCACCGATCATCATCACCTTGACCTCGCGGTAGACGCGCTCGCTCACGGTGCCGCGCATGAAGCCCATGCCGCCGAGGATCTGCACCGCCTGGTCGGCGCAGAACTGCATGGTCTGCGTGGCGTGGTTCTTGAGCAGGCAGACCTGCGCCACCCACTCCGGCGCGTTGATGCGGCCCGCGGCCTCGTGCGCGTCGCCCTCGGCGGACACGGCCTCGAGCCAGGCCTCGGTCGAGGCGATGCGCATCTGCATGTCGACCAGCTTGTGGCGCACCGCCTGGTGTTCGATGAGCGCGGCGCCGAAGGTCTTGCGCTCGCGCGACCAGGCCAGCGCTTCGTCGAGGCAGGCCTGCGCGAAGCCCAGCGCACCGGCCGCGAGCCCCACGCGCTCGCCGTTGAAGTTGCCCATGACCATGCGGAACCCGCCGCCTTCTTCGCCGAGCAGGTAGCGCGCGGGCACGCGCACGTCCGCATCGCCCCGCCCTGTCCGGTGGGGAGCGATATGTATCATCCCTCGCAATCAAAAGAGGAGCGAGGATGAGGAATGTCGTGAGCAACGGCGCGGCGAATGTTCGTCGCGTGCGGGGATGGCTTGGCCGCGGATTGGTTTCGAGCGCAGCCGCATTGGTCTTGATCGGCTGCGGTGGCGGTGGAGGCGGCGGGGGCGGCTCGGCGCTGCCTCCGCTCGTCATCGGGGGCGGCAATCCACCCGCCGCGACTTCATATGTGATCGGTGGCGAGGTGGCTGGCCTTTCGGGCGCAGTCGTCCTGCAGAACAACGGGTCCGATGATCTGAACCTGAGCGCCAGCGGCCCCTTCAAATTCGCGAAGCAAGTCCCCGCAGGAAATCCCTATGCAGTGACCGTGGCGCGTCAGCCCGCCGGTCAGACCTGCGCGGTCAATGGCGGCGTCGGCTCTGCTGCGGGACCTGTCGACAGCGTGCGTGTCGTGTGTTCCCACCAGACATTCGAACTCGGCGGCACGGTCTCGGGGCTGACGGGCACGTTGGTACTGCAGAACAATGACGGGGACGACCTGAGCCTGAGCGGAAGCGGGAGTTTCCGGTTTGCGTCCGTTCTTCCGCTGGGCAGTGCCTATCGTGTGACGGTGCGCACACAACCGGCATCGCAGACCTGCACGGTCGCGCAGGGAGAAGGGCGTGTGGAGGGCGCCGTCGGCAGCGTTGCCGTGACCTGCGTGAATGTCGGTCCCCCACCTGTGCCTTCGGTGCCCACGGGCCTGAGCGTCGGCTACGACATCAAGACCTACAAGTTCGCCTGGAACGCCAGTGCAGGGGCCACGCACTACCGGTTGTTCGAGGCGTCCCTGGGCCTGTTCATCACGCCGAAGGTCGACAACATCGGCTCGACGAGCTACGAGTACCAGGACGCACTTCTGTTGTCGAGAGCGGACGTGGTCTTTCCCCCCGTGTTTGGGGTGGCCGCATGCAACGCCTCGGGCTGCAGCGCGGTGTCTTCGCCGCTGCAAGTTGATCTAAGCAAGGCCATCGGCTATTTCAAGGCGCCGGTGTCCAAAATCGGAAGTTCCTTTGGGAACCGGGTCGCGCTCTCCGGAGACGGCAAGGTCATGGCCGCGGCGACGGCCAGGACGGGCGAAGTGCATGTGTTTTCGCGTGCCGGCACCAACAAATGGCGAATGCAAGCGACGCTGACGGCTGCAAATGCCGACATCGACGACGAGTTCGGCGCCTCCTTGAAGCTGTCCAGGGACGGCTCGGTCCTGATTGTTGGCGCACCGAGCGAGGCCAGCGTTTCCGGCGACCCTTCCGACAACAGCCTGGTGGGTGTGGGCGCCGCGTATGTCTTCGAGCGCTCGGGCGACAACTGGACGCAGCAGGCCTACCTGAAGGGGTCAGCGCACCGCGGGAACTTCGGCAGGGATGTGTCCATTTCCGATGATGGGCGCACGGTGGCGGTGGGAGCCCCTCACGACGTGAGTGATGTGAACCACGGATATGCCTATGTCTTCCAGCGCAACGGCGGAGCATGGGCGTTGGAGGCCAGGGTGCAGGCGCACAACCGTGATCTGGGCGACCAGTTTGGCGGCGCGGTGGCCTTGTCCGGAGACGGCAAGGTGCTGGCCGTGGGTGCGATCGGCGAGTCGAGCGGAGCCGTCGGCAATGGTGCAGACAATTCGGCCCTGTTGGCTGGCGCGGTCTATGTGTACGGGGCGTCGAGCGGGACGTGGACGCAATCGGCGTACCTCAAGGCGGGGACACCGCAAGCTTTCGCTTTCTTCGGCAACGCGGTTGCGCTGAACGCCAACGGCAGCCGCTTGGCCGTGGGCTCTACGGGCGAAACGAATGCGGGCAAGAACGTGGGGGGATTCGATCCCTCTTCGCCTGTCGTGCAGTCTGCCGGGGCCGTGTTTACGTTCACCCGCAACGCCGATGCGTGGCCACTCGAAAGCTACGTCAAGGCCTCCAACACACATGCATCAGCCGTTTTCGGTTCGTCCGTGGCCTTGTCGGCGGACGGCTCATTGCTGGCCGTAGGGTCTTCGGGCGACAGCGCGGATTCTTCCGGCATCAATGGCAATCCCACGCCTGGAAACACCTTCCTTTCCGGTGCTGTCCATCTGTACGACAACCGGCACGGCAGCTTCATGCATCAAGCGTTCATCAAGGCACCGAACGTCGAGATGGCGGACATGTTTGGACTCTCCGTGGCCATGTCTGGCGATGGGTCCCTGCTGGCCGTGGGCGCCCCTCGTGAAGATGGTGGAACCACAGGCATCAATGGCAATCAGGCAGACAACAGCGGCCCGGAGTCCGGCGCGGTCTACCTGTACTGAGGCTTGTTGATCGGCGGTTGCGGGTGGGTGGAGGGGAGCCCTGGGCTCCCCGACATCCGATCGGCTACACCCACCCCATCTGCCGTGCCGCCAGCTCCTTCATGATCTCCTCGGCCCCGCCGCCGATCATCATCACCTTGACCTCGCGGTAGACGCGCTCGCTCACGGTGCCGCGCATGAAGCCCATGCCGCCGAGGATCTGCACCGCCTGGTCGGCGCAGAACTGCATGGTCTGCGTGGCGTGGTTCTTGAGCAGGCAGACCTGCGCCACCCACTCGGGCGCGTTGATGCGGCCCGCCGCCTCGTGCGCGTCGCCCTCGGCGGACACGGCCTCGAGCCAGGCCTCGGTCGAGGCGATGCGCATCTGCATGTCGACCAGCTTGTGGCGCACGGCCTGGTGTTCGATGAGCGCGGCGCCGAAGGTCTTGCGTTCGCGCGACCAGGCCAGCGCTTCGTCCAGGCAGGCCTGCGCGAAGCCCAGCGCGCCGGCCGCGAGCCCCACGCGCTCGCCGTTGAAGTTGCCCATGACCATGCGGAACCCGCCGCCTTCTTCGCCGAGAAGGTAGCGCGCGGGCACGCGCACGTTGTCGAAGTGCAGCGTCGCGGTGTCGGAGCACAGCCAGCCCATCTTCGCGAGCCGCGTGCGCGAAAGGCCGGGCGCGTCGCCCGGCACCAGCAGCATCGAGAGCCCGCCCGCGCCGCGGCCTTCGCCGGTGCGCACGGCCACGGTGATCCAGTCGGCGCGCATGCCCGAGGTGATGAAGGTCTTCTCGCCGTTGAGCACGTAGTGGTCGCCATCGCGCTTCGCCGTCGTGCGCACCGCGGCCACGTCGGAGCCGCCGCCGGGTTCGGTGATCGCGAGCGCGGCGATCTTTTCACCGCGCAGCACCGCGGGCACGACCTCGCGGCGCACATCGTCGCTCGCGTGCAGCACCACGGGCGGCAGGCCGATGTTGTGCGAGAACAGGCTCGCGAGCACGCCGCCGCTCTGGCCGTGGCGCGCGAGCGCGACCCACGCGGGCAGCTTCAGCGCATACGAGGCGGGCGTGCCGCCGAGTGCTTCCGGGTAGCCCAGGCCCAGCAGGCCCAGCTCGGCCGCGCGGGCGTACAGCGCGCGCGGGAACTCGCCGGCCTCGTCCCAGGCCTGCACGTTCGGTGCGATCTCGGCCTGGGCGAAGCGGCGCACCGTGTCGGCGAGCGCCGCACGGTCGGCCTGCAGTTCCGCGTCCATGGCGTGCCCGCTCAGCCGCGCGGCGGGCGCTTGGCGATGCCCATGGTCTTGGCGAGGATGCCGAGCATCACTTCGTCGGCGCCGCCGCCGATGGAGCCCAGGCGGCCGTCGCGGTACAGGCGCGCCACGCGGTTCTCCAGCGTGAAGCCCATGCCGCCCCAGAACTGCAGGCAGGTGTCGGCCACCTGGCGCGTGAGGCGGCCGGTCTTGAGCTTGGCCATCGACGCGAGCTCGAGCACGTCCTCGCCCTTCACGTGCAGGTCGCAGGCGCGGTAGGTGAGGGCGCGCAGCGCCTCCACCTCGGTCTTCAGCTCGGCCAGCTTGAACTGCACCCACTGCTGGTCGGCCAGCGTGGCGCCGAACATCTGGCGCTGCTGTGCCCATTCGATGGTCTGCGTGATGCAGTCGTCCATCGGCGCGAGCGAGCTGGCCGCGCACCACAGGCGCTCTTCCTGGAACTGCTGCATCTGGTAGACGAAGCCCTGGCCCTCTTCGCCGATGCGGTAGCGCTGCGGCACGCGCACGTTGTCGAAGTAGATGAGGCCGGTGTCGCTCGAGTCCATGCCGATCTTGCGGATCTTCTTCGCCTTCTCGATGCCGGGCAGGTTCATCGGCACCATCACGAGCGACTTGTTGCGGTGCACCGGGCCTTCGCTGGTGTTGACCAGCATGCACATCCAGTCGGCCTGCAGGCTGTTGGTGATCCACATCTTCTGGCCGGTGATGAGGTAGTCGTCGCCGTCCTTCTTCGCGTAGGTCTTCAGGCCCGCCACGTCGCTGCCCGCGCCGGGCTCGCTCACGCCGATGCAGCCGACCGTGTCGCCGGCGATGGCGGGCACCAGGAACTCGCGGCGCAGTTCGTCGCTGCCGAAGCGCGCGAGCGCGGGCGTGCACATGTCGGTCTGCACGCCAATGGCCATCGGCACGCCGCCGCAGCTGATGTGGCCCAGGCCCTCGGCGAAGGCCATCGCGAACGAGTAGTCGAGCCCGGCGCCGCCGAAGGCCTCGGGCTTGTTCAGGCCCAGCAGGCCGAGGTTGCCGAGCTTCTTGAAGACCTCGTGCGCGGGAAAGATCTCGGCCTCTTCCCATTCGTCGACGCGGGGGTTGATCTCCTCGTCGATGAACCGGCGCAGGGTGTTCTGCATCTCGAGGTGTTCATGGGTGTACTGCATCACTGGTCTCCGTTCGTTCGCTCGTTACTTGTCCTGGAACACGCGCGGTGTCTGCGCGAGGTGAAAGCCGTCGTAGGGCCGCACTGCGGGGCGCTGCTGCGCCTGCGCGTCGGGCAGCGCCATCGGCCAGCCCATGCGCGCCTGCGGGCGCGCGCCGTCCACGCGCAGCACGGTGCCGCTGATGAAGGCGGCGGCCGGGCCCAGCAGGAAGGCGATGGCGGCGGAGGTCTCGGCCTCGTTGCCGAAGCGGCCCGCGGGCACGGTCTTGCGCATGGCGCGCAGCATGTCGCCGGCCTCGGGCGGGTAGTGGTCCATGCCGCTGGAGGCGATGTAGCCCGGCGCCACGGCGTTCACGCGCACGCCGCTCACGGCCCATTCGGCGGCGGCGGTCTCGGTGAAGCTCACCATGCCGGCGCGCGCGGCGCCGCTGTGGCCCATGTTCGGCATCGACCCCCAGATGTCGGCCACGATGTTGACGATGGCGCCGCCGTTCGCCTGCATGCTCTGCAGGTAGCACTCGCGCGCCACCAGGAAGCCGCCCGTGAGGTTGGTGTGGATCACCGCCTCCCAGCCCTTGGCCGAGATGGCGGCCAGCGGCGTGATGTACTGGCCGCCCGCGTTGTTCACCAGCCCGTCGATGCGCCCGTGCGCCGCGACGATGGCCTTCACCGCTTCGCGCACGGCGTCTTCCTGGCGGATGTCGAAGGCCTGCGTTCTGGCGTTGCCGCCGGCGGCTTCAATTTCGGCGCGCACTGCGTCGAGCTTCTCGGGCTTGCGCCCGACCAGCACGACGTGGGCGCCGAGCGAGGCCAACTCGTGCGCGGTGCAGCGGCCGATGCCCGAGCCGCCGCCGGTGACGACGATGCATTGCCCGGCGAACAGGCCGGGCGCGAAGACGGAGCGGTAGTGGGATGCGTTCATTCGACAGGTTCTCGAAAAAGGGGAGGGGCCTTCAGACCTCGGCGATCTCGGCCACGATGTGGCGCGCGGCCACCTGCGTGCCCACGGCCACATGCAGCGCCGCGACGCGGCCCGCGCGCGGTGCGCAGTGCACGTGTTCCATCTTCATGGCTTCGAGCGTGACCAGCGGCTGGCCTGCGGAGACGGTGTCGCCCTCGGCGGCCAGCAGTGCGACCACGCGGCCGTTCATCGACGCGCGCAGCAGGCCGTCGCCGCCGCCCGCGTCGGCGCGCGGAACGGCCACGTGCGTGAGGTCGTCGAGCTGGAAGGCGCGGCCGTCGAAATGGAAGTCCACGCGTTCGGAACGCCGCACGACCCGCGCCTGCGCGGCCACGCCGTCGCAGGCGAAGCGCAGCAGGCCGTCGTCCGACAGCGCCAGCAAGGCGAGCGACACGGGCGCGGCGTCGTCCAGCACGACCTCGAAGTGCGCCGCGCCGCGCGGCGTCACGCGCGCCGTGTGCACGGCGCCGTCGAGCGCGAAGCGCAAGGCGTTGGGCAGCGTGTGCGCCAGCGGCGAGGGCCAGCCGCGTGCGCCGGTCTGCAGCAGCAGGGCCGCGAGCAGGGCGGCACGCGTGTCGCTCGCGGTGTCGGCGGCCAGCAGCGCGTCGAGGTGGTCGCCGATGAAGGCGGTGGTCGCACCGCCGCCCGCGAACACCGGGTGCGCGAGCGCGCGCTGCAGCAATGCCTGGTTGGTCGGCAGGCCCAGTGCGACCGTGTCGCGCAGGCCCGCCAGCAGCCGCTGCCGCGCTTCGTCGCGCGTGCGACCCGAGGCGATGAGCTTGGCGATCATCGAGTCGTAGAAGGGCGGCACTTCGGCGCCGTCGCGCAACGCGTGTTCGGTGCGCAGAGCCGGTGACGTGCGCCATGCGCTCAGCGTGCCGCTTTGCGGCAGGAAGCCCTGCTGCGGGTCTTCGGCGCACAGCCGCACCTCGATCGCATGGCCGGTGATGCGCACGTCCTCCTGCGTGAGCGGCAGCGGCTCGCCGGCGGCCACGCGCAGCTGCAGCTCGACGAGGTCCAGCCCCGTCACCGCTTCGGTCACGGGATGCTCCACCTGCAGCCGCGTGTTCATTTCCATGAACCAGTACTGGCCCTGCGCGTCGAGCAGAAACTCGAGCGTGCCCGCGCCTTCGTAGGCGATGGCCTTGGCGGCGGCCACGGCGGTGGCGCCCATGCGTGCGCGCAGTGCGGCATCGACGGCCGGCGAGGGCGCTTCCTCGATCACCTTCTGGTGGCGCCGCTGCACCGAGCAGTCGCGCTCGCCGAGGTGGATCGCGTGGCCGTGGCGGTCGGCAAACACCTGGATCTCGATGTGGCGCGGTGCGACGATGGCGCGCTCCAGGATCACGGTGGCGTCGCCGAAGGCATGCAGCGCCTCGGACTGCGCGCTCTGCAGTTGCTCGGCGAAGGCGCCGGCCGAGGCCACGAGCCGCATGCCGCGCCCGCCGCCGCCGGCCGTGGCCTTGATCATCACGGGCCAGCCGATGCGCTCGGCTTCGGCTGCCAGCGTATCGGTGCGCTGGTCTTCGCCCTGGTAGCCGGGAATGCACGGCACGCCGGCCGCCTGCATGAGCCGCTTGGCGCCGGCCTTGTCGCCCATCGCGACGATGGCCTCGGGCGATGGCCCGATGAAGACCAGCCCCGCGTCGCGGCAGGCCTGCGCGAAGGCCGCGTTCTCGGCGAGGAAGCCGTAGCCCGGGTGCACCGCGTCGGCGCCGCTGGCGCGGGCCGCGGCAACGATCGATTCGATGTTCAGGTAGCTCTGCGCGGGCAGCGGCTCGCCGATGCACACGGCCTCGTCGGCCTGGCGCACGTGTTCGGCGTCTGCATCGGCGCGCGAGTACACGGCGACCGTGCGGTAGCCCATGGCGCGCGCGGTGCGCATCACGCGCACGGCGATCTCGCCGCGGTTGGCGATCAGGATCTTGTGAAAGGTGCTCATGGCCGTGCCACCGAAAACTGCATGGGTTGCGGGGCGCGAGCCTCGGCGTCGCGGCAGATCGACAGCGCCTCGGCCAGCACGGCGCGCGTGTCGCGCGGGTCGATCACGCCGTCGTCCAGCAGCAGCGCGCTGGTGGTGAAGACGCTCATCTGGCGCTCGAAGCGCTCGACGATCTGGCGTTGCATGGCGTCGATCTTGTCGCGGTCGACGGCGCCCTTGCGGGCCATGCCGGCCTCCATCACGATGGCCATGGTCTGGGCGGCCTGCTCGCCGCCCATCACGGCGGTGCGCGCGTTGGGCCAGCTGAAGCAGAAGCGCGGCGCGAAGCCGCGCCCGCACATGCCGTAGTTGCCCGCGCCGTACGAGGCGCCGCAGTGCAGCGTGATCTGCGGCACGTTGGCGCTGGTCACGGCCTGGATCATCTTGGCGCCGTGCTTGATGATGCCGGCCTCCTCGTGCGCGCGACCCACCATGTAGCCCGTGATGTTCTGCAGGTAGACGATGGGCGTGCGCGACTGGCAGCAGGCCTGGATGAAGTGCGTGGCCTTGGTGGCGCCGTCGGAATCGATGGGGCCGTTGTTGGTGATGATGCCCACCGCGTGGCCCTCAAGGCGGATGTGGCCGCAGACCGTGGCGCTGCCGTAGTGCTCGCTGAAGGCCAGGAACTCCGAGCCGTCGGCGATGCGCGCGATGACCTCGCGCATGTCCACCGGTCGGCGGCCGTCGGCGGGCATGAGGCCCATCAGCTCCTCGGCGTCGTGGCGCGGCGGTGCGAAGGTGCGCGGCGCCTCGTCGCGCGCCCAGTCGATGCCGCCGAGGATGGCGCGCGCGATGCGCAGCGCGTCGCGGTCGTCCTCGGCCAGGTAGTCGCCCAGGCCCGAGATGTGGGTGTGCATGACGGCGCCGCCCAGTTCTTCCTCGGTGGCGATCTCGCCGGTGGCGGCCTTCAGCAGCGGCGGCCCGGCCAGGAAGGCCCGCGTGCGGTCGCGCACCATCACGATGTAGTCCGACAGGCCCGTCTGGTAGGCGCCGCCCGCGGTCGACGAACCGTGCGTCACCGTCACCACCGGCAGGCCCGCGGCCGAGAGGCGCGCGAGGTTGCGGAAGATGTTGCCGCCGCGCACGAAGTCCTGCACGCGGTACTGCATGAGGTTGGCGCCCGCGCTTTCCACCAGCTGGATGAAGGGCAGCTTGTTCTCCAGCGCGATCTCGTGCAGCCGCAGCTGTTTGTCCAGACCCATGGGCTGCAGCGCGCCGGCGTCGATGCCGGAGTCGGAGGCGCTGATCATGCAGCGCACGCCCGCCACGCGCCCGATGCCGGCGATCAGGCCGCCGCCGGGCACGCTCTTGGCGAGGTCGGGGTTGTCCTGGCCCAGGCCCGCCAGCGTGGCCAGCGGCAGGAAGGGCGCGCCGGTGTCGAGCAGCAGGGCGAGGCGTTCGCGCGGCAGCAGCTGGCCGCGCTTGGCGAAGCGCTCGGCCGAGGCGCTGGAGGCGGCCACGGCGCGGGCTTCGTGCGACCGGACCTGGTCCAGCAGCGAGAGCATGCTGGCGCGGTTGGCCTGGTAGGTGTCTGCGGCCGTCTGCAGCCGGGATTCGAGAAAGGGCATGGGGGTCTGTGCGAAGCGCAACGTGTCGTTCGCACAGACTGTAGGAGGCGGGCCCCCGGCCCGCTTGCGCCAACTAGCTGGGGCGTACGCGCTGCTGTGCAGCCGGGGCCGCATCGAGGCTGCTGCCCGTGACCACCCAGTAGATGAAGATCAGCACCGCGCCGGCCGTGCCGAACACCGTGAGGCCCATGTAGCTGCCGCCCAGGGAGAGCGCGTCGATCGGGGCGGCCGCCGTGCAGATCATGCTGGCCGCGTTCATGCCCACGTAGTGCATGGTGCACACCGCCACGCCCATCACGGCGGCGGCGGCCACCTGGTGGGTCAGCTTGCGCAGGTTGAAGGCCAGCCACAGCGCCGCCGCGGCGGCCGTGATGGCGATGACCACCGACAGCGCGACCATGCTGGCGTCGAAGCTCATCGTGGCCCGCATGTTCATCGCGAACATGCCCATGTAGTGCATCACGCACACGCCCAGGCCCGCCAGCAGGCTGCCGGCCAGCCAGCCGGAGCGGCTGAATTTCTTTCGCCCGCCCGCCAGGTACAGCGCAATGCCCGAGATCAGGATGGCCGCCACCAGCGAGACGATGGTCAGCGGCATGTTGTACGAAATGCCGAAGGGCAGCCGGTAGGCCAGCATGCCGATGAAGTGCATCGACCAGATGCCGATGCCGCCCAGCGCCACCGCGGCGCAGGCCACGATGGCCAGGTTGGGCTTGCCGTCGGCACCGACCATGCGCCCGGCACAGATCAGGGCCACCAGCGAGCCGAAGAAGGAAATGACGAACGACAGTGCAACCAGCCCCAGGGAGTATTCGGGCGATAGCACCTGGCCTACGACGAGCGGAGTCATGCGATGTCCCTTCGGAAAGAGCGCTTCGCAGACCTCCGACTGCCCTATGCGATCGGCACGCTGCGAAGCGTCCCGGCCAGTTTGTAATATGTGTTTATAAAAGTAAACAGGAATTTGTACTAATTGTTACCCTGCATAACAGGGCGAATTCGATAGATCGAATTGTTCTTGTCGGCCGACACGTAGACCGTGCCGTCGCGCCCCACGGCCACACCCGTCACCACGTAGGGCGGCGGCAGGCCGGGCCCGGGCGCCAGGCCGATGGGCAGGTTCTCGGCGACGGTGCGGCGGGTGCCGGTGGCCGGATCGATCTCGACCAGCCGGCGCGCCGCGCTCTCGGCCACGATGAAGCTGCCCCACGGCGTCTGGGCCAGGCCCTCGGGCAGCGCCAGCCCGTCGGCCACGGTGCGCAGCGGCGCGCTGGCGTCCAGCGGAATGCGCAGCAGCTTGCCGGCCGCCTCGGTCACGTAGAGTGCGCCGTCCTGGCCGACCACCAGTTGCACCGGGCCGTTCAGGCCGCTAGCCAGCACTGACTTCTCTGCAAACTTCGGCCCACTGGCGCGGGTGATGCTGCCGGTGGCGAGTTCGGCGTAGATCACGCTGCCGTCGGGCATGGGCAGCGCGTCGAACGGGGCCTTCAGGCCGTGGATCGTTTCGACGGTCTTCAGGGTCTGGCGGTCGACCAGTTGCACCGAGCCCGTGAACCACGAGGTCAGCGCGAACAGCTGGGGCGACAGCCCGACCGCGAAGGGGTAGTCGAGATCGGGGTCGCGCTGCATGCGGAACACGTCGCGCACCTCGCCGGTGCGCACGTCGACCTGCCGGAAGCCGAAGACGTCGGCCACCCACAGGTCGTTGCCGTCGATCTTCAGGCCCGCCGGAACCGCCACCTTGCCGCTGGTGAGCGTGCGCAGTTCGCCGGTGGCGGGGTTGAAGGCCTGCACCTCGTTGTTGGCCATGTTCGAGACGTAGATCGTCCCGTCCGGCGCGATGGCCAGGTTGTCGAGCGACGGGCGCAGTTGCTTGGCGACGGTCTTGCGGCCCGAGGCGAGGTCCACCTTCACCAGCTCGCCGCTGCGTGCATCGACGACCCACAGGTTGCCTTTGCCGTCGAGGTTGGCGGCGGCCGGGATCTTGAAGCCGTCGGCGATCACGGTGAGATTGCCGTTCGCCGGGTCGATCTTCACGACCTGGCCCTTGAACCACAGCGGGCCGTAGAGCAGCCCGTCGGGCCCGACCTCGAAGCCGTTGAAGCCGCCCATGTCCTTCTTGATGAGCCGGGGCGGCTGCTTGCCTTCGCGGTCGATCTCCCACAGCGCATCGCCCAGGAACACCTGCGAGGCGTAGAGCTTGCCGTTCTTGCGATCGAAATCGAGCGAGTTCAGGCCGGGCAGGTCCTTGGCGAGCACGCGCAGCGGCGCGCTGTCGTTCTCGCGGTAGCGCAGCATGCCCATGAGGTAGTTGGTCCAGGCCAGCTCGCCCTTCGGGCCGACCGCGATGTCGTCGGCCTGGCCTTCGGGTGCGTCGATCAGCACCTTGGCGGCGCCGGTCTGGCGGTCGACTTCCCACAGCGTGTTGCCGAGCACGGAGCCCGCCAGCAGCCGCCCCTTCGCATCGATGGCCAGGCCGTGCACGCCCGCGAAGGACGACGGGGCCACGAGCACCTCGGGCGCGGCCCACGCGGCGGGGCGCTTGGGCGGTGGCGACAGCGAGCTGCAGGCGGCGAGCAGGGCGAGGGCGGCGGTCAGCGCGGCAGCGCGGATCGAGCGACGGGGCATGGCGATCTCCTCTGGGTTGGCTTTGTGGATGCGGCAGTGCGCCCGCAGTCTAGGAGCCGGAGGAGGCCGCGCAGTCGCTCGGGAGACTGGATGCGGACTTTCGTCCGCTGCGGATAACCCGCAGCACCCGGTGATTGTTCAGCCGCGCAGCAGCTGCGTCGCCGTGTGGATCAGCAGCCCCACGAGCCCGCCCACCAGCGTGCCGTTGATGCGGATGAACTGCAGGTCGCGCCCGATGTGGCGCTCGAGCTCATCGGTCATCTCGTGCGCGTTCCACTCGCCCACGCGCTCCTCGATGTAGCGGCGGATGTCCTCGCGGTAGCGCTCGATGGCCGCCGGCGCGGCGGCTTCGAGCTGCTCGTTGATCCAGGCGCGGATCGCCGCGTCGTTCTGCAGCCGCTGGCCCAGCGCGCCGGCCATGGTGGCGATGCGCTGGCGGATGGTCGAGTCGGAGCGCCCCAGGTCGTCGTGCAGCCAGCCCAGCAGCTCGCCCCACAGGCCGTGCAGGTAGTCGCCCAGCGCCGGGTGCGCGATGAGCTCGGCGCGGATCTGCTCGCCGCGCTGCTGGAACTCGGGGTCCAGCTTCAGGCGCACCACGAAGTCGTCCACGAAATGGTCGAAGCGCTTGCGCATCGGGTGGTCGGGCTCCGCGGCCAGCTCGGCCAGCGTGCGCGCGATGGCGGCCACGATCTTGCGCGTGGCGAGCTTGGCCGCCACCTGGTCCAGGCCCACGTAGCGCAGCGTCTTGATCTCGCGCGCGATGGCTTCGGTGATGTGCGCCTGCACCTCGTCGCCGTCGAGCAGCTCGGCCACCTGCTGCAGCACATCGTCGAGCAGCGCCTGGTGGCGCCCGCCGGCCGTGAGCGCGTCCAGCGCCTGGCCGGTGAGGCGCGAGAGGTCGATCTTGGCCAGGCCGGCCGCGGCGGTGCGGCCCATGAAGTCGCGCACCCGTTCGTCGTCGAAGGCGGCCAGCCCGTAGCGCGTGGCGGCCACGCCCCATTCGCCGAGCCGCTCGCCGCTGGCGGGCCGGGCCAGCCACTCGGCGATGCGCCCCGCCGCATCGAACTGGCGCAGCTTGGCCAGCACCTGGGCGGTGCTCAGGAAGTTGTCGCAGATGAAGCCCGCGAGCTTGGCGCCGATGCGGTCCTTGTTGCTCGGGATGATCGCCGTGTGCGGGATCGGCAGGCCCAGCGGGTGGCGGAACAGCGCCACCACCGCGAACCAGTCGGCAATGGCGCCGACCATCGCGGCCTCGGCGAAGGCCGCCACGTAGCCCCAGGCCGGGTGCTGGCCGTGCAGCGCGCTGGCCAGCGCATACAACGCCGCCGCCGCGCACAGCAGGCCGAGCGCGACGCGTTTCATGCGTTGCAGTGCGCCGCTGCCGTGGTCTTCAGCCAATGGTGTGCGAGGTCGCGAGGCGCTCCATGAACAGCTCGCAGCGCGCGAGCTGCTCAAGGCTCACGAACTCGTCGGGCTGGTGCGCCTGCTCGATGCTGCCGGGGCCGCACACCACGGTGGGGATGCCGGCGTTCTTGAACAGGCCCGCTTCGGTGCCGAAGGCCACCAGCGTGGTGCGGTCTTCGCTGGCCAGGCGCTGCGCGAGCAGCGTGACCGGGTCGCCGGCCGCGCCCAGGAAGCTCGGGATTTCGCAGATCGTTTCAAACTTGAAGCCCGCGTCGGGCGCCACCTTCTTCATGGCGGGCTCGATGCTCGCGGCGTACGCCAGCACGTCGGACTGCATGCGCTTGGCGTCGGCCGTGGGCAGGTCGCGGAATTCGTAGCGGAACTCGGCGTCGCGCGGCACCACGTTGTCGGCGATGCCGCCGTGGAACTGGCCCACGCTGGCGGTGCTGAAGGGCACGTCGAAGCCGTCGTAGCGCGGCTCGCTGCGCTCGAAATCCTCGGCCATGTCGCGCACCTTGCCGATCACGCGCGCGGCCATCTCGATGGCGTTGACCGACTTCGGCGTGAGCGACGAGTGCGCCTCCTTGCCGCGCACGCAGCACTTGTAGCGGTACACGCCCTTGTGGGCGATGGCCGGCACCATGCTGGTGGGCTCGCCCACGATGCAGGCCAGCGGCTTGATGCCGGCGTCGCGCATGTCGGCAATGAGTTCGCGCACGCCGAAGCAGCCGATTTCTTCTTCATACGTGAAGGCGAAGTGCACGGCGGAGGGCGCGTCGCCCTCGAGGAAGCGCTGGGCATTGGCCAGCGCGATCGCGATGTAGCTCTTCATGTCGGCCGAGCCGCGGCCGTACAGGCGCTCGTTCTGAACCACGGCCGACAGCGGGTCGACGCTCCAGGCCTGGCCGTCCCAGGGCACCGTGTCGGTGTGGCCCGAGAGGATCACGCCGGCCGGCTTGCCCTCGCCCAGCGTGGCGAACAGGTTCGCCTTGGTGCGCTCGGCGTTGTAGGTGATGCGGCTCTTCACGCCCAGGGCCGCGAGGTGCGCCTGGGCGAAGTCGATCAGCTCGAGGTTGCTGTTTGCGCTCACCGTGTTCATGCGAACCAAGGTTTGCGCCATCAAGAGGCTCTGGGGAGAAAGCGTGTGCTGCATGCAACAGATTGTCCGGGAAGTTGAACGCCCGCGCAGATGGGTATCGGCGTTGTCACGCGCAGCGGGTAGCCTGCCTCCTCTTTTTTCTTTGTTTGGATGGAGAAGACAACATGCGCATGTCCCTGCAGATCACCCTGACCGCCGCGGCCGCCCTGAGCCTAGCCGCCTGTGGCACCACCGGCCCGGCGGCGAACAAGCTGCTCACGCTGGACGGCAACCCGCCGCTGGTCATCGCCCACCGCGGCGCCTCGGGCTACCTGCCGGAACAGACGCTGGAGGCCTATGCCCGCGCCATCGAGCTGGGCGCCGACGTCATCGAGATGGACCTGGTCTCCACCAAGGACGGCGTGCTCATCGCCCGCCACGACCCCAACCTGGCCATCAGCACCGACGTGGCCAAACACCCCCGCTTCGCCTCGCGCAAGAAGACCATCCAGGTCGACGGCGAGACCCAGACCGGCTGGTTCAGCAACGACTTCACGCTGGCCGAGATCAAGACCCTGGGCGGCATCTCGACCGACGCCGAGCGCCCGCAGGAATTCAACGGCAAGTTCAAGGTCGTGACCTTCCAGGAGATCATCGATTTCGCCAAGGCCAAGACGAAGGAAACCGGCCGCACCATCGCGATCTACCCGGAGACCAAGAACCCGACCTACTTCCGCGACCTGGGCATGCCCATGGAAGACAAGGTCATCGCCGCCATCAACGCCGCCGGCTGGAACAGCAAGACCGCGCCCATCTACGTGCAGTCGTTCGAGCCCGGCAGCCTCAAGTACATGAAGAGCAAGGGCCTGAACACCAAGCTCATCCAGCTGATCGACGGCGACGGCATCGACATGAAGACCGGCGCCATGACCTACGCCGTGCCGGTCGACCGCCCCTACGAGTGGACCAAGGCCGGCGACAAGCGCAACTTCGACGTCATGGTCTCGCCCGCCGGGCTGGCCGAGATCAAGACCTATGCCGACGGCATCGGCCCCTGGAAGCGCTACATCGTGAGCGTCAAGGGCACCGTGGGCGCCGACGGCAAGGTGGTGGACGTCAACAAGGACGGCAAGATCAACGACGCCGACGCCACCTCGATGGCCCCCACCACGCTGATCGCCGACGCCCACAAGGCGGGCCTGTTCGTGCACCCCTTCACGTTCCGTAACGAGTCGCGCCGGCTCGCGTCCGACTACAACAAGGACGGCAAGAACGAATACGCGGTCTATTACAAACTCGGCGTCGATGGCGTGTTCACCGACTTCACCGACACCGCGCTGGCCGCGCGCGCCGAGTACCTGAAGAGCATCGGCCGCTGAGGGTTTGCCCGGCACGGTCTTTGCGGCGCCCAGCGCAAAGCCTAGACTGTGTCTTATGAAACTCATCGACTCGCTCGTCACGCAGGCGGCCGGCATCGCGGCCGTCCGGCGTGACCTTCATGCCCACCCTGAACTCTGTTTCGAAGAAGTCCGCACCGCCGACGTGGTGGCAGGCAAGCTCACCGAATGGGGCATCCCCATCCACCGCGGCCTGGGCACCACCGGCGTGGTCGGCATCGTCAAGAACGGCACCAGCACCCGCGCCGTCGGCCTGCGCGCCGACATGGACGCGCTGCCCGTCACCGAGCTCAACACCTTCGCCCACGCCAGCCAGCACCACGGCAAGATGCACGCCTGCGGCCACGACGGCCACACGGCGATGCTGCTCGCGGCGGCCCAGCACCTGGCCAAGCACCGCAATTTCGACGGCACCGTCTACCTGATCTTCCAGCCGGCCGAAGAGGGCGGCGGCGGTGCGCGCGAGATGATCAAGGAAGGGCTGTTCGAGCAGTTCCCCATGGACGCCGTCTTCGGCATGCACAACTGGCCCGGCATGAAGGCCGGCCAGTTTGCCGTGAGCCCCGGCCCGGTGATGGCCTCGGGCAACAAGTTCCATGTGAACGTGGTCGGCAAGGGCGGCCACGCCGCGCTGCCGCAGACCGGCATCGACCCGGTGCCGATCGCCTGCGAGATCGTGCAGGCCTTCCAGACCATCCTCACGCGCAAGATGAAGCCGACCGACTCGGCGGTGATCTCGGTCACCACCATCCACGCCGGCGAAACCAACAACGTGATCCCCGACAACTGCGAGCTGTCGGGCACCGTGCGCACCTTCTCGCTCGAGGTGCTCGACATGATCGAGGCCAAGATGAAGCAGATCAGCGAGCACATCTGCGCCGCGCACGACGCCACCTGCGAGTTCCGCTTCGAGCGCTACTACCCGCCGACCATCAACACCGAAGCCGAGGCCGACTTCGCGCGCCGCGTGATGGGCGGGATCGTCGGCCCCGAGAACGTGCTCAAGCAGGAGGCCGCCATGACCTCGGAAGACTTCGCCTTCATGCTGCAGGCCAAGCCCGGCGCTTACGCCTTCATCGGCAACGGCGACGGCGCGCACCGCGACGTGCACCACGGCGAAGGCCCGTGCACGCTGCACAACGCCAGCTACGACTTCAACGACGACCTCATTCCGCTGGGCGCGACCTGCTGGGTGCAGATCGCCGAGCAGTTCCTCCAGCCCGGCGGCACCGCCCCATGATCGGCATCGGCGAGGCCTTTTCGTCGCGCTACGCCCAGGCGCGCCAGAAGTTCCTGCAGGGCTGCGTCAGCGCCGGCCTCACGGTCGAGCCGCATGCGCACCCGCTCAAGGGCCGCGACGGCGAAGAGCTGTCGATGGACGTGGCGCTCGACGGCGACGCCAACGCCGAGCGCCTGCTCGTCGTCACCAGTGCCTGCCACGGCGTCGAAGGCCACTGCGGCAGCGGCGTGCAGGTGTTCGCGCTGCACGACGCCGAGTGGCGCGAGAAGGCCAGGGCGCAGGGCGTGGCGGTGCTGTACGTGCATGCGCTGAACCCGCACGGCTTTTCGTACGGCCGCCGCGTGACGCACGAGAACGTCGACCTGAACCGCAACTTCCTCGACTTCTCGAAGCCCGTGCCGGTGAACGAGCCTTACGCCAAGCTGCACCCGCTGCTGCTGCCCGACACCTGGCCGCCGACGCCGGACAACCAGGCCGCGATCGAGAAGTGGATCGAGAAGCACGGTGCCACCGCCTACCAGGCGGCGGTGACGAGCGGCCAGTACCAGTTCGACGACGGCCTCTTCTTCGGCGGCAAGGCGCCGACGTGGAGCAACAAGACCATCCGCAGCGTGCTGCGCCGCCATGCAGGCCACGCGAAGCGCCTCGCCTGGATCGACCTGCACACGGGGCTCGGCCCCAACGGCCTGGGCGAGCGCATCTTTGCCTGCCGCGACGACAAGGTCGCCTACGCCCGCGCCAACGCCTGGTGGGGCACGCCGGCGGCACCCGTCACCTCGATCTACGACGGCTCCTCGACTTCGGCGCTGCTGCGCGGCCTGATGTGGGACGCCGTGTACGAAGAGTGCCCGCAGGCCGAGTACACCGGCATCGCTCTCGAATACGGCACGCTGCCGATGCTCGAGGTGACCGGCGCCCTGCGCGCCGACCACTGGCTGCACAAGCACCCGGACGCACCGGCCGATCTGGCCGATGGCATTCGCGCGCGCATGGTGGAGGCGTTCTACACGGACAGCGACGCCTGGCGCGGCCAGATCGTGAGCCAGGCGCGGCAGGCGATGTTCCAGGCGGTGGACGGCCTTTCGGCCTGACCGCACCCCGAGAAACTAGGTCCGCACTCGCCCGTCCGCCGTCAGCATCGACAGCTCGACAAACTTCGAAGCCACATGGCTCTTCGAAGAGAACGACACCTCGAAGCCGCCGAACTGCTGCCGCTCGATGCTTTCCAGCCCCGCGATCAGCCCGTCGCGCGTGCCCTTGCCGCCCGGTGCGCGGCGCAGCCCCTCGGTCAGCACCTTGGCGGCCAGGTAGCCTTCCATGCTCGAGAAATTGGCGCTCGCGCCGCCGCCCGCCTTGCGCACCGCTTCGGTGAACTCGCGCGCCAGCGCATTCGCCTGGTTGTAGGGCGAGGGCACCACCTGCGTGACCATCACGCCCGCCGCTTCCTTGCCCAGCTCGTCCGCCAGCGCCTGCGTGCCCACGAACGAGAGGTTGAAGAACACGCCGCCGTAGCCCGCCTTGCGCATCTCGCGGATGAACGCCGCGCAGGCCTTGTAGGCACCGACCTGCACCACCGCCGCCGGCTGGCTCGCCATGATCGTCTTCACCGCGGCGGCCACGTCGGCCGAGTTGCGCTCCACCGTGGCCAGCGCCACGGGCTTGAGTTCCTGCTGGGCCAATGCCAGCGTCACGCCGTCCAGGCCGGCCTTGCCGTAGGCGTCGTTCTGGTAGAAGACCGCGATCTTCTTCATGCCCAGGTGGGTGAGCTGTTTCACCATCAATGCCGTCTCGTCGTTGTACGAAGCGCGCAGATGGAACACGTTGCGGTGAAAAGGCTCGCGCAGCGACATCGCGCCCGTGAACGGTGCGATGAACGGCACCTTGTCCTTCACCGCCAGCGGCAGCGCGGCCAGGCTGGTCGGCGTGCCGATGTAGCCGAACAGCGCGAACACGTCCTCGCCGATCAGCTTCTGCGTGTTGGCCGCGCAGCGGTCGGGCTCGTAGCCGTCGTCCAGGTTCTTGATGACCACGTCGCGCTGGCCCGGCTGGGCGTTGTACTGGTCCAGGAACAGCTTGGCGCCCTGGTGGAACTGGATGCCCAGCTGCGCGGCCGGCCCCGTGAACGGCGCCGACTGGCCCAGCACCAGCGGCGTGTCGCCCTGCGCCCGGGCGATGCCGAAGCCGCCCAGCGTGGCGGCGGCCGCCGTGGCGATCGAAAAATGCCTGCGATTCAATTGCATCGTCATGGTGAAATCCTCCCTCTGCCCTGTGTGTTGATACTCAAATTAGACTTGTCCGATGGCCCACGCAACGGATTCCCTCCTCGACACGCCCGACGCCACCGCACCCTCCACGGTGCTGGGCGCCTGCCCGCACGATTGCCCCGACACCTGTGCGCTCGTCACCACCGTCAAGGACGGCGTGGCGGTGAAGCTGCAAGGCAACCCCGCCCACTCGCACACCGGCGGCGTGCTGTGCACCAAGGTGTCCCGGTACATCGAACGCAATGACCATGCCGAGCGGCTCGTGCAGCCCCTGAAACGCGTCGGTCCCAAGGGCAGCGGCCGCTTCGAGCCCGTCTCGTGGGAGACGGCATTGGACGATATCGCCGCGCATCTTCGGGGTTTGCAGGCCGAACCGGAAGCAATTCTCCCCTACAGCTATGCGGGCACCATGGGCCTGGTGCAGGGCGAATCGATGGACCGGCGCTTCTTCCACAAGCTGGGCGCCTCGCTGCTGGACCGCACCATCTGCTCGATGGCGGGCGGCGAGGCCATGGTCTACACGCTGGGCGCCAAGGTCGGCATGCGCATCGAGTTCTTCGCGCAGGCCAAGCTCATCCTCATCTGGGGCAGCAACTCCATCGCCAGCAACCTGCATTTCTGGCGCCACGCCCAGGCCGCCAAGCGCGCCGGCGCACGGCTGGTGTGCATCGACCCGCGCAAGACCGAAACCGCCGACAAGTGCGACGAGCACATCGCGCTGCTGCCCGGCACCGACGCCGCCCTGGCCTTGGCGCTCATGCACGAACTCATCGTGCACGACTGGCTCGACCACGACTACATCGCCAACCACACGCTGGGCTGGGAGCAGCTGCGCGAGCGCGCGCTGCAATGGCCGCCGTCGCGCGCGGCCGAGGTCTGCGGCATTCCCGAGGCACAGATCGTGGCGCTGGCCCAGGCCTACGGCACGACCAAGCCGGCCGCGATCCGCCTGAACTACGGCATGCAGCGCGTGCGTGGCGGCGGCAACGCGGCACGCGCCATTGCCTGCCTGCCGGCGCTGGTCGGCGCCTGGCGCGACCGCGCGGGCGGCCTGCTGCTCAGCAGCTCGGGCCACTACCCGGTCGACCGCGCCGCGCTGCAGCGCCCCGACCTGCTGGCCGGGCGCAAGCCGCGCACCATCAACATGAGCACCATCGGCGATGCGCTGCTCGACACCGCCAGGCCCGTAAAGGCCGTGGTGGTCTACAACAGCAACCCGGTGGCGGTGGCGCCCGAGTCGGCCAAGGTGGTGGCGGGCTTTGCGCGCGAAGACCTCTTCACCGTGGTGCTCGAGCAGTTCCGCACCGACACCGCCGACTACGCCGACTACCTGCTGCCCGCCACCACGCAGCTCGAGCACTGGGACATCCACTGCAGCTACGGCCACACCGACGTGCTGCTGAACCGCCCGGCCGTGGCGCCGCGCGGCGAGGCCCGCAGCAACGCCTGGGTGTTCCGCGAACTGGCGCGCCGCCTGGGCTTCGACGAGCCCTGCTTTTCGGAGAGCGACGAGTCGCTGTGCCGCACCGCCTTCGCCGAAAAGGCGATCGACTTCGAGCAGCTGCGCGCGCAAGGCTTCACCAGCCTGAAGCTGGCCGAGGCGCCGTTCGCCGAAGGCACGTTCCCCACGCCCTCGGGCCGCTGCGAGTTCTTCAGCGAGCGCCTGCAGGCCATGGGCATGGACGGCCTGCCCGACCACGTGCCCAACTGGGAGCCGGCCGGCAGCTCGACCGAATTCCCGCTGGCCATGATCTCGCCGCCGGCGCGCAACTTCCTCAATTCGACCTTCGTCAACGTGACCAGCCTGCGCGCCATCGAGGTCGAGCCGCTGCTCGAGATCCACGCCGACGACGCCGCCGCGCGCGGCATCGAGGACGGCGCCACGGTGCGCGTGTTCAACCAGCGCGGCGAGCACCGCTGCCGCGCCGAGGTGTCGCGCCGCGCGCGCCAGGGCGTGGTGCACGGCATGGGCATCTGGTGGCGCAAGCTCGGCATGGACGGCACCAACGTCAACGAGCTGACCAGCCAGCGCCTGACCGACATTGGCCGCGGCCCGACCTTCTACGACTGCCTGGTGCAGGTCGAAAAGGCGTGATGCGACGGCTGCGCGCGCCCGCGCTGGCACTGGCCGGTGCGCTTTTTCTGACGGGCTGCGCCGACCTTGGCTACTACTGGCAATCGGCCAACGGCCACCTCGACATCCTGCGCGCGGCCAAGCCCGTGCCCGAATGGCTGGCCGACCCGGCCGTGGGCGCGCCGCTCAAGGCCAAGCTCGAGCTTGCCCAGCGCATCCGCCGTTTCGCGTCGAGCGAACTCGGCCTGCCCGACAACGCCAGCTACACCTCGTATGCCGACCTGCACCGCCCCGCCGCCGTGTGGAACGTGGTGGCCGCGCCGCCGTACTCGCTCACGCTCAAGAGCTGGTGCTTCCCGGTCGCGGGCTGCGTGGGGTATCGCGGTTACTACGACGAGGCCGCCGCGAAAACCGAGGCCGAAGCGCAGAAGACCCACGGCCTCGAAGTGGCCGTGTACCCCGTGCCCGCGTACTCCACGCTGGGCTGGATGAACTGGGCCGGCGGCGATCCGCTGTTGTCCACCTTCATCGGCTACCCCGAGGGCGAGCTGGCGCGCCTCGTGTTCCACGAGCTGGCGCACCAGGTGCTCTATGTGCCGGGCGACACGGTGTTCAACGAGTCGTACGCCACGGCCGTGGAGCGCATCGGCGGCGCGATGTGGCTGCAGCGTGAAGCCGGCGAGGCGGCGCGCGCCGAGTACGCGCAGTTCAATGCACAGCGGCAGGACTTCCGTGCGCTGGCGCTCAACACGCGCCGCGCGCTCACGCAGGTGTACGAGTCGCCCGAAGCCAAGGCGAAGGACTGGACGAAGGTCGAGGCGCAGAAGCAGGCCGCCATGGCCGACTTTCGCGAGCGCTATGCCGCGCTGAAGGCGGCGTGGACCGGCCCGCGCCAGAACGCCTACGACGGCTGGGTGGCGCGCGCCAACAACGCGGCCTTCGGTGCGCAGGGCGCGTACGACGACCTCGTGCCGGGCTTCGAGGCCCTGTTCGAACGCGAGGGCCGCGACTGGCCGCGCTTTTACACTGCGGTGCGGCGCATCGCCGCGCTGGCTACGACGGAGGAGCGCCGCAGCGCCCTGCAGGCCGCCACGGGTATCCTGCACACCCATGCGCGCCACGGCCGCACACACGACAACAACGGAGACGACGGTGCCTGACATCCAAATCGAACGCAACCACACGCTGGGCATTGCCGGCGCCCGCGAAGTCGCGCGCCAATGGGTGCATCAGGTCGAGCAGGACTACGGTCTGGAATGCACCTACACCGAGGGCACCGACTGCGACCGGGCCCAGTTCAGCCGCGCGGGCATCGACGGCACGGTGGAGGTCACGGCCGACACCTTCCGGCTCGAGGCGACGCTGGGTTTCCTGTTCAGCAGCTTCAGCGACCAGATCGAGCAGAAGATCTCGCGCAACCTCGACGCGCTGCTCGACGCGCCGCAGGGCGGCACCCGCTTCGCCTGAGGCGGAGGTTTTTCTTCAGGCGATGGTGTAGCCGCCATCGACCGGCAGCGCCACGCCGCTGACCATCGCCGCGCCGTCGGACAGCAGGAACAGGATCGGCGCGACCACTTCCTCGACCTGCGCGAAACGTCCCAACGGAATGCTCTTGAGCGCTGCCGCGCTTTTGGCCGGATCGGACCACGCCTGCTCGGCCATCGGCGTGAGCGTGACGGTCGGGTTCACGCTGTTCACGCGGATGCCGTGCGGCCCGAATTCGAGGCACAGCGCGCGCGTAATGGCGTCCATGGCCGCCTTTGAGGCGCTGTAGCAAAGGTGGGCGTCGAGCGCGACCAGCGAGGCCTGGCTCGACACGTTGACGATGCTGCCGCGCACGCCGGCCGCGATCATGGCCCGGCCGCAGCGCACGGCCACGAGCGCGGCGGCGCGCGCGTTGACGGCCATCACGGCGTCGAAGCTCCCGGCCTGCAGGTCGATGGCGCGCTCGATGCGGGTGGTGCCGGCGCAGTTCACCACGAGGTCGAAGGCGGGCAAGGGGGCGAGCGCCTTTTCCAGTGCGGCGACGTCGGCCACGTCGAGTGCCAAGGGCAGGCAGCCGGACTCGGTCTGCAGTGCTTCCAGCGCGTCGGCGTTGCGGCCCACGGCGGTGACTTGTGCGCCTGAGTGGGCGAGCTGCGCTGCGACTGCACGGCCGATGCCGCTGCTGGCGCCGGTCACGAGGGCGCGCTTGCCTGAGAAGTCGAAAGTGGGTGTCATGTTGGTCGCTCTATTGGGTGTTGTGGGTTCAGGGCGTGTGCACAGGACACCGGGTACTCCCCTCCGCGAATGTCCCCCGCTTCGCTCCTCCTTTATTTCGCTGCGGGGAGCACCCAGTGCCCTGCGCACAAGGGCACGCTCTGCGTTTGCGGCCGATCAACGACCGCACTGAATAACGATCACGCTGGCGGGGTGCCTTGCGCAGCGAAATCAAGGAGGAGGGGCGAAGCCCCGGGGGACATTCGCGGAGCAAGGTGCCCCGTCGGCGTGATCGTGCCCCGGACAGATGCGTCATCCCAACCGATGCATCGCATCACGCAGCGCCGGGTACAGCGACGTGTAAATCTCGAAGCGCTCGCTGTACACCGCCTGCGCCGCAGGCTCGGGCCGCGCGCGTTCCACCAGCGTGACCCAGCCGCGTTCGGCGGTGGCCGCGTCGACCAGCCCGGCACCGAGCGCCGCAAGCATCGCCGCGCCGAGGGCGGCTTCGACCTCCTCCTCGATCGTGAACACGCGGTAGCCCGTGACGTCCGCCACGATCTGCATCCACAGGTCGGAATGCGCGGCGCCGCCGACCACGATCAGGCGGTCGTCCAGCGGCTGGCCGCTGCGCCGGCCGGCCTCGATGTTGTGCTGCAGCGCGAAGCTCACGCCTTCGAGCACGGCGCGGTACAGGTGCGCGCGGCTGTGCGCGAGCGAGAGGCCGAGGAAAGCGCCCTTGGCCTGCGCGTCCCAGATCGGGCTGCGCTCGCCCATCAGGTAGGGCAGGAAGACGAGGCCGTCGG
The DNA here is from genome assembly GCF_059415405.1 of Variovorax sp. GW821-FHT10C12. Lineage (NCBI taxonomy): Bacteria > Pseudomonadati > Pseudomonadota > Betaproteobacteria > Burkholderiales > Comamonadaceae > Variovorax > Variovorax sp. GW821-FHT10C12. The sequence continues at coordinate 193,430 of NZ_JBWKNE010000005.1, forward strand.
CGCCGGGCGGCACGTCGACCGCGCGGCGTTCGATGAGGGCGTGCGCGTCTTCACCGGTGCGCGCGGCCTCGGCCACCTCGGCCTGGCAGAAGGCCTCGAGGAACCAGGTGACGGCCGCGCCGGCCGTGATCGCGCCGCCGAACACGTAGCTGCGGTCCGCGCCGCGGTAGACGTGCGGCATGGTGATGAGCTGGTGGCGCGCATCCACCGTCGGGCTCACGAAGCCCCAGCACATGCTGGTGCCGATCATCGCGACATGGTCGCCGCTGCCGGTGACGCCCGCGCAGAAGGTGGCCACCGCCGCATCGACGCCGCCGGCCATCAGCGGCATGCCTTCGCGCAGGCCCAGCTGCGCGGCCCACTCGGCGCTCAGGTGGCCCACCACCTCGCTCGATTCGACGAGCCGCGGCGGCATCATGCGCGCCGGGATGCCGAGCATGTCGAGCGCCTGCGCCGACCAGCGCCGCCGCGCCGCGTCGTACACGCCGCCGATGTTGCCGGCCGAGCTGTGGTCGACCGCGAGCTGGCCCGTCAGCCGCCAGTTGATATAGCTGTTGGGCGGCAGGAAGTGGTGCGTCTTCGCCCACACCTCGGGCCGGTGCTCGCGCAGCCACAGCATCTTGGTGAAGCCGTAGTAGCTGTCGACGCCGTTGCCGGTGATGGCCTGCAGCCGCGCCACGTCGACCGTCGCGTTCACCGCATCGACCTCGGCGGTGGCGCGGCGGTCCATCCAGATCAGGCACGGGTGCAGCGGGCGCATGGCCTCGTCGACCGGGATGCCCGCGCCGCCGTAGAGGCTGCTCACGCACAGCGCGGCGATGTCTGTCGCGGCGATGCCGCCTTGCGCCACGCAGGCGCGCACGCTCTCGCACACGGCATCGAACCAGACCTCGCAGTCCTGCTGCGCCCACAGCGGCTTCGGCGTCTCGGGCTGGTAGGCCACGCTGGCCTGCGCGTGCACCTTGCCGTCGATGCCGGCCAGCAGGCACTTGGTGCTCTGCGTGCCGATGTCGACGCCGACGACGTACTTCATGACACTGCGCGGGGCTGCGGCTTGAGCAGCACCTTGATCGAGTCGAGCGAGTTGGCCAGCGCGAAGGCGTGCTCCCATTCGGTCAGCGGAAAGTCGTGCGTCACGATGCCCTTCGAGGTGACGAGCCCGCGCGCCAGCAGGTCGATGGCGACCGGGTAGCAATACGGGCCCAGGTGTGCGCCGCGCACGTCGAGTTCCTTGCGGTCGCCGATGATCGACCAGTCGGCGCTGGTCTCCGAGCCGAACACGCTGAACTCGACGAAGCGGCCGAGCTTGCGGATCATGTCCAGGCCCTGCGTCACGCCGATGGGCGCGCCGGTGGTCTCGATGTACACGTCGCAGCCGTAGCCTTCGGTGAGGCCCTTGACGATGGCGTCGGCGTTCTCGGTCTTCGGGTTGATGACCACGTCGGCGCCGTACTGCTTCGCGAGTGCCAGGCGCTCGGGCACGAGGTCGATCACGATGAGCTTCTTCGGTGTCTTGAGTGCTGCCACCTGCGTCATCATCAGGCCGAGCGGGCCGGCGCCGGCGATCACCACCACGTCGTCGAGCTGGAGTTCGCCGCGGTTCACCGTGTGGATCGCGCAGGCCAGCGGCTCGATGATGGCCGCGTCTTCCAGCGAGATGCCGTCGGGGATCTTGTGCACGCGCGAGGTCGGCGGCAGGCGCATGTAGTCGGCCATGCCGCCGTCGGCCACGACGCGCTGGAAGCCGAAGATGTGGTGCACCTCGCACATCCAGTATTTGCCCGAGGTGCAGAAACGGCATTTGCCACAAGGCACGATCTGCTCGGCGATCACGCGGTCGCCTTTCTCCACGCCGAAGTGCTCCGCCGCGCCTTCGCCCAGCGCCTCGACGTAGCCGAAGAACTCATGGCCGGGAATGACCGGCGCCTTGACCCACGAAGGCTGGCCGTCGCCGCCCCAGAACATCTTCGCGCCCGAGTGGCACTTGCAGTCGGAGGCACAGATGCCGCAGGCCGCGATGGAAATGAGCAGTTCGTTCGGGCCGATGACGGGCATCGCGACGGTTTCGAGGCGGTAGTCCTTGGGGCCGTGGCACACGACGGCCTGCATGGCGGCGAGTTCGCCGATGGCGCCCGTGGCGCCGGGCTGGAGCTTTTGATACGACATGGATTCCTTGAGTCGAGGGAGGTACGAAGAAGCGGAGAAGAGGTCAGCGGCGGGCTTCGCGGCTGATGAAGATCGCAAGGAGGACGATGCCGCCTTTGATGATCAGTTGCAGGTACGGCGACACGCCGATCATGTTGAGACCGTTGTTGAGCACCGCCAGCAGCAGCGCGCCGACCAGCGTGCCCACGATGGCGCCGCGGCCGCCCGCGATGGACGTGCCGCCCATCACCACCGCCGCGATGGCGTCGAGCTCGAAGCCCACGCCCACGCCGGGCTGGCCGCTGGTGACGCGCGCGGCCTGCACGATGCCCGCGATGGCGGCCGTGAGGCCGCTGAGCACATACACCAGCAGCTTGTAGCGCGACACGCGCACGCCCGACAGCCGCGTGGCTTCCTCGTTGCCGCCGATGGCGTACACATAGCGGCCGAAGGGCGCCATGTTGAGCAGCACGTAGGCCACGAGGTAGGTGGCCAGCATGACGAGGATCGGCACCTTCAGGCCCGCGAGCGTGCCGCTGCCCAGGAAGGCGAACGATTCGGGCAGCCCGTCGATCGGGTAGCCGCCGGTGTAGATCAGGGCGATGCCGCGCGCGATGCCCATGGTGGCCAGCGTCACGATGATCGGCGGCATGCGCAGGTAGGCCACGCAGTAGCCGTTGAACAGGCCGATCACCGCGCCCACGCCGAGCCCGAGCGGCACGGCGAGCACGGGTGGCAGGCCAAAGTGCACCATCAGCCCCGAGGCCAGCGTGCCCGACAGCGCCACCACCGCGCCCACCGACAAGTCGATGCCGCCGGTGAGGATCGCGGCCGTCATGCCCACCGCGATGATCGCGTTGATGGACGACTGCAGCGCGATGTTCTGCAGGTTGCTCACCGAGAGGAAGTTGTCGGTCGCCACGATCATGAAGACCGAGATGGCAATAAGGCCGACCAGCGGCAGGAAGGCCGTGGAGCGGCGCAGCTGCGTGAAGAACCCGCCCGCGGGCACGGGCGGCGTGGGATGGGTGGCGGTGGCAGTCATGAGGGGCTCCCGGAGGAAGAGGGAAGGGAGGGAGAGGACGAGGTCGCGTGGCGCATGATTTCGCCCGCGTTGATGGCGTCGCCCGTGAGCGTGGCCACGATGGCGCCGCCCGAGAACACCGCGACGCGGTCGCACAGGCCGACGATCTCGGGCAGCTCGCTGGAGATCATCAGGATCGACTTGCCCTGGCGCGTGAGTTCGCGCATCAGCTGGTAGATCTCGGCCTTGGCGCCCACGTCGATGCCGCGCGTGGGCTCGTCGAAGATCAGCACGTCACAGTCGTGGCCGAGCCAGCGCGCGATCACCACCTTCTGCTGGTTGCCGCCCGACAGCGTGGCCACGCGGGTGTCGATGCCCGGCGCCTTCACGCCCACGCGGCGCGAGAGTTCATCGGCTGCGCGCTTCTCCGAGGCCGTGTCGACCACGCCCGCGCGGCGGTGCCGCCCGAGGTTGTTCAACGAGATGTTGAAGCGGATCGTGAAGTCGGTGATCAGCCCTTCGACCTTGCGGCTTTCGGGCAGCAGGCCGATGCCGTGCGCGAGCGCCTGCGTCGGGTCGTCCAGGCGCACGGGCTGGCCGTTGCGCAGCACCGTCTTGCGGTGCGTGCGGTCGGCGCCCATCATGCCCAGCGCGAGTTCGGTGCGGCCCGAGCCCACCAGCCCCGCGAAGCCGAGGATCTCGCCCGCGTGCAGGTCGAAGCGGTTGACTGGGCCGTCCTTCACGAGCTGGATCTCGGGCACCTCGAGCACCTTGCGGCTGTTCGGTGCGGGCTGCGGCTTGGGCGGAAAGCTCTGTTCGATGCGCCGGCCCACCATCATCTCGACCAGCGCGTCCACGGTCGTGGCGGCCACCTCGACGTGTCCGGCGTTGGCACCGTCGCGCAGCACGCTGATGCGGTCGCACACCTCGAAGATTTCATCGAGGTGGTGCGAGATGAAGATCATCGCCACGCCCTTGGCACGCAGCGCGCGCATCACCTTGAACAGGTGCTCCGCCTCGTTGGGCGTGAGCGTGGCGGTGGGTTCGTCGAGCACCAGCAGCCGCGCCTTCAGCGACAGCGCCTTGCCGATCTCGACGAACTGCTGCTGCGCCACCGAGAGCTGGCAGATCGGCACGCCGAGGTCGATCTGCACGCCCAGCTCGTCGAACACCGCGCGGGCCTCGCGCTGCATGGCGGCCTGGTCCATGAGGCCGAAGCGGTTCGTGAGGTAGCGGCCCAGGAAGATGTTCTCCACCGCGTTCAGGTACGGCACCAGGCTGAACTCCTGGAAGATGATGCCGATGCCCGCCGCGATGGCGTCGCCGTAGCCGGCGAAGTGGCATTCGGTGCCGTCGACGACGATGCGGCCCTCGTCGGCCCGGTGGATGCCGCCGAGGATCTTCATCAGCGTCGATTTGCCCGCGCCGTTTTCGCCGAGCAGCGCGTGCACCTCGCCCTGGCGCACCGAGAGGTCGATGCTCGACAGGGCCTTCACGCCCGGGAAGCGCTTGGACACGCCTTCCAGCCGAAGCATCTCCCGGGGTGGTTCGTACGTGAGCGTCACGGGCGGTGCCTGTGGTGGCTTACCAGCTGAAGGTCTTGGCGCCTTCGGCGTCGATGAGCTTCACGTCGACCGGCACGGCCGCGGGCACATTGGCGCCCCACTTCTTCGCGAGTGCGATGCCGATGGCCAGGCGGATCTGGTCGCGCGGGTACTGCGCGGTGGTGGCGATGAACTTCGAGCCCGCCTTCTGCATCGCCTTGATGGCTTCGGGCGCGCCGTCCACGCTGGTGAGCTTCACGTCCTTGCCGCTGGCCTCGATGGCGGCGAGCGCGCCCATCGAGCCGCCGTCGTTCACGCTGAACACGCCCTTGAGGTTCTTGTTGGCCTGCAGGATGTTCTCGGTCACGGTGAGCGCGGTGGCGCGCTCCTGCTTGCCGTTCTGCGTGCTCACGACCTTGATACCGGGGTACTTGGCCAGCGCTTCGCGGCAGCCCTTCACGCGCTCCAGGATCGGTACGACCGGGATGCCGTCGAGGATGGCCACGTCGCCCTTCTCGCCGATGTTCTTCGCCAGGTACTCGCAGGCCAGGCGGCCCGCGTCGAGGTTCTTGGAGCCTACGAACGAATCGACAGGGCCCTGCGCGTTGGCGTCGACCGCCACCACGATCACGCCGGCCTTCTTGGCCGAGCGCACCGCCGACTGCACGCCGGCCGAGTCGGTCGGGTTCAGCAGCAGGATGTCGATCTTCTTCTGGACCATGTCTTCCACGTCGCCGATCTGCTTGGCCACGTCGTGGCGCGCATCGGTGGTGACCACGGTGGCGCCGATGCTGGCGGCGGCTTCTTCCAGTGCCTGCTTCATCGTCACGAAGTAGGGGTTGTTCAGCTCCTGGAAGGTCATGCCGATGCGCAGCGGCTGCTTGGGTGCCTGTGCCAGTGCGGCGGTGGTGCCGCAGGCCAGGGCGGCGACGAGGGCGGTGGCTTTGAGAAGGCTCTTCATTGGGTTGTCTCCTTGAGGTTGGTTGTGTGACGGTCTGCAAAAAACGCGGGCAAAGGGGCGCCCTGCGCGGCGCGCAAGGCGCCGCGCCAGGAACGACGCGGGGAACACGGGGGGCGCGCTACGGCGGGCTGTTGGCGGCGCGCGATGCAGCGAGCTGCATGCGATGGAAGTGGCGGAACTTGGTCGGCGGCATGCGCTTGTGCAGCAGGAACTGCCGGTTGAAGTTCGACACGTTGTTGAAGCCGACGTCCATGCAGACGTCGAGCACGGGCTTGTCGCTGTTGGCGAGCAGCTCGCAGGCGCGGCCGATGCGCAGCCGGTTCACGTAGCGCACGAACGACTGCCCCGTGTGCTTGCGGAACGAGCGCGAGAACGCGCTCGGGCTCTGGCCCACCAGCTCGGCCAGCATCGGCTCGCGCAACTCGTCGCCCAGGTTGGCGGCAATGTGCGCCAGCACGTTGTTGATCGCGTGCGACATGAAGGCCTTGGGGTCGGGCGTGAACGCGGGGCTGGCCAGCCGCTGGCGGTCGTCGCTGGCCACCAGCAGCTCGAACAGCGACAGCAGCAGCACCACGCGGCGCAGCCCGCGCGCCTCGAGCAGCGCTTCCATGATCGGCTTGGCCGCGGCGGCGGTGGCGGCCGAGAAGAGCAGGCCGGAGGCCGACTCGGCCAGCAGCGGCTCGATGCGGCGGAACTCGGGGAAGGTGGCCGCCATGTTGCGCACCAGCGCGGCCGGAAACTGGATCACGATGCCGCGGCGCTCGACGCTCTGGCCGGCGGGCACGTCGCTGATCCAGTTGTGCGGCAGGTCGGGGCCCATGAACACGAGGTTGCCCGGCTCGAAGTGGCCGACGTGGTCGCCCACGAAGTACACGCCCTGGGTCTCGACGATCAGCTGGATCTCGTACTCCGGGTGGAAGTGCCAGCGCACCGTGCGATACGGATAGCCGTGCGCCCAGGCGGTGAACGATTCGTCACCTTGGACTTCGACGATTTCCAGATCGGGTTGCATGGCCGGCGGTCTTTCCTCTGTGGTGGTGGCCCCGGGGTGGGGTGAGGCGGACTGTACGAATCGCTCCGGATGCCAACAACCAGCGTTGGCGCTCGCAACTGATACTTTTTTGAGTCGCGGTCCTGCCTGGTAGTGAAGGGCGCGACGACGCGCTGCGCTGCAGCAAACCCCTTTCTCCTCGGGGCGTGGCGCGTGCGGGAGTGCAATTGCTGCAGTGCAAAAGAGCCGCGTCGCGCCGTGTCAAGATTTCATAGGTGTTTTCCCGGCCTGACCCGGTACTCCGGGCGGCACGGCACACTCGGAAACCATGACGCAAAGCTCTCTTTCCCCTCCGGCCGCGGGTCCGCTGGCCGGCCTCAAGGTCGTCGAACTCGGGCAACTGATCGCCGGCCCCTTCGCGGCGCGCACGCTGGCCGACTTCGGCGCCGACGTGGTCAAGATCGAGCCGCCCGGCGCGGGCGACCCGCTGCGCACCTGGCGGCTGCTGAAGGACGGCACCTCCGTCTGGTGGCAGGTGCAGTCGCGCAACAAGCGCTCGTTGGCGCTGGACCTGCGCCAGCCCGAGGCGCAGGCCATCGTGCGCCAGCTCGCGGCCGAGGCCGACGTGCTGGTCGAGAACTTCCGCCCCGGCGCGATGGAAGGCTGGGGCCTCGGGCCCGACGAGTTGCTGGCCGCCAACCCCGCGCTCGTGATGCTGCGCATCAGCGGCTACGGCCAGACCGGCCCCTACCGCGACCGCCCCGGCTTCGGCGTGGTGGCCGAAGCCATGGGCGGGCTGCGCCACCTCACGGGCGAGCCGGGCCGCGTGCCGGTGCGCGTGGGCGTGTCGATCGGCGACACGCTGGCCTCGCTGCACGGCGTGATCGGCGTGCTGATGGCCATGCAGCACCGCCACGCCACCGTGAGCGCCGAATTCCCGAAGGGCCGGGGCCAGGTGGTCGACGTCGCGCTGTACGAGGCGGTCTTCAACTGCATGGAAAGCCTGCTGCCCGAGTACGCCGAATTCGGCGCGGTGCGCGAGGCCGCCGGCAGCGCGCTGCCGGGCATTGCGCCCACCAACGCGTATCGCTGCGCGGACGGCGGCTACGCCATCGTCGCCGGCAACGGCGACAGCATCTTCAAGCGGCTCATGGCCTGCATCGGCCGGCCGGACCTCGCGGCCGACCCGGCGCTGGCCGGCAACACGGGGCGCGTGGCGCAGGTCGGGATGCTCGACGCCGCCATCGGCGACTGGGCCGCGCAGCGCACGGTGACCGAGGTGCTGGCCGCGCTCGATGCGGCGCATGTGCCGGCCGGGCGCATCTACACCATCGCCGACATCGCGGCCGACCCGCACTACGCCGCGCGCGGCATGCTGCAGGAGGTGAAGATGCCCGACGGCAGCGCGCTCGCGGTGCCCGGCTTCGTGCCCAAGCTGTCGCTCACGCCGGCCGGCCACCGGCGCAATGCGCCGGCGCTGGGGGCGGACACGCAGGCGGTGCTGGAGGAGATCGGGTTGAGTGCCGAGCAGATCGCCGCGCTGCAGGAGCGCGGGATCGTCGGTTGATCGGTCAGCCGCGGAGGGATTCGATCAGGTCGATGTATTTTTGCTTCGCCTCGTCGGCCGTGGCGCCCTTCTGGGCGGTCCACGCGTCCCACTTGGCGCGCGCGACGATGTCGCTGAAGCTGGGCTTCTTGGCGCTGTTGTCGCCTTCGGTCGCCTGCTTGAACAGGGCGTAGATCTTCAGCAGGGTCGGGTTGTCGGGGCGCTCGGCCAGCAGCTTGGAGTTGGCCTGGGCGGCTTCGAATTGGGCGTTGAGGTCGGACATGGCGGTCGGGAAGAAGGTCGGAAACCGCGCATCATAAATGGATTGGTACCAAGTGGTACCAATCGCAAGCGTTCCGGCCTTTCAGTCCGTCAGGCCTGCGCGCGCCAGCTCCACATCCAGCCGCTCCCGCGCATCCGCCGGCGTCAGCGCCGCCGCCTTCTCGTACAGCCCGTTCGCCTCGCCGAGGCGCGACTCGCCGTGCAGCATCAGCAGCGCACGCGCGTACTCCATCATCCCGGCCGCCGACTGCGGGTGCAGCGCCAGCCCGCGCTCGAACAGTTCGATCGAAGTCTCGGCGCGCACGCCGTACGTCATGCGCCCGACCAGCGCGCCGACCTTGTCGATCACCTCGGCGTGGAAGGCGGCCAGCGCGAGGTGCGCGTCGCCGTGCTCCGGCTGCAGTTCGATCACGTGCTCCAGCGCGCCCTTGAGCTTGGTGCCCAGGCCCTGCGCCAGGGCGCGCGCCACGCTGATGCCCTGGCTGTAGCGGCCCAGGGCGTAGGCCTGCCAGTACAGCGCCTGGCAGTTGTCGGGTTCGGCCGCGACTTGCGCGCCGGCGCGTTCGATCACCTGGCGGAACAGCGAAAGCCGCACGGCCTCGCGCGGCTCCAGGTAGTTGGCGTAGATCGCGGTCGCCTGGTTGGCGAGCGCCAGGCCGTCGGGGCCGTGGCGCAGGCCGAGGGTGGCGGCGCGTTCGAACTCGCCGCTGTGGTACAGCGCCCAGCCTTCGGCCAGCGGCGCGTCGGCTGAAGGCGGCGGCAGCGCGTGGCCGGCGTGCAGGCGCGGCCAGTGCGTAAGCAGGCTGCGCGCGTCGTAGCGGGGCACGTCGGGGTAGGGAAGGGGCGTCCAGGGTTCGGTGCCGGCGGTGGCCGTGGCCGCGGCAGGGCCGGCGGACAGCAGCGAGAGCGGTTTGAAATCGGAGTGGGGCATGGATGTTCTAGGCCGCCATATCGACCGTCGGTGGCACGGGGCTGGGGTTGCTGGCGGCGCTTTCGCCGTTGTAGGCATTGCTCAGCGCCAGCAGGTGGCGGCGCTGGTCGCGTGCGAGGTAGGGCGCGAGCAGGTGCAGCGTGTGGTGGCCGCCGCGCATCAGCGCGCCCTGCGCATGCGCGGGCTCCAGCGCCTGGCGCGGGTTGCGCACGTATTCGTAGCTGAGCCAGTAGGTCAGCACGACGACCATGCTCTGGGCCAGCGTGTCGACCTCGTGCGCGTCGATGTCCAAGTGGCCGGCACGGCTCAGGCCGGCGATCAGCTGGCGGATGGCGCGTGCCTTGTTCTTGAGCACGAGCTGGAACTGGGTCTCCAGGTGCCGGTTCTTGCTCAGCAGGTCGTTGAGGTCGCGGTACAGGAAGCGGTAGCGCCAGATCAGCTCGAACAGGCTGTGCATGAAGAACCAGGCGTCCTCCACGTCGTGCACGCCCTCGCTGGCGTGCAGCAGCTCGTTGAGCTCGGCTTCGTAGCCTTCGTAGAGCTTGTTGATCAGCTCTTCCTTGGCGGGGTAGTGGTAGTAGAGATTGCCGGGGCTGATGTTCAGTTCGCCGGCCACCAGCGTGGTCGACACGTTCGGTTCCCCGAAGCGGTTGAACAAGTCCAATGCAGCTTCGAGGATGCGTTGCGCAGTGCGGCGTGGCGCCTTCTTTGCCATGTCGGTGCCCCCGTGGTTTCTCTTGGTCTTGGGGGCACTCTAGCGCATGTGCGCTGCACCATGAACGGTGCGGGACATGTTTTGCGGCGCTGATTTTTTGTGCAGTGCCGCAATTACAGAACGATGTCAGCCGGCCTTGGTGCGGCGCAGGGTCTTCTTGGCGGCGGGGGCCGGCGCGGCCTTGCGCGAGGCGCGCACGGGCGAGGTCTTGGCATCGCGCTGCCTGAGCTGGGCTTCGAGCGCCTCGACGCGCGCCTGCAGCGCGGCCACGTCGGCGGCCGAGGGCACGCCGAGCTTTTCGAGTGCGCGCGCCACGCGGTCTTCGAAGATGTTCTCGAGCTTGCCCCATTGGCCGGCGGCCTTGGTGCCGAACTCGCTGGCGAAGCCAGCCATGCGCTGCTGCGCCTGGGCCAGCGTTTCTTCAGCGGCCTGCTGGGTCTTCTTCTGCATGCCGGCGCCGTCCTTGACCAGCGCCTCGAAGGCCTTGCTGCCTTCCTGCTGCATCTTGGCGAAGGCGCCGAGACCGGCCAGCCAGATCTGCTGGGCCGAGTCCTTGATGCGGTCGGTCTTGTCGTTGCTGTCGTCGTCTCGGGAGGTGGCCATGCGGTGTGTTCCTTGGGATGCAATCACACGACTCTAGCCGTCCGGGCGCGCCGTGGTTAGGGCGCGCCGCCTATCCCCGCCCCGGGATCAGGGCGTGCCGCCGGCGGCGCGGCTGGCGTCCAGGTGCGCCTTGGCGCGCTCGGCCAGCGCCATTTCGCCGGGCGTGCCGGGCACGAAGGCTTCCACCGGTAGTGGCCGGCCGTGCGAGTCGACCGAGACGAACACGATCAGGCATTCGGTGGTCTTTTCCATCACGCCGCCCTTCATGTCGCCGCTGCGCACCTCGACCGAGATGTTCATGCTGGTCTTGCCGGTGTAGGCCAGGCGGGCCTCGACCTCGACCAGGTCGCCGATCATGATCGGCCGGTGAAAGCGGATGCTGCCGATGAAGGCGGTGACGCAGTAGCGCTTGGCCCAGCTGGTGGCGCAGGCGTAGCCGGCCTCGTCGATCCACTTCATGACCGTGCCGCCGTGGACCTTGCCGCCGAAGTTGACGGTGCTGGGTTCGGCCAGGAATCGGAGGGTGATGGAAGACATGGGGGCGCCTTTTTTCTGTGGGCTGTGGGTGGGGAGCCGCGATTATGCGAGCGCCCGGGCGCCCTTTGGCGTCTGCCCGGCGCCGTTCAGCTGCCGCTGAACAGCTGCGCCAGCGTGCGGCGCAGCCAGGCGTTGCCCGGGTCGGCATGAAAGCGCTCGTGCCAGTGCTGCTTGACCGCATAGGCCGGCAGCGTGAAGGGCGGCGCCAGCACCTTCACCGGCTCCTGCGTGGCCAGCACGTTGCCCAGGATGCGCGGCACCACCACGATCAGTTCGGTGTGGGCCACGATGCGCGCCACGCTCAGGAAGCTCGACAGCCGCACCACCACGTTGCGCCTGAGGCCCAGGCGCGCGATGGTGGTATCGACGATGGCGTGCCCCGTGCCCGAGCTGGACACCACCGCGTGCGCCTCTTCCTCGAAGCGCTTGCGCGTGAGCTTGGCGCCGATGCGCGGATGGTTCTGCGCCGCCAGGCAGACGAAGTTCTGCATGAACAGCACCTGCTGGTAGAAGCCCGCGTCCAGCTGCGGCATGAAGCCCACGGCCAGGTCGACGTCGCCGTCCTGCAGGCGGCGGCCGCTGTGGGTGGAGATGATCTCGGTCTCGATGTGCACGCCCGGCGCCGCATGCCGCAGGTGGTCGAGCAGGCCGGGCAGCAGCACCACCTCGCTGATGTCGGTCATGCAGATGCGAAAGCGCCGCTGCGCGCGCGCCGGCTCGAAGCTGCTGCGGTTGCCCTGCGCCTGCGCCAGCTGCGCCAGCGCCTCGCGCAGGTTCGGGTAGATGCGCTCGGCGTGCGGCGTGGGCTGCATGCCCTGCGCGGTGCGGGTGAACAGGCGGTCGTCGAAGTGCGCGCGCAGCTTGTTCAGTGCCGTGCTGGCCGCCGCCTGCGCCATGCCCAGGCGCTCGGCCGCCTTGGTGACGTTGCCGGTCTTGTAGACCTCGTCGAACACGGCGAGCCATTCGAGATCGAGCTTGGACATGGGGTGAGGCGGGACGGAGCCCTGAAGGCGAAAGACACCATTATCGAAATTTCGAATTCCGTGTATTAGCACGCGGTCTTGAGGAAATAGTGGTGCGGGTCAACAATGCCGCCAACGGAGACACCGACCCCATGAACCCCGCTTCTTCCCATGCCGCCGGCGCACCGGCCAATGCCGCCGAGCGCCGCGACTACTACGCCCGCATCCGCCCGCTGAACCTCTCGCCGCTGTGGGAGTCGCTGCACGTGCTCGTGCCGCGCGAGCCCAAGAGCCCGTGCGTGCCCGCGCTGTGGCGTTACGACGAGATCCGTCCGCTGCTCATGGAGTCGGCCGACCTCATCACCGCCGAAGAGGCCGTGCGCCGCGTGCTGGTGCTCGAGAACCCCGCGCTGCCCGGCAACGCATCGATCACGCAGTCGATCTACGCCGGCCTGCAGCTCATCATGCCGGGCGAGGTGGCACCGTCGCACCGCCATGTGCAGTCGGCGCTGCGCTTCATCGTGGACGGCAAGGGCGCCTACACCACCGTGGGCGGCGAGCGCACGACGATGCACCCCGGCGACTTCATCATCACGCCCTCGTGGGCCTGGCACGACCACGGCAACGAAGGCATCGAAGGCGTGACCGAGCCGGTGGTGTGGCTCGACGGCCTCGACATTCCGATGCTGCGTTTCTTCGACGCCGGCTTCGCCGAGAACGACGACGCCAAGGTGCAGCACGTGGCGCGCCCCGAAGGCCACAGCCTGGCGCGCTTCGGCCACAACATGGTGCCGGTGCGGCACGACCACACCTCGGCCACCTCGCCGATCTTCAACTACCCCTACCTGCGCAGCCGCGAGGCGCTGGCCCAGTTGCAGAAGCAGGAGGCGCCCGACGCCTGGCTCGGCCACAAGCTGCGCTACATCAACCCGCTGACGGGCGGCTCGCCGATGCCGACCATCTCGACCCAGCTGCAACTGCTGCCCAAGGGCTTCGCGGGCCAGGCGCACCGCGCCACCGACGGCACCGTCTACAGCGTGGTCGAAGGCCACGGCACGGCCGAGATCGCCGGCCAGCGCTTCGACTTCGGCCCGCGCGACACCTTCGTCGTGCCCTCGTGGGCGCCGCTGCGCCTGTCGTCGCCGAACGAAGACACCGTGCTCTTCAGTTTTTCCGACCGCCCCGTGCAGCAGGCCATGGGCATCCTGCGCGAAGCCTTTCTCGAAGACGCCTGAAAGCGCGGCGACCTTCTTTCCTTCTTTTTTCTTGTTTGTCTGATGTGCCGTCCCACGCGGCAGGAGCTTCCATGTCCTTCGTCTTCACACCCCCTTCCATCGTCGGCCTTCCCATCGTCGGCTCCGACCGGCAGTTCCCCGTGCGCCGCGTCTACTGCGTGGGCCGCAACTACGCTGCGCATGCGCGCGAGATGGGCTTCGACCCCGACCGCGAACCGCCGTTCTTCTTCTGCAAGCCCAACGACGACGCCTCGGTCGTGCCCGTGGCCGAAGGCGCCACCGCAGCCATTCCCTACCCGCCGCTCACGAGCAACTACCACTACGAAGCCGAGCTGGTGGTCGCCATCGGCAAGGGCGGCAAGGACATCCCGGTCGACCAGGCCGCCAGCCACATCCACAGCTACGCCGTGGGCCTGGACATGACGCGCCGCGACCTGCAGATGAAGATGCGCGAAGCCGGCCGCCCCTGGGAGATCGGCAAGGCCTTCGACTTCTCGGCCCCCATCGCGCCGCTGCGCACGCTGGCCGACGTGGGCGAGATCAACGCCGGCGCCATCACGCTCGAAGTGGACGGCCAGGTGCGCCAGAACAGCGACATCACGCACCTGATCTGGTCGGTGAACGAAGTCATCGCCAACCTCTCGACGCTGTTCGCGCTGCAGCCCGGCGACCTGATCTTCACGGGCACGCCCGAAGGCGTGGGCGCGGTGAAGCCGGGCCAGACGATCAAGGTCAGCATCGAGCGTCTGCCGTCCCTGACTGTTCGCATCGACTGAGCGCCCCGGCCCGCGCATGACCCTCTCGAAGCATCCTCCCACCGTGCTGCTCGTCGGCGGCGGCATCGGCGGCATGGCCGTCGCGCTCGCGCTCGCGCGCCTGGGCGTGGCCATCGACCTGCTCGAACAGAGCGCCGTCATCGGCGAGATCGGCGCCGGCCTGCAGCTCGGCCCCAACGCCTTCGCGGCGCTCGACGCGCTGGGCGTGGGCGAGGCCGTGCGCCGCAGTTCGGTGTTCACCGACCGGCTCGTGATGATGGACGCGGTCGACTGCAGCGAAGTGGCTTCGGTGCCCGTCGGCGAGGCCTTCCGCGCACGATTCGGCAATCCGTACGCCGTGAGCCACCGCGCCGACCTGCACGGCGCGATCCACGAGGCCGTGAAGCAGCATCCGCTGATCCGCTTCCACACTTCGGCGCAGGTCGAGGCCATCGACATCGGCGCGCACGGCGTCACGGCCGTCACGCGCGACGGCCGCCGTTTCCAGGCCGACGCCATCGTCGGCTGCGACGGCGTGAAGTCGGTGGTGCGCGCCAAGCTCATCGGCGACGCGCCGCGCGTGTCGGGCCACGTGGTCTACCGCGCTGTCGTGCCCGCGGCCGACATGCCCGCCGACCTGCAATGGAACGCGCCCGTGGTCTGGGCCGGCCCGAACTGCCACCTCGTGCACTACCCGCTGCGCCACGGCGAGCAGTACAACCTGGTCGTCACCTTCCACAGCCGCGACGCCGAAGAATGGGGCGTCACCGACGGCAGCAAAGAAGAGGTGCTGTCGTATTTCGAGGGCGTGCATGCGCGCCCGCGCCAGCTGCTCGACCGCCCGACTTCATGGCGCCGCTGGAGCACCGCCGACCGCGACCCCGTCGAGCGCTGGAGCGACGGACCGGCCACGCTGCTGGGCGACGCGGCGCATCCCATGATGCAGTACCTCGCGCAGGGCGCCTGCATGGCACTCGAAGACGCCGTGACGCTCGGCGAGGCCGTGAAGGCCTGCGACTTCGACATGGCCGCCGCCTTCCAGCGCTACGAACAGGCCCGCATCGCACGCTGCGCGCGCGTCGTGCTGTCGGTGCGCGAGATGGGGCGCCTGTACCACGCCCAGGGCGTGGAGCGCCTCGTGCGCAACAGCCTGTGGACCGGGCGCACGCCCGAACGCTTCTACGATGCGGTCGAATGGCTCTATGCCTGGCGACCCGAGCACTGCCTGGGCGAGGCGCCCGCGCCACGCTGACACGGTTTTTCTGCGATACCCCCACCCACGAGGCCGAAGGCCCAGGAGACAACCCATGAACTTTCCGCGCGCATTGCTGACGACCGCCGTCCTGGCCCTGACCGCCGCCTCCGGCGCCTGGGCGCAGGGCAGCGACTACCCGAGCAAGCCGGTGACGCTGATCACCCCGTTCGCGGCCGGCAGCGGCCCCGACGCGGTGCTGCGGCTCGTGTCCGACAAGCTCTCGCGGCTGTGGAACCAGCGCGTGCTGGTCGACAACCGGCCCGGTGGCGGCGGCTTCATCGCCATCGACCAGGCGCGCCGCGCCGCGCCCGACGGCTACACGCTGCTGCAACTCGACAGCGAGCACATCGCCGCGCTGCCGCACCTGTACAAGTCGCGCAACTTCGTGACCTTGCAGCACTTCGACCCGGTGGCCTCGCTGTTCCGCACGCCCTTCTTCGTGGCCGTGGCCACCGAGTCGAAGTGGAAGACCATGGCCGACCTCATCGCCGCCGCCAAGGCCAACCCCGAAGGCATCGTCTACGGCTCGTGGGGCGTCGGCAGCCCGGGCCACCTGGGCGCGCAGCAGCTCGAGGCGCTCACGGGCATCCGCATGCGGCACGCGCCGTACCGCGAGGTGTCGCAGCTGTATTCCAACGTGGGCACCGGCGAGGTGCCATGGGCCTTCGCGAGCATCCCGTCGAGCCAGGGCATCTACAAGGCCGGCAAGCTGCGCTACATCGCCGTGGCCGCGCCCAAGCGCATCCCGCAGATGCCCGACGTGCCCACCATGGCCGAGGCCGGCGGCCCGGCTTCGCTGGAAGTCAACTCCTTCGTGTCGCTGCTGGCGCCCAAGGGCGTGTCGGCGGCCGTGAAGGCCAAGATCAACGCCGACGTGGCCAAGGTCATCGCCGATCCGGACATCCGCGCCCGCTTCGACACTTTCGCCTTCGAGCCGCTGGCCTGGTCGCCCGAGGAGATCGAGCGCAATGCCGAGGCCAAGTCGAAGGTGTACGGGGAGCTGGTGCGCCGGGGCAACATCAGCCTCGACTAGGGAGAGGCCGCACGTGCGTTCAGGAGGGCGCCTTGGGTTGCGCAGCAGTGAGGGAAACCAGGTCGCACCACGGATTCCCGCGCTTCGAGACGACCAGGTCATAGGTCGCAGATGGGTCGGTGGTTGGAAGTGTCACGGCACTTCCCGGTGCGACCTCGAAGTGCGCAATCTCCTTGCCCATCAAACCGAGCCGGACATCGACGCCGTCAGACCCCGGGCATGCGGGCGCAACTGTCAGGCGAATCTCGTTCGCAACGCCGGAGAAAGTCGCACGCGTGGGCGTCGTTTCTCCCGGGTGCACGGTGATCGAGCCATCTCGGGCGTACTCGAATTTCCCCCATTGGTCGCCCGTCTCGGCCGTAGATGTCATCGCGAGTTTGAACATCGTGGTTCCATAGATCTCGCGCCAATCGGGGTAGCGCTTGTAGAAGTCTGCGAGGAGCGCGTCGACCTCGGCCGGCGTGAACGCCCGCGTTTTTGCATAGATGAAAGCCTTCACGCTGTCGGTGATCGCATAGCTCTCGCCCACGCGCTCGTAGGCAGCCCCAATGCCTTGACCCGTCAGGATGGCCTTGGCAGGAATCGTGATGACCGTTTGTGTGCCTTCAGGCAGGTGGGTGAGGATGGGATCGGTCACGACCGCGTACCGCGCCATGAAAGGCGCGACGCTCAGACCCTGGATGAGATCGACGTGGGATGTGTCCACGTCCTTGCCGGCAAGCGATTCACGCGAAACGCTGAGCAGCACGTCGCGGTTGAGGATCTTGTGGGAGGCGAACGCGGTGAAAGTTTCACCGGGCTTCAGCAATGCATTGAGGTGATCTGCGAGGCGCGCATAGGCTTTCTCATCCCCGATTTGATTGTTGTAGGTTGTTTGCGGGAAAACGGTACCTGCCAATCGAGCACCGACGTCGCTGCGATAGAAAGACGTGATGAGGGCGAGCGTCGCGACCAGCGCTACACCTGTTGCAGTCCAAGGGATGGCTCTGGGACCGAGTGGCAGGATCTGCCGCAGCCCGATGCAAATCAGGAGGTAGATCCAGAAGGCAAGCGGAAGGTAGTGCTGCGCGCCGAACCCCTGAGTACGTGTGAACAGGGCGAACAGCAGAACGATGTTGGCATTGATGAACAGTGCATCTGTGCGCTGCGATGCCGTTTTGAAAAGGAACATCTGCCCGGCCAGCGCCAGCCCCAGATAGAGCCCGCCGAAGTTGTTCCAGAGGTCCAGGAAATGCTCGAGCGGCGGTCTTTGGTACGCGACATAGATCGAGGCGTAGCTCGTGTTCAAGATGCTTTGAACGAGCCCGCCTTGCGCAATCAGACAGAACGTCAGCGACGTCACGCCTGCCATCGCGAAGTTAAGGGCCGTTCTGACGAATGCCTGGCTCCAGGGTGTGCGGTTTTCGAGGCGGGCCAACACCATGCAGTAGATCGGCGCGGAAAGCACGAAGGCCACGATCGCGAAGGCGTACCAGCGCCGGATCAGGAACGGCATCCAGATCAAGAGCCCGAGAAGTATCGCCATGCCCGGCCGGATCCGCTTGCCGAAGCCGGCCGTTCTGACCGTGATGAACGCAAGAATCAGAGGGATGAGCCCGGCGATGTCGATCCAGCCCATCAGTGTGGGCGCCCAGAAAGGGACGTAGCAGGCGGCCACGACGGCCGCCATCAGAAAGACCAGGGTCGGTTTTTCCTTCTCACGCACGACAAGGCTGGCCGCCTTGGCCGAAAGCAAGACCACCGGAACGAGGTAGGTGATCGTCGCACCCCAGATGTATCCGAATCGCTCGTAGCCAAAAACCAGACTGAACGGAAGCAGCAAGGCGGCAGGGAGCGAGTTGTAGTCGCTGCCCCAGATTTCACCGCGCAACATGCGGGCCCAATCCCCGATGTTCTGCTTGAACTGAATCGACGATTTCCAGTAAGCGATCCAATAGTTCCGGAAATCGTTCACGTACAGATGGTGCTCACCCTTCAGATAGAAGGCGACGTGCAGTGTGGCCAGGATCGCGAAAGCAAGCGCAAACAGGGCGATCAAATAGCGGTTGACTTTTATTTCTGATGACATCGACAACATATCTCTAGGGGGTTCGCGATCGCAGGTCGGAGTCGCGCAAATGATCGACTCAATATATCAGCGCGTGCACGCGTGTCGCGGCTTCCGATGTCTGTTGCAGCGACATCCACTCCGGCCCGCGGCACACGTGCCTTGCCTGCGACGCGATGCGCCAGTTAAGCTGCCTGTCTTTGCATTTTTGTTTACCTTTTAACTGTCTTTTTCCATGCAAGCCACCAAGAGAGCCCTCCTGATCGCCTGCGGCCTGGCCGCCACCGCGGCGCTGCCGCTGACCGCCAGCGCCGACACCCCCGCGTGGCCGACCAAGCCGATCCGCCTGCTGGTGGGTTTCCCGGGCGGCTCCACGCCCGACATCGCGGCGCGCACCATCGCCGAGCCGCTGTCCCGTGCGCTGGGCCAGCCGGTCGTGGTGGACAACAAGGCCGGCGCCTCGGGCAACATCGCGGCCGACCAGGTGGCCAAGGCCACCGACGACCACACGCTGGGCATCGTCATCAACGGCAACCTCACGTCGTCGAAGATGCTGTACCCCAAGCTGCCGTACGACCCGGCGAAGGACTTCACCTACCTCTCGCTGATCGCCACCGCGCCGCTGGTGCTCGTGGCGCAGAACAGCCTGCCCTCGGGCACCGCCTTCTTCGACGCCGCGCGCCAGGCCGGCGACAAGTGGAACTACGGTTCGGTGGGCGTGGGCTCGGTCGGCCACCTGGGCATGGAACTGCTCAAGAGCCGCGTGGCCGGCTTCAAGCCCGAGCACGTGCCCTACCAGGGCAACCCGCAGGTCGTCACCGGCATGCTGGGCGACCAGGTGCAGATGGGCCTGATCCCGCCGGGCGTGGCCATGCCGCAGATCCGCGCCGGCAAGCTCAAGGCCGTGGGCCTCACGGGCGGGCGCAGCGCGCTGGTGCCCGAGATCGCCCCGCTGGCCGACGCCGGCGTGAAAGACTTCAACCTTGAGGTGTGGGTGGCGCTGCTCGGCCCGGCCAGCCTGTCGAAGCCCGCGCAGGCGCGCATCAGCCGCGAGATCGAAATCGTCATGAAAGACCCCGACGTGCGCCGCAAGCTCTTCGAGCAAGGCTGGCAGGCCGTGGGCACCTCGCCGGACGGCATGCGCACGCGCGTGAAGGAAGAGGCGGCGATCATGAGCAAGATCATTTCCACGCGCGGGATCAAACTGCAGTGATGACGGCGACGACGCAGCAACAAAACACCCTGACCGAACCGGCGCGCGCGCTGCCGGTGTTCGGCGACTTCGACGTGGTCGTGGTCGGCGGCGGCCCCGCCGGCATTGCCGCCGCCGTGAGCGCCGCGCGCCACGGTGCGCGCACGCTGCTGGTGGAGCGCTACGGTTTTCTCGGCGGCATGGGCACCGCGGGCGGCGTGACCAACTTCGCCGGCCTGTACGGCAAGCGCCGCGGCGAGATGACGCAGCTGGTGCGCGGCGTGGTCGACGACCTCATCGAGCGCATCGCCGGCTTCAATGGCATGAACGCGCCGCAGAACGGCATGGGCGGGCGCATCTGCGTGCGTTCGTACGACACCTCGGCCTACAAGCTGGCCGCCGACCAGCTGCTCGAAGCGGCCGGCGTGCAGATACTGTTCCACGCGTATGCCGCGGCGGTGCTGCACGACGGCGCACGCATTGCCGCGCTGGTGGTCGAAACGAAATCGGGCCGCCAGGCGATCCGCGCCAATGCCTTCATCGACGCCAGCGGCGACGCCGACGTGGCCGCCTTCGCGGGCGTGCCCTTCGAAGTGGGCGACGGCCACGGCAGCGGGCTGTTCCCGACCACCATGTTCCGCATCGGCCAGGTCGACGCGCCGGCCGCGCTGGAAGCGGTGGGCGAGTTCTCGGCCATCAACGGCTTCATGGCGCGCGCCGAGCAGCAGCACCCGGGCAAGTACAGCTTTCCGCGCGAAGGCGCGATCCTGCGCCCCAACAAGGACCCGCGCGAGTGGCGCGCCAACGTCACGCAGATCCGCAACGCCGAAGGCCGCGCGATGAACGGCGTCGATGCGCGCGAGCTCAGCGACGGCGAGCTCGAAGGCCGGCGCCAGATCGCGGCGTACTTCAAGTTCCTGCAGGCCGAGGTGCCGGGCTTCGCGCCGTCGGCCATCGTGGAGATCGCGCCGCAGGTCGGCATCCGCGAGACGCGGCGCATCCAGGGCCTGTATGCGCTGGGCCGCGAGGACATCCTCGGCTCGGCCACCTTCGACGACACCATCGGCCTGAATGCCTGGCCGATGGAAATGCACGCCGACGGCCGCATCGAGTGGGCCTTCCCGCGCGACGAAGCCAACGCCTACAACCACCTGCCGTGGCGCATGCTGGTGCCGCAGACGCTCGACAACCTGCTGGTGGCCGGGCGCTGCGCCTCGATGACGCACGAGGGCCAGTCGGCCGCGCGCGCCAGCGGTGGCTGCTTCGTGATGGGGCAGGCGGCGGGCACGGCGGCGGCCTCGCTGGGCAGCGGGCGCTTCGCGGCGATCGACGTGGCGGCGCTGCAGAAAAAGCTGCTGGCCGACGGCGTCGACCTGGACCGTTGAGCGCGGCGCTAGAGTCCGGGGCTGGATGAACTCGAACCCCGGACACACCGTGCCTCTTTCTTCTTCGCTCTCGACCCCCGCGCGTCGGCTCTTCCTGGCGCTGGCTTGCGCCGCCTTCGGCCTGCTGCAGGTGGGCTGCGCCAGCACCCCCGAGGGCGACCCCGTCCACGGCAAGGACCGCGTGCTGAGCTTCGTGGCGGCCAAGGACGGCCGCAAGGTCGCCATCGTTGGCGAGAACTACCACTACGTGTTCGACGGCGACCCGTCCGTGGCCGCGCTGCTGCGCTGGGAAGGCCGCACCAAGGTCACGCCCGCGCTCATCGGCGAACTGAAGGTGGCGCGCAACCAGAGCTTCGAAGGCCAGTACGTGCTGCTAGCCCTGGACGCCGACCTCACGCCCGAGGACCGCAGCTTTCTCATCCAGACCGGCTTCGCGAAGGCCGACGTGAAGTACGGCGACCGCACCGGGCCGATGCTGCGCTACTTCGGCACGGTCTACGGCACGCGCTACGCGGCGGTGGCGCTGAAGTCGGCCGACAAGATCGACTTTTCCCGCCGCCAGTACCTTCCGTACGTCGAGCAGGAAACGCTGAGCGGCCCGTTCACCAAGGCGGCGCCCTCGCCGCTGGCGTACGCCGCCGACGGTTCGACGCTGCTGGGCGGCGTGCCGGTGCGCGTCGTGGACGGCGGCACCGACTACGGCTGCAGCCTGCGCCTGATGCTGGACATCTGCTTCTTCAAGTAGGCCCGCCGGGGGCCGCTGACCGGGCCGCGACAGCGGGCGGGCCCGGCCTTTGCTATCGTCGTGGATTGCTTTTCTGCGCTGAATCCCTTCCCCCGATGACCCCCGAACCCGCTCTTGCCGCCCGCCTCGTTGCCGACCTCGTCGCCCTCATGCAGCTCGAACCGCTGGG
This sequence comes from Variovorax sp. GW821-FHT10C12, assembly GCF_059415405.1. Taxonomy (NCBI): domain Bacteria; kingdom Pseudomonadati; phylum Pseudomonadota; class Betaproteobacteria; order Burkholderiales; family Comamonadaceae; genus Variovorax; species Variovorax sp. GW821-FHT10C12. The sequence continues at coordinate 215,487 of NZ_JBWKNE010000005.1, forward strand.
CGGCGACCGCTTCCTGGCCCAGAGCGAGGACATCGGCACGCCCGCCGTCTTCGGCGGCCAGGTGCTCGGCCAGTCGCTCAGGGCCGCCAGCCTCACGGTGGGCGCCGAGCGCCCGGTGCATTCGATGCACGCCTACTTCCTGCTGCCCGGCGAGCACGCGCCCATCGAGTACAGCGTCGACCGCGTGCGCGACGGCCGCAGCTTCACCACGCGCCACGTCGTGGCGCGCCAGCAGGACCGCATCATTTTTGAAATGTCCGCCTCGTTCCAGACCGTGGACGAGGGGGTCGAGCACCAGTTCCCCATGCCCGCGGTCGAAGGCCCCGAGGGCCTGACCAGCGAACTCGACCAGCGCATCGCGCTCGGCGACCGCCTGCCCGAACCCTGGCGCTCCAAGGCCATCCAGCCGCACGGCATCGAGTACCGGCGCGTCGACCCCGAAGACCTGCTGCGGCCCGAGGTGCGCCCGACCGAGAACCAGAGCGCCATCTGGATGCGCGCCATCGCGCCGCTGCCCGACGACCCGACGGTGCACCGCGCGCTGCTGGCCTACGCCTCCGACCACGGCCTGCTGCGCGCCGCGATGCTGCCGCACGGCCTGAGCTTCATGAGCGGCCAGGTGCGCCCCGCGAGCCTGGACCATGCGATGTGGTTCCACCGCGATTTCCGTTTCGACGACTGGCTGCTCTACGTGGTCGACTCGCCCAGCGCGGGCGGCGCACGCGGCCTGTGCCGCGGCAGCCTCTACACGCGCGATGGCCGCCTCGTGGCCTCGGCGGCGCAAGAGGGCATGCTGCGCATCCGCAAGCCGGGATCGCCGCGCACGCCGATCACGGGCTGAACGGCCTGCCTCTTTTTCAACACCTACTCGCTCACTCCGGCCATGAAGATCTTCTTCTCTCCCGCGTCTCCTTTCGTGCGCAAGTGCATGGTCGTGGCCCACGAGCTGGGCGTGGCCGACCGCATCGAGAAGCTGCCCAGCGCGGCCGGCCCGGTGAAGCGCGACGCCCGCATCCTGCCGACCAACCCGCTGGGCCAGGTGCCGACCTTTCTCACCGACGATGGCCAGGCGCTGTTCGACAGCCGTGTGATCTGCGAGTACCTCGACACCATGCATGCCGGCGGCCTGTTCCCGGCCAGCGGGCCCGCGCGCTGGGCGCGCCTGACGGAGCTGTCATTGGCTGACGGCATGACCGGCGCCGCGCTGCTCGCGCGCTACGAGACCATGCTGCGCCCCGAGGCGCTGCGCTGGAGCGACTGGACCGACGGCCAGCTCGACAAGGTGCGCACTGGCCTCGAATGGCTGGAAGCGGCGGCGCCATCGTTCGGCGATCGCGTCGACATCGGCACCATCGCCTTCGGCTGCGCGCTGGGCTACATGGACTTCCGCTTTCCCTCGGTGGACTGGCGCGCCCAGGCGCCGAACAGCGCGAAGTGGTTCGCCGCGTTCAACCACCGGCCGTCGATGCAGGCCACGTTGCCGACGGCCTGAGCTGTTGTTCAGGGCGACGCTCCCGCCGACGCGGTACCTTGCTCCGCGAATGTCCTCCGGCCTGCGGCCTCCCCCTTGATTTCGCTGCGCAAGGCACCGCATCGACGTGAGCGTCATCAGTGCGGTCGTTGATCGGCCAGCACCACGACAGCGCTCAGCGGGCGCAGGACACTGGGTGCTTCCCGCAGCGAAATCAAGGAGGAGGGCGAAGCCCGGGGGACATTCGCGGAGGGAAGTACCCGGTGGCCTGTGCACGCGCCCTGAACGCAACCCCCACAAAGCACGCGCCCCCACCCATGGCGCCCTCGCCACAATGCGGGTTTCGATTGAACGAACCCAAGGAGCCCGCATGCCTTCAGACACCCCCCAAAAAGTAGCCATCGTCACCGCCGGCGGCAGCGGCATGGGCGCCGCCGCGGCGCGCAAGCTCGCGGACGACGGCTTTCGCGTGGCCATCCTGTCCTCGTCGGGCAAGGGCGAGGCACTGGCGCAGGAACTCGGCGGCCTCGGCGTCACCGGCTCCAACCAGTCGAACGACGATATCCAGCGCCTCGTGGACAAGGTCATGGCCGAATGGGGCCGCATCGACGTGCTCGTGAACAGCGCCGGCCACGGCCCGCGCGCCCCCATCCTGGAGATCAGCGACGACGACTGGCACCGCGGCATGGACGTCTACTTCCTGAGCGCCGTGCGCCCCGCGCGCCTCGTGGCGCCGCACATGGTGAAGCAGGGCGGCGGCGCGATCATCAACATCTCGACCTTCGCCGCCTTCGAGCCCGACCCGGTGTTCCCGACCTCGGGCGTGTTCCGCGCCGGCCTTGCGGCCTTCACCAAGCTCTTCGCCGACCAGTACGCGAAGCACAACGTGCGCATGAACAACGTGCTGCCCGGCTTCATCGACAGCCTGCCCGAAAAAGAAGTGTTCCGCGAACGCATCCCGATGGGCCGCTACGGCCGCAGCGCCGAGATCGCCGCCACCATCGGCTTCCTGGCCTCCGAGGGCGCGGGCTACATCACGGGGCAGAACCTGCGCGTGGACGGCGGCATCACGCGCTCGGTCTGAACCCGGCAAAGGCGCCCATGACCGTCCCCGCCCCGGTGCACGAGCACATGGACCGCACCATCGCGTCCTACGAAGCGTCCGCGCGCGACTACAACGCGATCGTGGCGGGCCACCGGCCGCCCGAGATCGAGGAGGCGGTGCGCCGCATGATGCAGCGCGTGCCCGCCGGCGGCACCGTGCTCGAGATCGGCTCCGGGTCGGGGCAGGACGCCGATCTCGTCGAATCGCTGGGCGGGGTCGTGAGGCGCACCGATGCGGTCCAGGCGTTTCTCGACCTGCAGGCCGAGCGCGGCAAGAAGGGCGAACTGCTCAATGTCGTCACGGATGCGCTGGGCGGTCCCTACGACGCGGTCCTTGCGATGTGCGTGCTGATCCATGTCGATCGCGCGCAGATCGCGCCGGTGCTGCACAAGGTGTTCGACGCCCTCGCGCCCGGTGGGGTTTTTCTCGCGGCCATGCGCATCGGCGAAGGCGAGACCCTCGGCGACTACCAGACCGTGTACTGGCCGAAAGACGCGTTCGCCGACGCGCTGGCGGCGGCGGGCCTTGACCTGCAATGGGACAGCCAGTGGATCGGCCGCGACGACGTGACGTGGGCCAACTTCCTGGCGTGCCGTCCGCGCTAGCGGACGAACGAGCGAAGACTCACACGCCCAGGTAGCGCGTCCACAGCGACCGGTCGGCGTCGAGCGCGGCCGAGTCGCCCTGCCACACCACGCGCCCGCGTTCGAGGATCACGTGGCGGTCGGCCAGCGGCAGCAGGCGCTGCACGTACTTGTCGACCACCAGGATCGCTTCGCCTTCGGACTTCAGCGTGGCGATGCAGTGCCAGATCTCCTCGCGGATCACCGGCGCCAGGCCTTCGGTGGCTTCGTCCAGGATCAGCAGGCGCGGGTGCGTCGACAGCGCGCGCGCAATGGCCAGCATCTGCTGCTCGCCACCCGAGAGCTGGTTGCCCGCGTTGGCCTTGCGCTCCGACAGGCGCGGAAAGAGTTTGTACAGCGCCTCCACGGTCCAGCGCGGCGCGCTGCCGGGCCGGGGCCGTGCGAAGGCGCGCAGGTGCTCGTCCACGCTCAGGTTGGGGAACACGTGGCGCCCCTCGGGCACGATGGCCATGCCGCGCCGTGCGATGGCGTCGGGCCGGTGGCCGCCGATGGCCGCGCCGCAGAACTGCACGCCGCCGCGCATCGGCGCGATCGTGCCGGTCAGCACCTTCAGCAGCGTGCTCTTGCCCATGCCGTTGCGGCCCAGCAGCGCCATCACTTCGCCCGCGCCGACGCGCACGTCGATGCCGAACAGCACCTGGCTGGCGCCGTAGCCGGCTTCGATGGCGGTGGCCTCGAGCAGGGTGGATGTCGTGGTCGTCGTGCTCATGCGTGTCCTTCCGCTTCGGTGCCGAGGTACACGGCCTGTACGTCCGGGTGGCCCCGCACTTCGTCGGCCGTGCCGCTCATCAGCACCTTGCCCTGCACCAGCACCGTGAGCCGGTTGGCGAGGCGGAACACGGCGTCCATGTCGTGCTCGATGAGCAGGATGGCCATCGATTCGCGCAGCGATTCGATCAGATCGACCATGCGCGCCGACTCGTCGGGGCCCATGCCGGCCATCGGCTCGTCGAGCAGCAGCAGCTTGGGTTCGGCGGCCAGCGCCAGCGCCACGTCGAGCGCGCGCTGTGCGCCGTGCGGCAGCGTGCCCGCGATGCGGTGGCGCTCGCTGCCCAGGCCCACGCGGTCGGCCAGTGCGTGGGCGCGCTCGACCAGATCGCGTTCGTTCGCGCGCGGCGCGAGAAAACGCAGGCTGCTGCCCGCATGGGCCTGCGCCGCGAGCATCAGGTTGTCGTGCACCGTTTCCTTGGCGAACACGCGCGTCACCTGGAAGCAGCGCGACATGCCGGCGGCCACGCGCTGGTGGTCCTTGTAGGCTGTGATGTCCTGCCCGTCGAGCATCAGCCGGCCCGCGTCGGCCTCCAGCAGGCCGGTGATGAGGTTCACCAGCGTGGTCTTGCCCGCGCCGTTGGGACCGATGAGCGCATGCACTTCGCCGCGCTCCACCGTGAGGCTCACATGGTCGGTCGCCAGCAGGCCGCCGAAACGCTTGACCAATCCTTCGATTCTGAACAGGCTCATGGCTTGGCGCTCCCTGCGGCGCCTTGCGGCGTGACGGCGGCAGCAGCAGCGGCCGTGCGGCGTTTCGTGGACAGTGCGGCCAGGCCGCGCGGGGCCCAGAGGGCGACGGCGATCAGCAGCAGGCCCAGCGGCATGTGCCAATGCTCGGTGTGCTGCTTGAGAACTTCCTCGAGCACCAGCCAGACCACGGCGCCCACCGGCCCGCCCCAGCTGCGGCCGAGGCCGCCGATGACGACCATCACCACCAGCGTGGCCGACTGCGTCCAGTGCATGGTCGCGGGGCTCACGAAGCCGTTGCCGCCGGCCAGCAGCGCGCCGGCCAGCCCGGCGATCGCGCCGGCGATGGCAAAGGCGACGAGCTGCAGCCGGAACACCGGGTAGCCCAGCGCGCGCATGCGCGTCTCGTTGTCGCGGATGCCCATCAGCGCATGGCCGAAGCGCGCCTGCGTGGCGCGGTGCAGCCACCACAGCGCGAGCGCCACCACCACGAGCACCACCCAATAGAAGGTCGACTCGTTGCCCAGGTCCAGGCCCGGCAGCAGCGTGGGGCGCGACATCAGCGTGTAGCCGTCGTCGCCGCCGTACTTGCGCAGCGACACGACGACGAAATACAGCATCTGCGCGAAGGCCAGCGTGGTCATGATGAAGTACACGCCGCGCGTGCGCAGCGCCACCGTGCCGATCAGCGCGGCGACAAGGCCGGCCACCAGCGCGGCCAGCGGCCACAGGATCCAGGCCGACATCACGCCGGCGTCGCTGAGCGCCACCACCGTGTAGGCGCCCATGCCGATGAAGCCCGCGTGCCCGAGCGCCACCATGCCGCCGAAGCCGAGGATGAAGTTCAGGCTCGCGGCGGCCAGCGCGACGATGAGCACGCGCCGCGCGAAGCCGATGTAGAAGTCGAGCCCGAACAGCGGCGCGACCAGCGGAAAGGCCGCGAGCGCCACGAGGAGCAGCCCGAGGCCGAAGGTGCGTGACGAGGGTTTCATGCGCGGGCGGAGAAGAGGCCGGAAGGCCGGAAGATCAGGACGACGACCATGAGCGCGTACATCGCGACCTCGGCGAACAGCGGTCCCAGGTCGGCTGCCGTGGCGGGCGGCAGCGTGGCGCGCAGCAGCATCGGCACGAAGGCGCGGCCGATGGTGTCGACCACGCCGACCAGCAGCGCGGCCACGAAGGCACCGCGCACCGAGCCGATGCCGCCGATCACCAGCACCACCAGCGCCGGGATCAGGATGGCCTCGCCCATGCCCACCTGCACCGCGACGATCGGGCCCATGAGCGCGCCGGCCAGTGCGGCCAGTGCCGCGCCGAGCAGGAACACGCCGTTGAAGATGCGGCCCACGCGCACGCCCATCAGCTCGGCCATCGGCCGGTCGGACGCGCCTGCGCGCACCCGCATGCCGATGCGCGTGTGGTTCACGAGCACGTACAGCGCCAGCGCCATCAGCACGCCGCCCGCGAGGATCACGAGGCGGTACGAGGGATAGGGCAGGCCGTCCATCAGCTCGACCGGGCCCGAGAGCGCGGCCGGCGTGGGCGCCATCACGGGCGAGGGGCCCCAGATCATCTTGACGATGTCGTCGGCCACCAGGATCACACCGAAGGTGGCGAGCACCTGCGCCAGGTGGTCGCGCTTGTAGAGGCGACGCATCAGCAGCACCTCGATCAGCAGTGCCACCACCACGGTGACGAGCACCGCGACCACGATGGCGGCGGCGAACGAGCCGGTGCGCGTGTGCGCCTCGGCCGCCACGTAGGCGCCGGCCATGAACAGCGAGCCGTGCGCCAGGTTCAGCACGTCCATGATGCCGAACACCAGCGTGAGGCCCGCCGCCAGAAGAAAGAGCATCAGGCCGTAGCCGATGCCGTTGAGCAATTGCTCGAGGACGAGGATGGTGCTCATATCAAGTCAGACCAGTCGAACAAGGGCGCCGTCCGGAACCGCCGAGAGGACGTAGGTAAAGCCCTGCCATCCTGCTCTCTTGGCAGAGCTAGAGAGCGGCGTACGTGCGGCGAAAAGAGCAGGACTTTGAAAGTCGGATGGCAGGTAATAGATGGCGAATTCCGTCTGTGCCTTAAGAACGAGAAAGAGAGGGAAATAAATCCCTGCATCCATCCGTTCTCTTTGCGGTCCCCATGCCGCGCCGAGAATTTGCTTGGGCATGGGGGCCAGTTTGCGTACCGACATCGACTTCACTTGCGCAAGGTAGCCGCAGAAATCGCATATGAGGTCCGCACATTTGAAGTTCGTAGGTAGACGCTTGAGCGTCTTGGATCTTTTACAGCTTGGGCACGCGCACTTCTTGGAAACCTCTGTCTCCCCCCACGCACCCAGCTCCTGCTTTGCTGTCGCCACGAGTTGTTCTGGAGGCGTGGCTTACTTCATCGAACACTTGGCGGCATAACTGTCGCCGTAGTTCGTGAGAACCGTGTTGATCAGCTTGTTCGTCACCTTGCCTTGCGCGTCCTTGCCGATCACGCGCAGGTAGAAGTTCTCGATGGGGAAGTGGTTGTTCGCGTACTTGAAGGTGCCGCGCGTCGAGGCGTAGTTGGCCTTCTTCAGGGCAGCGACCACGGCCTCGCGGTTCTGCGCGTTGCCGCCCGATTGCTTCACGGCGGCGTCCATCGCGAGGATCGCGTCATAGGCCTGCGCGGCGTACACCGACGGGTAGCGGCCGTTGTATTCCTTGCGGAAGGCGGCCACGAAGGCCTTGTTGGCGGCGTTGTCCAGGTCGTGCGCCCAGTGCGAGGTGTTGAACAGGCCGAGCATGGGCTCGCCCACGGCGCCGATCACGTCCTCGTCGGCCGAGAAGCCGCTGGTGACCAGCGTGATGTCCTTGGACAGGCCCGCGCCCACGAACTGCTTGATGAAGTTGATGCCCATCGCGCCGGGCAGGAAGAAGTAGATCGAGTCAGGCTTGGCCGCGCGCAGCTGCGCGAGTTCGGCGGCGTAGTCGATCTGGCCCAGCTTGGTGTACAGCTCGTCGGCCACCTGGCCCTTGAACTGGCGCTTGAAGCCGCCCAGGGCATCCTTGCCGGCCGGGTAGTTGGGGGCGATCAGCACGATCTTCTTGAACGCGCGGTCTTGCGCGAACTTGCCGGCGGCCTCGTGGAACTGGTCGTTCTGGTAGGCGGTGCCGAAGAAGTAGGGGCTGCACTGCGCGCCGGCGAACTGGCTCGGGCCGGCGTTGGCCGACAGGTAGGGCACCTTGGCGTTGAACAGCGTCGGGCCCACGGCCAGCGCCACGTTGGAGCCGATGGGGCCGCTGAAGATGTCGATCTTGTCGCGCTGGATCATGCGGTCGACCAGCTGCTTGGCCTGGTCGGGGCTGCCGGCCATGTCGGCCTGCACAAACTCCACGTCCTGCCCGCCGAGCTTGCCGTTCAGCTGTTTGATGCCCAGCGCGAAGCCGTCACGCGCCTCGGCACCCAGGGCCGCGAAAGGCCCCGAGATGTCAAGGGCCAAACCCACCTTGACCGGCGCGGCGATGGCCGACACCGAGGCCCCGAGGGCGGCGCCGCACAGCAGCAGCGAGATCAGGGTGCGCGGCAGCGCGGGCGATTTCAGGAACGTGGGGCGCATCGGGTTCTCCGGCTAGGGAAGGGTTGAGACAACTGAACTGTTGATAGTTAAATACTTTAGCCGTAAACAATTCGGTGTCAACGGTACTAGCACGAATGGTGCCAGTGAACCGTGTCGCTTCCGTCGCGTCGGTCTCTTCCAGGAACACCGCGGAACCGGCTTTGCCGGGCCGCTGGTGTTGCCCCCTGCAAGGGGGTTGGCGTAGCGACACGAAGTGCGCGAAGACTGGGGGTTAGCCAAAAGGACTTGCGGTGGCGAACCAGAGGCCGATGCCGGTCGCGATGATGAAGGCCCCATCGGTCACGCCCGCGACCAGGAAGAACTTGGTCTGCAGCGTGTCGACCAGCTCGGGCTGGCGCGTCGTGCCTTCGAGAAACTTCTGGCCCACCAGCGCGATGCCGATGCACGAACCCAGTGCGGCAATGCCGATCAGCAGGGCAACGGCGAGCGGGAGGATGTTGAAGCCGGTCATGGTTTTTTCTCCTGGTTGATGAATCGATGGACCCACTGTTCCAGAACGGGTGCATCGAATCCATGACGCGGGAGGTCATGTGCCAGACGAAAAAAAGGCCGGCCGTCGAAACGGCCGGCCTGGGCTCAGGCGCAAAGCGAAGGGCTTACGGCAGCTGTGTCCAGTTCTGGTTGTTGCCGCCGTTGCAGGTCCAGGTGATCAGCGCCGTGTCCTGCGTGGTCGAGCCGTTCGGCACGTCCAGGCACGAGCCCGAGGCGCGGTTGCGCACCGTGCCGCCCACCAGGCTCCACTGCGCCGTGTTGCCCGACGAGCAGGCCACCTGCACGACGGCCGCGTTCGTGGTCGCCGTGCCGTTCTGCGCCAGGCACAGGCCGCTGTGCTCGGCGATGAACTGCACGTAGCCGCCGGTGACGGGCGTCATCGTGAACTTCTCGTTGCCTGCGTTGCCGCACGGCCATTGCACCGCCGTCGCGCCGCTGGTGGTCGAGGCGCCCTTGATGTTCACGCACATCGTCGGGTTGAGGTCGGAGCGCAGCCGCGTGACCACCGCCGGGGCGGTGTCCTGCGAGCGCACGTACTCGCGCAGCGCCACCACGTCGTTCGCCGGCAGGCTGGAGGCGTTGCCGTGGCCGCCCGCGAGCAGGTCCTGCAGCGTGGCCGCCTGGCCGTTGTGGAAGAACGCGGTGGTGTTCCAGGTGCCCGACAGGGTCGGCGTGTCGAAGCCCACGCCCGCCAGCGGCTGGTTGCTGCCCTTGCCCGACGAGGCCTGGATGGTGCCCACGTCGTGTCGCAGGCCGTCGCGGAAGGTGGCACCCGTGTGGCAGGTGGCGCACTGGGCCGTGTTGAACACGGTCTGTCCGCGCACCGCGTCCACGCTCAGGCTGCCGTCCGCGGCGCGCGCCGGGCTGCGCATGTACTTGTTGAGCGAGCCCAGGTACACGGCCAGGTCGTCCAGCTGCGCGTTCTTGCCGGCCTTGGGCGCACCCAGCGGGGCCTGCGTGGCGGCCCAGTCGGCGTTGCTCAGGAAGCCGGTGCCGCCGAACTCGTTGCGGATGTCGTTCTCGAAGTCCTGCACCTCGTCGAAGTTGGCCGTCCAGTGCAGCTTGCCGTGGCTGGTGCCGCGCCGCCCCTGCAGGCTGATGGTGCGGCGCAGGCCTTCGCCGCGCTGGGTGAAGTCCCACACCATGCCGTCGTCGCCGCCGTCCGCGTGGCAGCTGGCACAAGACATGTAGTTGTCCTTGCTCATGCGCCGGTCGGCCGCGTTGTAGAACACCTGCTTGCCGCGCAGCGCCGCGGCGGCCATCGGCTCCTGCGCCACGGTGGCCACGTTCTGCAGGAAGATCGCCGTGCTGGTCTCGGCCGACAGCACCTGCGCCACGTCGTGCACCGACACCGAGCGCGCCAGGAAGTTGTTCACGAACAACCGCTTGCGCGCCGCATCGAGGTACAGGCCGTGCGGGGCGCTGCTGGCGTTGATCTCGCCGCGAATCGCGCGGGTGTAGCTGTCGACGATGGCGACGCGGTTGCCTTCCATCTGCGCCACGAACAGGTAGTCGCCGGCGGGCGAATACAGCGCGGCGCGCGCGGGGGCGCGGTCGTCGAAGTCGATCTGCTCGGAGAACACCTCGGCGGCGCTTTGCAGGTTCACCTGCGACAGGATCGAGCGCACCGTCTGGTCGTGCGGCAGGTCCTTGCCGTCGCGGAAGCGGCCGCGCACGATGTTGTCCTTCTTCGAAGGCAGCACGGCACGCGAGCCGTCGGGCGAGATCACCACCTGGCTCAGGTAGTTGGCCACGCCGCGCGCGCGGCTCTCGGTGTCGACGGTCGTGGTGTCCACCGGCAGCGCGATGGTCTGCAGCGCGGTCAGCGATTGCAGGTTCACCTTGTGCAGCTGGCCACCCGTCATCTTCGACTTGAAGCGCGTGACGTAGGCCACCTGCGAGTCGGCGCTCACGGCGATGCCGCGCACGCCGCCCTCGAGCGCCAGCGCGCCGGTGGTGGCGCCGTTGCTGGGGTCGAAGCTCATGAGCACCGACTTGCTTTCGAGCGTGAGCAGGCCCTTGGCGCCGTTGGGCGTGAAGGCCACGCCGTACGGACCGCTGCCGTAGGCCAGCGGCACCGACACCGACTGCGAGCCGTCGGCGGCATTGAGCGCCACCAGCTTGTCCTCGCCCTGCACCGCGACCCAGATGCGGCCGTCGGGGCCCACGGCCAGCGTCTTGGCCTCGTCGCCGACGCGCACTTCCCACAGCTTGGCCAGGGTCTGCGCGTCGATGGCGGCCACCGTGCCGCTGTCGGGGTTCACCGAGTACACCCGGCTGGCGTCGCCCGCGATGTTGGTCGTGTGCGTGGGCGCGGTCGCGGTGACCGGCGCGATCACGGTCACGTTGTAGGTGTAGTAGGTCTCGCGGCCGCTGCTGTCCTTCACCGTCAGGGTCACCGTGTAGTGGCCGGGCGTGGTGTAGGTGTAGCTGGCGTTGGGCTGGTTCGAGAATGCCGTCTGCGTGCCGTTGCCGAAGTTCCAGCGGAACTGCACGCCGCTGGCGCCGAGCGTCGCGGGGTTGAAGCTCAGCTGGCCGTTGACCAGCTTGGGCCCGCCGCCCAGGCCCGGGTCGCCGATGATGGCCTGGCCGCGCAGCGTGTCCACCTCGGCCTGGCCGAGCACGCGGCCGTACACGCGCACCTCGGCCAGCGTGCCCTTGAAGAGCGCGGTGTTGCCCTGGATCTGGCCCATGACCTGGAACTTGGTCGACAGGCCCTTGGTGCCGGTCGGGCCGGTCGAGGTGGTCTTCACGCCGTCGACGTACACCGCCTGCGCGCCCGAGGCCGCGTCGCGCGTGAGCACGACGTGGTGCCAGTTGCCGTCGTTCACGGCCGCGGTGGAGGTGGTGCCGCCGTCGTTGCCCACCGAGAGCTTGATGCGCCCGCCGGTGTCCAGCCAGCCCCAGAACACGTCGTCGGTGCCGCCCGACTGGTCGCGACCGAAGATGCCGGGCGCGGTCCACGAGTTGGCAGCGCCGGCCTGCGTGGTCTTCATGTAGAAGCTCAGCGAGGCGGTTCCACCCAGCGCGCTGGCCACGGTGTCGTTCTTCAGCGGCACGCCGGCGGTGCGGTTCGCGAAGTTCAGGCCGATGCTCTCGAACGCATCGCCGGTGGCGGGCGTGCCGTTGTTGGCGCCGATCTGGTCGCCCAGGTTGCCCGTCAGCGGCCAGTGGTGCATCAGGTTGATGTCGCTGGCGTTGCCGGTGTTGAAGGTGGAGCGGTAGTCGGCGCCGATGGCGTTGCCCGCATAGTCCTTCACGCCGTTGGCCGGCAGGAACACCTCATAGCTGGTGCCCGGCAGCAGCGGCTGCGCGGGATGGAAGTTGACGATGCCCAGCTGCACGCTGTAGGTGCCCGCCAGCGTGTTGCCGCCCACCGGGCGCACGATGAAGGTGTTGCTGTTCACGCTCTCGGGCAGGATGTTGTCGGTCATGCCCAGGCCGATGCGCGAGCTGAGGGCCTGCTGCTTCGCACCGTTCACGGGCGAGACCTGCTTCACTTCGGGCTTGGTGGTGTCGGGATCGACCGAGTGCACGACGAAGCCGCTGCCCGAGCCGTGGTCGTTGCCCACGAAGACGAGGTTGCCGAACATCGCGACCTGGCCGTTGTCCGAATGCGAGAAGTTCGGGTCATCCTCGCGCAGGATGCTGCCGCGGCCCACCTCCACGTGGTTCAGCGGGTTGCTCACGTCCACCTTGTGGATGCGCGTCTGCGCGCCCTGGATGACGTAGTTGTCCTGCGTGGCGCAGTACAGCTGCTCGTCAATGACGAGCCGGTTGTCCTCGGCCACGAAGCGCGAGCGGTCGCTCAGGTCGTAGCTGTACATCTTGGCGCCGCTGCCGCGCGCCGACGCGTGCACGTTGCGGCCGTCGAAGCAGGTCGCGTAGTAGAACGGCGTGGCGCCGGCGATCGAATCGAGCACCTTGGGGTTGAGCGGGTCGGAGATGTCCAGGCTCGCGAAACCGCCGTTGCTTTCCATCGCGGTCAGCACCATGTGGTTGCCCATGGTGAAGATCGGGCCGATGCGGAAACCGCCCAGCTCGCCCGTGGGCACCGGGTTGGGCTTGCCGGCGCCGCGGTTGGCGACGACCGCGTTCGCGGGGTCCGTCGCGTCGACGATGAAGATACCGCGGCCGGCCGAGGCCACGTACAGGTAGGGGGCCTGCCACCACAGCTGCCAGGCCACGTTCTCGTAGTCGCCGCCGCTCACGCCGGGCAGCGCCAGCTTCTTCACCTGCTTGATGTCGTTGATGTCGGTGAAGTCCCAGAACTCCACGCCGTTGATGCTGGGCAGCACCACGTAGGTCTTGCCGCCGATCTTCGCGGTGCCGAAGGAGTGCGTCTCGCGGAATTCCTTGGTGCGGCCGCCGGTGGCGTCATCGGGCTCGTAGATCTTCTTGACGAGCTTGATCTGGCGCGGGTTCGACACGTCGTACAGCAGGAAGCCGCCCGGGCCGAGGCCGCTGTCCGGCGCGAAGGAGGTGAGGAAGTAGCCGTTGACCATGATGCCGGCGTTCATGCCGTAGTCCTTGCGGCCCGGGTACGTGGCGGGCACCTCACGCGACTCGTAGGCACTGCTGTGCGCCGGGTCGAGAGGGTGCGCGGCGCTGGTGATCATCGACACCGGCTTGAACAGTTCCGCCGAGGTGTAGGTGAGGTTGCCCAGGCCCGGCCCCTGCAGCGGGAGCGGGTCGGCCACGACAGCGGCAGCCGCCGTGGCCATCTTGTTGAGGGTCGTCATCGGACTGACCCCGGTGATTGCCGCATGCGTCAGCAATGTGACGCACGGCACCAGGAACGCCATCAGGAAATACCGGATCTTCATCGTCGCCTCCAGGTTGTTTGAAGTTCGCAGGGAACCCTCTTGTCCTTGGTTCTCTCGAGTCACTCGGTCGCTTGCAGGGAAAGCGCACGCGCAGGCGCGCCCCCGGCGGGCAACGCATGCGTTGTCCGCCGTCCACTTCTTCTTCTGTCTTGCTCTCCCGCTGGTTGGCGCCGGCGCCTTCCGCGTGGAAGGCACCGGCGCCTGGGCGCTGTTACTTCACGCCGCCCGATTCGTAGATAGCCCAGGCCGCCTCGGCGCTGGCACCGTCGTGGATCATGGCCATCAGTGCGCTCACCACCGCCGAGGGGTTGGCGTGCTGGTAGACGTTGCGGCCGTACACCATGCCGACGGCGCCCTGGTCCAGGAGCACGCGCGAGCGCGCGAACACCTGCTGCAGGTCTTCGCGCCCGCCGCCGCGCACGAGCACGGGGCAGCGCGCGGCCTGCACCACGCGGTGGAAGTCGGTGGCGTCGGTGGTGGGGTCGGCCTTGACGATGTCGGCGCCCATCTCGCGCGCCAGGCGCGTGAGCGTGACGATCTTTTCGGCGTCGCCGTCCACCATGTAGCGGCTGGTGGCGGTGGGCGCCTGCATCACGAGCGGCTCGATCATCAGCGGCATGCCGTAGCGGTCGCAGTCGGCGCGCACGCGGGCGATGTTCTGCACGCACTGGCGGAACAGGTCGGGCTCGTCGGGCAGCATGAACAGGTTGACGACCACGCAGGCCGCGTCCCGCTGCACGGCGGGCAGCACCGGGTCGTCCTGGTTCTGCAGCACGGCCCACATCACGCGGTGGTGCACGGCGTTGTAGGGGTTGCCCATGTCCAGGCGCATCACCAGCGCGGGGCGGTCGCGCCCGGGCCGGTCCTGCAGCAGGTCGGACTGCCCGTAGTTCAGCTGGATCGCGTCGGGCTTCGCAGCCACGAGCTTGTCGATCACGCCGGGCATGTCCTCCAGGCCGTCCAGGAAGGTGGGTTCGTTGCACACGCCGTGGTCCAGGGCGATGTCCAGGCAGCGGCCGTTGTGCAGCAGGCGGTTGAGCCGCGCGGTCTTGTCTTTCGACATGAAGGAAGAACTCCGTGTTGAGGAAAAAAGAAAGGGCGCGCGCTCAGGCGAGCGCGTCCAGGTGGCGCTTGGCTGCGGCGTCGATGAGCTGCAGGGCTTCGCTGTCGAGCACGACCGCACCGGCGCCGGCGTTCTCGATGGCCTGCTGGCGCACGCGCGCACCGCACAGCGCCACCGAGACGGTGCCGCGGGCCACGGTCCACGCAATCATCATCTGGCCGAAGGAGCAGCCCAGGTGCGTGCGCAGCGGCTCCAGCGTGTCGAAGAAGGCCTTGAGCTTGGCGCGGTTGGCTTCGCTGAAACGTGGGTTCGTGGCGCGCTGGTCGTCGCCCTTGAACTCGCGCGCGGGGTCGATGGGCCCGGCCAGCAGGCCCAGCGCCAGCGACGAGTAACCCAGCACCGCCACGTTGTGCTCGGCGCACAGCGGCGCCAGCGTGGTCTCGATGCCGCGGTCGATCAGGCTGTAGAGCTCCTGCGCTGCATCGACCGGGCCGTGTTTCAGGTACTCCGAAAGAATCTCGGGCGTCGCGTTGCTCACGCCGATGGCGCGGATCTTTCCCTGCTTCTTGAGCGCCAGCAGCGCGTCCATGGTCTCGGCCACGGGCGTCGTGTGGTCCTGCCAGTGCGTGATGTACAGGTCGATGTAGTCGGTCTGCAGGCGCTTCAGGCTCTCTTCGCATTCGTGGAAGATCGAGTCGCGCCCGAGGTAGCGGTACACCGGGTGGCCGTCTTCCTCGAAGAAGTGCGTGCCCTGCTGCGTGTGCCACACCAGGCCGCACTTGGTGGCGATCACGGCCTCGTGGCGGCGGCCCTTGAGCGCGGTGCCGACGATGCTCTCGGAGCGGCCCAGGCCGTAGGCCGGTGCGGTGTCGATCAGGGTCACGCCCGCATCGAGCGAGGCCTGGATGGCAATCACGGCGGCCGCGTTGTCGCCGCCGCCCCACATCCATCCGCCCATGGCCCAGGTGCCCAGGCCGATGGCCGAGCATTCGATGCCCGAGGGGCCGAGGGTGGTCTTCTTCATTGGGGTTGCGCTGCTCATCGCTTGGTCTTTCTCGTGTTCAGGATGTGGTCGATGGTCACGGCCGCGAGCAGGATCAGGCCCTTGATCACGTCCTGCCAGTAAGGCGACACGTCGAGCAGGATCAGCGAGCTGGTCACCACCGACAGCAGCGCCAGGCCGAGCACGGCGCCGAGCACGGTGCCCGAGCCGCCCTTGAGGCTGGCGCCACCGATCACGGCCGCGGCAATCACGTTGAGTTCCATGCCCATGCCGAAGGTCGGCGTGGCGGCGCCGAAGCGCGCCGTGTAGATCACGCCGGCCAGGCCCGCCGAGGCGGAGCACAGCACCGTGACCCAGAACTTCACACGGCCCACGCGGATGCCGGCGTACAGCGCGGCCTTCTCGTTGCTGCCGGTGTAGAACACGCGGCGCAGCAGGGTGGAGCGGCGCAGCACGAAGTCGCTCACGATCACGATGGCCAGGAAGATCAGGATCACGGCCGGCACGCCGAACAGCGTGCCCTGGCCGATGAACTTGAACTCGGCCGGCAGCGAGAACAGCGACTGCGGCGTGCCCTGCGTGAGCGCCAGGCACAGCCCACGCACGATCACCATGAAGGCCAGCGAGGCGATGAAGTGGTTCAGCCCGATGCGCGTGACGCAGCCGCCGATCATGGCGCCGATGAGGCCGCTCGCGCCAATGGCCACCAGGCTTGCGAGCCACGGGTCCATGCCCATGAGAAAGAGCTTGCCGGTCACCACCATCGCGAAGCACACCACCGAGCCCACCGACAGGTCGATGCCGCCGACGATGAGCAGGATGGTCATGCCCACCACCACGATGCCCTCGATGGAGAAGGACAGCAGCATCGCGCGCACGTTGTCCCAGGTGAGGAAGTAGGGCGATGCGAAGCTCATCGCAACGCACAGCGCCACGATGATCAGCACCAGCCCGGCTTCGCGCATGCTCGTGAGCTTGTTGGCCTGCTTCACGGGGTCTCCTGTTCGGCGGGGTTGCAGGGAGCCGGCTGTGGCCGTGGCCGCAGCGCCTGCATCGATTCTGGTCGGAAAGTTCATGCCATTGCCTCTTCGGGTTCGCAAAGTCCGGAGGCCAGCCGCAGCAGGGCTTCCTCCGTCATCTCGTCATGGGCCAGTTCGCCCGCCAATCGCCCTTCGCGGATCACCAGTGCGCGGTCGCACAGGCCGATGATCTCGGGCAGTTCGGAAGAGATCACCACCACGCCCACGCCCTGGTCGGCTAGGTCGCGCAGGATGTGGTGGATCTCGGATTTCGCGCCCACGTCCACGCCGCGCGTGGGCTCGTCCATCAGCAGCACCGCGGGCTGCGTGGCCAGCAGCTTGGCGATCGCCACCTTCTGCTGGTTGCCGCCCGACAGGCTCGACACCTCGATCGCCACGCCGTCCGACTTCAGGTTGAGCTTGGCGCCCAGCTGCACCGCGAGCCGGTGCTCGGTGGCGCGCTGCAGCAGGCCCAGGGCCGAACTCACGCGGCGCAGCGCCATCGACGAGATGTTCTGCGCGATCGGCAGGTCGAGGAACACGCCGGCCGCCTTGCGGTCTTCGCTCAGGTAGGCGATGCCTTCGCGCAGCGCGTCGCTGTACTTGCGGATGGCCAGCGTCTTGCCGTTCAGGCGCACGGCGCCGCGCCGCGCGGGGCGCAGGCCGCACACGGTCTCGGCCAGCTCGCTGCGCCCGGCGCCCATCAGGCCGGCAATGCCGAGGATCTCGCCACGCTTCAGCGTGAAGGAGATGCCGTGCACGCGCTCGTCGTCGGCGATGCCGTCGACTTCGAGCACGGGGCCGGCGTTCGCATCGGCGGCAGCGCCGGCTTGCTTGGGCGGGTAGTAGTTGCCCAGGTCGCGCCCGACCATGCGGCGCACCAGCTCGTCGGGCGTCATGCCTTCGAGCGGGCCGCTGTGCACGTTGCGCCCGTCGCGCAGCACGGTGGCGCGGTCGCAGTGCGTGAAGATCTCGGCCATGCGATGGCTGATGTAGATGATGCCGATGCCCTGCGCCTTGAGGTCGTGCAGCACCCGGAAGAGCGCGGCCGATTCGTTGTCGGTGAGGGCGGCGGTGGGCTCGTCGAGGATGAGCACCTTGCAGTCCAGCGTGAGCGCCTTGGCGATCTCCACCAGCTGCTGGCTCGAAATGCTCAGGTCGCGCACCAGCGCGGCCGGGTCGATGTCCTGGCCCAGGCGCGCCAGCACTGTCGCGGCGCGCGTGTTCAGCGCGGAGAAGTTCATCCACGCCTGTTTGCCGGCGTTGATTTCCGGCATGAAGATGTTCTCGGCCACGGTGGCATCGGCGCACAGGGCGATTTCCTGGTGCACCAGGCCGATGCCCAGGCGCATGGCGTGGGCGGGACCGTCGATGACGACCTTCTGGCCGCACAGCACGATCTCGCCTTCGTCGGGCTGGTGGATGCCGTCGATGATGTTCATCAGCGTCGACTTCCCCGCGCCGTTCTCGCCGCACAGGGCGTGGATCTCGCCGGCCTGCAGCGAGAAGTCCACGCCCGAGAGCGCGCGCGAAGCGCCGAAGCGCTTCGCGATGCCGCGCAGTTCAAGCAATGCGGCAGGGGTGCTCACTCGCCGATTCCCTTGGTGCCACGGCGGGCGAGGTACTTGTCCCAGTAGAAGTCGTCGGCGTTGGCCTTGCTGACCACGGCCAGGCCGTTGTCCAGGAAGGGCACGGCCATCGGGTTGGTGCCGTTGCGCTTGGCGTCGTTCATCGGGTCGATGAGGCCCGGGTTCTTGGCCAGGAACAGCATCATCATGCCCATGTAGCCCTGCATGCCCTGGTTCGGGTTGATGGCACCGAACACGTCGCCCGACTTGATCATGTCCAGGATCTTGGCGTTGACGTCGCAGCACATCACCTTGATGTTCTTCTTGGTCTCGACCTTGGCCTGCGCCGCGCCGAGCGCCGAGTTGGCCTCGGGCATGAAGAGGGCACCCAGGTTCGGGTTGGCCTGCGCCAGGCTCAGCACGGCCTGGTAGGCCTTGTTCGGGTCCTGGTTGCTGGCGGCGCGGCCGACCAGCTTCATGCCCGGGTGCTTGGCCTTCATGCGGTTGACGAAGGCGGCGATGCGGCGGTCGTGGTTGTCCTGGCCCGGGTTCTCGAGCACGGCGTACTCGCCCTTGCCGTTCAGCGATGCGGCGATGGCGTCGGCGGCCTGGTTGCCTTCGCGGTCGTTGTCGGAGGTGATGAACGAGGTGCGCTTGGAGTTGGGCGAGTCGGCCGCGAAGGTCACGACCGGGATGCCCATCGCGGCGGCGCGGTTGATGGGTTCGATGAACGGGTCGGGGTTCATCGGGTGCAGCAGGATGCCGGCGGGCTTGCGCGCCAGTTCCTGTTCGAACGATGCGAGCTGCTTGTTCACGTCGTACTCCGGCGTGCCGGTGTAGCGGGTGCGAACGCCCAGCGTGCGGCCGAGCTGCTTCATCATTTCGTAGACCGGGAACCAGTACTCGACGCCCGAGACCATCACGTTCATCACGTAGACGTCGCTGGCATTGCCGCGCAGGCCGGCACCCGCCGCGGGGGCTGCGGCTTGCTGTTGCGCGAACGCGCTCGCACCGGCCAGGCCGATACCGGCGGCGGCTGCGGACTTCAGGAAATTACGCCTCATTCTTTGTCTCCTCACGTTGACTGGCAGAGCTTTCGGCCCACCGTTGGGTGGCGGACCTGTGGACCGTGGTGTCACGACAGTTGTTATGACAGGCTAGAATGTAATGGCGGGCCGTTTCACCCGATAACTAGGGGAAACGCTACTGGTGACAGTCTTTTTTTCCGCCGAAGCTGTTATGACATGAAGACCAAAATACTGATCGGCATCGACATGGGGTCGAGCAGCCTGAAGGCGCTGGCCCTGGACGCGGGGAGCGGGCGCAGCCTGGCCGTGTCGCGCCTGCCCCTGCGGCATGCGCGGCTGCCCGGCGGCGGATGCGAGGTGGGCGCGGCGGCGATCCGCGCGGGGCTGACCCACGTGCTCGGCGACGTGGCCCGCCAGCTCGGCCCGCGTGCGGCGGACGTGTGCGCCATCGGCTGCACCGGCCACGGCGCGGGCCTGTACGCCCTCGATGCACAACACGAACTCGTCGGCGGCCGCGCCGTCGCCTCCACCGACCAGCGCGCCGATGCGCGCGCGCTCGCACTCTCGGCACGCCACGGCGACCGGCTGTTCGCCGACGTGGGCTGCCGCCCCTGGCCCGGCCAGCCCACGGTGATCGCGGCCGAGCTGCTCGGCGCCGACGCCGTGCAGCGCGGCGAGTTGCATCGCCTGCTGTTCGCCAAGGACTACCTCGGCTTTTTGCTGACCGGCGAGATCGCCACCGACGCGAGCGATGCCAGCACCGCCGGCCTGCTCTCTCTGGCCACCGGCGACTGGTCGAGCCTCGCCTTCGAGCTCGCGGGCATCGACGGCCTCGGGCCGCGCGCCTTCGGTCCGCTGGTGCCCAGCGGCCAGACCATGGGCCGGCTGCGCGCGGCCGAGGCGGCGCTGTGCGGCCTGCCCGCCGGCATTCCGGTGGCGATGGGCGCGATCGACCTGCTCGCTTCGATGACCGCCATCGGCGCCGAAGACCGCGGCCGCGCCGTGTCGGTGCTGGGCACGTGGTGCGTCAACGCCGTCATCGGCCCGGTGATCGCGCCGCAGCCCGAGGTCGCTGCGCTCGTCAACTTCGGCCGCACGCGCGAGCGCCTGTACATGGAGAACAGCCCCTCGTCGATGGCCAACATCGCGTGGCTGGCCGGCGCGCTCGGGCTGCCCGATGCGCGCGCCGTGGTCGACCTGGCCATGGGCGTGCCGCTGGGCGCGAACGGGCTGCGCTTTCTGCCCTTCATCAACGGCGGGGGCGGCATCACGGCCGGCTTCGTCGGGCTCAAGAGCCACCACACGCCGGCCGACATGGCGCGCGCCGTGGTCGATGCCGTGGCCGCGCTGCATGCGCGCCACACCGCGCGCCTGGCGTCGCAGGGTCTGCCGGTGTCGGCCTCCAGCGTGCTGGGCGGCGGCGCCAGCGATGCGCGCCTCGTGCGCCTGCTCGCGGCGCTGCTGGGCCACCCGGTCGAGCGCTGCGCCGATGACGAAACCGGCGCGCGCGGCGCCGCCCTCTATGCCGCGATGTCGCAGGACCTCGACGACGCGGGGCCTGCCAGCCCGCTGCGCGCGCCCTGCGAACTCATCGAACCCGACGCGCGCGACGCGCGGGCCCATGCCGATTTCAACGCCGAATTCAACGAACTGATCGATCGCATGTCTCCTGTCTTCAACCATCTTTCGGGCGGTGCGTCATGAGCGCGTGGCAACTGCCTTTTGTCCGTCCGGCTTCGCTGGAGGGCCGCCACTTTTCCACAGTGATCGTCGGCGCCGGCATCAACGGCGTGGGCGTGTTCCGCGACCTGTCGCTGCAGCGCGTCGATTGCCTCATCGTCGACAAGGGCGACTTCGGCGCCGGTGCCAGCAGCGCGCCCTCGCGCATGATCCACGGCGGCCTGCGCTACCTGGAAAACGGCAGCTTCTCGCTGGTGGCCGAGGCCACGCGCGAGCGCAACCTGCTGCTGCGCAACGCGCCGCACCTGGTGCAGCCGCTGAAGACGGTGGTGCCGCTGTCGAGCTTCTTCGGCGGCCTGATGAGCAGCGCGCTCAAGTTCTTCGGACGCACGCCGCCGCAGCGCACGCGCGGCCTGCTGGCCGTGGCCGCGGGCCTGCGCCTGTACGACCTGCTGGGCCGCCGCCAGCGCGTGATGCCGGGCCACCGCATCAGCCGCGTGCCCACCAACGACCGCCGCCTGTTCCGCGCCGCCATCCGCTGGACCGCCACCTTCTTCGACGCCTGGATCAGCCATCCCGAGTGGCTGATCCTCGAGCTCATCGGCGACGCCTGCCGCGACCAGCCGCGCTCGGCCGCCGCCAACTACTGCCGCGTGACGGGCTGCGCGGGCAACATCCTCACGCTGCGCGACGAGATCACCGGCGCGCTGGTGCGCGTCACGGCCGACACCGTGGTGAACGCCACCGGCGCCTGGCTCGACCGCAGCGCGGCCGTGCTCGGCGGTGCCGGCCCGCGCGTGATGGGCACCAAGGGCTCGCACCTCGTGCTCGACCACCCGGCGCTGCGCGACGCGCTCGAAGGCCGCATGGCCTACTTCGAGGCGGTGGACGGGCGCGTGTGCATCGTCTATCCGTTTCTCGACCGCGTGCTGGTGGGCTCCACCGACATCCCGGTGGAAGACCCCGACCAGATCGTCACCGAGCCGGCCGAGATCGACTACCTGATCGACGTGCTGCGCGAGGTGTTCCCCAACATGGCCTTCGACCGCCAGCATGTGATCTACACCTACGTCGGCGTGCGCCCGCTCGCGCGCTCCGATGCCGACAAGCCGGGCCAGATCTCGCGCGACCACTCGGTGGTGGTCGACCCGCCGAGCGCCACGCGCGACGTGCCCATCGTCGGCCTCGTGGGCGGCAAGTGGACCACCTTCCGCGCCCTGGCCGAAGAAGCCACCGACCACGTGCTGCGCCACCTGGGCCGCTCGCGCACCGCCTCGACCGAGTCGCTGCCCATCGGCGGCGGCGCCGAGCTGCCGGCCGACGCGGCCGCCACCGAGCGCTTCATCGACAAGATGACGGCCGGCTCGGGCCTGGGCCGCGCACGCGCGCTGGGCCTGCTGCGCCGCTACGGCTCGAAGGCGCTGCCGCTGGCGCAGCGCCTCGCGGCCTCGGGCGACACGCCGCTGCGCCACGCGCCCGAGTACTCGGCGGCCGAACTCTCGTACCTGTGCATGGAGACCGGCGTCGTGCACCTGGACGACCTTGTGATCCGCCGCACGCTGCTGGCGATCCGCGGGCTGGTCACCGACGACGCGCTGGCCGAGATCGCCGGCGTGGCCGCCGAAGCCCTCGGCTGGGACGCGGCCCGCGCGCACCAGGAACTCAGCGCCTGCGCCGCCGCACTGCGCGAACGGCATGGCGTGCGCCTGCAGCCGGTGGCGGCCCACGAGCCGGCGCCTTCCGCTTTCGATGCATCATTGATGGCCAGCCCCGTCCTCGGCCCGACCTAACGTGACCCTTTCCACCGCCCCCGACACCGTGTCGACGACCTCCCTCGACCGCAACTCCGAATCGCCGCTGTGGGCGCAGTTCCGCGACGCCATCCGGCTGCAGATCCTGCAGGGCGTGCTGCCCATCGGCGCCAAGCTGCCGTCCGAGGCCGAGCTGGGCGAGCAGTTCGGCATCTCGCGCATCGTGGTGCGCGAGGCGCTGGCCGACCTAGTGCGCAACAACCTCATCTACAAGATCAAGGGCCGCGGCGCCTTCGTGTCGGCGCGCGAGCGCGACGAAGATTTCGTCTCCACGGTGCTGGGCTTTTCCGACGAGATGGAACGCAAGGGCCGCTCGGTGCGCACGCAGATCCTCGTGCAGGAACTGCGCGCCGCCACCGCGCAGGAAGCCGCCGCGCTCGGCCTCACCGAAGACGCGCAGGTGGTCGGCCTCAAGCGCCTGCGCAGCGTCGACGGCGAACTGCGCCTGCTGGTCGAGACGGCGGTGCCGGCCGACCTGGCGCCGGGCCTGCACCGCACGCGGCTGGACGACCGCTCGCTGTACGACGTGCTGCGCCGCCAGTACGGCGTGCGGCTGGTGCGCGCCGAACGCTGGATCGATGCCGTGCTGCCCGACGCGGAAACCTGCCGCCTGCTCGACCTGCCGCAGCCCGAGCCGCTGCTGCGCATCGAATCGATCGCCTACGGCGCCAACGGCCGGCCGCTGGAGCACTACCGCGCGCTGCACCGCTGCAAGACCAGCCGCCTGCACGTGCAGACGACGACCTGAGCTCAGGCCTTCGCGGTGCTGCTGCTGCTGCGTGAAGGCAGCAGCACCGAGGCGATGGCGACCATCATCAGCGCCACCGCCACCCAGTCCTGCCAGTGCACGACCTC
Source organism: Variovorax sp. GW821-FHT10C12 (assembly GCF_059415405.1). Lineage (NCBI taxonomy): Bacteria > Pseudomonadati > Pseudomonadota > Betaproteobacteria > Burkholderiales > Comamonadaceae > Variovorax > Variovorax sp. GW821-FHT10C12. The sequence goes on from NZ_JBWKNE010000005.1 coordinate 239,120, forward strand.
GCCGAGCCACACGGCGCCGCTGAACACGCCGAGCACGGGAATGAACATCACGCTCAGGGTCGAGGCCACCGGCGGCAGGCCGCGCGCCAGGTAGAACCAGGCCGCGTGCGCGAAGCCGAAGATCAGCACCGCGTTGTAGGCGATCGATCCCCAGGTCACGGCGCCCGGCGAGCGCCACTGGTCGCGCTCGAACAGCAATGAGAGCACCGTCATCACCACGGCCGTCATGGCCGTCATCCAGAACGAGAGCGTGAGCGTGGGCAGCCCGATGCGCGTGTGGCGCAGCAGCTGCGTGCCCAGCGCCCAGGTGGCGGCGGCCACCAGCGCCAGTGCCACGTAGCCGGGGCGGCCCGCGAAGTCGGTGAGCTCGTGCCACAGCAGCAGCCCGACACCGATGGCGCAGGCGCCCACGCCGGTCCACGCGCGGCGCGTGAGCACGGCCGAGAACAGCAGCGCGCCGATGACGGCCGAGAACACCGGCATCGTGTAGCCCAGGATCGCGGCGCGCCCACCCGACAGCGCCTTCACCGCCAGGATGATGCAGGCGTGCCAGACGAACATGTTGGTCGCGCCCAGCCACACCAGCTCGGGCCACGCGCTGCGCGGCACGCGGAACGGCACCTTCATCACCACCAGCGCGATCGCCAGCACGGGCACGCCCAGCCAGATCGAGATCGCGCGGAAGGCCAGCGGCGGGTAGTCGGCCACGCCGAGCTTCATCACCGGCCAGTTGAAGCCCCACGCGAGGGTGAGGAGGACGAGAAGAACGAACTGGCGTGGGGTGAAGGAAGGCATGGGCCGCGATTGTGGCGCGGCCCGCGCATTCGTGCTGGCGGTGCGGCTACAGCAGGCGCTTGAGGTAGCGCCCCGTGTGGCTCGCCTCGTTCGCCGCGATGTCTTCCGGCGTGCCTTCGCCCACCACCGTGCCGCCGCCGGCACCGCCCTCGGGGCCCATGTCGATGAGCCAGTCGGCGGTCTTGATGACGTCCAGGTTGTGCTCGATGACGACGATGGTGTTGCCCGCGTCGCGCAGCTGGTGCAGCACCTTCAGCAGCAGCTCGATGTCCGCGAAGTGCAGGCCGGTGGTCGGCTCGTCGAGGATGTACAGCGTGCGGCCGGTGTCGCGCTTGCTCAACTCGAGCGCGAGCTTCACGCGCTGCGCCTCGCCGCCCGACAGCGTGGTGGCCGACTGGCCGAGCTTGATGTAGGAGAGGCCCACGTCCAGCAGCGTGCGCAGCTTGCGCTCGATGGTCGGCACGGCCTTGAGGAACTCGTGCGCCACCTCAACCGTCATCTCGAGGATCTGGGCGATGTTCCGGCCCTTGTACTGGACCTCGAGCGTCTCGCGGTTGTAGCGCTGGCCGTGGCAGACCTCGCAGGGTACGTACACGTCGGGCAGGAAGTGCATCTCGACCTTCACCACGCCGTCGCCCTGGCAGGCCTCGCAGCGGCCACCGGCCACGTTGAAGCTGAAGCGGCCCGGGCCGTAGCCGCGCTCGCGCGCGGTGTTGGTCTCGGCCATCAGCTCGCGGATGGGCGTGAACAGGCCGGTGTAGGTGGCCGGGTTGCTGCGCGGCGTGCGGCCGATGGGCGACTGGTCGACGTTGATGACCTTGTCGAAGTACTCGATGCCTTCCACCGATTCGTGCGCGGCCGGCTCTTCGTGCGCGCGGTACAGCGTGCGCGCCACGGCGGTGTAGAGCGTGTCGTTCACCAGCGTCGACTTGCCCGAGCCCGAGACGCCGGTCACGCAGGTCAGCAGGCCGACCGGGAAGGCGACGCTCACGTTCTTCAGGTTGTTGCCGGTGGCGCCGACGACGCGAATTTCCTGCAGGTCGGTCTGCGAAGCCAGGTGCGCCGCCTCGCGCGCGGCGCGGCGCTCGGCCGCGGGGCTCTGCGGAAAGCGCGAGGGCTTCTTGCCTTCGTTGAAGGCCGGCTTCTTCACGGCCGGCAGCCAGGCGGTGCGGTGCTTGGGCACCTCGATCTTCTTCACGCCCGAGAGGTACTGGCCGGTGAGCGACTCGGGGTTGGCCGACACCTGGGCGTAGGTGCCCTGCGCCATCACGCGCCCGCCGTGCACGCCGGCGCCGGGGCCCATGTCGATGACGTGGTCGGCGGCGTGGATCATGTCCTCGTCGTGCTCGACCACGATCACGCTGTTGCCGATGTCGCGCAGGTGTTTGAGCGTGCCGATGAGGCGGTCGTTGTCGCGCTGGTGCAGGCCGATGCTGGGCTCGTCGAGCACGTACATCACGCCCGTGAGGCCCGAGCCGATCTGCGACGCGAGGCGGATGCGCTGCGCCTCGCCGCCCGAGAGCGTCTCGGCGCTGCGGTCCAGGCTCAGGTAGTTCAGGCCCACGTCGTTGAGGAATTTCAGGCGCAGGCCGATCTCGCGCACCACCTTGTCGGCGATGTCGGCCTTGGCGCCGCGCAGCTTGAGCGTGCTGAACCAGGCGTAGGCGTCGCGCAGCGTGAGGTGGCTGAGTTCGAAGATGGCCATGCGCGGCGGCTCGCCGCCGTTTGCGCCCACATGCCCGGCGTCGTCCACCAGGAACACGTTGCGCGCCTCGCGCCGCAGCCGCGAGCCGCCGCAGTCGGGGCAGGGCTGCTGGTTGCGAAAGCGCGCGAGGTCTTCGCGCACCATCACCGAGTCGGTCTCGCGGTAGCGCCGCGTCATGTTCGGGATGATCCCCTCGAAGGGGTGCTTCTTCGTGAGCTTCTTGCCCGCGAAATTGCCCGATTCCATGGTGTAGTTGAACTTGATCTCTTCAGCGGCCGAGCCATGCAGCAGCACCTGCTGCACCGAAGCCGGCAGCGACTCGAAGGGCGCGTCGACGTCGAACTTGTAGTGCTTGGCCACGCTCTCGACCATGCTGAAGTAGTAGCCGTTGCGGCGGTCCCAGCCCTTGATGGCGCCGCTGGCGATCGACAGCGACGGAAACGCCACCACGCGCACCGGGTCGAACACCTCGCGGTGGCCCAGGCCGTCGCAGCTCGGGCAGGCGCCCACGGGCGAGTTGAACGAGAACAGACGCGGTTCGAGCTCCGACAGCGAGTAGTGGCAGATCGGGCAGGCGAACTTGGCGTTGAACAGGTGCTCCTTGTCGGGCGCCCCCGCAGCGCCATCGGCGCTGCTTTCCGGCTTTGCACCCAGCTCCAGCGCAATGGCGCGGCCCTCGGCCAGGCGCAGCGCGGCCTCGAAGCTCTCGGCCAGGCGCTGCTGCATGTCGGGGCGCGCGCGCAGGCGGTCGATGACCACGTCGATGTCGTGCTTCTCGGTCTTCTTGAGCTTGGGCAGGTCGTTGTATTCGTAGGTCTGCCCGTCGACGCGAAAGCGCACGTAGCCGGCGGCCTGCATCTCGGTGAAGAGCTCGAGGAACTCGCCTTTCTTCTCGCGCGCCACCGGCGCCAGGATCATCAGGCGGGGCTCGTCGGGCAGCGCCAGCGTGGCGTCGACCATCTGCGACACCGTCTGCGCCTGCAGCGGCAGGTGATGGTCGGGGCAGAAGGGCGTGCCGGCGCGGGCGTACAGGAGGCGCAGGTAGTCGTGGATCTCGGTCACCGTGCCCACGGTCGAGCGCGGGTTGTGGCTGGTGGCCTTCTGCTCGATGCTGATCGCGGGCGACAGGCCCTCGATCACGTCGACGTCGGGCTTGTCCATGAGCTGCAGGAACTGCCGCGCATAGGCCGAGAGGCTTTCCACGTAGCGCCGCTGCCCCTCGGCATACAGCGTATCGAACGCCAGGCTCGACTTGCCCGAGCCCGACAGGCCGGTGATCACCACCAGCTTGTTGCGCGGGATGTCGAGATCGACGTTCTTCAGGTTGTGGGTGCGCGCGCCGCGGATGCTGATGCGCTGCTGGGCGAGCAGGGCGCCAAGGTAGGCGTCACGCTCCGGGGTGTCTTCAGTGGTGGGTGAATTCAAGGGGTGCGGTCGTCCGAGGGCAACCGGACATGATAGAGGGGCCGGCCCCGCCTGTCATGACCAGGGGATGGACGGCGGCGGGCGGGCCCGCCCAGGCCGGCCGACGCCGGGCCGATTTCGGCTCAGGCAGAATGGAGGGTTCCTCTCAACCTCCTCCTTCATCTACTTATCAGGGGCAGTGCATATGGCATCGGTCAATAAAGTCATCGTCGTCGGCAACCTGGGGCGCGACCCCGAAATGCGGACTTTCCCGAGCGGCGATCAGGTCGCAAACGTCACCGTGGCCACCACCGATCGCTGGAAAGACAAGCAAAGCGGTGAGATGCGCGAAGCCACCGAATGGCACCGCATCGTGTTCAACGGCCGCCTGGCCGAAATCGCCGGCCAGTACCTGCGCAAGGGCTCGCAGGTGTACGTTGAAGGTTCGCTGCGCACGCGCAAGTGGACCGACAAGGACGGCATCGAAAAGTACACCACCGAAATCCGCGCCGACCAGATGCAGATGCTGGGCAGCCGCCAGGGCCAGGGCGGCCCGTCGGGCGGTCCGGAAGACGACGGCGGCTACTCGCAAGGCGGGGGCGGCGGCGGTGGTTATTCGCAAGGTGGCGGTGGTGGCGGCGGTGGCGGTTACGCCCCGCGTGCGCCCGCAGCCGCACCGCGTGCCCCGGCACCGGCGCCGCGCCAGGCGCCGGCCAAGTCGTCGTCGGGCTTCGACGACATGGACGACGACATTCCGTTCTGAAACCGGCTCCTCGAGCTTTTCAATGAAGGCCTGCCTTTTCGAAGGCAGGCCTTTTTTTTGCCCTTTTTATTTCGAATTCTCTCCATGGGCGGTAGCGCCCGGGAAAGTGCTGTTTTGCCAAGGAAATGCAGCCTCTTTGTTCGTCTGGCCGTTGAGCGCAGCGGAAGCGTTTGACGTGAGCCCCTTTTCGACGGCAATGACTGTGTTCAGAGGGGCAATTCCCGGCGGCAATCAACCCATTGGCGCCGGCCGTTCTGCCAAATAGCGCCGTTCAGCAGCGCATCGCTGCCGGCCGATTCGCCGCGATTGGTCCGCTTCGGCGCACGGAATTGGTCCTTGTCCCGCACCGTGCGGCGTCGGAGCATGCAGGCCATAGAACACCGAGACAAGCACGACATGCAGAGCGCCGCCTCCCATTGCCCGCCATCGACCGTCGCACGCGCCGAAGTCCAGGCCCTGCGGTCCTCGAAGATCCGCGAGGTCGCCAATGCGGGCATGGACCGCAAGGACATCCTGCCTTTCTGGTTCGGCGAGCCCGACGAGGAGACACCGGACGAGATCTGCGGCGCTGCGATCGCCGCCCTCGAGAACAGGCGCACCTTCTACGTCCAGACGCTGGGCGAGCCCGCGTTGCGCGAGGAGATCGCCCGCTACCTGTCGCGCTGGCATGGCCCGATCGGCATCGAACGGGTGGCGGTGACGAGTTCGGGCACGCACGCGCTGATGCTGGCCCTGCAGGCGCTGCTGAACCCAGACGACCGCGTCGTGGCCGTGACGCCGCTGTGGCCCAACCTGGTCGAGATGCCCAAGGTGCTGGGCGCGCACGTCGAGACCGTCGCATTGCAGTTCACCGCGGCCGGTTGGGTGCTCGACGAGCAGCGCCTTCTGGAAGCGCTTCGGCCGGGCACCCGCGCGCTGCTGCTGAACGCGCCCAACAACCCGACGGGCTGGACGCTCTCGCGCGAGTCGCAGGAGACCATCCTCGCGCACTGCCGGCGCCTGGGCATCTGGATCGTCAGCGACGATGTCTACCAGCGCATCAGCTTCGATGTGCCGTGCGCGCCGTCCTTCCTGGACATCGCGACGCCCGAGGACCGGGTCATCAGCTGCAATTCCTTCTCCAAGGCCTGGCGCATGACTGGATGGCGCCTGGGCTGGATCGTGGTGCCGCCGGCGATGCTGGGCGACATCGGCAAGCTGATCGAGTACAGCAGCACCTGCGCGCCGCCCTTCGTCCAGGCGGCGGGGGTGGTCGCCCTGTCGCGCGGGGAAGATGCCATTGCCCGCACCGTCGAGCGGCTGCGCCAGGGCAGGGACCACCTGGCGGCGCGCCTGGGGAGCGTGCCGGGGGTCGAGCTCGCCGCGCCCGCGCGGGGCGCGATGTACACCTTCTTCCGTGTCGAAGGCGTGACGGACAGCCTCGCGTTCTGCAAGCAGCTCGTGGCCGAGGCCGGGCTGGGGCTGGCGCCCGGCGTGGCCTTCGGCCCCGAGGGCGAAGGCTACCTGCGCTGGTGCTACGCGAGCGGCACGCCGCGCCTGGACGACGGCGTTCGCCGCCTGGCCGCCTACCTGGAACACCACCCAACCACACGATGAGGATGCGATGAACACCCAAGACATTGCGGGCGCCCTTTGGCAAGCCATGGAGGACGGACGCCACATGCCGTCGGAATGGGCCGGGAAGTTCTCCCTGCAGCAGGGCTACGAAGTGCAGCTGGCCTTGTTGCACAAGCGCCTGGCCGGGGGCGAGCGGCAGACGGGCTGGAAGGTCGGCCTCACCGCCGAGGCCATGCGCGTGCAGCAGCAGGTGCACGAGCCCTGCTTCGGCTATCTGCTGGAAAGCGGCCGGCATGCGAGCGGCCAGGCCTATCGCTTTTCCGAGCTGATCGCGCCGGGCTTCGAGAACGAGCTGTGCCTGACCATCGGCAAGACGCTGCGCGGACCCGGCGTGAGCCTGGAGGAGGTCGCTGCCGCCGTGACGCATGCGGCACCGGCCCTGGAGATCGTGGAGGTCCGCGGTCCGTTCGCCGGCAACCTGGCGCTGGCCATGGCGGACAACGCGCAGCAAAAGGCCTATGTGACGGGGGCGGCCGTGCCGCTGACGGCCGACAACCGCGACCTGGCCGGCGCCAACGTGACGGTGCAGGTCGACGGCGCCGTCAGCGAGACGGCCTCCGGCTCGGCGGTCATGCAGGGCGGCGGGCTGCTCTCGGTGCTGTGGCTGGCGAACAAGCTGGCCGAATTCGGCCTGGCCCTCGAGGCCGGGATGCAGGTGATGTCCGGCTCCTTCACACGGCAGTACCGCGCCTCGCAGGCCATGCGGGTGCAATCCTCGTTCGACCGCTTCGGCACGGTCGCCGCGAACTTCATCTGAGGCAAGAGGTCGCCATGGATCTGGGAATCAAGGGCAAGACGGCGCTGGTGTGCGCCGCGAGCAAGGGGCTGGGCCGGGCGTGCGCGTTCGCGCTGGCGGAAGACGGCGCATCGCTCACCATCGTGGCGCGCGGCGCACAGGCGCTCGAGGCCACCGCCGACGAAATTCGCGAGGCCACCGGCGTGCACGTACGAACGGTGGCCGCCGACGTCACCACGGTGCAGGGGCGGGCGCTCGTCCTCGAGGCCTGCCCCGCGCCGGACATCCTGGTGACCAATGCCGCAGGCCCCAAGCCGGGCGACTTCCGCCAATGGACGTGCGACGACTGGATGGTGGCGCTCAACGCCAACATGCTGACGCCCATCGAGCTGATCAAGGCGACGGTGGACGGCATGATGGATCGCGGCTTCGGCCGCATCGTCAACATCACCTCGTCCTCGGTGAAGGCGCCCATCGACATCCTGGGCCTGTCCAACGGCGCGCGCAGCGGGCTCACCGGCTTCGTGGCGGGCCTGGCGCGGCGCACGGCGCATCGCAACGTCACCATCAACAACCTGCTGCCCGGCTCGTTCGCCACCGACCGCCTGCGTGCCACGGTGGAGGCTGCCGCGGCCGGGTCGGGGCGCTCGTTCGAGGCGGAGCAGACCGAATGGCAGGGCCGCAGCCCGGCCGCGCGCTTCGGCGATCCGATGGAGTTCGGCCGTGCCTGCGCCTTCCTGTGCAGCGCCCATGCCGGCTACATCAACGCACAGAATCTGCTGCTCGACGGCGGGGCCTATCCCGGGACCTTCTAGGCGAAGCGCCAGCACCGTTCAAAAGGAACTCACTTGAGCGACCCCCAACGACAACAAGGCAGGCAGATCGTGTCTGCCACCGGCATCGAGAAACGCTTCGGCGCGCTGGACGTGCTGCGCGGCATCGACCTGTGCGCCCACGAGCACGACGTGGTCACGCTGATCGGCGCCAGCGGCTCGGGCAAGAGCACCTTCCTGCGCTGCCTCAACCTGCTCGAGGTGCCCGACGCCGGCACCGTCGCCATCGATGGCGAGGAGATCCGCATGCGCCGGTCGCCGGCAGGGCAGTCGAGCCCCGCCAGCAAGAGCCAGGTGAACCGGTTGCGCGCGGGCATCGGCATGGTGTTCCAGAACTTCAACCTGTGGAGCCACATGACCGTGCTGGAGAACGTGGCCATGCCGCCCATGAAGGTGCTGGGGCTGTCGCGCCGCGAAGCGACGGAACGGGCCGAAGCGCTGCTGGCGAAGGTCGGGCTCGGCGATCGGCTGCGGCACTATCCGGCCCACATCTCGGGCGGCCAGCAGCAGCGTTGCGCGATCGCCCGCGCGCTGGCCATGGAGCCCAAGCTGCTGCTGTTCGACGAGCCCACGTCGGCGCTCGACCCCGAGCTCGTGGGCGAGGTGTTGAAGGTGATTCGCCTGCTCGCCGAGGAGGGGCGCACCATGGTGATGGTCACCCACGAGATGGCGTTCGCACGCGAGGTTTCGACCGAGGTCGCCTTCCTGCACAAGGGAAAGATCGAGGAACGCGGGGCGCCTGCCGACGTGTTCGGCAACCCGCGCAGCGAGCGCTGCCGCAAGTTCCTCGACAGCGTTCTGTAGCCACGACATCACGAACCAAGAACTGGAGACGAAATGAAGAAATGGTTGTTCGCAGGCCTGCTGGCCGTGTGCTCCGTCGCCGCCATGGGCCGCGAGATCAAGGCCGGGGTGCAGTGCACCTATCCGCCCTTCAACTACCGCGATGCGTCGGGCGAGCTGAAGGGTTTCGAGATCGACATCGCCCGCGAGATCGGGCGGCGGATGAACGCCAACGTGCAGTTCGTCTGCCTGGGGTTCGACGGGCTGATTCCCGCGCTGCTTTCCAGGAAGATCGACGTCGTCACGTCGAGCCTGTCGATCACCGAGGCGCGCAAGAAGAGCATCGACTTTTCCGTTCCCTACCGGGCCTCCACGGCGCGCTTCGTGGGCCGCAAGAACGGGGGGCTGCTCCCGATGAAGCCCGACAACACGCCCAACGCAGGCGCGCTCAAGGGCAAGGTGGTGGGCGTGCAGCGGGCCACCACGAACGACAGCTACCTTGCGGGCGAGTTCTCCGGCGTCGAGATCACGCGCTACGACTCGGCCGAGAACATGCTGCTGGACCTCGTGGCCGGCCGCATCGACCTCATGCTCGTGAGTCCCATGAAGGTTCGCACCGACTTCCTGGAGAAGCCGGAAGGGCGCAACTACGAGTTCGTCAGCCCCGAGATCGAGGCGCCCAAGTACCTGGGCGAAGGCGTGGCTGTCGGCTTGCCCAAGGGAGCCACGGCGCTGCGCGACGAGATCAACGCGGCGCTCAAGGGCATGTTTGCCGACGGGACCTTCAAGGCGATCAACCAGAAGTACTGGAGCTTCAGTGTGCTGCCCACGGTCTGGCACTGACGCCGTCGCGCCACCGAATCCGCCCACTGATTGCTGACGACACCATGGACATGTTCAACGGCTGGGGGCCGACCATCGCGCAGGGCGCCTGGACCACCGTGGAGGTGGCGCTGGTGTCGTCGGTGTTCGGCATCGCGCTGGGGCTGCTGGGCGCGGCGGCCTGCCTGTCCCGCTTCAGGGCGGTGCGCTGGCTGGCCGAGGCCTACATCACGGCGATACGGGGCATCCCGCAACTGCTGCTGATCCTGATGGTGTACTTCGGCAGCACGGTGGTCTTGAGCCGGCTGCTCGCGCTGGTCAGGCCCGACGCGGGCATGGTCGAGATTCCGCCGTATCCGGCGGGTGTCTTTGCACTGGCACTGATCTTCGGCGGCTACGCCTCGGAGGTGTTCCGCGGCGCGCTCACGGCCATTCCCCGCGGGCAGGTGGAGGCCGGCATGGCCGTGGGCATGGGCACCCTGCAGATCTTCTTCGTGATCCAGTGCCCGCAGATGCTGCGGCTGGCGCTGCCGGGCCTGGGCAACATCTGGATCTCGACACTCAAGGACACCTCGCTGATCTCCATCGTGGGGCTGAGCGAGCTGATGAAGGCCTCCGAACTGGCCACCAGCGACACGCGCCGCGCCCTGTTCTTCTACCTCAGTGCCGGCGCCATCTATCTCATGCTGACCGTGCTGAGTTCGCTCGTGCTGCATCAGCTCGAACGCCGCGGTGCCCGTGGCGAAAGGACGGCCTGACCATGGATGTCGAACTCATTGTCGAGAGCCTTCCGGTGCTCTGGCAGGGCGCGCTGCTCACGCTGGAACTCTTCGCGATCACGATGGTGCTCGCGACGCTGCTGGCCGTGCCGCTGGCCATCGTGCGCGTCCAGAAGGCCTGGTGGCTGCGCTGGCCCGTCGAGGTGTTCTCGCAGGTCTTCCGGGGAACGCCGCTGCTGGTGCAGATCTTCATCGTGTACTACGGCATTGCCCAGATCGATGCGGTGCGCGACAGCTGGGCCTGGCCCTACCTGCGCAAGCCGTACTGGTGCGCCGTCATCACCTTCGTGCTGAACACGACGGCCTACGCCGTGCACATCTTCCGCGGGGCGATCCAGGCGGTGCCGCACGGGGAGGTCGAGGCCGGCCAGGCCTTCGGACTGTCCTTCGGCGCGCTGTACCGCCACGTCATCCTGCCGCGGGCGATGCTGCTGGCGCTGCCGGCCTACGGCAACGAGGTGATCAAGACGATCAAGCGCACCTCGCTGGCCAGCGCCATCACGCTCTCGGAGCTGACGGGCGTGGCCAACACCCTGGTGGCGCGCACCTTCGCACCCTACGAGATCTTCATTGCGGCCGGGTTGATCTACCTTGCCTTCGCGTTCGCCGCCAACCACCTGGTGCGGCGGCTGGAGCACCGCATGTCTCGCCATCTTCGCCACTTGCCGGCGCAGCACGGCACCGGGCCCATGCCCACTTGATCCAGGAGACCGCGTGTCCACTTCTTCCGTTCCAGAGTCGGCGATGGCCGAATTCCTCGCCTTCGCCCATGGGCTGGCCGACGCCAGCGGCGCCATCCTGCGCGAGAACCTGTACAGCCGCAGGGGCTTCGAGTCCAAGGAGGACGACAGCCCCGTCACCGTCGTGGACAAGCATGTCGAGCAGACGCTGCGCACGCTGATCCGCCACCGCTATCCCTCGCACGGCATCCTCGGCGAGGAGTTCGAGGGGCAGGACCTCGATGCCGAGTACGTCTGGGTGCTCGACCCGATCGACGGCACCAAGGCCTTCATCACGGGCATTCCCATCTACGGGACGCTGATTTCGCTGGCGCGCCACGGCACGCCGATCATCGGCGTGATCGACCACCCCATCACCAACGACCGATGGGCCGGGGCGCAGGGCCAGCCGTCCACCTTCAATGGCCAGCGCATCCGCAGCCGCGAGTGCCCGTCGCTGGCCGACGCGCTGGTGTCGTGCAGCAACCCGGAGCCCTTCGGGCCGCGCGAGCGCGAGGCGTTCGAGACGCTGCGCAGCGCCGCCAAATGGTGCGTGTACGGATCGAGCTGCTATGCGTACGGCTGCATCGCCAACGGAACGATCGACATCGGCATCGACTGCGGCCGCCATCGCGAGGTCGACTACTGCGCGCTGGTGCCGGTGATCGAGGGCGCCGGCGGCGTCATCACCGATTGGGAGGGGCGCCCGCTCACGATCTACTCCGGCAATCGGCTGGTCGCATCGGGCAACCCCTGCCGCCACGAGGAGGTCCTGCGCATGCTTGCGGGCGCCTAGCGCGGGCGACCGGGCCGTATATTCGAAGGCCGCCGCAGCCTGTCCGGCACGGGCGGCATGGAGATCTCGTATGCCGCGGCACTTCAACTACCCGACCTGGAGTTCGCTCTCGCTGGACCGCAGCGGCTCCGATCCGCTGCACGTGCAGGTGTTCGAGCAGATCCGCCAGGCCATCGTGCAGGGGCGGATCTCCAAGAACGCGCGGCTGCCGCCCACCCGCCAGCTGGCCGCGGAACTCGGCGTGTCGCGCAACACCGTGGTCCTGGTCTACGAACGGCTGCTGGCCGAGGGCTATGTCAGCGGCCGCGTCGGGGCGGGCACCTACATTGCCGCCGTGCTGCCCGAGGAGTGCAGCGCGCCGGCCGGGGCACCGTCGAACGCCCCTGTCGCCGCACCGGCGCCCCGGCACATCTCGCGGCGCGCGCAGGCAATGTCCGAACTGGCGCTGCCGCCCGAGCGCAATGCCACGTTCGACCTCAGCCCGACCGTGCCCGCGCTCGACCAGCTGCCCTTCGAGCAGTTCGCCAAGGTCTCGTCGCAGTACTGGCGCTCGGCACCGGCCGCGGAGCTGGGCTACGGCTCGCCGATGGGGCTGCCCGAACTGCGCCAGCAGATCGCGGACTATGTGGGTGAGGCACACGGCATTTCCTGCCTGCCGGACCAGGTGCTCGTGGTCGACGGCACGACGCAGGGCTTCGTGCTGGCAGGCCAGGTGCTGACCGACCACGGCGATCGCATCATCGTGGAAGACCCGGGCTACATCACCCGGCTTGCCGCCTTGATGGGCTTCGGCGCGGACCTGGTGCCCGTGCCCATCGACCTGCAGGGCCTGGACAGCAGCCGGTTCGACAGCCATGCGCCCGACGCGCGGCTGATCGTGGCGTCACCCACCAACCAGTTCCCCTTCGGCAGCACGATGCCCTTGGAGCGGCGCCTCTCGCTCCTGCAGTGGGCGCACGAGCGCAATGCCTGGGTGATCGAGTACGACTTCAACAACGCCTTCCATTTCCGGGGCAGGCCGCTGCCTCCGCTGGCGGCGCTGGACCACGGGGGGCGGGTCATCTACATCGGGAACTTCAACCGTTCCATCTCGCCCGCGCTCAACCTGGCCTACCTGGTGGTCCCGCCCGACCTGGCGGACGCCTTTGCCTGCGCCACGCAGATCTTCTCGTTCAAGGCCTCCATGCCGACCCAGGGCGTGGTGGCCGACTTCATGGCGAGCGGGCAGCTGGCGGCCCACATCCGGCGCATGGGCGTGCGCTATCGCGAACGCGCGCAGCTCATGGAGCACTGCTTCAGGACGCTGGTGGGGCGCGATTTCGAGCTGTCGACCACCGGCTCGGGGCTGCACCTGTCGGCCATCTCGCGCACGCCGATCGACGATGCAGCGGTTTCCCAGGCGCTGCTGGCGCACCGCATCGATGTGCCCGCGATCTCCGCCTACTGCCTGAGCGAGCAGGTCCGCACGGGCTTCGTCTTCGGCTTCGGCAACACGCCCGCCGAGCGGATCGCCCCGGCGTTGGCGCTCTTTGGCAGTGCGGTCGCGAACGCCTGAGCATCGCCTCTGCCCTTCAATTGTTTCGAATCCGTGAACACCGTGGTTCGTTTTGCTACGGGTTTTTACCTAGATCGAGGCGCACAATTCATCTCACGGACCAGCCCTCAAAGCTGATCTGGGTGAACAGGGCCCCGAGCGAGGTGGCCGCCCTCCGAAAAAGAACAGAGGGGCGGTGACCCACCCAAGACCGGTTCGACATCCGAAGCAAGAACTTGAACTGAATTGAAGAAGGAAGAAATCCAAATGACCGCCTCGAAGATCCTCTCCGCCGTTGCTGTTGCCCTGATGGCCGTTGCCGGCGCCGCCCATGCCGAAAGCTATGAAGGCGTGCATCAACTGACCTCGGCCGCCAGCCGCGCCGACGTCGCCGCCCAAGCCGTCGTGGCCGCGCACAGCGCCAACCCCTACGCCACCGGCGCCAACGCAGGCCCCGCGCAAGTGATCGTCTCGACCGCCAGCCGCGCCGCCGTGCGTGCCGACGCTGTCGCCGCCGCACACAGCGCCGACCCGTACGCCGAAGGCGCTTCGTCGGGCGTGGCCCCGATCGTCGCCAGCACCGTCGACCGCGCTGCGGTTCGCGCCGCCGCCCGCGCTGCCGCCCACGGCGACGCACTGCCGCTGTAAGCAACAGCCAGAACGCTTCGCCGACGGGATCGGCGAAGGTTCCAGGTCTTCATGAAAGCCGGCCCTGCCAACGCAGGGTCGGCTTTTTTCATGGGCTATGACCGTGAATTCTTGGCCGAAAGTCACATTGCCTTGGCCTTGCGCATCCCTCATGATTTGGGCGCGGGAGGGATGGCCGCCAGAGCGCATGCTTTCGCATTAACGCATCGCCGTGGTGCGGACACGCGAGAATCGAGCGTCGTTCCGACCGCGAAAAAATGAAAGCACATCCGTCGCCGACCAAGCGACGACCCACTACGCATGGCCCTCACTCTCGACCCCGAAGACACGCGCGGACGCATCCACGACCTGGTGTGGAGCGGCTTCCATGCCGATGCCGACATCGGCTGGATGATCACCGACGAGTACCTCGATCCGGATGAGCTCACGCCCGAGGACCGCGCCTGGATCAAGGCCGAAACCACGCGGGCCTGCGCCGCCAAGCGCGCCGCCGAGGCGCAGTGGCCCGCGCAGACCGAGTACGACCGGCTCGAGGCCGTGTTCGCGCAGCTGCGCAGCGAGAAGATCATTGCCTTGCATCGCGCGGGCAACACGCTGTCCGACGGGCACGACGACGTGCGCGAGCAGTGGCGCGCGGCGGGCAGGCTCGAGTCGGGCATCCGTGGCTGCTGCTTCTATCACGCACAGGACCTGGACGGCGCCGTGCGCAACGGCCGCCTGTTCCTCGCCTTCAGCGGCGGCATGATCCCCGAGATCGCGCAGCGCGAAGCCAACACCGTCGTGGTCGGCCGCCGCATCGTCGAGCTGCTACGCGACGCCGGCTTCGGCGCGCAATGGAGCGGCAGCATCAACGAGCGCATCGAAGCCGACCTCGGCCAATGGCGCAAGCGAGGCCCCGCCGCGTGAGTGCGCAGGCCTGGCAGCCGCCGCGCCGCATCGACGCGATCGACTTCTGGCTGCGCTCGCGGCTGCTCGCCACGGCCCACGCCCTGCGCGAAACCCTGCGGCCCTCGGCCCGGCGCTGGCCCACAGGCCAACACGCACTGGCCGATGCGCCGGTGCTCGCGCAGTACCGAACCCCCTTGTGGTCCGACGGCCGGGCCGACGAATTCCCGCTGGTCGCCGGCAAGGTGCACAACCTGCGCGTGGCGCGGCCGGCCTTCGACGCCATCGAGGTGCCGGCCGGCGAAGTGCTGAGCTTCTGGCGCCAGCTGGGGCGACCGGGCGCCGGGCGCGGCTTCGTGGTCGGGCGCGAGGTGCGCGGCGGTTGCGTGGTGCCGACGCTGGCCGGCGGGCTGTGCCAGCTGTCGAACGCACTGGCCACGGTGGCCGTGCGCGCGGGCCTCGAGCTGGTCGAGCGCCACGGCCACACGGCGCGCATCGAGCAGGCCGATGCGCCGGACAGCGATGCCGTCGATGCGACGGTGTTCTGGAACTACGTCGACGTCAAGCTGCGCGCCCGGCACGCCTGGCGGCTCGAAGTGGCACTGGCCGATACGGAGCTCGTAGTGCGCATCCGTGCGCGCACGCCGCGGGCGCTGCCGGCCGAGCCCGTCACGCTGCGGCGCACGAACGACGACACGCCCACCGCGCTGCCGTTGGCGCGCGGCTGCCTGAGCTGCGACCAGACGGCGTGCTTTCGCCACCGTCCGCCGGTCGATGTCGGCGCCGAAGGGCGCACCGCCGTGCTCGTCGATGGCTGGACGCCGGAGTTCGCACGCCACCTGCGCGAGGCGCATCCGCAGGCGCAGCGCATGCAGCCCGTGCCGCTGCGGCTCGCGTTCTGGCGCGTGCCTGCTGCGGGCTGGCATCGCGAGCCCGCGACGAACGAACCGGTGACCACCGCATGGGCCGCGAGCCTGCGCCGCGCCGTCTGGCAGCGGCTCTGGGCACGGCAGGCGGGTCGGCGCCAGGCCAGCCTGATCGAAGGCCAGCGCTGGCTCGCGCAGGCCTTCGCCGCGCGGCTGGCGCCTGCGCACACGCACCTGGTGGTCGAGCAGTCGCTGCTGCCGCACCTGCAGCGCCTCGGCGTGCTCGACGGGCGCCGCATCACCGTGCTGGCCAGCGCACTGCCGATGGCCGACATTGAAAAGCAGCTCGATGCCGCGTCGCAGCGCTGGCCCGGCGACGCCACCTTGCGCGACTTCCGCGCAGATGCATCGCTGGTGCGCGACGAGGCGCTGGCGCTCGCGCGCGCGGCGGTCGTCGTCACGCCGCATGCCGGGGTGGCGCAGGCCATGACGCAGTACGCGCCGCAGGCCACGCTGCAGCGGCTCGACTGGGCGCTGCCGCAGGTGAAGGCCACGCACAGCAAGCGCGAAGAACCGCCGCTCGTCGTGTTCGCCGCCAGCGCGTTGGCGCGCAAGGGCGCGCGTGAACTCGCCGCCGCGCTGCAAGGCTGGCCGTGCCGCCTGCGCGTACTCGGCGCGCCCTCGGACGATGCGCGGCTCTGGCAGGGCATCGAACCCCCTCAACACATGAACTGGCAAGGCAACTGGCTGGCCGGTGCGAGCGTCGTCGTGCTGCCCGCGCACGTCGAGCACGCCCCGCGCGCATTGCTGCGCGCCGTGGCGGCCGGCGTGCCCGTGGTGGCATCGACGGCCTGCGGCCTGGCCGGGGTGCCGGGCGTGCACGAGGTCGCACCCGGCGACATCGACGCACTGCGCACCGCATTGCAGCAGGCCGCCCGCCTGACCTGAACGGAGAACAACCCCCGTGGCATCGATCGAACAGGCCCGCGCGGCCCTGGCTTCCCATGGCGCGCTGGCGCCGCAATCCGCCGCCGAGCACTGGCACGGCGAGCTGGCCTTGCCCGCCGCCCTCGCCACCTTCTACGAACAGGTCGGCCCGCTCGGCGAGTGGGTCAACGAGCGCGTGGGCTACGCCGGCCTCACGGTGCCGACCACCGGCAACCCGTTCAGCATTCCCGCGCTCTCGCGCCTGTGGCAGCTGCAGGCGGGCTACCGCTGGCACGGCATCACCGGCGAGCGCATTGCCGACTGGCCCGAGCATTGGCTGGTGGTGGCCGACCAGGGCGCCGATCCGTTCATCTTCGACCTGCGCACCGGCGCGATCCAGTTCGCGATGCACGGCACGGGCGCCTGGGAGGAAGACGAACCGCTCTTCGCCGACATCTTCGAGATGGCCGCCTGCCTGGGCACCATCGGCCAAGTGTGGGACGAAGCGGGCGACACCATCTTCACCGACGAGGACGACTGCGAGGTCGACCCGGTGCACCGCGCGCGCCTGGTCGAGCGCCTCGTGCCGCTGCTGGGCAGTGCGGCGGCGGCCGAAAACGTCGTCGACGTGTTCGGCTGGTAAGACAAAAAAGAAGACACATGAGCATCGACCTGCAGACCCTCAAATGCGGCGAGTGCGGCAGCAGCGCGCTGCGCCGCACCGGCCTGAACGAATACACCTGCGCGCACTGCGGCTCGATGTCGCTGGTGGAAGACGACGTGTCCGACCGCCTCGAGCGCGTGCTGCAGCAGGTCAAGCACCACGCCGGCCAGCAGATCGCGGCCGAACAGGCGCTGCGCCAGAAGCAGATGGTGCGCACGGTCGGCTTCGTCGTGATCGGCTTTCTCGGCGTGGCGGTGGCCGTCCAGGTCGCGATGCTGCTGTTCGGTTCGGGCCAACGCAGCGAGGCGCCTTCGGTGGCGCGCGCGATGGTCGAGCGCACCATCGCGACCGACGGCCTGAAGCTCTCCGAGCCGCGCCAGGTGCTGGTCGGCGAGCGGCCGAAGCTGCTGGTGCTGGCGCGCAACGAGACCGGCCGGCCGCTCGAACGCCCCAGCCTGAAGGTGGTGTTCCACGACGGCGACACGCGGTTGAACGAGCGCAGCGAATCCCTGCCGATCGACGTGCTGATGCCCGGCGAGTCCGCGCCCGTGCTGGTCGACCTGCCCTCGGGCCCGAACGTCACGCGGCAGGACGTGGCGGTCGAGAAGCTGTCCGAACCCCGCAGCGCCGCCGAGGGTCCGCGCCTGGCGTTCTCGCGCGTGCGGCTGGTGCAACAGGGCGAGCGCGTGCGCCTGGTCGGGCGCCTCGTGCATGCGGGCGTGCCTGGTGCGCCGGCGTTCGGCAGCATCGAGGCGCTGGTCACGCTGTACGACGACGCGGGCCAGGTGATCGGCGTCGGGCGCGGCCATGCGCCGGGGTCCGAGCTGGCGCCCGGCGCACGCACGGCGATCGATGTCGACCTCAGCCGCTTCGGCCGCGGCGCCGCCATCGCGGCGTGGGACTACCGCATCGGCTACCGCACGGTCACGCCCTCGGGCGCGCGCACCACGGTGCTGAGCGCCGACCGCGTGATCCGCACGGCCGGCGCGCCCGAGGCCTTCCACCCCGACCTGCGGCTGGGCACCGAAGACCTGCTGGCCGACGACAGCGAGCGCTTCGACCCGCGGCAGCTCGAACTGCTGCCGCTGGTGGCGGGGCGCAGCACGATCCAGCGGCCGCTGTTCATGACCGAGCTGGTGAACCGCAGCACCGACGCCATCGCCATCGCGCCCGGCGCCGTGATCTCGCGCTTCGGCGGCAGCACGGCCGACGGCACCACGCGCCTCGACGCGCTGGCCTACCTGTACCCCGGGGAGCGCTTTCCGGTCCTGCTGGAGCCCAAGGCCGTGGACCGCATCACGCAGACCCGCGTCGAGTGGAAGCCGATGCGCCGCGCCGCATTGCCCGGCCCGCGCAAGCCGCTGGAGGTGCAGGTGACGGGCACCCAGGCCGGCACCGGCAGCGTGCTGCTCAACTTCAGCCAGCGCTTCACCTACAAGAGCGTGGAGGTCACGGGCACGGTCAAGAACCCCGGCACGGCCATCGCGGCCAAGGTGCGCCTGTGGGTCAGCCTGCGCGACCGCAACGACCAGTTGACCGGCTTCAAGCTGATCGAGAACCTGCCGGCCATCGCGCCGGGCGAGAGCGTGCCCTTCCAGGTCCATGTGACGCAGCACGGGCGCGATTTCGCGAGCGTCGCGACGCTATACCAAACCGAATAGCCCCGCGCGTGACGGCATCGGGCGGTTCGCGCCATGATCGCGCCATGATTCCGCTTTCGATCCTCGACCTTTCCCCGATCACCGAAGGCAGCGATGCCGCGCAGTCGTTCCGCAACTCGCTGTCGCTGGCGCAGCACGGCGAGAAGCTGGGCTACACGCGCTACTGGCTGGCCGAGCACCACGGCATGCCGGGCATCGCGAGCGCGGCCACGGCCGTGCTGCTGTCGCACGTGGGCGCGGGCACCTCCACCATCCGCATCGGCGCCGGCGGCGTGATGCTGCCCAACCACTCGCCGCTGGTGATCGCCGAGCAGTTCGGCACGCTGGAGTCGCTGTACCCGGGACGCGTCGACCTCGGCCTGGGCCGCGCGCCCGGCTCCGACCAGCGCACCGCGCGCGCCCTGCGGCGCAACCTGGAGTCGGACGCCGACCAGTTCCCGCAGGACGTGATGGAGCTCATGGACTTCATGTCGAAGAACCCGCAGCAGGCCGTGCGCGCCGTGCCCGGCGCGGGGCTCGAGGTGCCGGTGTGGATCCTGGGCTCGAGCACCTTCGGCGCGCAGCTGGCGGCGCACCTGGGCCTGCCGTATGCCTTTGCCTCGCACTTCGCGCCGCAGCAGATCATGCAGGCCATCCAGATCTACCGCGAGACCTTCAAGCCCTCGGCGCAGCTGAGCAAGCCCTACGTGATGCTGGGCTTCAACGTGTTCGCGGCCGACACCGACGCCGAGGCCGAGTTCCGCGCCACCTCGTGGCAGCAGGCCTTCGTGAACCTGCGCAGCGGCCGCCCGGGGCGCCTGCCGCCGCCGGTGGAGAACTACCGCCAGAAGGTCGGGCCGGCCGAGAACGCGCTGCTCGACTCGGTGCTGTCGTGCTCGGCGGTGGGCTCGGTCGAGACCGTGAAGCAGGGCGTGGAAGCGTTCGTGGCGCGCACCGGCGCCGACGAACTCATGATCACCTCGCAGGTGTTCGACCACCAGGCCCGGCTGCGCTCGTACGAGCTGCTCGCCGAGGCCTTTGGCCAGAAGAAGCCGTAAAGGTCAGGCCCGCTTGCGGGCTTCCTCGTCCACGAGGTCTTTCTTCGAGAGCTTGCCCACGGCGGTCTTGGGCAGCTCGGCGCGAATCTCGAGCGCGCCGATCATCTCGTGCTTGCCCAGGCGGTTCTTCAGGAAGGCCTTGAGCGCGTCGAGCGTGAGGTCGTCCACGCCGTCCTTCAGTTTCACGAAGGCCTTCGGCGACTGGCCGCGGTACGCGTCGGGCACGCCGATCACGCAGACCTCGGCCACCGACGGGTGCTCGTACACTGCCTCCTCGAGCACGCGCGGGTACACGTTGTAGCCGCCGCACAGCAGCATGTCCTTGGTGCGGTCGACGATGTACAGGTAGCCGTCGGCGTCCATCTTCGCGACGTCGCCGCTGCGGAAGTAGCCGTCGGCGGTCATCGACTCGGCGGTGGCCTTCGGGTTGTTCCAGTAGCCCTTCATGACGTTCGGTCCCTGCACGCACAGCTCGCCGGGCTCGCCGAACGCGGTCACGTCCTGGGTCGGGTCGTCCAGGCTCACGAGCTTGATGCGCACGCGCGGCAGCGGCATGCCGCACGAGCCGGCCTTGCGCACGCCGCGCGCGGGCGTGAAGGTGCCCACGGGCGAGGTTTCGGTCATGCCCCAGCCTTCGTTGAGGTGGCAGCCGGTGAGTTCGAAGAAGCGTTGCTCCACCTCCACCGGCAGCGGCGCGCCGCCGGAGCCGCAGAACTTCAGCGAGCGCAGGTCCATCTCCTTGGCCTTGGGGTGCGAAAGGATGGCGGTGTACATCGTCGGCACGCCGGGGAACACGCTGATCCGGCTGGCCGCGAGTTCATTCATCACTGCATCGACATCGAAGCGCGTGTGCAGCACCAGCGCCGCGCCCAGGCGCACGCCCAGCAGCATCGCGGCGCTGAGCGCGAAGATGTGGAACAGCGGCAGCACGACCAGGAAGCGTTCCTTGCCTTCGTCGAGGATCGGCGGCTCGCCGCGCGTCGATTCGTAGTACTGCGCCGAGGCCGACGTGAGGTTGGCGTGCGTGAGCATCGCGCCCTTGGGCAGGCCGGTGGTGCCGCCGGTGTACTGCAACACGACGATCTCTTCGGCCAGGTCGCCCAGCGGGTAGGTCTGGTGCGTGCCTTCGCTCTTGAGCAGGTCGGTGAAGCGCACGTGCCGGTCGTCGGTGGGCACCGGTGCGATCTGGCCGGCACCCTGCAGCTGCGCCTGCACCTTGTCGCCCGCCGCGCCGTAGTCGCCGAGGCTGCCGACCACCAGCGTCTTCAGGCGCGAGCTGTCGAGCAGGCGCGCCATCAGCGGGTAGAGGTTCACGAGGTCGAGCGTGACGAGGATGTCGGTGCGGCTGTCCTCGATCTTGTGGGCCAGCACGCGCTCGGCGTCCAGCGGCGAGTAGTTCACCACCGTGCCGCCGGCCTTGAGCACGGCGAAGAAGGCGATCGGGTAGTGCGGCGTGTTCGGCAGGTACAGGCCGACATGCACGCCCGGCTTCACGCCCAGGTCCTGCAGGCCCTTGGCGGCGCGGTCGACCGCCGCGCCGAGCTGGGCGTAGGTGAGGGCCTGGCCCATGAACTCCACGGCCGAGTGCCCGGGCCAGCGTGCGACCGCTTCGTCGAGCATCTGCTGCACCGGCTTGACGGGCAGGTCGGCGTCCCAGCGCATCCCGGGCGGGTAGTTGCGCGTCCAGGGGGTGGGGTCGCCAGAGAGGGAAGGGGTCGCCATGCGTGTGTCTCCGCTGTGTTTCGGGGCACTGTAGCGCCGGCCTTTCGCATCGTGGAGTGGCGGCTGACAAGCCGGCGACACGGGTTTTCCCGATTTCCCACACGCCGGATGCCCCTGTCGCCGGACTGGGACAATGGCGGGCTTATGGCAAAACAACGGATCGTGGTCGGGCTGAGCGGCGGGGTGGACTCCGCGGTCACCGCGCACCTGCTCAAGCAGCAGGGGCACGAGGTGGTCGGCATCTTCATGAAGAACTGGGAAGACGACGACGACAGCGAGTACTGCTCGTCGAACATCGACTTCGTGGACGCCGCCAGCGTGGCCGACGTGCTGGGCATCGAGATCGAGCACGTCAACTTCGCCGCCGACTACAAGGACCGCGTGTTCGCCGAGTTCCTGCGCGAATACAAGGCCGGCCGCACGCCCAATCCCGACGTGCTGTGCAACGCCGAGATCAAGTTCAAGGCCTTTCTCGACCACGCCATGCGGCTGGGCGCCGAGAAGATCGCCACCGGCCACTACGCGCGCGTGCGCCTGAACGAGGCCACGGGCCGGCACGAGCTGCTCAAGGGGCTCGACAACTCGAAGGACCAGAGCTACTTCCTGCACCGCCTGAACCAGGCGCAGCTGTCGAAGACGCTGTTCCCGGTCGGCGAGCTGCACAAGACCGAGGTGCGCCGCATCGCGGAAGAAATCGGCCTGCCCAACGCGAAGAAGAAGGACTCGACCGGCATCTGCTTCATCGGCGAGCGGCCGTTCCGCGACTTCCTGAACCGCTACATCTCCAAGGAGCCGGGCCCGATCAAGGACGACCGCGGCCGCAAGCTCGGCGAGCACCAGGGCCTGAGCTTCTACACGCTGGGCCAGCGCCAGGGGCTGGGCATCGGTGGCGTGAAGGAAAAGGGCGCGCAGCGCGGCGCGGGCGACCATTCGCCCTGGTTCGTCGCGCGCAAGGACGTCGAGAAGAACACGCTGTGGGTGGTGCAGGGGCACGACCATCCGTGGCTGCTGTCGTCCGAACTGAAGGCGGACGACGCGAGCTGGGTCGCCGGCGAGGCGCCCACCGCGGGCGCCTACGGTTCGAAGGCCCGCTACCGGCAGGCCGATGCGGCCTGCGAACTGGCCGAGGGCCCCAACGGCGCGTTCAGCCTGCGCTTCGGTGCGCCGCAATGGGCGGTCACGCCGGGGCAGTCGGCCGTGCTGTACGACGGCGAGCGCTGCCTCGGGGGCGGCGTCATCGTCTGAGCAGGCCTCAGCGGGGCTGCCGCACGCTGTCTTCGGTGTGGATCAGCGCGAGCGGGTGGCGCTTGCCGGCGAGGTAGTCCTCGATGCAGCGCAGCAGCAGCGGGCTGCGGTGGCGCGCGACGCTGGCGCGGATCTCGTCCACGGTCATCCACAGCGTGCGCACGATGCCTTCGTCGAGCGCACGACCTTCCTCGCGCGCGCCCAGTTCGCCGGTGAAGGCAAAGCGCATGTAGGTCACGTCGGGCTGCTCGGCCGAGCGCGCCATGTACACGCCGAGCAGCGCGGTCGGCGTGAAGGCGTGGGCTGTTTCCTCGAGCGTTTCGCGGATGCAGCCGTCCTCGGGCGACTCGCCGGGGTCGAGGTGGCCGGCGGGGTTGTTGAGCTTCAGGCCGTCGTCGGTCTGCTCTTCGACGAGCAGGAAGCGGCCGTCTTGCTCGATCACCGCGGCCACGGTGACATTGGGTTTCCAGCGTGTGGGCATCGTGGGCGCGAGTCTATCGGCTAACAGCCGATCGTTGCACGACAGGCGCCGCGGCCAGGGCGCTTCAGCGCAGCGGCGTGACTGCCCGCGTGTCCACTTCGATGGTTTCCAGCCGGTAGCCGAGGCCGTAGACCGCCAGCAGCAGGAAACCGTTCGACGGGCGCAGCTCGAGCTTGGTGCGCAGGCGCGACACGTGGGTGTCGAGCGAGCGCGACAGCGCCTCGACCCCCAGCCCCCAGACCGCCTCGTGCAGGTGCTCGCGCGAGAGCAGGCGCCCCAGGTTCTGGAACAGGAAGAGCGCGAGTTCGTATTCGCGGTTCTTCAGCTCGACCAGCTTGCCGTGGACCCGGATGGTGCGCGAGGGCGGAAAGAAGTGGTACGGGCCGAACACCAGCTCGGGCTCGTGCCGCGCGGGGTAGGAGCGACGCAGCAGGGCGTTGATGCGGGCCTCGAACTCGATCGGACGCAGCGGCTTGGCCATGAAGTCGTCGGCGCCGACGTTGAGGCCTTCGACCATGTCGCTGTCGTCGTGGTGTTCGGTCACGAACAGGATCGGCATGCGGCTCTTGTAGTCCTGGCGGATCGTGCGGACCACGTCGGGGCCCTTCATGTCTGGCAGGCGCCAGTCGAGGACCAACAGGTCGAAGGTCTCTCGGCGCATGGCATGGAGCAGCGCCTTGCCGCCGCCGTAGGTATGGCACTCGTGGCCGAGGCTCGCCATGGTTTGGTGGATCAACTGAAGTTGGTCCGGCTCAGTGTCGAGTACTGCGATTCGCATTCCATTCCCTTGTTCCGCCCTGTGCGGACCTCTATGTGTCCGCAATATGAATCGAAGTGTATCTATCTGCGTCAGGGATTTTTGATGCGAATTGCCATTAATTCACTTAAATTGATTTGATCCATGTGATTCAATCGCTAATTGATGGCAATTGAACTCAATTGATTGCATTCCGATCCTGCGGCTCGTTCGGGTGGCATGAGGGTTTCAACCCATGGCGTCCGCGCGCCCTGGGGAATCGCATCGACGTGCAATTTGCTATCAATTGAATAGCGAGGGAATCAATGTGGATGGGCGCTGGAAGGCAATGTACGCGCAGCATCTTGGCGACAGTGAACGCTTGTAATCTTGCTGTAAGCTCTGCCCGCAATCCGTGCTGCCCCTTCCCCCTGAGGAGAACTCTATGTTGATAGGCGTGCCTGCCGAGACAGCGGCTGGCGAAACCCGAGTGGCCGTTACACCCGAAACGGTGAAGAAACTGGTGGCCTCCGGGCATACCGTGCGTGTGCAGGCCGGTGCCGGCATTGCAGCCAGCGTCACCGACGCGGCGTACCAGACGGCAGGCGCCGAGATCACCGATGCGGCCGGGGCGCTCTCCGCCGACATGGTGCTCAAGGTGCGCACGCCCAGCGACGCCGAGGCGGCGCAGTTGAAGGCCGGCGCGGTCGTCATCGGCATGCTCAATCCTTTCGACGCGGCCGGCCTGCAGCGCCTGGCCGCCGCGGGCGTCACGGGCTTCGCGCTCGAAGCCGCGCCGCGCACGACGCGCGCCCAGAGCATGGACGTGCTCAGCTCGCAGGCCAACATCGCCGGCTACAAGGCCGTGATGATCGCGGCCGACAAGTACCAGCGCTTCTTTCCCATGCTCATGACTGCCGCGGGCACCGTGAAGGCCGCGCGTGTCGTCATCCTGGGCGTCGGCGTGGCCGGCCTGCAGGCCATCGCCACGGCCAAGCGCCTGGGCGCCGTGATCGAGGCCTCGGACGTGCGTCCGAGCGTCAAGGAACAGATCGAATCGCTGGGCGGCAAGTTCATCGAGGTGTCCTACGACACCGATGAAGAGAAAGAGGCCGCGGTCGGTGTCGGCGGCTACGCCAAGCCGATGCCCCCGAGCTGGCTCGCGCGCCAGCAGATCGAGGTCGCCAAGCGCGTGGCGCTGGCCGACGTGGTCATCAGCACCGCGCTCATTCCGGGCCGCGCCGCGCCCACCCTCATCACCGAGGACATGGTCAAGTCGATGAAGCCGGGCTCGGTCATCGTCGACATCGCGGCCGGCAAGGGCGCCGACGGCATCGGCGGCAACTGCCCGCTGTCGGAGGCCGACAAGACCGTGGTCAAGCATGGCGTGACCATCGTCGGCGAAACCAACCTCGCGGCGCTGGTGGCGGCCGACGCGTCGGCGCTGTATGCGCGCAACGTGCTCGACTTCCTCAAGCTCGTCGTCACGAAGGAAGGCGCACTGAAGATCGACCTCGAGGACGACATCGTCGCCGCCTGCCGCGTCACGCAAGACGGCCAGGTCACGCGCAAGTAAGAAGAGCAGGCTGCCTTCCATGAACCGCACCATGCTCCGCGCGAAGCTGCATCGCGCCACCGTGACCGAAGCCGACCTGCACTACGAAGGCTCGTGCGGCATCGACGAAGACCTGCTCGACGCGGCCGACATGCGCGAGTACGAAAAGATCGAGCTGTACAACGTCAACAACGGCGAGCGCTTCTCGACCTACATCATCAAGGCGGCGCGCGGTTCGGGCGCCATCTCGCTCAACGGCGCGGCGGCGCGCAAGGCGCATGTGGGCGACCTGCTCATCATCTGCACCTACGCCCCCATGACCGAGGCCGAAGCCGCCGACTACAAGCCGAAGGTGGTGCTGCTTGGCGATGCCAACCGCATCAAGGAAGTCAAGAAGCTCTGACAGGGCACGAAAGACCGAACGAGGAGAACACAACACCATGGAAATCGTTTCGCACACCGTCATCAACCTGACCATCTTCGTGCTGGCCATCTACGTCGGCTACCACGTGGTCTGGACCGTCACGCCCGCGCTGCACACGCCGCTCATGGCCGTGACCAATGCCATCTCGGCCATCGTGATCGTGGGCGCCATGCTGGCCGCCGCGCTCACCACCACCCCGCTGGGCAAGACCATGGGCGTGCTCGCCGTGGCGCTGGCCGCGGTGAACGTCTTCGGCGGCTTCCTGGTCACGCGCCGGATGCTCGAGATGTTCAAGAAGAAGGACAAGAAGGCCGCCCCCAAGGCTGCAGAGGGAGCCGCCAAGTGAGCATGAACCTCGTCACGCTGCTGTACCTCGTTGCCAGCGTCTGCTTCATCCAGGCCCTGAAGGGCCTGTCCCATCCCACCACCTCGATCCGCGGCAACATCTTCGGCATGACCGGCATGGCGATCGCCGTGCTGACCACCATCGCGCTGGTGCATGCGCAGGCGCGCGCCCTCAACGTCGACTTCACCACCGGCATCGCCTGGGTGCTGGCCGCCGTCGTGGTCGGTGGCGGCCTGGGCGCCTTCATGGCCAACAAGGTCGAGATGACCAAGATGCCCGAGCTGGTCGCCTTCATGCACAGCATGATCGGCCTGGCCGCGGTGTTCATCGGCGTGGCCGCGGTGGCCGAGCCCTGGGCCTTCGGCATCACGGCCGCGCCCGTGGCGGCGGTCGTCGGTGCGCGCACGCCCGACGGCGCGGTCCTCTTCGAGGGCTTCGTGCGTTACGCCATTCCTTATGGCAACCGGCTCGAGCTGTTCCTGGGTGCGGCCATCGGCGCCATCACCTTCAGCGGCTCGGTCATCGCCTTCGGCAAGCTCTCGGGCAAGTACAAGTTCCGCCTGTTCCAGGGCGCACCGGTGCAGTTCTCGGGCCAGCACATGCTGAACCTGGTGCTGGGCCTGGCGACCATCGCCCTGGGCCTGGTGTTCGTGGCCACCGAAAGCTGGCCGGCGTTCTTCGCGATGCTGGCGCTGGCCTTCGTGATGGGCGTGCTCATCATCATCCCGATCGGCGGCGCCGACATGCCGGTGGTGGTGTCGATGCTCAACAGCTACTCGGGCTGGGCGGCGGCCGGCATCGGCTTCAGCCTGAACAACGCGATGCTGATCGTGGCCGGTTCGCTGGTGGGCTCTTCGGGCGCGATCCTGAGCTACATCATGTGCAAGGCCATGAACCGCTCGTTCTTCAACGTGATCCTGGGCGGCTTCGGCGGCGAGGCGGCTGCGGCCACCGACGGCGCGAAGGAACAGCGCCCCGTGAAGAGCGGCAGCGCCGACGACGCGGCCTACATGCTGTCCAACGCCGAGACGGTGATCATCGTGCCGGGCTACGGCCTGGCGGTGGCGCGCGCCCAGCACGCCGTGAACGAACTGGCCGAGAAGCTCACGCACAAGGGCGTCAAGGTGAAGTACGCCATTCACCCCGTGGCCGGCCGCATGCCGGGCCACATGAACGTGCTGCTGGCCGAGGCCGAGGTGCCGTACGACCAGGTGTTCGAGATGGAAGACATCAACGGCGAGTTCGCGCAGGCCGACGTGGCGATCATCCTGGGTGCCAACGACGTGGTGAACCCGGCCGCGCTCACCAAGGGCACGCCGATCTACGGCATGCCGATCCTGGAAGCCTACAAGGCCAAGACCGTCATCGTGAACAAGCGCTCCATGGCGGCCGGCTATGCGGGCCTGGACAACGAGCTCTTCTACATGGACAAGACCATGATGGTCTTTGGCGATGCGAAAAAAGTAGTGGAAGATATGGGCAAGGCCATCGAATAGGCCGAAGGTCCGTGCCCGCGATGCGGGCCTGATCGTCGCGGCGCCTCACGTGCGCCGTTTTCGTTTTAAAAACTCATCCGACTCCGAGGAGACACATCCATGACCGAACGCCCCTGGCTCAGCAGCTACCCGCAAGGCGTGCCCGCCGACATCGACGCTTCGCAGTACCCGTCGCTGGTGGCGCTCATGGAGGAGAGCTTCACCAAGTACGCCGACCGCACGGCCTACAGCTTCATGGGCAAGGACGTGAGCTACGGCGAGACCGACAAGCTCAGCAAGGCCTTCGCGTCCTACCTGCAGGGCCTGGGCCTCGTGAAGGGCGACCGCGTCGCCGCGATGATGCCCAACTGCCCGCAGTACCCGATCGCGGTGGCGGCCATCCTGCGCGCCGGCCTGATCCTAGTGAACGTGAACCCGCTGTACACGCCGCGCGAACTCGAGCACCAGCTCAAGGACTCGGGCGCCAAGGCGATCATCATCATGGAGAACTTCGGCACCACGCTGCAGCAGTGCATCGCGGCCACGCCGATCAAGCACATCGTTCTGGCCTCCATGGGCGACCGGCTCGGCTTCCTGAAGGGCGCGCTCGTCAACTACGTGGTGCGCAACGTCAAGAAGCTGGTGCCGCACTTCAGCCTGCCGGGCGCCGTGCGCTTCAACGACGCGCTCGACAAGGGCGCGAGCGGCAAGCTCAAGCCCGTGGCCACCGGTCCCGACGACGTGGCCGTGCTGCAGTACACCGGCGGCACCACCGGCGTGTCCAAGGGCGCGGTGCTGCTGCATCGCAACGTGATCGCCAACGTGCTGCAGTCCGAAGCCTGGAACGAGCCCGTCATGGCCAAGGTGCCGGCCAACGAGCAGCCCACCAGCGTGTGCGCGCTGCCGCTGTATCACATCTTCGCGTTCACGGTCGGCATGATGCTGAGCATGCGCACGGGCGGCAAGCTGATCCTGATCCCGAACCCGCGCGACATCCCCGGCGTGCTCAAGGAGCTGTCGAAGCACACCATCCACAGCTTCCCGGCCGTCAACACGCTGTTCAACGGGCTGGCGAACCACCCCGACTTCAACACCGTCAACTGGAAGAACCTGAAGGTCTCGGTCGGCGGCGGCATGGCGGTGCAGGCCGCGGTGGCCAAGCTCTGGCTCGAGAAAACCGGCTGCCCCATCTGCGAGGGCTACGGCCTCTCGGAAACCTCGCCCTCGACCACCTGCAACCCGACCAACAGCACGGCCTACACCGGCACCATCGGCCTGCCGCTGCCGAGCACCTGGCTCAAGCTGCTCGACGACGACGGCAACGAAGTGCCCACCGGCGAGCGCGGCGAGATCGCCATCAAGGGCCCGCAGGTCATGGCCGGCTACTGGCAGCGCCCCGACGAGACCGCCAAGGTCATGACGCCCGACGGCTACTTCAAGAGCGGCGACATCGGCGTGGTCGACGAGCGCGGCTACTTCAAGGTGGTCGACCGCAAGAAGGACATGATCCTGGTGTCGGGCTTCAACGTGTACCCGAACGAGATCGAAGACGTGGTGGCAATGCTGCCCGGCGTGCTCGAATGCGCCGCGGTGGGCGTGCCCGACGAGAAGACCGGCGAGGCCGTGAAGCTCGTCATCGTCAAGAAGGACCCGGCACTCACCGAAGCGCAGGTGCGCGAGTACTGCCGCGCCAACCTCACGGGCTACAAGCAGCCGCGCGTGATCGAGTTCCGCACCGACATGCCCAAGACCCCGGTGGGCAAGATCCTGCGGCGCGAACTGCGGGATAGCAAGAAGTAGTAAGGGTTCCGCCCGGGTGGGGCCGGGGCATCGATCTTGCATATTCGCGGGTCGATGCTCAGATTCATTTCAGTCCGCCTAGGCTTGCTCGTGCCGACCTTCATCGGCATGACGCTGCTGGCCTTCTTTCTCATCCGGCTGGTGCCGGGTGACCCCATCGAGACGATGGCCGGCGAGCGCGGGATCGACCCCGCGCGCCACGCCGAGCTGCGCACCGCCATGGGCCTGGACAAGCCCCTGCTCGTGCAATACGGCATCTACATCGGCCGCGTCCTGCACGGCGACCTGGGCAAGTCGCTCATCACGCAGGACACGGTGATGAGCGAGTTCCTCGCGCTCTTTCCGGCCACTGTCGAACTCGGCGTGTGCGCGATTCTTTTCGCGCTGCTGCTCGGGCTGCCGGCCGGAATTCTCGCGGCGGTGCGGCGCAACTCCATCTTCGACCACGGCGTGATGGCCACGTCGCTCACCGGCTACTCCATGCCGATCTTCTGGTGGGGCCTGCTGCTGATCCTGTTCTTCTCGGTGCAGCTGGGCTGGACGCCGGTGTCGGGCCGCATCTCGGTGCAGTACTTCGTCGAGCCGCAGACCGGCTTCCTGTTGATCGACGCGCTGCGCGCCGGCGAGACCGAGGCCTTCTGGTCGGCGCTGCACCACCTCATTCTTCCGGCCATCGTGCTGGGCACCGTGCCGCTGGCCGTCATCGCGCGCATGACGCGCTCGGCGATGCTCGAGGTGCTGGGCGAGGACTACATCCGCACCGCGCGCGCCAAGGGCCTGTCGCGTTTTCGCGTGGTGGGCCTGCATGCGCTGCGCAACGCGCTGATCCCGGTCGTCACGGTGATCGGCCTGCAGGTCGGCGTGCTCTTCACCGGTGCGATCCTCACCGAGACCATCTTCTCCTGGCCCGGTGTCGGCAAGTGGCTCATCGAGGCCATCGGCCGGCGCGACTACCCCGTGCTGCAGGGCGGCATGCTGCTGCTCGGCGGCATCGTGATGCTGGTGAACCTGCTGGTCGACGTGGCGTACGGCGTCATCAACCCGCGCATCCGGCGCTGACCCCATGGCAACGACACACACCGTGCCCGCAGGCGCCAAGGCCTCGACCCCACCCGGTCCCTGGCGCGAGTTCTGGACCGCCTTCTCGGCCAACCGCGGCGCCGTCATCGGCCTCGTCACCATCGTGGTGCTGCTGCTCGTCGCGCTGTTCGCGCCGTGGATCGCACCGCACGCGCCGAACGAAACCAACAGCGCCGCGTTCCTGAAGCCACCGGCCTGGCAGGAAGGTGGTTCGTTCAGCTACCTGCTCGGCACCGACGCCATCGGGCGCGACATCCTGTCGCGCCTCATGCACGGCGCGCGGCTGTCGCTGTCGATCGGCGTCGCGGTGGTGGCGCTGTCGGTGGTGGTGGGCGTGGTGCTCGGGCTGATTGCGGGTTTTTTCCGCGGCGCGCTCGAGATCGCGATCATGCGGCTGATGGACATCGTGCTCACGCTGCCGAGCCTGCTGCTCGCCATCGTGATCGTCGCCATCCTCGGGCCGGGGCTGGTCAATGCGATGCTCGCGGTGGCCATCGTGGTGCTGCCGCACTACGTGCGCATCACGCGCGCCGCCGTCATCGCCGAGGTCTCTCGCGACTACGTGACCGCCGCGCGCGTGAGCGGCGCCGGCACCTTGCGCCTCATGTTCCGCGAGGTGCTGCCCAACTGCGCGGCGCCGCTGATCGTGCAGGCCTCGCTGGGCATCTCGACCGCCATCCTCGACGCCGCCGCGCTCGGTTTCCTGGGCCTGGGCGCGCAGCCGCCGTCGCCCGAGTGGGGAACGATGCTGGCCGATGCGCGCGAGTTCGTGCTGCGCGCGTGGTGGGTCGTCACCTTCCCGGGCCTTGCGATCCTTGCGGCCGTGCTGGCTTTCAACCTGCTGGGCGACGGGCTGCGCGATGCGCTCGACCCGAAGCTCAAGCGCTGACGCAAAGGAAAGAACAGATGCCTTTGCTCGATATCAAGGACTTGCACGTCGAATTCCCTACACAGGGCGGCGTGCTGCATGCGGTTGACGGCGTGAGCCTCACGCTCGAAGAGGGCGAGGTGCTCGGCATCGTCGGCGAGTCGGGCTCGGGCAAGAGCGTCACGATGATGGCGCTCATGGGCCTCGTCGGCTTTCCGGGCCGCGTGCGCGCGGACCACATGCGCTTTGCAGGCAAGGACTTGCTCGGCATCTCCGACAAGGCCCGCCGCGCGCTCGTCGGCAAGGAGGTCGCGATGATCTTCCAGGAGCCGACCACCAGCCTCAACCCCTGTTTCACCATCGGCTTCCAGCTGATGGAAACGCTGCGCCTGCACCTGAAGCTCGACAAGCGCGAAGCGAAGAAGCGCGCCACCGAGCTGCTCGAGCAGGTCGGCATCCCCGCCGCGTCGTCGCGCCTGGGCAGCTACCCGCACCAGCTCTCGGGCGGCATGAACCAGCGCGTGATGATCGCGATGGCCATCGCCTGCAACCCGCGCCTGTTGATCGCCGACGAGCCGACCACCGCGCTCGACGTGACCATCCAGGCGCAGATCCTCGACCTGCTGCGCGACCTGCAGAAGGAGCGCGGCATGGCGCTCGTGCTCATCACGCACAACATGGGCGTGGTCAGCGAGATGGCGCAGCGCATCGCCGTGATGTACGCGGGGCAGGTGATGGAGCACCAGCGCGTCGACCGCCTCTTTGCGTCACCGCAGCATCCCTACACCGAGGCCTTGCTCGCGGCGCTGCCCGAGCGCGCCGCGCCCGAGGGGCGGCTCGCCACCATCAGCGGCGTGGTGCCCGGCGTGCACGACCGGCCCGCGGGCTGCCTGTTCGCGCCGCGCTGCGGCTACGTCACCGAGCGCGCCTGCCAGGTGCGCCCGGCGCTGCGTGCGTGGCAGGGCGCCGAGGTGCGTTGCCACTTTCCGCTCGGCGAGCCGGGGCGCGCAGACGCCATTGCGCAAGACCCACCGCGCGCTGCCATCGCGGAGGTGCTGCCATGAGCGACGCATCGCCACCGGAGATCGTCGCCGAGGCGCGCAACCTGCAGCGCACCTACGCGGTGCGGCGCGGGCTGTTCCGCGCACCGGCGCAGCTGCGCGCCGTGGGCGACATCTCGTTCCGCCTCGAACGCGGCCGCACGCTGGCGGTGGTGGGCGAATCGGGCTGCGGCAAGTCGACGCTCGCGCGCATGGTCGCGCTGATCGAGAAGCCCACCGCCGGGCAGCTGACGCTGATCGGCGCCGATGCCGTGAGCCCGCCGCATGAACGCAAGCGCGAGCTGCGCCAGGCGGTGCAGCTGGTGTTCCAGAACCCGTACGGCTCGCTCAACCCGCGCAAGAAGATCTCGGCGGTGCTCGAAGACCCGCTGGCCATCAACACCACGCTGAGCAAGCCGGAGCGCGCAGAGAAAGCACGCGAGATGCTGGCCCGCGTCGGCCTGCGCCCCGAGTACGCCAACCGCTACCCGCACATGTTCTCCGGCGGCCAGCGCCAGCGCATCGCCATCGCGCGCGCGCTCATGCTGTCGCCGCGCCTGCTGGTGGCCGACGAGCCGGTGTCGGCGCTCGACGTGTCGATCCAGGCGCAGGTGCTGAACCTGCTGGCCGATCTGCAGGCCGAGCTGGGGCTGGCCTACCTCTTCATCTCGCACGACCTGGGCGTGGTGCGCCACATCGCGCACGACGTGCTCGTGATGTACCTGGGCCATGCGGTGGAGCAGGGCCCCAAGTCGCGCATCTTCGCGCGGCCGCTGCATCCGTACACGCAGGCGCTGCTGGCTTCGACGCCGGGCCTGAGCAGCCAGCGCATCGTGCTCAAGGGCGAGCTGCCGTCGCCGCTGGACCCGCCTTCGGGCTGCGTCTTCAGCACGCGCTGCCCGCACGTGCAGCCGCGCTGCCGCCAGGAGCGCCCCGCGCTGCGCGCGCTCGACGAGCGGCTGGTGGCCTGCCACTACGCCGAGCAGTTTCTCGATGGCGCGCCGGCCGTGCGCGCCGATGGTCCCGTGCTCGCCGCTTCCTGAAGAAGAGTGGAGTGGCGATTTTTTCAACCCTGTCTCGAGGAGTCCCCATGAAGACCCAGCCCTCCGTTTCGCGCCGCTCACAAAAGCTGGCGCTTCTGGCACCGGCAGCGCTCACGGCCCTTACCCTGGCCTGCGGCGCCGTGTCAGCCAAGACGTTGGTGTACTGCTCCGAAGGAAGCCCGGAAAACTTCTATCCGGGCATGAACACCACCGGCACGTCGTTCGACGTGACCACGCAGGTCTACAACACCATCGTCGAGTTCGAGCGCGGCGGCACCAAGGTCATGCCGGGCCTCGCTGAAAAATGGGACATCTCGGCCGACGGCACCGTGTACACCTTCCACCTGCGCAAGGGCGTGAAGTGGCACACCACGAGCAAGAGCTTCAAGCCCACGCGCGACTTCAACGCCGACGACTTCATCTTCATGCTCGAGCGCCAGTGGAAGGACAGCGACCCCTTCTTCAAGGTCACGAGCCAGAACCACTCCTACTTCAACGACATGGGCATGCCCAAGCTCTTGAAGTCGGTGGACCGCATCGACGACCACACGGTGAAGATCACGCTCAACCAGGCCGAGGCGCCGTTCCTGGCCAACCTGGCGATGCAGTACGCCGGCATCCAGTCGAAGGAATACGCCATCGCGATGCTGAAGGCCAGCACGCCCGAAAAGGTCGACCAGGACCCGGTCGGCACCGGCCCGTTCTACCTCGTGCAGTACCAGAAGGACGCGATCATCCGCTTCAAGGCCTTCCCGCAGTACTGGGGCGGCAAGGCCAAGATCGACGACCTCGTGTTCGCGATCACGCCCGATGCGTCGGTGCGCTGGGCCAAGCTGCAAAAGGGCGAGTGCCACGTCATGCCGTACCCGAACCCGGCCGACCTCGATGCGATCCGCAAGGACCCGAATGTGCAGGTGCTGGAGCAGCCGGGCCTGAACGTGGGCTACCTCTCGTACAACACGACCAAGAAGCCCTTCGACGACGTGCGCGTGCGCAAGGCCATCAACATGGCGATCAACAAGAAGGCCATCATCGACGGCGTGTACCTCACGACCGGCGTGGCCGCGAAGAACCCGATCCCGCCGACGCTGTGGTCCTACAACGATGCCGTGAAGGACGACCCGTACGACCCCGAGGCCGCCAAGAAGCTGCTGGCGCAGGCCGGCTTCCCCGACGGCTTCAGCACCGACCTGTGGGCCATGCCGGTGCAGCGCCCGTACAACCCGAACGCCAAGCGCATCGCCGAACTGATGCAGGCCGACCTGGCCAAGATCAACGTCAAGGCCGAGATCAAGAGCTTCGAGTGGGGCGAGTACCGCAAGCGCCTGCAGGCCGGCGAGCACCAGATGGGCATGCTGGGCTGGACCGGCGACAACGGCGACCCGGACAATTTCATGTACACCCTGCTGGGCTGCGCCTCGGCCAAGTCGGCCAGCGGCAGCAACATCTCGAAGTTCTGCTACCAGCCGTACGAAGACCTCGTGGTGAAGGCCAAGAGCGCGACCAAGCAGTCGGAGCGCGATGCGCTCTACAAGAAGGCGCAGGTCATCTTCAAGGAGCAGGCGCCGTGGTTCACCATCGCGCATGCGGTGCAGCTGAAGCCGGTGCGCAAGGAAGTGGTCGACTTCAAATTGAGTCCGTTCGGCCGCCACACCTTCTACGGCGTGGATATCAAGTAAGCCGTGGCCGCAGCGCCCATCGCCATCGTCGCGGCCATGCACGAGGAGCTCAGTGCGCTCCTCGCGCGCATGCCCGACGAGCAGCGCGTGCGCGTGGCCGGCCGCGACTTCTGGGTCGGCCACCTGCAAGGCCAGCCCGTGGTCGCGGTGCTGTCGCGCATCGGCAAGGTCGCGGCGGCGGTCACGGCCACGGTGCTGCTCGAACGCTTCGGCGTGCGGGCGATCGTGTTCACGGGCGTGGCGGGCGGGCTGGCGTCGGGCGTGAACGTCGGCGACGTGGTCGTGGCGACCGAGCTGCTGCAGCACGACATGGACGCCTCGCCGATCTTTCCGAAATACGAGGTGCCGCTGATGGGACGTTCGCGCTTCGCGGCCGATGCGGCCATCGGCGATGCGCTGGCGGCGGTGGCCGAAAGCACGTTGCGTGATCCGGTGAGCCTGGTGGGGCAGAAGGCGGTCGATGAGTTCCATCTGCGGTCGCCGAAGGTGCATCGCGGCCTGCTGATCAGCGGCGACCGTTTCGTGTCGACCACCGCGGAGTGTGGCGCCCTGCAGCGCTCGCTGCCCGATGCGCTCGCGGTCGAGATGGAAGGCGCGGCGATGGCGCAGGCCTGCCACGACTACGGCGTTCCCTTCGCGGCGCTGCGGACCATCTCGGACCGCGCCGACGATGCCGCGCACGGCGACTTCACGCGCTTCGTGGCCGAGGTGGCGAGCCGCTACAGCCTCGCGCTCGTCGACGCCTGGCTCGCCGCCCTGCCGCGCGACGCGGCCTGAAGAACCCGCCTACGGCGCGAGCCGGCGCAGCTGCGGCAGGTCGCGCAGCAGCGGCGGGATCGACAGCGCCAGCAGCAGCGCGGCCAGCGGCACGACGCAGATGAAGCCCACGTGCTTGAAGCCCAGCGCGCCCACGGTGCCGCCGAGCACGAACATGGCGACCAGCCCGCCGCAGCGGCGCAGCCGGCTGCGGTCGTGGCGCACCGGCAGCGGCGTGGACGGCGCGCGCCGGTTCCAGTAGAGCATCTTGCCCAGCTCGATCCCCACGTCGGTGATGTTGCCGGTCATGTGGGTGGTGCGCGTGCTGCCGCCCGAGGTCTTCGACGCCACGGCGTTCTGCAGGCCCATGATGAACGAGAGCAGCAGCACCGTGAGCGGCACCGCGAACGGCGTGGCCCAGGTCAGCGTGATGGCGCCGGCGAGCCCGAACGGGAACATCAGCGCGGCCTCCAGCAGCAGCGGCAGCGCATACACGCCATGCAGCCGGTGCTGCCGCGCCCAGTTCACCAGCACCGCGCAGACGGCGGCGCCGCTCACGAACGCCAGGATCGCGCCCAGCGCGTTCAGCAGCAGCGTGAGGTTGCCCAGCACCATGCCGTCCGCCAGCTGCGAGGCGAAGCCGGTCATGTGCGAGGTGTACATGTGCAGCACGAGGAAGCCGCCCGCATTGATGGCGCCGGCGTTGAAGGCCAGCAGCAGCCCGAGCGCGGTGTTCGTCGACGGCGCGCGGTGGCGGTTGGTGAGGAAACGAAGTCTGCGCACGGGGCTCTCCAGGGGCAGCTGCCTGCCGACAGCCACTCTAGCACCCAGTGTGAAGAACTACTTGAGCCAGCCGCGCCGGCGGAAGTACCACATCGGCACCAGCGCGCTCGCGGCCATCAGCGCGATGGCGTAGGGGTAGCCCATGGCCCAGTCGAGCTCGGGCATGAATTTGAAGTTCATGCCGTAGATGCTCGCGATCAGCGTGGGCGGCAGCAACGCGACGCTGGCCACCGAGAAGATCTTGATGGTCTTGTTCTGGTTGATGTTGATGAAACCGACGGTCGCATCCATCAGGAAGTTGATCTTGTCGAAGAGGAAGGCCGTGTGGTTGTCCAGCGACTCGATGTCGCGCAGGATCTGCCGCGCCTCTTCGAACTGCTCGGCGTTGAGCATCTTGCTGCGCATCATGAAGCTCACGGCGCGGCGCGTGTCCATCACGTTGCGGCGGATGCGGCCGTTCAAGTCTTCCTGCCGCGCGATGGCGCCGAGCACCTCGCCGGCCAGCTCGTCGCTGACGTTGCCCGACAGCACCTTCTTGCCCGCCACCTCGAGCTCGTCGTAGATGTTCTCCAGCGTGTCGGCCGAGTATTCGGCGTCGGCGTCGAAGAGCTTGAGCATCACTTCTTTTGCGTCTTCGATCAGCCCCGGCGCGCGGCGTGCGCGCATGCGCAGCAGGCGGAACACGGGCACATCTTCGTCGTGGATCGAGAACAGCACGCCACGGCTGCGCAGGTCGGTGTTGTGCTGGTTCAGGATGAAGGCGACGCGCACCGTGCGCGGGTCTTCGTCGTCGTCGATCAGAAAGTCGGAGCGGATGTGCAGTTCGCCGTTGTCTTCCTCGTAGAAGCGGGCGGATTCCTCGATGTCCTCGTCCATCGCGTCTTCGGGAATCGAGAGGCCGTAGTACTGCTTGATCCAGCGCTTTTCCTCGAGCGTGGGCGACTCGAGGTCGACCCAGATCGGCTGGAACTTGGAGAGCTCTTCGAGCGACTCGATCTCTTCCTGGACGAGGCGGCCGTTGGCGAGCGTAAAGATGTTGAGCATGGGCTCACTCCCGGGGATGACTGAACGATGGGCGAGGGAGGGGCGCTTTCAATTCCCGCAGACCCGGCGTCAGTACATCATGCGCGGCGTCGGATGGGAGTTGAAAGCTGCCGAGACGGGGCGGTTTCCATGGGGAGTCTCCGGTTGCAGCGAGGCGCGATTATGTCACCGGCCACAGGGCGGCAAGGCACGCGAACTGGACGGACATACAGTAAAGTCGTGCCCATGCAGACCCCTGCGTCCCCCGTTCTTTCCACCCCCCCGAAGACGCAAGCCGAGCGCCTGGCCGCGGCGCTCGCCGCGCTCAACGACGACCAGCGCGCGGCGGTCGAGCATGGCGTGGGCGCGGCGGTCGGCGCTGACCACCGGCCGCTGCTCGTGATCGCCGGTGCCGGCTCGGGCAAGACCAGCACGCTGGCGCACCGCGTGGCGCACCTGATCGCGGACGGGGTCGATCCGCAGCGCCTGCTGCTGCTCACCTTCTCGCGCCGCGCCGCGCAGGAAATGGAGCGCCGCGCGGGCCAGGTGCTGGCGCGCGTGCTGGGGCTGAAGTCGGAGCGCCCGCCCGCGCTGCCCTGGGCCGGCACCTTCCACGGCATCGGCGCGCGGCTGCTGCGCGAGTACGCCGCGCAGATCGGGCTGGACGAGAACTTCACCATCCACGACCGCGGCGACGCCGAAGACCTCATGGGGTTGGTGCGGCACGAGCTGGGCCTGTCGTCCACGGTCAACCGCTTTCCGCGCAAGGGCACCTGCCTGTCGATCTACTCGCGCTGCGTGAACACGCGCGCGCCGCTGGCCGCCGTGCTGAAAGACAGCTTTCCCTGGTGCGCCGAGTGGGAGGCGCAGCTCAAGACGCTCTTCGGCGCCTACGTCGAGGCCAAGCAGCAGCAGAACGTGCTCGACTACGACGACCTCTTGCTCTACTGGGCCGAGATGGTCGCCGAGCCCACGCTGGCCGCGCACGTCGGCGCGCGCTTCGACCACGTGCTGGTCGACGAGTACCAGGACACCAACCTGCTGCAGGCCGAGATCCTGCGCGCGATGAAGCCCGACGGGCGTGGCGTGACGGTGGTGGGCGACGACGCGCAGTCGATCTACTCGTTCCGCGGCGCCACGGTGCGCAACATCCTCGACTTTCCGTCGCAGTTCTCGCAAGAGGCACGCATCGTCACGCTGGAGCGCAACTACCGCTCGACGCAGCCGATCCTCGACGCGTCGAACCGCGTCATCGCGCAGGCCGCCGAGCGGCATGCCAAGACGCTGTGGACCGACAAGCCCTCGGCCGGCAAGCCGGTGCTGGTGCTCGTGCCCGACGAGGCCGGGCAGGCGCGCTGGGTGGCTGACAAGATCCTCGCGCACCGCGAGGGCGGGCTGGCGCTGAAGTCGCAGGCGGTGCTGTTTCGCACCTCGTCGCACAGCGCGGCGCTCGAGTTGGAGCTGGCGCGGCGCAACATCCCGTTCGTGAAGTTCGGCGGGCTCAAGTTCCTCGAGGCCTCGCACGTGAAGGACCTGCTCGCCGTGCTGCGTTTCGCGCAGAACCCGCGCGGGCGCATGGCGGGCTTCCGGGTCACGCAGCTCATTCCCGGCGTGGGCCCGGCCACCGGCACGCGCCTGCTCGACGCGATGGACCAGGCGGCCGACCCGGCCGCGGCCGTGCGGGACTTCGTGCCGCCCTCCGCAGCGCGCGAACAGTGGGCCGACTTCGCCCAGGCCTACGCTGCCTTGCGCGAACCGTCCCTGAAATGGCCGGCCGACGTGGAGGTGGCGATGCAGTGGTACCAGCCCCACCTGGAGCGGCTGTACGAAGACACCTCGGGCGTGCGCCGTGCCGACGTCGAACAGCTGGCGCGGCTGGCGGCCGGCTATGGCTCGCGCGAGCGCTTTCTCACCGAGCTCACGCTCGATCCGCCCGAGGCCACCAGCGACCGGCCCGGCCCGCCCTCGCTCGACGAGGACTACCTGATCCTGTCGACCATCCATTCGGCCAAGGGGCAGGAGTGGAATTCGGTGCACGTCATCAACGTGGTCGACGGCTGCATGCCGGCCGATGTGGCGCAGGGTGCGCACGAGCTGGAAGAAGAGCGGCGCCTGCTCTATGTGGCGATGACGCGGGCCCGCGACCACCTGCATCTGGTGATGCCGCAGCGCTTCCACATCACGCAGCAGGCGGCGCGTGGCGACCGGCACCTGTACGCCAACCGCACCCGCTTCATCACGGAGTCCGACCTGGCGGGCTTCGAGCTGCAGACCTGGCCGCCGCCACCGGTGCTGCCGCCCGCCGTGCCGCCGCCGGCCGCGGTGATCGACCTGCGCAACCGCATGCGCGCCGCCTGGCGCTGAACGGGCCGGCCCTTCGGGCGGGAGGGTCACTGCGCGCGGCGCGTGGAAACACTTGCTTCCAATGTGCCGCAAGGGCATGCCACTGCACGGGGGCAGCTATGGAATCAATAGCGGATTAGGGCATG
Source organism: Variovorax sp. GW821-FHT10C12 (assembly GCF_059415405.1). Lineage (NCBI taxonomy): Bacteria > Pseudomonadati > Pseudomonadota > Betaproteobacteria > Burkholderiales > Comamonadaceae > Variovorax > Variovorax sp. GW821-FHT10C12. The sequence goes on from NZ_JBWKNE010000005.1 coordinate 279,639, forward strand.
CAATACACCGGCCCGTCACTCGGGCAAGCCCCGGTATTGCAATACCGTGACAGCTTGGGCATAGTGAATCCGACCGCCCCCTTTCTCACCTCTCTCTTCCTCTTCTCCCGTTCTCCCCCAAACCTGTTTCGCCGGCCACGCTTCATCCCGGAGCGCGGTCATTTCCCCAACCGTCAATTCTCAGGAGGTCATTCATGAATTTGACGATCAGCGGTCATCACCTCGACGTCACACCTGCCTTGCGCACCTACGTCACGAGCAAGCTGGACCGGATCACGCGACATTTCGACCAGGTGGTCGATGTCAAGGTGATCCTCACGGTGGAAAAGCAGAAGGAAAAGGAACGCCGCCAAAGGGCGGAGTGCAACATTCACGTCAAGGGCAATGACATGTTCGCGGAATCGAGCCACGCTGATCTGTACGCCGCGGTTGATGAGCTGGTCGACAAGCTCGACCGCCAGGTGGTCCGCCACAAGGATCGCCTGCAAGACCACCATCACGTGGCGCCCAAGCGCGTGATGTAAACGCCGGGCCCCGCGCCCCGCATCCCAGGCCGCCTTCGGGCGGCCTTTTGTTTGTCCGACCACATTGGTGGGGCTTTGCAAGGCCCCCAGAGGAAGCGACGCCTCTCGGCAACACATGTAGACGAAAGTAATTAGAGGGACTGGGGGTTTTTACCGATGAGGTGCATAATCGCCCCCGCTCTGACCCCACCATGAATCGCCTCGCGTCCATCCTGCCGCCCGCTCAAGTGCTCGTGAGCGTTGACGCCACCAGCAAGAAACGTGCTTTCGAAGAAGCGGGTCTTCTGTTCGAAAGCCTTCACGGCCTGGGACGTGCCCTCATCACCGACAGCCTGTTCGCGCGCGAGCGCCTCGGTTCCACCGGTCTGGGCCATGGCGTCGCCATTCCCCATGGCCGCATCAAGGGCCTCAAGGCGCCGATGGCCGCGGTGTTCCAGCTGGCGAACCCCATCGGCTTCGACGCTCCCGACGAGCAGCCCGTGGCGCTGCTGATCTTCCTGCTGGTGCCCGAAGCGGCCACGCAGAAGCACCTCGAAATCCTGTCTGAAATTGCCGAGCTGCTGAGCGACGCCGGCCTGCGCGAGCAGATCAAGTCCAGCACCGATGCCGCCGCACTGCACGGCCTCATCGCCGGCTGGCAATCGACCCAGGTCGCCTGAGCGCACGCGCCGGGCGGGCCGCTGCTGATAAGCTGCGGCGACGCTTTTCTCTCCCTCCATCCTGACCAGAATGCCGGCGTCCCGCGCCGGCCGCCGCACGCATGAAGCCGACCGTCATCAGCGCCGATGCCATGTTCGAGGAGTTCCGCGGGTCGCTCCGCTGGGAATGGCTCGCGGGGCTCGGCGCCTCGGAGCGCCAGTTCGACCCCGACGTCATCAGCCGCGCACAGTCGGCCGCCGACCTGGTCGGCTACCTGAATTACATCCACCCGTACCGCGTGCAGATCCTCGGCGCGCGCGAGGTGGCCTACCTCACGCGCGGCAGCAAGGAAGACTGTGTGCGCCGCATCGGGCGCATCGTCACGCTGGAGCCACCGATGCTGGTGCTGGCCGACGGCCAGGCCGCGCCCGACGAACTGCTGTCGATCTGCGAGCGCGCCCAGCTGCCGCTGTTTGCCACGCGCGAATCGTCGGCCTTCGTGATCGACCTGCTGCGCGCCTACCTGTCCAAGCACTTCGCCGAGCGCACCTCGATGCACGGCGTGTTCATGGACATCCTGGGCATGGGCGTGATGATCACGGGCGAGTCGGGCCTGGGCAAGAGCGAACTGGGCCTGGAGCTGATCTCGCGCGGCAACGGCCTGGTGGCCGACGACGCGGTCGACCTGTACCGCATCAACCAGAACACCATCGAGGGCCGCTGCCCCGACCTGCTGCTGAACCTGCTGGAGGTGCGCGGCATCGGCCTGCTGGACATCCGCGCGATCTTCGGCGAGACGGCCGTGCGCCGGAAGATGCGGCTGAAGCTCATCGTGCACCTCGTGCGGCGCGACAGCTTCGAGCGCGACTACGAGCGCATGCCCTCGGCGCCGCTCACGCAGGACGTGCTGGGCATCCCCGTGCGCAAGGTCATCATCCAGGTGGTGGCGGGGCGCAACATCGCCGTGCTGGTGGAAGCCGCGGTGCGCAATTCGATCCTGCAGCTGCGCGGCATCGACACCTATGCCGATTTCGTGGCGCGCCACCACAAGGCGATGGAGAGCGGGCGCGATCCGGACTGAGCAAAGAAAAAAGCCCTTCAAAGTGAAGGGCCGCTTTCTGCTTCAGCAGGTCTTCAGCGTCAGCGCTTCTTGACGCAATCGCCGCACAGGCCGTACAGCGACATGGCGTGGTCCTGCAGGATCCAGCCCTTGTCCTTGGCGATCATCTGCTGGCGCCGCTCGATCTCGGCGTCGTAGAACTCCTCGACCTTGCCGCACGAGGTGCAGATCAGGTGGTCGTGGTGCGTGCCTTCGTTCAGCTCGTAGACCGCCTTGCCGCTTTCGAAGTGGCTGCGCTCCAGGATGCCGGCCTGCTCGAACTGCGTGAGCACGCGGTACACGGTGGCCAGGCCGATGTCGGAGTGTTCGTTGAGCAGCACGCGGAAGACGTCTTCCGCGGTCATGTGCCGCTGGCTGCCGGTCTGGAAGATCTCGAGGATCTTCAGCCGCGGCAAGGTGGCCTTGAGGCCGGTGTTCTTGAGTTCGTCGATGTTGGCCATGATGGTTCCTGCGCCCTGGGCTGAGGCCGGGCCTTCAGGCTCGGCCGCTACAATGTTCGATCATATCGCTACCCCCTCTTCTCCCATGCCTGCCATCCTCCAACGCCGGCCCTGGTTGCTGGTTGCTGCCATTGCGGCGACGCTCGCCCTCGGTGCCTGCAGCGGTTTCAGCGAACGCACGCGTGGCGCGCTGTCTGCCGTCACCCCCTACAAAGTCGAAGTGGTGCAGGGCAATTTCGTGTCGAAGGAACAGGTCGCGGCACTCAAGCCCGGCATGTCGCGCCAACAGGTGCGCGAGATCCTCGGCACCTCGCTGCTGAACGACGTCTTCCACGCCAACCGCTGGGACTACGTCTTCACGATCCGCCGCCAGGGCGTCGATCCGCAGGAGCGCCGCCTGACCGTGTTCTTCAACGGCGAACTCATGGACCGCTTCGAGGGCGACGAAATGCCCAGCGAAGAAGAATTCGTCGCCACGCTCGACACCCGCCGCAAGAGCGGCAAGGTGCCGCAGCTCGAGGCCACCGAAGACGAGCTCAAGAAATTCGCGCCCAAGGCCGACAAGAAAGCCGACACCACCGGCACCCCGGCGGCCCCCATGCCCGCGCTGCCGGCCGCCTACCCCCCGCTCGAAGCCGCGCGCTGAGCGTGCGCGGCAGGGCTCCGGCGGCGGCCACCCCTCCTGCGGGCGGTGCCCGCCGGGCCGGTGGGGTGGCTTTCGTCGGTGTCCATGGCTCCCGTAGGGACTTTTCAACGACCGAATCCCCGTGACTGAACCGACCACCACCCCCACCTCCGATTCTTCTTCCTCCGCTCCCGCACTGCGCCGGGTGGCGATCGCCGGCGCCTCGGGCCGCATGGGCCACATGCTCATCGAAGCCGTGCGTAACGCGCCCGACTGCCGCCTGGCCGGCGCGCTCGACATCGCGGGCAGCGCCGCCCTCGGCGCCGATGCCGCGGCCTTCCTGGGCTTCACCAGCGGCGTGCCCATCGTGGCCGACCTGCGTACCGGCCTGCAGGACGCCCAGGTGATGATCGACTTCACCCGCCCCGAAGGCACGATGGCGCACCTGGCCGTGTGCCGCGAGCTGGGCGTGCAGGCCGTGATCGGCACCACCGGCTTCAGCGATGCGCAGAAGGCCGAGATCGCCGAGATCGCGAAAGACGTCGCCATCATGATGGCGCCCAACATGAGCGTGGGCGTCAACGTCACGCTCAAGCTGCTCGACATGGCCGCCCGCGCGATGGCCACCGGCTACGACATCGAGATCGTCGAGGCCCACCACCGCTTCAAGGTCGACGCACCATCGGGCACCGCGCTCAAGATGGGCGAAGTGATCGCCGACGCGCTGGGCCGCGACCTCAAGGACTGCGCCGTCTACGGCCGCGAAGGCATCACGGGCGAGCGCGACCCGTCGACCATCGGCTTCGCCACCATCCGCGGCGGCGACATCGTGGGCGACCACACCGTGCTGTTCGCGGGCATCGGCGAGCGCATCGAAATCTCCCACAAGTCGTCCAGCCGCGTGACCTACGCGCAGGGCGCGCTGCGTGCGGTGCGCTTCCTGAGCGGCCAGCGCAGCGGCCTGTTCGACATGTTCGACGTACTCGGCCTGAGATGAAGCTCACCCCCAGTCTTCGCGCACTTCGTGTCGCTACGCCAACCCCCTTTCAGGGGGCAACACCAGCGGCCCGGCAAAGCCGGTTCCGCGGTGTTTCGCGAAAAAACCGTGACTGGGGGACCCTGTGAGTGTTCTTGAACTGCTGACCCACGGTGACGGCGTCAGCCGTTCGGTGGCCGCGCTGCTGCTCGCGATGTCGATCGCCAGCTGGGTCGTGATCCTCTGGAAAGCCTGGCTGCTGCGCGGCGGCACGCGCGACGTGCTGCGAAGCATCGCGGCGTTCTGGCAGTCGGCCACCCTGGTCGAGGCCGAGCAGAAGCTGCAAGCCTTCGACCGCGCCGAACTCGTGCGCCCCGCCGTGGCCGCGCTGTGCCAGGCCGCCACCGAAGCCCCCGGCGGCACGCTGGGCGCCACGGTCGACCGCAACCAGCGCCTCACGCGCGTGCTGCGCGGTGCGCTGCACGGCGCGCTGCGGCGCCTGCAGGCCGGGCAGATCCTGCTGGCCACCGTGGGCGCCACCGCGCCCTTCGTCGGCCTGCTCGGCACTGTCTGGGGCATCTACGGCGCCCTCGCGGGCATCGCGGGCCAGACCGGCGGCTTCACCATCGACAAGGTGGCCGGGCCGGTCGGCGAGGCGCTCGTCATGACGGCCTTCGGCCTCGCGGTCGCCATTCCGGCCGTGCTGGCCTACAACGTGTTCGGCCGTGTGGTGGGTCGCGTCGAGGCCGAGCTCGAAGGCTTCGCGCACGACCTGCTCGGCAGCTTCGGCGAAGCGCCGGCACCCGCCGCACCGCCGCCCGCGCGGCCGATGCCTGTTTAAGGCGCCACGCACACCATGGCCTTCGGACGCACCTCACTGGGCAGCAGCGCCGCAGGCGGCGGGCGGGCCATGGGCGCGGGCGGGCAGCGTCCGCTGTCCGACATCAACGTCACGCCGCTGGTCGACGTGATGCTGGTGCTGCTGGTGATCTTCATCATCACCGCGCCGCTGATGGCCAGCTCGATCAAGCTCGACCTGCCGCAGACCGACGCGGGTCAGCCCAACGACACGCCGAAGTTCGTGAGCCTGTCGGTCGATGCCTCGGGCAAGGTCTTCCTGAACGACAAGCCCGTGACCGATGAAGAGCTGACCGCCCAGCTCGAAAAGGCCGCCGCCGACAGCAAGGACACCGAGGTGCAGTTGCGCGCCGACCAGACCGTGCCCTACGGCAAGGTGGTGGCGCTGATGGGCATCGCGAACAAGGCCGGGCTGAGCCGCATCGGCTTTGTCACCGAGGCCGAGGCGGCCCCCGCCAAACCGCGCTGACCTTGCGGGCCCGGCCCGCTCGCCTCAGCTGAGCACCACGGGCTTCGTGTGCCAGATCTCGTGGGCGTATTCGGCAATCGTCCGGTCCGACGAGAACGCCCCCATCCCCGCCACGTTGAGGATCGCCATGCGCGTCCATGCCTCCGCGTCGCGGTACAGCGCATCGACCTCGGCCTGCTTCGCGACATAGCTCGCGTAGTCGGCCAGCAGCAGGTAGTGGTCGCCCCAGTTCACGAGCGCGTCGTAGATGCCCTGGTAGCGCGCCGGCTCGCCCGGCGAGAACGCGCCATCGCGAATCGCGTCGAGCACGCGCTTGAGTTCGGCGTTCTCCTCGTAGATCTCGCGCGGCTGGTAGCCGCGGGCACGGATGTCGGCCACCTCGGGCGTGGTGTGGCCGAAGATGAAGATGTTCTCGGGGCCGACGTTCTCGCGCATCTCGACATTGGCGCCGTCGAGCGTCCCGATGGTGAGCGCGCCGTTGAGCGCGAACTTCATGTTGCCAGTGCCTGAAGCTTCCGTGCCCGCGGTGGAAATCTGCTCCGACAGGTCGGCCGCCGGCATGATGATCTCGGCCAGGCTCACGCTGTAGTTCGGCAGGAACACCACCTTCAGCAGCTTGCCCACGCGCGCGTCGGCATTCACGGTGGCCGCCACGTCGTTGATGAGCCGGATCACCTGCTTGGCCATCGCATAGGCCGAGGCCGCCTTGCCCGCGAACACGACCACGCGCGGCACGATGTCGAGCTGCGCGCCGCTGGCCTGCGCATCGAGGATGCGGTGGTACCGCGCGACGACGTGCAGCACGTTGAGCAGCTGCCGCTTGTACTCGTGGATGCGCTTGACCTGCACGTCGAACATCGCGTCGGTGTCCAGGTCGAGCTTCAGGTGCTCGCCGACCCAGTTGGCCAGCCGCAGCTTGTTCTCGCGCTTGGCATGGCGAAAGGCGCGCACGAAGGCGGGCTGCGCGACCATCGGGCGCAATGCTTCGAGCTGCGACAGGTCGCGCCGCCAGCCCTTGCCGATGCGCTGGTCGAGCAGCGCGGCCAGCGGCGGGTTGGCCTGTGCGAGCCAGCGGCGCGGCGTGACGCCGTTGGTCTTGTTGTTGAAGCGTTCGGGAAAGATCTTCGCGAAGTCGGCAAAGATCGACTGCTTCATCAGCTCCGAGTGCAGCCCCGACACGCCGTTCACCGAATGGCTCGCGAGCACCGCCACGTAGGCCATGCGCACGCGGCGTTCGCCGGTCTCGTCGATCAGCGAGAGGCGGCGCACCAGCTCGACGTCCTGGCCGTGCGTCTGCGTCACGGCGGCCAGGAACTTCGCGTTGATGTCGTACAGGATCTGCAGGTGGCGCGGCAGGATGCGCCCCAGCATCTCGACCGGCCAGGTTTCCAGGGCCTCGTGCATCAGCGTGTGGTTGGTGTAGCTGAACACCTTCTGCGTGTGGCCCCAGGCCACGTCCCACGCCAGGCCGTGCTCGTCGAGCAGCAGGCGCATGAGCTCGGGCACGGCCAGCACCGGGTGCGTGTCGTTCAGGTGGATGCTGACCTTGTCGGACAGTTGGTCGAAGCTCGTGTGGTTGCGCAGGTAGCGGCGCAGCAGGTCCTGCATGCTGGCGCTGCAGAAGAAGTATTCCTGGTGCAGCCGCAGCTCGCGGCCCGAGGGCGTGGAGTCGTCGGGGTAGAGCACGCGCGAGACGTTCTCGGAGTGGTTCTTGCTCTCCACCGCCGCCATGTAGTTGCCGCGGTTGAAGGCCGACAGGTCGATCTCCTCGGTGGCGCGCGCCGACCACAGCCGCAAGGTGTTGGTGGCCTGCGTGCCGTAGCCGGGAATGATGGTGTCGTAGGCCACGGCGAGCACGTCGTGCGTGTCGACCCAGTCGGCCGCGCCGTAGGGCGCGTTCTTGCCTTCGCGCTTTTGCACATGGCCGCCGAAGCGCACGCGGTAGTTCACCTCGGGCCGCTGGAACTCCCACGGGTTGCCGCGCGTGAGCCAGTAGTCGGGCGTTTCGACCTGCTGGCCGTCGACGATGCGCTGGCGGAACATGCCGTACTCGTAGCGGATGCCGTAGCCCATGCCGGGCACGCCGAGCGTGGCCATCGAATCGAGAAAGCAGGCCGCGAGCCGCCCCAGGCCACCGTTGCCGAGCGCCGCATCGGGCTCGCGCTCGGCCAGCGCCGCCATGTCGACGCCGAAGTCGGCCAGCGCCTCGCGCACGGTGCCGTACAGGTCGACGGCGAGCAGCGCGTTGGTGAAGGTGCGCCCGATGAGGAACTCCATCGAGAGGTAATACACGCGCTTGAGGTCCTGCGCGTAGTTGGCGCGCGTGGTCGTCATCCAGCGCTCGACGAGCTGGTCGCGCACGGCCAGCGCGGTGGCGTGCAGCCAGTCGTCGGGGCTGGCGGCCACGGGGTCCTTGCCGACGGCGTAGATCAGCTTGTTGGCCACCGCGCGCTTGAAGGCGGCAACGTCGCGGTCGGGGTGGTCGTAGGCGAAGTCCTTGATCGTCATGGGGGCGTTCCCGGAGTGGGTGGTGGGGTGTGGGGCGGGGGCTTCAGGCCAGCGCCCGTTGGTACACATCGATGTACTGCGCGGCCGCCGTGCCCCAGTCGGCCGGGCGCCGCATGGCATTGCCGCGCACGCGGCGCCAGTCGGCGGCGCGCTCGTACAGCGCGAAGGCGCGGCGCAGGGCGCGGTCGTAGTCGGCGTCCTCGAAGCGGTCGAACACGAAGCCGGTGGCGGCGCCGCTGGCCATGTCTTCCAGCGTGCAGTCGACGACGGTGTCGGCCAGCCCGCCGACGCGGCGCACCAGCGGCAGGCTGCCGTACTTCAGGCCGTACATCTGCGTGAGGCCGCAGGGCTCGAACAGCGAGGGCACGATCGTCACGTCGCCCGCGCCGAAGAGCTGGTGCGCCAGTGTCTCGTCGTAGCCGATGGTGACGCTCACCGAGGCGGGCGCCGCCGCCGCGCGCTGGCGGAAGGCTTCTTCGAGCCAGCCTTCGCCGCTGCCCAACAGCGCCAGCTGGCCGCCCTGCGCCAGCAGCGTGTCGAGGCCGCCGAGCACGAGGTGCAAACCCTTCTGCTCGGTGAGCCGGCTCACCACGATGAACAGCGGCGCGTCGGGGCGCTCGGCCAGCCCCAGCTGGCGCTGCAGCACCGACTTGCAACGCGCCTTGCCGGCCATGTGGCGGCCCTCGGGCGCCTGGTAGCCCTGCGCCAGCGCGGCGTCGGTGGATGGGTTCCAGACCTGGTCGTCGACCGCGTTGAGGATGCCGCTGAGCACGTTGCTGCGCTGGCGCAGCAGGCCGTCGAGGCCGCAGCCCTGCTCGGGTGTCTGGATCTCGAGCGCGTAGGTGGGGCTCACGGTGGTGAGCTGGTCGGCGAAGTACAGGCCGCCCTTCATGAAGGAGATCTGGCCGTGGTACTCCAGCCCGTTCATGTGGAAGGCCGGCGCCGGCAGGCCGAGTTCGGCGAAGTGCCAGGGCGCGAACACGCCCTGGTAGGCCAGGTTGTGCACCGTGAACACGCTGCCCGTGCGCGGGCCGCCCGCGCGCCGCGCGAAGGCCAGGTAGGCGGGCGCGAGCGCCGCGTGCCAGTCGTGCGCGTGCACGATGTCGGGCCGCCAGCCGGGGTCGAGCCCCTGCGCGAGCTGTGCCGCCGCCCAACCCAGCAGCGCGAAGCGCCGGTGGTTGTCGCCGTAAGGCTGGCGCGTGGTGTCTTCGTACGGATTGCCGGGCCGGTCGTAGAGCGCGGGCGCGTCGATCACGTAGGTGGCAATCGGCGGTGCGCCCGCAATGGCGACGTGCCCGGCGCGCAGGCCGAAGCGCTCGCCCCAAGGCGCGGCGAACTCGGCCACCGGCACCAGGTCGCGCACGCCGGCCACGATGGCGGGAAAGCCCGGCAGCAGCGCGCGCGCCTCCTGCCCCGCGGCCATGAGCGCCAGGGGCAGGGCGCCGGCGATGTCCGCCAGGCCGCCGGTCTTCAGGAGGGGAAACAGCTCGGCGCTGACCTGGAGGATGCGCATGGTGTGGATCAGGAAGCGGCCATGGGAACAGGGTCGGGCGCCAGCCGGCGCAGCATTTCGCGCGTGACCAGCACCACGCCCGTTTCCGTGCGCTCGAAGCGCGCGGCATCGGCCTCGGCGTCTTCGCCGATGACCGTGTCGTCGGGGATCACGCAGCCGCGGTCGATCACCACGCGGTTCAGCCGGCAGCCGCGGCCCACTTCGACGTCGGGCAGCAGCACGGCCTCGTTGATCTCGCAGAAGGAGTGGATGCGCACGCCCGAGAACAGCACCGCGCTGCTGATCTTCGAGCCCGAAACGATGCAGCCGCCCGAGACGATGGTGTTGACCGTCATGCCGTGCTTGCCCTCGCGGTCGAGCACGAACTTGGCCGGCGGCAGCTGCCGCTGGTAGGTCCAGATGGGCCAGTCCGTGTCATAGATGTCGAGCTCCGGGGTGATCGAGGCCAGGTCGAGGTTGGCTGCCCAGAATGCATCAATCGTGCCCACGTCGCGCCAGTAGGCCTTGGCGTCGGGCCCGCGCGAGGCGCGCGTGACGCACGACATGCTGAACGGGTGCGCCAGCGCGCGGCCCTCGGCCACGGCGCGCGGGATGATGTCCTTGCCGAAGTCGTGGCTCGAATCGGGGTTGGCGTTGTCTTCCTCGAGCAGCCGGTACAGGTAGGCCGAGTCGAAGATGTAGATGCCCATGCTGGCCAGCGCCAGGTCGGGGTGGCCGGGCATGGCGGGCGGATCGGCGGGCTTTTCGAGGAAGCTGGTGATCTGACGGCCGTCGTCCACTGCCATCACGCCGAAGGCCGTGGCCTCGTGGCGCGGCACCTCGATGCAGCCGACCGTGCAGCCCAGGCCGCGCTCGGCGTGGTCCTTGAGCATGATGGAGTAGTCCATCTTGTAGATGTGGTCGCCGGCCAGCACCACCACGTAGTCGTGCGGCGTGGAGCGGGTGCTGATGATGTCCAGGTTCTGGAACACCGCGTCGGCCGTGCCGCGGTACCAGTGCTCGTCGCCCATGCGCTGCTGCGCGGGCAGCACGTCGACCATCTCGTTGAGCTCGGCGCGCAGGAAGCTCCAGCCGCGCTGCAGGTGGCGCATGAGCGAGTGCGACTTGTACTGCGTGACCACCGCCATGCGCCGGATGCCGGAGTTCAGGCAGTTGGACAGCGCGAAGTCGATGATGCGGAACTTGCCGCCGAAGTACACGGCCGGCTTGGCGCGCCGGTCGGTGAGCTGCTTGAGGCGGGAGCCTCGGCCGCCGGCCAGCACCAGCGCGATGGTGCGGCGGACCAGTTGATGGGCCTGCAGGGGCGCCTGCGGGGCTTGTGCGCCCTGGGTGTTGAGCTTGTCCATCTGTGTCTCCGTTCGTTCGTTCGCTTGTTGAGTTCGTCGTCAGAGTGTCCGCACCGAGTCTGGCACTGCGCCGTGGGCTTGGCTCCTACGTTCTTGCAAGCCAGAGGCTCGAATCCGGCACCTGCGCCGTGCGGCCCAGCGGGCGGGGCGCGGTGCGCAGGTCGTCGGGGTCTTCGGCATCGGTGGCCAGGCAGCAGCGCCAGTCGCCATTCGGCAACGTGAAGCTGACGGGGCCCGGGCCCGCATTCACCAGCACCAGCCAGGCGTCCTCGGCATGCCCGAACAGGATCGCAAGTGCCGTGCCTGCGTGCCAGTCGGCCGGTGCCATCGGCTGGCCGTCGGGGCGCAGCCAGCGCAGGCCCGGGGGGGCGTCGACCGGCGGTTCGGCCGGCCACCAATGCGCGCTGCGCAGCGCCGGCGCCTCGCGCCGCAGGGCGGTGAGCCGCGCGACGAAGGTTGTCAGGCGCGCGCGTTCGCTGGTCGGGTCGGACAGCCCGATCCAGCCGAGCCAGGTGGTCTCGTTGTCCTGGCAGTAGGCGTTGTTGTTGCCGCCCTGGCTGTGGCCGAGCTCGTCGCCGGCCAGCAGCATCGGCGTGCCCTGGGACAGCAGCAGCGTGGCGAGCAGCGTGCGTCGCAGGCGCGCGCGCATTGCGCGCACGGCGGGGTCGTCGCTCGGGCCTTCGACGCCGCAGTTGGTGCTCAGGTTGTGGGCGTGGCCGTCGCGGTTGTCTTCGCCGTTGGCGAGGTTGTGGCGCGACTCGTAGCTCACGAGGTCGCGCAGCGTGAAGCCGTCGTGCGCGGTGATGAAGTTGACGCTCGCGGTCGGTGCGCGGCCATCGTGCGCGAAGCTCGCGCTGGAGGCCGTGAAGCGGTGCGCGAAGTCGCCCAGGCCGGCGGCGCCCTCGCGCCCCTGGCGCAGCCAGAAGCCGCGTTGCGTGTCGCGGAAGCGGTCGTTCCATTCGAGCCAGCCGGGCGGAAACTCGCCGAGCCGGTAGCCGCCGGGGCCGAGGTCCCAGGGCTCGGCGATGCGCAGCGTGCGCGACAGCACCGGGTCTTGCGCGATGGCCGCGAAGAAGGGCGTGCGCGCATCGAAGCCGCGTTGCGCGTCACGGCCCAGCACCGGGGCGAGGTCGAAGCGGAAGCCGTCGACGCCCATCTCGCAGGCCCAGAAGCGCAGGCTGTCCATAACGAGCTGCAGCACGCGTGGCTCGCCGAGGTTCAGGCAGTTGCCCGTGCCGGCCCAGTTCTCGTTCAGGGCGCGGTCGTCGGGGCGCAGGTGGTAGTACAGGGCGTTGTCGATGCCGCGCAGCGAGAGCGTGGGGCCGAGCTCGTCGCTTTCGGCGCTGTGGTTGTAGACCACGTCGATCACCAGCTCCATGCCGCGCGCATGCACCGCATCGGCCATGGCGCGGAACTCGCTGGCAGGCGTGGTGCCGGGGCGGCCGCTCCAGAAGCGCGCCTCGGGGGCGAACCAGCCGATGGTGTTGTAGCCCCAGTGGTTGGTCAGGCCCTTGGCGAGCAGGCGCTGTTCGTCGGCGCGGTGCTGCACGGGCATGAGGCTGAGGGTGGTGATGCCCAGGCGTTGCAGGTGGTCTAGCACTGCGGGTTCTGCCAGGCCTGCGTAGGTGCCTCTTAGCGGGTCGGGCACGCCGGGGTGCTGGTGGGTGAGGCTGCGGATGTGGAGTTCGTAGAGGACGCGGTCGGTGGGGGAGATGTGGGCGCGGCCTGTTGTTTGGGGTGCGTTGCTGGGTGCTGTGACGCGGGCTTTGAGTGCGATCGAGCCGTTATCTCTGTGGTCGCGTTGGGTTGGGTCTGTGGGGGTGTGGCCCAGGAAGAGGTCGCTGCCGTTGTAGTGGCCGATGATTTCTCGGGCGTAAGGGTCGAGGAGGAGCTTGGCGGGGTTGAAGCGTTTCCCCTCATGGGGTGCCCACGGGCCGTGGACTCGGTAGCCGTAGATCAGGCCGGCTCTTGCGTTGGGAAGCAGGCCGTGCCAGATGCCGTCGGTGCATTCTGGAAGCGGTAGGCGCTGTTGTTCGTTCTGGCCTGTGCTGTCGAAGAGGCAGAGTTCTACTTTGCTTGCTGTTGGCGCTGCGATGGCGAAGTTGACGCCTTGCTGTGACGGGGTTGCGCCTAAGGGGAGGGGGGTGCCTGGGCTCAGCATGTTGCTTGTGCTCCTGGGCGTTTGCTTCCCGAGGCCGGGCCGAGACCCGGCCCCGGAACACAGCCCAGCCCAGAGCGAGTCAATTCAACACCCACATCAAAGTAGCGAGTGGAGGCACGCTGATCACGATCGAATCGGCCTTCCCATGCCAAGGCACCGAAGCACTCTCGACAACCCCGTTCCCCACGCCACTCCCACCGTAAACCACCCCATCGGTATTGATGACCTCCCGGTAAGAACCAGCCACAGGCACCCCCAACCGATAGCCATGCCGAGGCACAGGCGTGAAGTTGCAAACCACCACAACAACCCCCCCATCCCGAGCCCGCCGAACAAACGCAAACACCGACTGCGCCACATCGTCATGCACCAACCACTCGAACCCGGACCCCTCATGGTCCAGCTCATGCAAAGCAGGAAAGTGCCGATACACGTTGTTCAGATCGCGCACCAACCGCCGCACCCCCTGATGCCCTGCATGCTCGAGCAAATGCCAGTCCAACCCGCGATCCGCATTCCACTCCGCGTATTGCGCAAACTCCCCCCCCATGAACAGCAGCTTCTTCCCCGGATAAGCCCAGAGGTACCCATACAGGTTGCGCAACCCCGCGAACTTCTGCCATTCATCGCCAGGCATGCGCCCGATCATCGACCCCTTGCCGTGCACCACTTCGTCATGCGACAGCGGCAACACGAAGTTCTCGCTGTGCGCGTACATCAGCCCGAAGGTGATCTGCTGGTGATGGTGCTTGCGATAGACCGGATCGGTCCCGGCATACGACAGCGTGTCGTTCATCCACCCCATGTTCCACTTGTAGTGAAACCCCAGCCCGCCGTCTTCCGGCGGTCGCGTCACGCCGGGAAAGCTCGTCGACTCTTCCGCGATGGTCACAGTCCCCGGACGCTCCACGCCCACCACGCGGTTCATGCGGCGAAGGAAATCGATGGCCTCCAGGTTCTCGCGCCCGCCCTGCGCATTCGGCACCCACTCGCCGGCCTTGCGGCTGTAGTCGCGGTACAGCATCGAGGCCACCGCATCCACGCGCAGGCCGTCCACGCCGTAGCGCTCCAGCCAGTACAGCGCATTGCCCACGAGGTAGTTGCGCACCTCCGTGCGGGCGTAGTTGAAGATCAGCGTCTGCCAGTCGTTGTGGAAGCCCTCGCGCGGATCGGCGTACTCGTACAGCGCGGTGCCGTCGAAGTTGCCCAGGCCGTGCGCGTCGGTCGGAAAGTGCGCGGGCACCCAGTCGAGGATCACGCCCAGCCCCGCGGCATGCGCGGCTTCGACCAAATGACGGAAGTCGCCGGGCGTGCCGAAGCGCGAGGTCGGCGCATACAGGCCGATGGGCTGGTAGCCCCACGAGCCGTCGAAGGGGTGCTCGGTGATGGGCAGCAGCTCGATGTGCGTGAAACCCATGTCGCGCACATAGGGCACGAGCGTGTCGGCCAGCTCGCGGTAGTCCAGCCATTCCTGGCCGTGGTGCTTGCGGCGCCACGAGCCCAGGTGCACTTCGTAGACGCTGATCGGCGCCCCATGTGCGTTGGCCTCGGCGCGCCCGGCGGGCATCGGCACGGGCGCGGGCAGCGGCGCCACGACACAGGCGGTGCCGGGGCGCAGCTGCGACGAGAACGCGAAGGGGTCGGCCTTGCGCAGCACCTCGCCGCGCGCTGACAGAATCTCGAACTCGTAGCTGTCGCCGGTCGCCACGTGCGGCGCGAAGATCTCCCACACGCCGCACTCGCGGCGCAGCCGCATCATGTGGCGCCGGCCGTCCCAGTTGTTGAAGTCACCGACCACCGACACGCGCCGCGCATTCGGCGCCCACACGGCAAAGGCCACGCCCTTCACGCCGTCGATCTCGCGCAGGTGCGCGCCCAGCCGCTCCCACGGCCGCAGGTGCGTGCCCTCGGCCAGCAGCCAGACGTCGGTCTCGCCGAGCACGAACGGAAAGCGGTACGGGTCTTCGAGTCGCGAGGCGTGCCCGGTCTCCCAGTCGACCTGGAACGAGTAGCCCATGCGCGCCTCGGCCGCGGGCACGAGGCCGCTGAACAGGTCGGAGCCCTCGTGCCGCGCAAGGATCGACAGCGGCCAGCCGGTGCGCGAATGCACCACGGCCACCTGCCGCGCGCCGGGCATCAGCGCACGCACCTCGAGGCCGTCGGCGGTCTCGTGGGGGCCGAGCACGGCGAACGGGTCGCCGTGCTCGGCGCGCATCAGTGCGTGGATGTCGGCGGCTTGGAGGAAGGGAGAAGGCGGCATGGGGTTCAGCGTCCTCCTGCTTCGGCGGGTGTGCCGAAGAACACGCCATAAGGCGCCAGTGTCAGCAGGGGCTTTGGATCGGCGGTGACGGTCGCGGTCGGTGCGAGCGGGTGGCCGGCCAGCGGCACCAGCGGCGCGGGCAAGGGAACCACGACAGGCTCGATGCCTGTATTGAAGACCGCATGCAGCACCGCCTCCCCGTCGCTTCGCACGATGTGCAGCAGCGGCGCGGGCGCATCGACGAACGCCAGCGCGCCCGTGCGCAGCAGCGGCTGGGTGCGCCGCCAGTGCAGCAGCGCGCGGCTGAAGGCGAGCATCGAGTCGGGGTCGGCCTCCTGCTGGTCGACGGCCAGCGGCAGGTGCGCGCCGTCCACCGGCAACCAGGGCGTGCCGGTGCTGAAGCCGGCGTTGGGCGCATCGGCGGTCCAGGGCATCGGCGTGCGGCAGCCGTCGCGGCCCTTGAACTCGGGCCAGAAGGCACGGCCGTAGGGGTCTTGCAGCAATTCGAAGGGCACGTCGGCCTCGGGCAGGCCGAGCTCTTCGCCTTGGTAGAGGCTGACGCTGCCGCGCAGCGCGAGCAGCAGCGCCAGCCAGAGCCGGTCGCGGCGGGTGTCGGGCGCCTGGCCATCGCTCCAGCGCGTGGCGACGCGCGGCACGTCGTGGTTCGACACCGCCCAGCAGCCCCAGCCGCCCGTCACGGCCAGTGCGGTGTCGAGCGATTCGACCTGGTGGCGCAGGTGCTTGGGGCTGTGGTCGGCGGTGAGCAGGCTGAAGCTGTAGGCCAGGTGCAGGCGCTTGCCAAGTTCGGTGTACTGCGCCATGACCGGCGGCGCGTTCTCGTCGCCGACCTCGCCCAGCGCGACCGCGCCGTAGCCGTCGAGCAGCCGGCGCAGGCGCTCGAGGAACACGAGGTTCTCGGGCTGGCTCTTGTCGTACAGGTGGACCTGCATCGCATACGGGTTGTCGGCGCGCACGGTGCTGACCTCGTCCATCGATTCGACCGTGGCGGGCGGGTTGTCGCGCAGCAGCGCGTCGTGGAACTGGTGGTTGCAGGCGTCGAAGCGGAAGCCGTCCACGCCGCGTTCGCACCAGAAGCGCACCTCGCCGAGCAGCGCATCCTGGACCTCGGCGCAATGGAAGTTGAGGTCGGGCTGCTCGGCCAGAAAGCTGTGCAGGTAGTACTGCCGCCGGCGCGAGTCCCACTGCCAGGCCGAGCCGCCGAAGACCGAGAGCCAGTTGGTGGGCGGCGTGCCGTCGGGCTTCGGGTCGGCCCAGACGTACCAGTCGGCCTTCGGGTTGTCGCGCGAGCTGCGGCTTTCGGCGAACCAGGCGTGCTGGTCGGAGGTGTGCGAGAGCACCTGGTCGATGATGAGCTTCAGGCCCAGCGCGTGCATGCGCGCGCGCATGGCGTCGAAGTCGGCCAGCGTGCCGAACAGCGGATCGACCGCGCGGTAGTCGGCCACGTCGTAGCCGAAGTCCTTCATGGGGGAGCGGAAGAAGGGCGAGACCCAGACCGCGTCGACGCCCAGGCGGGCGACGTGGTCGAGCTTCGACGTGATGCCGGGCAGGTCGCCGACGCCGTCGCCGTTGCTGTCCATGAAGCTGCGCGGGTAGATCTGGTAGATCACCGCGCCCCGCCACCATTCGCCGTTGCTGCCGCTCATGCCTGCCCCTGTGGTCGAAATTCATTGTGGCATGCGAAATCCGGGCCAGCGGTACGCTGTTGCAGGCGGGCGCCGCGCGGAAGTGGGTAAATTCAGCAGGGCGGGGCGCTGCCGCCCCGACCCCCGACCGATGACCACCGACGACACCGCTTTCTCCCCCTCCGCCCCACCCATCGGCCTCGCCGCGCTCGAACGCCGGCTCGCCCAGGACCTCGACTACCTCGGATGGCCCGCCCGCGCCTGGGTGCCGCCGCGCCAGATCGACGGCGAACCCGTGCTCGACGTGGCCATCATCGGTGGCGGCCAGGCCGGGCTGGCCGCGGCGGGCGCGCTGGCGCAGCAGGGCATCCGCGCCGTGGTCTTCGACCGCGCGCCGGCCGGGCGCGAAGGCCCCTGGGCCACCACGGCGCGCATGGAAACCCTGCGCTCGCCCAAGGAGCTCACGGGCCCGGCGCTGGGGCTGCCTTCGCTGACCTTCCGCGCCTGGTTCGAGGCCCAGTTCGGCACCGAGGCCTGGGCCGCGATGGACAAGATCCCGCGCCTGCAGTGGATGGACTACCTGGTCTGGTACCGCCGCGTGATGGGCGTGGATGTGCGCAACGACACCGCTGTTACGGGGCTGCAACCGTTGCCCGACGCCAGCGCCGTGCGCCTGGACCTGCGCACGCCCGAGGGCGAGCGCCGCGTGCTGGCGCGCCGCGTCGTGCTGGCCACCGGCCGCGACGGCCTGGGCGGCCCGGCCGTGCCGGCGTTCGTGGACGGCCTGCCGCGCGCAAAGTGGGCGCATTCCTCGGACGAGATGGACTACGGGCGCCTGAAGGGCCTGCGCGTGGGCGTGGTCGGCGCGGGCTCCTCGGCCATGGACAGCGCCGCCACCGCGCTCGAGGCCGGCGCACACAGCGTCGAGCTGCTGATCCGCCGGCCCGACCTGCCGCGCGTCAACAAGGGCAAGGGCGCCGGCGTGCCGGGGCTCACGCAGGGGCACTACGACCTGCCCGACGAACTGAAATGGCGCATCCGTCACTACATCAACGTGCTGAACGTGCCGCCGCCGCACGGCAGCACGCTGCGGGTGTCGCGGCACGCCAATGCCTTCTTCAACTTCGGCTGCCCCATCCTGTCGGTGGCGCCGCGGGGCGAGGCGCTGTGGGTGGCCACGCCCAAGGGCGACTTCGAGTTCGACTTCTTGATTGTGTCGACCGGTTTCCAGGTCGACTGGGCCGCCCGCCCCGAATTCGCGGGCATTGCCGCGCACATTCGCACCTGGAAAGACCGTTTCACGCCCGCGCCCGGCGACGAAGACCGCGAGCTGACCGATTCGCCCGACCTCGGGCCGGCCTTCGAATTCCAGGAAAACGCACCCGGCGCCTGCCCGGGGCTGGAGCGCATCCACTGCTTCTGCTACCCGGCGGCGCTGTCGCACGGCACGGTGTCGGGCGACATTCCGGCCATCAGCGACGGCGCGCGGCGCCTGGCGGCGGGGCTGGCCAGCCTGTTCTACCGGGAAGACGCGGCCCACCACTGGGCGAATCTGGAGGCCTACAGCGAGCCGGAACTGTTCGGCGACGAGTGGACGCCCGCCCCGCCGCCGCAGGAAAGGGCCTGATTCCGGCATGGAGCCCGGGGGACGATCACGCACGGCGCGATAATCCGCCTTCCCGGCCGCCGTCGAGCCGGGCCCTGCCGAGATGTCATGAACCCCAGCTACAAACCCAGCGACGTCGAGTCCGCTGCCCAGGCGCAATGGCGCGCCGCCGATGTCTACCGTGTCACCGAGGACGCGAGCCGCAAGAAGTACTACGCCTGCTCGATGCTGCCGTACCCGAGCGGCAAGCTGCACATGGGCCACGTGCGCAACTACACGATCAACGACATGCTCACGCGCTACCTGCGCATGAGCGGCTACAACGTGCTGATGCCCATGGGCTGGGACGCCTTCGGCCTGCCGGCCGAGAACGCGGCGCTGAAGAATGGCGTGCCACCGGCCAAGTGGACCTACGAGAACATCGCCTACATGAAGGGCCAGCTCCAGGCCATGGGCCTGGCCATCGACTGGAGCCGCGAGATCGCCACCTGCGATCCGAGCTACTACAAGTGGAACCAGTGGCTGTTCCTGAAGATGCTCGAAAAGGGCATTGCCTACCGCAAGACCCAGGTCGTCAACTGGGACCCGGTCGACCAGACCGTGCTGGCCAATGAACAGGTGATCGACGGCAAGGGCTGGCGCACCGGCGCCACGGTCGAGCGCCGCGAGATCCCCGGCTACTACCTGAAGATCAGCGATTACGCCGAAGAACTGCTCGAGCACACGCAACACAAGCTGCCGGGCTGGCCCGAGCGCGTCAAGCTGATGCAGGAAAACTGGATCGGCAAGAGCGAGGGCCTGCGCTTCGCCTTCACCCATGACATCCGGGACGCGAGCGGCAAGCTCATCCAGGACGGCCGCATGTACGTGTTCACCACGCGTGCCGACACCATCATGGGCGTCACCTTCTGCGCCGTCGCGCCCGAGCACCCGCTCGCCGCGCACGCCGCCACGCTCGACCCCAAGGTCGCGGCCTTCATCGAAGAGTGCAAGGGTGGCGGCACGACCGAGGCCGAGCTGGCCACGCAAGAAAAGAAGGGCGTGCCCACGGGCCTGACCGTGAAGCACCCGATCACCGACGAGCAGGTGCCGGTGTGGGTGGGCAACTACGTGCTCATCGGCTACGGCGATGGCGCCGTGATGGGCGTGCCCGCGCACGACGAGCGCGACTTCGCCTTCGCCAACAAGTACGGCATCGAGATCATCCAGGTCGTGCTGGTCGACGACGAACCGCACTTCGACTATCACAAGTGGCAGGACTGGTACGGCGACAAGCAGCGCGGCGTGACCATCAACTCCGACAACTTCAGCGGCATGACCTACAAGGAGGCCGTGGCCGCCGTGGCGCATGCGCTGGGCCAGAAGGACCTGGGCGAGCTGCAGACCACCTGGCGCCTGCGCGACTGGGGCGTGAGCCGCCAGCGCTACTGGGGCACGCCGATCCCGATCATCCATTGCGAAGAACATGGCGCGGTGCCGGTCCCCGAGAAGGACCTGCCCGTGGTGCTGCCGACCGACTGCGTGCCCGACGGCTCGGGCAACCCGCTGGCCAAGCACGAAGGCTTCCATGCCGGCGTGGTGTGCCCGGTGTGCGGCAAGGCCGCGCGGCGCGAGACCGACACGATGGACACCTTCGTCGATTCGTCGTGGTACTTCATGCGCTACTGCGACCCGACCAACGACAAGGCCATGGTCGCCGAGGGCGCCGACTACTGGATGCCGATGGACCAGTACATCGGCGGCATCGAGCACGCGATCCTGCACTTGCTGTACGCGCGCTTCTGGACCAAGGTCATGCGCGACCTCGGCCTGGTGAAGGCCGACGAGCCCTTCGCCAAGCTGCTCACGCAGGGCATGGTGCTCAACCACATCTTCTACAAGCGCAACGAGAAGGGCGGCAAGGACTACTTCCCGCCCCTCGAAGTCACGGCGGTGCTCGACGCGCAGGGCCGCATCACCGGCGGCACGCTGGCCGACGGCACGAAGGTCGAGTACGGCGGCGTGGGCAAGATGGGCAAGAGCGAACGCAACGGCGTCGACCCGCAGGACCTGATCGAGAAGTACGGCGCCGACACCGCGCGCCTGTACACCATGTTCACCGCGCCGCCCGAAGCCACGCTCGAGTGGAACGACGCGGCTGTCGAGGGCAGCTACCGCTTCCTGCGCCGCGTGTGGAACTACGGCGTGGCCCAGGCCGACGTGGCACCCGTGGCGCTCGCCGGCCAGAGCTTCGGCAAGCCCGCCCAGGCGCTGCGCCGCGAGGTGCACACCGTGCTGCGCCAGATCGACTACGACTACCAGCGCATGCAATACAACACGGTGGTGTCGGGTGCGATGAAGCTGCTCAACGCGCTCGAAGGCTTCAAGTCCGACGGCAGCGCGGGCGACGCGGCCGCCGCGCGCGAGGGCTTCGGCATCCTGCTGCGCTGCCTGTACCCGGCCACGCCGCACATCGCGCACCAGCTGTGGCAGCAGCTCGGCTACGACAAGGCCTCGGGCGACCTGCTCGACGCGCCCTGGCCCGTGGTCGACGTGGCCGCGCTGGCGCAGGACGAGGTCGAGCTCATGCTGCAGGTCAACGGCAAGCTGCGCGGCAAGCTGCTGGTGCCCGCCGGTGCTTCGAAGGACGAGATCGAGCGGCTGGCGCTCGCCTGCGACGACTTCGTCAACTTCGCCGAAGGCGCGCCGCCCAAGCGCGTGATCGTGGTGCCCGGGCGCCTGGTCAACGTGGTCATCTGAACCCGACACTGCAGAACGACGGAAACGACAGACGCATGAACATTCGCAATGCCTCGCAGCCGCGCCGCGGCTTTCTCCTGGGCCTCGGCGTGGCAGGCGCTTCGCTGGCCCTGTCCGGCTGCGGCTTCGCGCTGCGCAAGGCGCCGACCTTCGCGTTCAAGACGCTGTCGCTCGAAGGCAATACGGCGCTCATCAACCAGCTGCGGCGCGAGCTGCGCGCGGCTGGCAACGTGACGCTGGTGCCCAAGGAAGAGGCCAGCACCGCCGACGCCGTGCTGGTCGTGCTGAGCGAGGACCGCGACCGCTTCGTGATCTCGACCAACTCCGCCGGCCTGGTGCGCGAGGTGCAGTTGCGCCTGCGCGCCCGCTTCAGCTTGCGCACGCCGGGCGGCAAGGAGTTGCTGGCGGCGTCCGAGGTCTCGCAGACGCGCGACCTGAGCTTCAACGAAACCAATGCGCTGGCCAAGGAGAGCGAGGCCGACCTGCTGTACCGCGACATGCAGGCCGACATCGCGCAGCAGCTGATGCGCCGGCTGGCGGCGGTGCAGTCCCTGTAAGCGTCGCTTCCGTTCTTTTTTCAATGCAACTTGCCAGTGCCCAGCTCGGCGCCCACCTGCAAAAGGGCCTGAAGCCGCTTTACACGATCCACGGCGACGAGCCGCTGCTCGCGCAGGAGGCGGCCGACGCCATCCGCGCCGCCGCGCGCGCCCAGGGCCACACCGAGCGCAGTTCGTACACCGTGGCCGGCGCGCACTTCGACTGGAGCGCGGTGCTGGCGGCCGGGGGCTCGCTCTCGCTGTTCGCCGACAAGCAGATCGTCGAGATCCGCATTCCCTCGGGCAAGCCCGGCAAGGACGGCAGCGTCGCGCTGCAGCAGCTGGCCGAGGGCGCGCCCGGCAACGACAGCACGCTCACGCTGGTGATGCTGCCGCGCCTGGACAAGGCCACACGCACCGGTGCGTGGTTCTCGGCGCTGGAGAACAACGGCGTGAGCATCCAGGTCGACCCGATCGAGCGCGCCGCGCTGCCGCAGTGGATCGCCCAGCGCCTGGGGCTGCAGGGCCAGCGCGTGATGCCCGGCGACGAAGGCCAGCGCACGCTGCAGTTCTTTGCCGACCGCGTCGAAGGCAACCTGCTTGCGGCGCATCAGGAAATCCAGAAGCTCGCGCTGCTGCACCCGGCGGGCGAGCTGAGCTGGGAGCAGGTCGAGGGCGCCGTCAACAACGTGGCGCGCTACGACGTGTTCAAGCTCTCCGAGGCCGTGCTGGCCGGCAACCCGCAGCGCGTGGCGCGCATGCTCGACGGCCTGCAGGCCGAGGGCGAGGCCGAGGTGCTGGTGCACTACACGATCGCCGAGGACATCCGTGCCCTCAAGCGCGTGAAGGACGCCATGGCCGCGGGCCGCCCGCTGCCGATGGCGCTGCGCGAGAACCGCATCTGGGGCCCGCGCGAGCGCGCCTTCGAGCGCGTGCTGCCGCGCCTGGACGACCGCATGCTGACCCGGCTGCTGCGCGCAGCCCACCTGGTCGACGGCATCTGCAAGGGCCTGAAGCAGCCCGACTGGCCCGCCAGCGGCTGGCAGGCGCTGCAGCGGCTGGCGCTGATGCTGTGCCGCGCCTGCAGCACGGCCGCGGCGCCGCGCCGGGCCTGACGCTCCCGCCGTCGATCGCCATCAAAAGGCCCGTGTCAGCCGGGCCGAAGGTCCGCGTGGGAAAATGCCGCGCATGAACGCGTTCAACGTCAGCGAGCACATGCAGACCCTCGGTCTGCAAGCCAAAGCCGCTGCATTCCTCATGGCCCGTGCGGATGCAGCTACCAAAAACAGAGCACTGAAGGCGCTGGCCCGGCGCCTGCGCGAAGCCGGCCCCGCGCTGGCCGTTGCCAACCAAAAGGACCTGGAGCGCGCCACGGCCGCCGGCCTGTCGGCCCCGATGGTCGACCGGCTCAAGCTCACGCCCAAGGTCCTGGAGACCGTGGCCGAGGGCTGCGAGCAGCTCGCCGGCATGGCCGACGTGATCGGCGAGATCATCGGCATGAAGCAGCAGCCCAGCGGCATCCGCGTGGGCCAGATGCGCGTGCCGATCGGCGTCTTCGGCATGATCTACGAGAGCCGCCCCAACGTGACCATCGAGGCCGCGAGCCTGGCGATCAAGAGCGGCAACGCGGCCATCCTGCGCGGCGGCTCGGAAGCCATCGACTCGAACAAGGCGTTGGCGCTGCTGGTGTCCGAGGCGCTGGCCGAAGCCGGCCTGCCGGTCGATGCGGTGCAGCTGGTGCAGACCACCGACCGCGAGGCCGTGGGCCAGCTCATCGCCATGCCCGAATTCGTCGACGTGATCATTCCGCGCGGCGGCAAGGGCCTGATCGAGCGCATCAGCCGCGACGCCAAGGTGCCCGTCATCAAGCACCTGGACGGCAACTGCCACGTTTACGTGGACGACACGGCCGAGTTCGACATGGCGCTGCGCATCGTCGACAACGCCAAGACCCAGAAGTACAGCCCCTGCAACGCCGCCGAAGGCCTGCTGGTGGCGGCCTCGGTGGCCGACCACTTCCTGCCCGAGATCGCCGCCATCTTCGCCGCCAAGGGCGTCGAGATGCGCTGTGACCCGGCCGCCGCCGCGATCCTGCGCGCCAGCGAAGCGCACCATCCGCAGGCGAAGGTGATCGATGCGGTCGAGTCCGACTGGTCCGAGGAGTACTTGGCCGCCGTCATCAGCATCAAGGTGGTGGCGGGGCTGGACGAGGCCATTGCGCACATCAACCGCTACTCGAGCCACCACACCGACGCCATCGTCACGCGCGACCACATCAACGCCCAGCGCTTCCTGCGCGAGGTCGATTCGGCCAGCGTGATGGTGAATGCGAGCACGCGCTTCGCGGACGGATTCGAGTACGGGCTGGGCGCCGAAATCGGCATCAGCACCGACAAGTTCCACGCGCGCGGCCCGGTCGGCATCGAAGGCCTGACCTCGCTCAAGTACGTGGTGCTGGGGCAGGGCGAAGTCCGCGGTTAGTCGGGGTCCGAAAGGCCGGGGCCATCGGGCCGGCGGCGCGGCGAGGCCCGTGCCGCGGTGTTCTTGCAACGTGTGTTGTGGATTGGGGTGCTTTGTTCTCTTTGGCTGCTTGTCATCGGGCGCGCCATCCCCAAATCCTACAATTCCACTCCACCTTTAAGCACAAAACCAACAAGGCCGCTGCATGGTTCCGCATCTCGTCACTGCCCTGACCGGCCCGATCAACGAACTGGAGCAGCGGGTGCTCGACTCGATGCCCGCCATCGAGCGCTGGTTCCGTCTCGAGTGGATGGAGCACACGCCGCCGTTCTACAGCGCCGTCGACATCCGTAACGCGGGCTTCAAGCTCGCCCCGGTCGACACCAACCTGTTCCCGGGCGGCTGGAACAACCTCACCAAGGAAATGCTGCCGCTGGCGGTGCAGGCCGCCCAGGCGGCCATCGAGAAGATCTGTCCGGAGGCGCGCAACCTGCTCGTCATTCCTGAAAATCACTCGAAAAACACCTTTTATCTCGCCAACGTCGCGCAACTCGTGCGCATCTTCCACATGGCGGGCCTGAATGTGCGCATCGGATCGATCGATCCAGCCATCAAGTCGCCCAAGAAGATCGAGTTGCCCAACGGCGAGACCGTGACGCTCGAACCGGTGGTGCGCTCCAAGCGCCGCCTGGGCCTGAAGAACTTCGATCCCTGCACAATTTTGCTCAACAACGAGCTTTCTGCAGGAACGCCCGGCATCCTCGAAGACCTGCATGAGCAATATCTGCTGCCGCCGCTGCACGCGGGCTGGTCGGTGCGCCGCAAGAGCAACCACCTGCACAGCTACGAAGAGCTGTGCAAGCGCTTCGGCAAGCTGCTGGGCATCGACCCCTGGCTGATCAACCCGATCTACGCGCGCGCCGAAGGCGTCGACGTCGCCGAGGGCCGCGGCATCGACGTGCTCACCAGCCATGTCGACGCGGTGCTCACCAAGGTGCGCCGCAAGTACAAGGAATACGGCATCAACGAGAAGCCCTTCGTGGTCGTCAAGGGCGGCCACAGCGGCAGCGGCAGCCCCGGCGTCGTGACCGTGCGTGACGCCAAGGAGGTCGAGGCGCTGATCGGCAAGTCGCGCACCGCCACCTCGTCGCCCGCCAAGACCAGCGCCGGGCGCGACCTGCGCGAGCCCACCGAGCTGATCGTGCAGGAAGGCGTGCTCACCAACGAGCGCGTGCACAACGGCGTGGCCGAGCCGGTGGTCTACATGATGGACCGCTACGTGGTGGGCGGCTTCTACCGCGTGCATGCCGAGCGCGCCGCCGACGAGAACCTCAAGCAGCCGGGCGCCAGCTACGTGCCGCTGGCCTTCTCGGAAAGCGCGCAGCTGCCGCAGCCGGGCGCCAAGCCCGGCGCCAGCGCCCCCAACCGTTTTTACATGTATGGCGTGGTGGGCCGCCTGGCCATGGTCGCGGCCAGTTACGAGATGGAAGCGACCGACCCGGACGCCGAAATCTACGAATGAGCGGCGGGGGCGGGTTGCGGCGTCGGCGGGCAACGGCAAAATAGCGGCCCCACAGCAACGGAACCAAAAGGGCGGAGGGATGCGCGGCGCGGCCGCGGCACCCCGGCGTGACTGACGCGTCGATCATTGCGAGCCAACCTTTTCCCATCGACCTCGTGTCAGCCCCCAAAAATATCTCTGCCGGCCTCATCGTCGGCGCCATCGGCGTCGTCTACGGCGACATCGGCACCAGCGTTCTCTATGCGGTCAAGGAAGTCTTCGGTCACGGCCATGTGCCGTTCACCGTGGAGAACGTCTACGGCATCCTGTCGATGTTCTTCTGGACCCTCACGGTCATCGTGTCGATCAAGTACGTCGTGCTCGTGCTGCGCGCCGACAACGAAGGCGAGGGCGGCCTGGTCGCGATGCTCGCGCTGGCCTCCCAGGCCGTGGCCGACAAGCCGAGGCTGCGCCAGCTGCTCTTGATCGTCGGCATCTTCGGCACCTCGCTCTTCTATGGCGACGGTGTCATCACCCCGGCCATCTCGGTGCTCTCGGCAGTCGAGGGCCTGGAGGTGGTGTCGCCGCACTTCAAGCACTACGTGATCCCGATCACGCTGGTCGTGCTGTTCTGCCTGTTCGCGGTGCAAAAGCGCGGCACCGCGGGCATCGGCAAGTTCTTCGGCCCCGTCACGCTGGCCTGGTTCGCGGCCATCGCCGTGCTGGGCGTGTGGCAGATCGGGCACCACCCCGAGATCATCAAGGCGCTGAACCCCTGGTATGCGCTGAAGTTCATCTGGGACAACCCGGGCACCAGCTTCATCCTGCTGGGCGCCATGGTGCTGTGCGTGACCGGCGCCGAGGCGCTGTACGCCGACCTGGGCCACTTCGGCAAGAAGCCGATCCGCATCGCGTGGTTCTCGGTCGTCATGCCGGCGCTCACGCTCAACTACCTCGGACAGGGCGCGCTGCTGCTGGAGAACCCCGAGGCCGTGAAGAACCCGTTCTTCATGATGGCGCCTGAATGGGCCCTCATTCCGCTGGTGCTGCTGGCCACGCTCTCGACGGTGATCGCCTCGCAGGCGCTCATCACCGGCGCCTTCAGCGTCACGCGCCAGGTGATCCAGCTGGGCTACCTGCCGCGCCTGAACATCGAGCACACCAGCGTGCGCACAGCGGGGCAGATCTACATTCCGCTGGTCAACTGGGGCCTGTTCGTCGCCATCGTGATGGCGGTCGTGATGTTCCGCACCTCGAGCAGCCTGGCCGCGGCCTACGGCATTGCCGTGACCACCGACATGCTGATCACCACGATCCTGACCTTCTTCGTGATCCGCTACGCGTGGAAGCTGCCGCTGGCGCTGTGCATCGCCTCGACCGCGATCTTCTTCGTGGTCGACTTCCTGTTCTTCGCCTCGAACCTGCTCAAGCTGTTCGAAGGCGGCTGGTTCCCGCTGCTGATCGGCGGCGCCGTGTTCACGCTGATGGTCACCTGGAAGGAAGGCCGTCGCCTCATGGGCGAAGCGCAGCACGCCGACGCGATCGACCTGAAGTCCTTCCTCGGCTCGGTGTTCATGAGCCCGCCCGCGCGCGTCGACGGCACGGCCGTGTTCCTCACGGCCGAGCCGGGCGTGGTGCCCAACGCGCTGCTGCACAACCTCAAGCACAACAAGGTGCTGCACGAGCAGAACATGTTCGTCACCGTGCGCAACCACGAGGTGCCCTGGATTCCGATGGACAAGCGCATCGAGATCGAGGCGCTGGGCAACCACTGCTGGCAGATCATCGTGCACTACGGCTTCAAGAACGACATCGACCTGCCCCGCGCGCTCGACAACGCGCGCATGCGCGGCTGCCAGCTCGAGCCGATGACGACCAGCTACTTCCTCTCGCGCGACGTGGTGATCCCCACCTTGGGCAGCGGCATGGCGCCGTGGCGCGAGAAGCTGTTCGCGCAGATGCACCACAACGCGAGCGGCGCGGCGGCCTTCCTGGGCCTGCCCAACAACGCCGTGGTCGAGCTGGGTTCGAAGATCGAGATCTGAGGCCCGCGGCGCCACGCCGCGCGCCCCGGCAGAATCGCGGCATGCGATTCTTCAAGGACCTGAGCCTTTCGGCCTTCACCGCGGGCTTCGTCGCCGTGCTCGTGGGTTTCACGAGTTCGGTGGCCATCGTGTTCCAGGCTGCCCAGGCCTTCGGGGCCACGCCTGAAATGGCGGCCTCGTGGATGTGGGCGCTGGGCATCGGCATGGGGCTCGCTTCGGCGCTGCCCTCGCTGTGGTGGCGCAAGCCCGTCATGATCGCCTGGAGCACCCCCGGTGCGGCCGTGCTGGCCGTGGCCGGCGCGGGCTACGGCATGGGCGAGGCGGTGGGCGCCTTCATCGTCTGCGCGGTGCTGATCGTGCTCGCGGGCGCCACCGGCTGGTTCGAGCGTGTGATGAACAAGATCCCGATGGCCATCGCCTCGGCGCTGCTGGCCGGCGTGCTCGCGCGCTTCGGCATCTCGGCCTTCACGGCAGCGCAGACCGCGCTGCCGCTGGTGCTGCTGATGCTCGCCACCTACCTCGTGGGCAAGCGCCTGCTGCCGCGCTACGCGGTGCCGCTCACGCTGCTGGTGGCCATCGCCTTCACGGCCGCGCGCGGCGAGCTGGCATGGTCCTCCGTGCACTTCTCGCTCACCTGGCCGGTGTTCACGGCGCCGGTGTTCACCTGGCAGGCCATCGTGAGCCTGGCGCTGCCGCTGTTCGTCGTGACCATGGCCTCGCAGAACCTGCCCGGCGTGGCGGCGATCCGCGCCAGCGGCTACAGCGACCTGCCGGTCAGCAAGCTCATCACCATCAGCGGCCTCGCGACGCTGGTGCTCGCGCCCTTCGGCGCCTTCGCGCTCAACCTGAGCGCCATCACGGCCGCCATGTGCATGGGCCGCGAGGCGCACGAAGACCCGGCGCGGCGCTACACGGCGGCCGTGAGCTGCGGCGCCATCTACGTGGTGATCGGCCTGTTCGGCGCGGCCGTCACGGGCCTGCTCACGGCCTTCCCGAAAGAGCTGGTCGCGGCCATCGCCGGGCTGGCGCTGCTGGGCACCATCGGCGGCGGGCTGGCGGCGGCGGTGCGCGACGAGGCGCACCGCGAGGCCGCGCTCATCACCTTCCTGGTCACGCTCTCGGGCGTGACGCTGGCCGGCATCGGCTCCGCCTTCTGGGGCGTGGTGGCCGGCGCGGTGGCGCTGGCGGTGCAGCAGGTCGGCCGCGCACGGGTGCAGGTGCCCGTTGAAAAAGCCCCCGCCGGCAAGGACATCGCCGCTTCCGGCAACATGCCGCCGGAAACCCCCTCCACAGCCGCCGCTCCCGGCGCCGGAAAGAACGCCTGATGAAAAACATCCTCTTCGTCGCCGACCCGCTCGATCACTTCAAGATCTACAAGGACACCACCTTCTCGATGATGCGCGAGGCCCAGCGCCGCGGCCACCGCATCGCGGCCTGCCTGCCGCAGGACATCCAGTGGACCTCCGGCGGGCGCGTCTCGGCGGTGGTGCAGCAGATCACGCTGACGGGTGACCCGAAGGACTGGTACCACGTCGACATCATCGAATCGAAGGCGCTGAAGGACTTCGACGCCGTGCTGATGCGCAAGGACCCGCCCTTCGATGCCGAGTACATCTATTCCACGCACCTGCTGCAGCAGGCCGAGCGCGAGGGCGCGAAGGTGGTCAACTCGCCGCGCGCGCTGCGCGACCACCCCGAGAAGCTCGCGATCATGGAGTTTCCGCAGTTCGTCACGCCCACGCTGGTCACGCGCAGCGCGCAGGCCGTGCGCGACTTCCATGCCGAGCACGGCGACATCATCCTCAAGCCGCTCGACGGCATGGGCGGCATGGGCATCTTCCGCGTCAAGCAGGACGCGCTGAACCTCGGCTCCATCGTCGAGACGCTCAACAAGGACGGCGCCGAAACCATCATGGTGCAGCGCTTCGTGCCCGAGGTGACGCAGGGCGACAAGCGCATCCTGATCATCGCGGGCGAGCCGGCGCCCTTCGTGCTGGCGCGCATTCCGCAGGGCACGGAGGTGCGCGGCAACCTCGCGGCCGGCGGCAAGGGCGTGGCCCAGCCGCTCACGGCGCGCAACCGCGAGATCGCCGAAGCCATCGGCAAGGTGCTCGCGCCGCGCGGGCTGCTCCTGATCGGGCTCGACGTGATCGGCGACTCGGTCACCGAGATCAACGTGACCAGCCCGACCTGCTTTCAGGAGATCACCGAGCAGACCGGCTTCGACGTGCCGAAGATGTTCATCGATGCGCTCGAGGCGCACCTGGCCTCGGCCTGATCAGAAGTCGACCGACGCCGACAGCGTGAAGGTGCGCGGCGCGCCGAGCACCAGGTAGCCGTTGTTCGGGTAGCCGCCCACCGAAGCCCAGTAGTTGCGGTTGGTCAGGTTGTCGATGCGCGCGCGCAGCGTCACCAGCTTGCCGGCCACTTCGGTGAGGTAGCGCGCGCCGACATCGAAGCGCGTCCAGCCGGGCACGCGCAGCGTGTTGGCGGCGTCGGCGTAGCTCGGGCCCGTGGCCACCACGCGGCCGTCCAGCGACAGGCCGCGCACGCCCGGCACGTCCCATTCCACGCCCAGGGTGCCCTGCGTCTTCGCGATGCCGATGACGCGGCGGCCGTCGGTCGTGGCGTCGCCCGTGGCGCGCTGCTTGGCGTCCAGGAAGGTGATGCCGCCCATCAGGCGCACGCCCTTGGCCGCTTCGCCGAAGGCGGTCAGCTCCAGGCCCTGGTGGCGGTCGCGGCCTTCGGCCACGTAGTAGCCCGCGCTGTTGACGAGGGCGCGCGGCTTGTCGGTGGTGAAGAAGGCCAGGCCGCCGCCGATGCGGCCGCCGTCGAACTTGATGCCGATCTCTTTCTGCTTGGACACATAGGGCGACAGCTGCGCGCCCGCGTTGCGCACGGCGCCGGCGGTCGACACCGTGGGCGCGGTGTCGCCCTTGCTCAGGCCCTCGATGTAGTTCGCGTACAGCGACACCTGCGGCTGCAGCTTGAACACGAAGCCAGCCATCGGGCTGGTGCGGCTCTTCTCGTACGCGGTGGGCTTGCCGGTGTCGTAGGCGAAGTCGGTGCTTTCCAGCTTCTGGCGCCGCACGCCGAGCGTGAGCTGCGCGCGGTCGTCCAGGAAGGACAGCGTGTCGCCGATCGCTAGGCTGCTCAGGCGCGTCTGCGTCAGCAGCGCGGGGTTGTCCATGTCGTTGCCACGGAACGCGCTCGCCGTGTAGGCCGGGATCGGGTAGCCGATGGGCGCATACAGGTTGGTCTTCAGGGGGTTGAAGAAGTCCCACTTGTAGGCGTTCTTCTCCTTGAGCTGGTAGTACGAATACGAGGCCACCACCGTGTGATTTACCGGGCCGGTCGCGAACTTGCCGCGCACGCCGGCTTCGGCCGTGCGGGTGCTGTCCTGGCGCTGGTTCTCGAAGCGCGACATGTTGCCCAGGCCGAGGTTGTTCGTGAGCGTGAGGCCGGCCAGCGCATTGCCTTCGTGGCTCTTGCGCGCGCCGCCGGCGATCCAGGCCGTGACGTTGTCGGTGAGGTCGTACTCGCCGCGCAGCGAGCCGAAGGTGTCGCGCTCGTTGGAGTAGGTCCAGGGCTGCGCGTAGTTGAGCTGGTTGTCGGGTGCCGACGGCACGCGCGTCACGCCGGCGCCGAGCGTCACGTTCGGGCGCGTGCGCGTGAGCCGGTGTTCCTGGTGGCCGAGGTCCGCCGAGATGCGCGCGTTGCGGCTGCGCCAGTCGAAGCCGACCGAGGCCACGTCGAGCTTGACCTGCTCGGCGTTCACGCCGGTGCCGCCGTCGCGGTGGGCCGCGTTCAGGCGCACGCCCAGGCTCTGGTCGGGCCCGAAGCGGCGCGCGATGTCGGTCGACACGTAGCTCTGCGAGCCGCTGGCCGTGCCGAGCGTGACCTGCGTGAGCGGGTCGTTCGGCGCGCGCTTGGGCAGCAGGTTGATGTTGCCGCCGATGCCGCCGCCCGTGGGCGTGGCGCCGTTCAGGAAGGCGCTCGCGCCGCGCAGCACCTCGACGCGCTCGAACAGCTCCGACGAGATGTACTGGCGCGGCAGCAGGCCGTACAGGCCGTTGTAGGCGATGTCGTCCGAATTCACCACGAAGCCGCGAATGAAGTACGACTCCTGGAAGTTGCCGAAGCCGCGCGCCACGCGCACCGAGGGGTCGTTCTGCAGCACGTCGGCCACGCTCTTGGCCTGCTGGTTCTGGATCAGCTCGTGCGTGTAGCTGGTGCTGGAGAAGGGCGAATCCATCATGTCCTGGTTGCCCAGGATGCCCACGCGCCCGCCGCGCGCCACCTGTCCGCCCGCGAAGGGCTTGGTCAGGCCTTCGGCCGAGGCGTCGGCGCTGGCTTCGACGGTGACGGTGCTCAGCGTGCCGCTGGCGGGGGCCGCCGGCTCGGCGGGTGGCGTCTGCGCCAGGGCCGTCAGGGCGTGAAGGGCCAGCAGCGAGGCGGCCACGGTCGGGCGGAGAAAGAAACGAGGAGCGGGCATGAAAGATCGGCCGAATGCAAATGAGAACAGTTATTGTTCATTGTTTGCACTCACTCATCGATACTTTCTTGCGCTGTTGCAAAAAAGTGTCAGCCAAAAGGCTGAATGTCAGGCCTCAGCGTGGCATCCGTTGGCCGTCCACGAACACATGCAACTCGCCCGAGGTGAAGGGCGTCCAGGTCTCGTTGGTGGTGAGCGGCGCCGTCACCACCACGGCCACGCGGTCGGTGGGCGTGGTGTGCTGGGCGAAGTCGATGGCCAGGTCTTCGTCCGACAGCTGCGCCGTCACGAAGGGGTGGCGGCGCTCCACGTACCAGAGGTGGGTGGAGGCATGCGCCCACAGCGCCTGCCCGTTGGACAGCATGAAGTTGAAGGTGCCGTGCGCCGCCAGCTGCGGCGCCAGTTCGCGCAGCGTGAGCGTGAGCTCCTCGACGCTGGGCACGCCCGCGTGCGACTTGGCCAGCTCCTGCATGATCCAGCAGAAGGCGTGCTCGCTGTCGGTGTTGCCCACCGGGTGGAAGTTGCCGTGCAGGCGCGGGCGGAAGTCCTTCAGGTCGCCGTTGTGGGCGAACACCCAGTAGCGGCCCCACAGCTCGCGCACGAAGGGGTGGCAGTTCTGCAGGTTGACCTCGCCCTGCGTTGCCTTGCGGATGTGCGCGATGACGTTGCGGCTTTGAATGGGGTAGCGCCGGATGAGCTCCGCCACCGGCGACTCGCAGGCCGGCTGGTGGTCGACGAAGTGGCGCAGCCCGCGGTCCTCGAAGAACGCGATGCCCCAGCCGTCGGCATGGTGGTCGGTGCGGCCACCGCGCTGCGCGAACCCCGTGAAGCTGAAGGTCACGTCGGTCGGCGTGTTGCAGTTCATCCCTAGCAATTGGCACATGGCTGTGATTAGACCGCGATTCAGGGTTTGGAGGAGGCGGCGGGCAGCCGCAGCCACCCGAGCACGCGTTCGGTGCCCAGGTGCGTGCGTCCGTCAGCGAGCGCCAGCGGCAGGCGCTCGCGCGAGCTGCCGAAGGGCCCGGGGTTCTGCTGCACGATCTCGACCGCGTCGGCGTCCACGCGCGACACGATCGCCACATGGCCGTAGGGATTGAAGAGCCACGGCGCGAACACCACGATGTCGCCCACCGCCGGCGCACTCGCGCCGCCGTTGCGGTGCTGCACCAGGTTGCGCGCCGAGTTCAGCGCACCGTCCGCTACAGCCGCGTCGAAGAAGGCCTTGGCATGGCCGCGCGCCTCGGGCATGCGGTGCTGGTGCCGCTCGTAGTAGTAGCGCTTGACGAACTCCACGCACTGCCAGCGCAGGCCGATGTTGTAGCCGTCGGGCGCCACGCTGCGCCCGTCGACGTGGTTGATGGCGCCGTTGTAGTACACCGGCACGCCCTCGAACTGGTCGATCACCTCGCCGGGTGCATGCGTCGGGTTGACGTTGAAGCGGCTCGCGGCCCACAGGCCGAGCAGGGCGACGAGGACGAGGGCAGAGAGAACGACGGCGGTGCGGCGGGAGATGAAACGGGGCATGGACTCTGAAGCAGGACGCGCGGCCACGGGCCGGCAGCGACGAGCTTAGTCCATGCGAACGTCTTAGAGCCCGTGCAACGCCACCATCTCGCCAATCAATTCACGCTGGAACGCATCGAAGCGCGCCGACGGTTGCTGCAGCCCGAAGAAGTCGCTGAACGGGTCTTCCACCTCGGTGCGGTGGCCCGACAGCTCTTCCACCACCGCCAGCCCGCAGAAGGGCACGCAGGCTTCCGAGTAGCCGCCTTCGTGCACCACCACCACGCGCCCGTCGCAATGCTTCGCGGCCAGCGCGTTGACCTGCCGCATCATCTGGCGGAACGACTCGGGGTGCAGCTGCATGCGCGCCAGCGGATCGACGCCGTTGGCGTCCAGCCCGCTCGCCACCACGATCAGCTCGGGCCGGTAGCGGTCGATCACCGGCGTCACGATGCGCTCGAAGGCGTGCATGTAGGCCGCGTGCCCGCCGCCGGGCTGCAGCGGGATGTTGACGTTGAAGCCCAGTCCCGCGCCCGTGCCCCGGTCTTCGGCGCCGCTGTAGCCGGGCGGGAAGCAGTTCTCCTGGTGCAGCGACAGCGTGAGCACGTCGGGGCGGTCGTAGAAGATCTCCTGCGTGCCGTTGCCGTGGTGCACGTCCCAGTCGATCACGGCCACGCGGCCCAGGCCGTGGCGTGCCTTCATGGTCTCGATGGCCACCGCGATGTTGTTGAACAGGCAGAAACCCATGCTGTGCTCGCGCAGGCAGTGGTGGCCCGGCGGGCGCGTGAGTGCGAAGGCGTTGCGGTGGCGACCCTCCAGCACGCTGTCCATCGCGGCAATGGCCAGGCCGGTGGAGAGCTTCGCGATCTCGTAGCTGCCCGGCCCGAAGGGCGCGACCTCGCCCAGGTCGCCGCCGCCGGCGTCGCTGGCGGCCTTGAACTTCTGCAGATAGCCTGCGGGGTGCACGCGCTGCAGGTCTTCTTCGCTGGCCATCGGCGCGCTCAGCACGTCGAGCTGCGCGCTCAGGCCCGACACATCCATCAGCGACTTGATGCGGCGCTTGGAGTCGGGCGACTCGGCCATGCCGCTGCCGGCCATGGGCTGCACCCAGCCGCCTACCGGCAGGAACAGGGCATGCAGCCCGCCGGGCACATGCCAGAAGGTGCGTTCGTCGTGAAAGAAGGCGGTGGTCTTCATGCGGTGCGTCCTTGCGTGGAGGGAGGAAGGGGAGAAGAAGAAAGAGCTGTCTCGTCGCGCGGCGGCGGATGGCGCTGCACGCTCAGGCCGAGCCAGCCCCAGCGTTCGCGCGCCAGCCCCCACAGGCCGCGCGGTGCCAGCAGCATGACCGCAATCGCGATGCAGCCCATCGCGATCAGGTACCAGCCGCCCGACATCGCGAACCAGGTGTTGAACAGCTCGCGCAGCCCGAAGTAGATGACGGTGCCGATCAGCGGCCCCTCGATGGTGCCGATGCCGCCGATGATCACGATGAACATCGCCGTCACCACCCAGTTGATGTCGAAGGCCGAGTCGGGCGAGACGAACATCGTGCCCATGAAGTGCGCCCCGCCGGCCAGCCCGAAGCCCAGTCCCGACAGCACGAACGCGATGAAGCGGTTGCGCCACACGTTCACGCCGATGCTGGTGGCGGCCAGTTCGTTGTCGCGCACCGCCATCAGGCCCAGGCCGAAGGGCGAGCGCATCAGCAGGTACACGCCGGCCACTGCGGCCAGGCCGATGGCGCCCGAGATCCAGAACGCGTTCTGCTGGAAGGTCTCGGCTTCCACCAAGCGCACCGCCTGCAGCGGCACGCCCGACTCGCCGCCGAACAGCGGGAACTTGGCGACCAGGAGCCGCACGATCTCGGCCAGCACCCACATGCCGATCGAGAAGTAGGCATCGCGCAGGCGGAACATCAGCGGTGCCACCACGGCGGCCAGCAGCGCGCCGCCCAGGCCCGCCACCGGCACCATCCAGTAGGGTGAGATGCCCAGCCGGTCGGAGGCCACGAACAGCAGGTAGGCGCCGATGCCGGCAAAGGCCTGGTGGCCCATCGACACCAGCCCGGTGTAGCCGGCCAGCAGGTTCCACATCTGGGCCATGGCCAGCGTGATCAGCACCTCGCTGAGCAGGCGCAGCAGGCCGCCGTCGGCCACGGTGGGAGCGAAGGCGATGGCGACGGCCGCGGCGGTGAAGCCGATCCAGGGGGCGAGGGACGGGGGACGCATCGAAGTCATCTCAGGTACGTGCGCCAGCGATGCCGTTGGGGCGCACCATCAGGACCGCGAAGAACAGCAGGTGGGCGTACAGCGCGCCCGCGTTGGAATCGAGCCGCTGGCCCACGAGCTGCGCCACGCCCAGCGCGATGCCGCCGACCAGCGCCCAGCGGAACGAGCCCAGGCCGCCGATGATCACGACCTCGAACGCGCCCAGCAGCCGCTCCACGCCCGAGAACGGCGTGAACGAGGTGCGCAGCGCCAGCAGCAGCCCCGCCACCGACGCGAAGGCCAGCGACAGCCCCATCACCACCGCATACACATGGCGCGGGCGCACGCCCATCGTGCGCACGATCTCGCGGTGGTCCGAAGTGGCGCGCACCACGAGGCCGAAGCGCGAGTGCTGCAGCAGCCACTGCAGCGCGCCGAAGGCCAGCACCGCGAGCACCAGCACCAGCACCGGGTACCAGCCGATGCGCAGCCCGCCGATCTCGAAGCCGGCCGTGGCCAGCGCGCCGCCGTCGAGCGCGCGCGGGTCGGCGCCGAACAGCTCGACCATCAGGTTGCGCAGCACCACCGCGATGCCGAAGGTGACCAGCACCGGCGTGAGCGGATCGTCGGTGGCCACCGCGCGGTTCAGCAGCAGCCGCTGCAGCAGGTAGCCCATGCCGAAAGCCGCCAGCGCCACCGGCGCGATGAAGAAGAGCGGCGACACGCCGGGGAACTGCGTGGCCAAAAAGACCGCGAAGTACGCCGCGAGCACCACGAACTCGCCGTGCGCGAGGTTGACCATGCGCATCACGCCGAAGACCAGCGCCAGCCCGAGGCCGAAGAGCGCGTAGAGGCCGCCGAGCAGCACGCCGTTGATGAGGGTTTCGAGCCAGGCCATGGTGGGGAGGTGTTCAGTGTCCGAAGTAGGCGTTGGCGATTTGCGCCGCGCTGAAGTCGCTCGCGCGGCCCGCCAGCGTGACGCGGCCCTTGAGCAGGCAGTACACGCGCTGCGCGATGCGGCAGGCGCGCGTCACGTCCTGCTCCACCACCAAAAGCGCCGTGCCCTGCGCGCGGATGTCGCCGAAGGCGCGGTAGATCTGTTCGATGACCACGGGCGCCAGGCCCAGTGAGATTTCGTCGCACAGCATCAGGCGCGGGTTGGCCATGAGCGCGCGGCCGATGCTCACCATCTGCTGCTGGCCGCCCGACAGCTGCGTGGCCGGCCGGTGGCGAAACTCTTGCAGGATCGGGAACAGCGCGTACACCGTGGGCAGCGTCCAGTGGCCGGTTCGGCCGCACAGCGCGCCCATGCGCAGGTTCTCTTCGACTGTGAGCGAGGGGAACAGCATCCGCCCCTCGGGCACCAGCGCGATGCCGCGGCGCGCGATGCGCTCGGCCGGCTCGGCCTCGATGGCCTGGCCGTCGAAGCGGATGGCGCCCCGGCTGCGCGAGCCCAGCCCGGCAATGGCGCGGATCAGCGTCGACTTGCCCGCGCCGTTGGCGCCGATGAGCGCGGTGGCTTCGCCTTCCGCCACGTCGAGCGACAGGTCGAACAGCGCCTGCAGGTCGCCGTAGTGGCTGCACAGGTCGCGCACTTCAAGCAGCGGCATGGGTGTGCTCCTCTTGCGCGTCTTCGTCGCCCACGCCCATGTAGACCTCGCGCACCTCGCGGCTGGCCATGGCGGCGGCGGGTGTGTCTTCCAGCAGCTTGCGGCCGAAGTTCAGCACCATGATGCGGTCGGCCACGGCCATCAGCGCCTGCGCGATGTGCTCGATCCAGATCATCGCCACGTCCTGCTTCAGCTCGAGCACCAGCGCCACCAGCACCTGCACCTCGGCCTCGGTGAGGCCGCCGGCGATCTCGTCGAGCAGCAGCAGGTGCGGCCGCGCCGCCAGGCCCTTGGCCAGCTCGAGCCGCTTGCGGTCCAGCAGCGGCAGGCGCCCGGCCGGCACGTCGGCGCGGTCGGCCAGCCCGGTGCGTTCCAGCACGGCCCAGGCCTGGCGCGCGGCCTGCGCGCGCGGCAGCCGCGCGGCGAAAGTGGCGGCGGCCAGTGCGTTCTCGTAGGCGCTCAGGTGCGCGAAGGGCTGCGGGATCTGGAAGGCGCGCGCCACGCCCAGCCGCGCCCGCGCATCGGCGCGCAGCCCGACCAGCTCGCGGCCTTCGAGGCGGATGCTGCCCGCGTCGGGCACGGCCACGCCGGTGATCAGGTTGAACAGCGAGCTCTTGCCCGCGCCGTTCGGCCCGACCACGCCCAGGCACTCGCCGCGCGCGAGCGAGAGCGCCACCTGGTCGGCCACGACGATCTCGCCGTAGCGCTTGCACAGGCCGTCGATGACGAGGCAATCGCTCATGCAGCCTTGAGCTGCGACAGCAGCTTGAGCTCGTCTTCCACCGGAATCTGCTTGGCGGTGCTGTTGTGCGTGATGACCAGTTCGTACGGGAACTTGCTGCCCGCCTTGGTCTTGCGCCACTGGCCCGCCACCATCGGCGTGACGGCCACGCTCTTGATCGGGCTGCCCTTGAAGTCGATGCGTCCCACCACCGAATCGAGCTGCAGGTTGGCTAGCGCGTCGCGCACGGCCTTCTTGTCCTTCGGGTTGGTGGCGTTCTTCAGCGCGGCAATGCCGACCTCGAACAGCGCATGGCCGTAGCCGATGGGCTGCGTCCACTGCTTGCCGGTGGTGGCCTCCCAGTCGGCCGCCAGCGCCTTGGCGCTCTGGCCCGTGAGCGAGGACTTGAACGGGAAGTTCGGCGTCCACCAGACCTCGGTCGACATGCCGTTGCCCGCCGCGCCCAGCGACTCCACCGCGCTCGGGAACAGGAACGACGCGGCCATCGTCACCACCTCGGGCCGGTAGCCCGCCTGCTGCGCCTGCTTCCAGAAGGTGGCGAAGTGGTTGGCGTAGGCAAAGCCCGAGACGATGTTCGCGCGCGCCGCCTTGAAGCTGGAGACCTGGTTGCTGAAGTCGTCGGTCGCGATCTTGAAGAAGCCGCCGTTGGTTTCCTTGTAGCCGCGCTGTTTCGCGCCGCCCGGGATGCCCGTGGCCGGATCGGCGAAGGCGTGGCCCGGGCCGTTGTCGATGTACAGCGTGCCCAGCGTGCGCTCCACCTTCAGCGGCTCCCACATGCCGAAGAAGTTCTTCAGCACGTCGTCGGCGCCCCAGAAGAAATGGAACGAGAACGGAAAACCTTTTTGCGGCGTGGAGCCGCGCCCGAAGGTGATGGCCTGCCACGGCCCCATGGTCGAGACCATCGGCACGCCGTTGACGTCGCACAGCTGGCCGGCGGCCAGTGCGGCGTCGCTGTCCTGCACCAGCAGCAGGTCGACCTTCTCGCGCAGCAGCAGCTCGCTGGACATGGTGGCGCCGCGGTTGGCGTCGGACTGCGTGTCGCGCACCACGATCTCCACCTTGTAGGTCGTGCCGCCGATGGTCAGGCCGTCCTTCAGCGCGGCGCGCACGCGCTCCAGGCTCCACGGGTCGGCCTCGCCGAAGTTGGCGCGAACGCCCGACAGCGTGGTGAGGTAGCCGATCTTGATGGTCTTCGATTGCGCATGCGCCAGCGCAGGCACGCCGGCCAGCGCGGCCGCGCCGCCGCCGATGACGAGTTGGCGGCGCGTGAGGGCGCCGGAGGCTGCGGGGAAAAGGTCGGCGGACATGGAGGTTCTCCTTGGCGGATGAAGGATGGACAGGTCCGCATCCTCTCTCTGTGCGCCGCCGCGGCGTTATCGAAAACTGGCAAAACGCGGGCCCGTGCCCGCGGATGTCATTCGGGCCGCAGGTTGACCGACTTGGCGATGGCGCGGTAGCGCTCCATGTCGGCCTGGTAGCCGCGGCGCAGCTCGGCCAGCGTCTGTTCGGGCGCCACCTTGCTGCCGCCGAGTTCCAGCGCGCGGCGCAGCTCGGGCTTGAGCATCATCTGGTTGAAGGCCGTGTGCAGCCGCTGCTGCGCGTCCTCGGGCACGCGGTGCGACACCTGGATGCCCGCCCACAGGCTGTAGACGAAGTCGTCCAGGCCCTTGCTGTTGCGGATCAGCGGAATGGCGGTGAAGCGCTCGTGCGGCGCCGAGGCCGCGATGCCCAGCGCCTTGACCTTGCCGGCGTCCAGCAGGTCGGGCACGTTGCCGGCCAGCGGCGCAAACACCAGGTCGATCTGCCCGCCCAGCAGGTCGTTCACCAGCGGCGCGAAGCCCTTGTAGGGCACGTGCAGCATCTTGGTGCCCGTCTGCTGCATGAAGCGCTCGCCCAGCAGGTGGTAGAGCGAGCCGGGGCCGATGCTGCCGTAGCTCAGCTCTTTCGTGTCGGGGCGGCGCAGCAGTGCGATGAGTTCGTCGACGCTGCCCACGCCCAGGTCCTTGCGCGCCAGCAGCACCATCGAGGTGACGGCCATCACGCCGATGGGCCGGAAGTCTTCGGCCTTGTAGCGCGCGCTGCTGAGCGTGAGCGGCGTGAGCATCAGCTCCATCGGCGAACCCACGAGCAGGGCCGAGCCGTCGGCCGGCGCGTTGGCCGCCTTCATCACGCCGAGCGAGCCGCTGGCGCCGGGCACGTTGTCGACGATGGCCGGCTGGCCCAGCAGCCGCGACAGCTCGGGCGCGGCCAGGCGCGCGTTGATGTCGGAGCCGCCGCCCGCCGGGTAGGGCACGATCAGGTTCAGGGTCTTGCCGCCCAGGCCCTGCGCCAGGGCGGGCAGGGCGATGGGGGACAGGCCGGCGGCCAGGCCGGCAGCAATCAGCGAACGTCTGCGCATGGGTTCTCTCCTCGGGTTGTGTGAGATGTGTCGGAGTACGGGAAACAGGGGGCTTGCTACTGCAGCAGCAGCGGCGGCTGCACGCTCGCGAAGGGCACGGCCTGGTGCCAGCCGTGCGCCATGCGCAGCACGTCGAGGTCGGCGCCGGGGCGGCCGATGAGCTGCAGGCCCATCGGCAGGCCGCGCGTGCCCTCGGCTTGCGAGAAGCCGGCCGGGATCGCCATCGCGGGCAGGCCGGCGAGCGAGGGGCCGATGGTCACTTCCATCCAGCGGTGGTAGGTGTCCA
Source organism: Variovorax sp. GW821-FHT10C12 (assembly GCF_059415405.1). Lineage (NCBI taxonomy): Bacteria > Pseudomonadati > Pseudomonadota > Betaproteobacteria > Burkholderiales > Comamonadaceae > Variovorax > Variovorax sp. GW821-FHT10C12. The sequence continues at coordinate 320,849 of NZ_JBWKNE010000005.1, forward strand.
TGGCGCGACCGCCGACCTCGCGCGGCCAGTGCACATCGGCCGGCAGCGGGAACACCTGCGCGGCCGGCAGCACCAGGAAGTCGAAGCGTTCGAAGAGCTTCAGCAGCGCGGCATGCCACTGCGTGCGCGTGACGGCCGCCTCATGCAGCGCGGCGGCGCTCAGGCGTTCGCCCTGCTCGATCTCCCAGCAGGCCTCGGGCTTGAGCTGCGCGCGCGTGGCCGGGTCGGCATGCAGCCCGCGCAGCGCACCGGCCACGATGAAGCCGCGCAGACGCAGCCAGGCGGTCCACAGCGCGTTGAAATCGAAAGCGGGCACGGCGGGCGCAACGCTGCAGCCCAGTGTGTCGAAATGCCGCAGCGCCGATTCGCACAGCGCCATCACGCCCGGGTCCATCGGCAGGTGGCCACCGAGGTCGCCGAGCCACGCGATGCGCTGGCCGCGCAGTTCCGCATCGAGCGGTTGCGCGAAGGCCTCGCCGTCACCGGCCAGGCTCAGCGGCGAGCGCGCGTCGTAGCCGGCCTGCACCGACAGCAGCCAGGCCACGTCCTCGGGCGTGCGGCCCATCGGTCCTTCGCAGCCCAGCTGCTGGAAGAACAGCTCCGGCCCCGGCCCGGTGGGCACGCGGCCCAGCGACGGGCGCAGGCCGTAGACGTGGTTCCAGGCCGCAGGGTTGCGCAACGAACCCATCATGTCGCTGCCGTCGGCCACCGGCAGCATGTGCAGCGCGAGCGCCACGGCGGCGCCGCCGCTGCTGCCGCCGGCCGCGTGGTCGAGGTTCCATGCGTTGCGCGTGGTGCCGAACACCGTGTTGTAGGTGTGCGAGCCCAGGCCGAACTCGGGCGTGTTGCTGCGCCCCACGAAGAGCGCGCCGGCGCGGCGCAGGCGCTCGACCATGATCGCGTCGTGCGGTGTGACCTGCTTCGCGAACACCGGGCTGCCCATGGTGGTCGGCAGGCCGGCGGTGGCGACGAAATCCTTCGGCGCCATCGGGAAGCCGTGCAGCCGGCCCACCGCGTCGCCGCGCGCCAACTGTGCATCGCAGGCATCGGCCTGGCGCAGCATCTCCTCGGGCGCTTGCAGCGACACGAGCGCGTTGACCTGCGGGTTGAGGCGCTCGATGCGCGCGAGGCAGGTCTGCATCAGTTCGCGGCACGAGAGCTTGCGGCGTTGCAGGGCGGCGGCGAGCGAACGGGCGCTGGGAAGGGGTGGCAGCGTGGCGGACATATGGCGGTCAACGATAGCGACCGCCTCCGCAAGCAGGTATCAAAAAACGGCAAAACTGGCGCCCCGAAAACCGAGGGATTCCCCTCGGCCCGTGCACCGGATCAGTGCCTCGTGAGCGCCGCGCCGCGCAGCGTCTGCGAGGGCAGCTCGCCGAACTGGCGCCGGTAGTCCGTCGCGAACTGGCTCAGGTGCCAGAAGCCCCAGTGCGCCGCGATGTCCTGCACCGAGCGCGACTCGGGCCGCTTGAGTGCGCGGCGCACGCCGTTGAGGCGCAGCGCCCGCAGGTAGCGCGCGGGGCTCAGGCCCAGCGTTTCCTGGAAGCAGTAGTTCAGCTTGCGCTGGCTCGCGCCGATGCGGCTGCACACCTGCAGCATCGACAGCGGCTCGTCGGGCCGCGACATCATCAGCTCGCAGGCGCGGCGCACCACGCGGCGGTGCGCCTCGGTGGAGCGCAGCTCGCGCAGGTCGACGTCTTCGGGCAGCGCGTTGAGCCAGGCCAGCAGCACGTCGTCGCGCAGCTGCACCGTGGCGACGGGGTCGTCGAGCAGGCCGGGCATCGCGTCGAGTGCGCTGAAGGCGCCGCGCAAGGTGCCGCGCAGCGACTGCATGGTGGGGTCGTCGAAGTGCAGCACCACGCGCCGTTCGAGCCAGGCCGGCGGCGCGCGGTCGTTCAGGCGCTCGGTGAGCGACTGCAGCAGCGCGTTGTCGACCACGATGCCCGTCAGCTCGAAGCCCGGCGGGCTGCACAGGTCGAGCTCGTCGCAGCGCCCGACCATCACCGACTCGGTGTCCAGCCGCTGGCCCGAGAAGCGCGCCTCGCCGTCCTGCCGGCAGGTGAGGGCGAAGCCGCAGCAGTCGGGGTTCATCTCGCCGTGCTGGCGCAGCGCGCGGTTGGTGGTCTCGCGCACCAGCCGCAGGCCGGGCAGCTGCACGTGGTCGAGAAAGCCGGCGAAGCTGCCGCCCGAGAGCATGTCGCACGCCAGGTGCCAGCCGTTCTGGCCGCTGGCGTAGGCGTCGATGTCGTGCGTGGACAGGGTCCAGCGCGTCGCGACGGTGGGGGCGGGGGCAGGAAGAACGGAGGCGGTCTGGCTGGTCATGGCGGTCCGGCGAAGCGGTGGCAGGGGTGCGAAGACCCGTGCCGGAAGCAATCTCCAGACCAGATTGTTTCGTTGACAACGATCTTAAAGTGACAGGGCAAACCCCTAAGCCACCCGAGCGTGGCCTATTCGAGCTCGCCGCTGGGCTCGAAGCCGGTGGTGCTGTCGAACAGCTTCTGCACGATGGTCTGCAGCACCTGGCGCTCGTCCGCCGTGAGCTGAGAAAACAGGCGCTGCGCCGTGTCGTGCGCCAGCGGCACCATGTCGCGGTACAGCGCCAGGCCTTCTTCCTCGAGCGACACGATGACCTTGCGGCGGTCGTCGGCCGAGGGGTGCATGTTGGCCAGCCCCAGGTCCACCAGCCGGTGCTGCGCGCGGCTCACGCGGGCCTTGTCCATGCTCGTCTTCTGTGCGATTTCGAGCGCCGACAGCGCACCGTACTTGCCCAGCACCACGACGATGCGCCACTCCGGAATCTGCAGCGAGAAGCGGCTGGCGATCGACTGGCCCACCGTCTGGCTCACGCGGTTGGCGACCACCGAGAGCTGGAAGGGCAGGAAGGTCTCGAGGTCGAAGGCCGGGGCGCTCGCGGCATTGCTGCGTGCCTTGGGAAGGGCCTTGGCGCTCGGTCGGGAAGGGGTGCGTGAACGGGGCACGGTGAGGTCGTGGCGTGGAGGCGTCGTGAAAGAAGATCGGCGCGGACAGTATAGGAAGGCCTTTGCGCATCACGCACGAGGCTGCGCGAGGTTTGCCAGTTTTCGATAACACGGCAAGGGGCTCGCTCCCTATCGTGCAGGGCATGGACTACCCCGAACTCGCACTGCACATCGCCGGCCAATGGCGCACGCAGACCGCCGGCGGCCGCCGCGCGGTCGTCAATCCCGCCACCGAAGCCACCATCGCGCAGCTGCCGCTGGCCGGCCGCGACGAACTCGCCGAAGCGGCCGCGTCCGCGCGCCGCGGCTTCGTGCAGTGGCGCGGCAAGAGCGCACTCGAACGCTGCAACATCCTGCGCACCGCCGCGCAGAACATCCGCGAACAGGCGAAGACGATTGCGCACGTGCTCACCCTCGAGCAAGGCAAGCCACTGGCCGAATCGCTGCGCGAGGTCACGCTGTCGGCCGACATCATCGACTTCCAGGCCGAAGAGGCCAAGCGCCTGTACGGGCGCCTCGTGCCGCCGCGCGTCGAGGGCATCCTCTCGCAGTCGGTGATGCGCCAGCCCGTGGGGCCGGTGGCGGCCTTCACGCCGTGGAACTTTCCGGCCAACCTGCCGGCGCGCAAGCTCGCGAGCGCACTGGCCGCGGGCTGCAGCGTGGTCATCAAGCCGGCGGAAGAAACGCCGGGCACCTGCATGCTGCTGGTGCGCGCCTTTCTCGACGCGGGCGTGCCGCCCGACGCGCTCAACATGGTGTGCGGCGACCCGGCCGAGGTGTCGTCGTTTCTCATCGACCATCCGGCGATCGCCAAGGTGTCGTTCACCGGCTCGGTGGCCGTGGGCAAGCTGCTGGGCGAGCAGGCGGCGCGGCATGTGAAGCGCTTCACCGGCGAACTCGGCGGCCACGCGCCGGTGATCGTCTGCGACGACGCCGACTTTCCCTTTGCGCTCAAGCAGTCGCTGGCCGCCAAGTTCCGCAACGCGGGCCAGGTGTGTGCGTCGCCGATCCGCTTCTACGTGCCGCGCGCGCGCTTCGGCGAATGGAGCGAGGCCTTCGTGCAGGCCGCGCGCGCGCTGCGCCTGGGCGACGGCACCGACCCGGCCACGCAGATGGGCCCGCTCGCGCATGCGCGCCGCATCGAGGACATGCAGCGCTTCGTCAACGACGCCGTGGAACGCGGCGCGCAACTGCTGTGCGGCGGCCACCGCGTGCAGCGCCCCGGCTTCTTCTTCGAGCCCACCGTGATCGCGAACGCACCGGCCGACAGCCGCGTGATGCGCCAGGAGCCCTTCGGCCCCATCGCCGTGCTGCAGCCGTACGACACGCTGGACGAAGCCATCGCCCAGGCCAATGCCTTGCCCTACGGCCTGGGCGCCTACGCCTTCACGCGCGACCTGCACACCGCGCACCGCCTGGGCGACGCGCTCGAGGCAGGCATGGTCGGCATCAACCACTTCGGCGTCTCGCAGCCCGAGATGCCCTTCGGCGGCTGGAAGGAAAGCGGCATCGGCCAGGAGATGGGCGCCGAGGGCCTGCTGCACTACACCGAGGTCAAGACCCTCACCGTCGGCGTGCCGTCCTGAGCACGCGCATCGAACACTTCCGGAGACCTGCATGACAACGAAAGAAGCCGCCGCTGTGGCGGCGCTCAAGCAAGACAACGCCCAGTACCTGTGGCACCCCATGGCGCATCCGCAGGCCATGCTCAAGAGCAAGCCCGACATCATTGCGCGCGGCCAGGGCTGCTGGATCTGGGACGTGGACGGCCACAAGATGCTCGACGGCGTCGGCGGCCTGTGGGCCGCGAACCTGGGCCACAGCAACCAACCGGTGCGCGACGCCATCGTTGCGCAGCTCGACGAGCTGCCCTTCTACAACGTGTTCCGCGGCACCACGCACCCGCGCGCCATCGAGCTGTCGGCGCGCCTGGTCAAGACCATGGAACCCGACGGCGTGGCCGCCGTGTTCTTCAGCAACGGCGGCTCCGACGCGGTCGAGGGCGCGCTCAAGCTCGCGCGCCAGTACTGGAAGCTCAAGGGCCAGGCCGACCGCTTCAAGTTCATCGCGCTGCGCCAGGGCTACCACGGCGTGCACTTCGGCGGCATGAGCGTGAACGGCAACCTGAACTTCCGCCGTGCCTACGAGCCGCTGCTGCCCGGGTGCTTTCACGTCGACACGCCGTGGCTGTACCGCAACCCCTACACGCAAGACCCGGAAGAACTCGGCGAGATCTGCGCCATGCAGCTGGAGCGCGAGATCCAGTTCCAGGGCCCCGACACTGTGGCCGCCTTCATCGCCGAGCCGATCCAGGGCGCGGGCGGCGTGATCGTGCCGCCGCCCAACTACTGGCCGCGCGTGCGCGAGATTTGCGACAAGTACGGCGTGCTGCTCATCGCCGACGAGGTCGTCACCGGCTTCGGCCGCGGCGGTGCGATGTTCGGCACGCGGCTGTGGAACGTGAAGGCCGACCTGTGGTGCCTGGCCAAGGGCATCTCGTCGGGCTACGTGCCACTGGGCGCCACCGCCATCGGCAGCAAGGTGGCCGAGGTCTTCCTCAACGACCCCACGGGCCAGGCCGCGGTGGGCCACGGCTACACCTACAGCGCGCACCCGGTGGCCGCAGCTGCGGCACTCGCCACGCTGGACCAGATCGAGGCGCTCGACGTGCCCGGCAACGCGGCGCGCGTGGGCGCGCATTTCCAGGCGCGCGTGCGGCCCTTCGTCGACAAGTTCAGCTTCGTCGGCGACGTGCGCGGCATGGGCCTCATGCTGGGCATCGAGATGGTGGCCGACAAGGCCACGCGCACCACGCTGCCGCGCGGCAACCCGATCGCCGCGAAGGTGGCGCAGGCGGCCTACCAGCGCGGGCTGATGGTGCGCATCTCGGGGCCGAACCTCATCCTCTCGCCGCCGCTGGTCATCACGCGCGAGGAGGTCGACTTCATGGTCGATGCGCTCGAAGGTGCGTTCGCCGACGTGGAAGCGACGCTGTGAGTGCATCGCCCACGATCCTGCTGATCGGCACCGCCGACACCAAGAGCGCCGAGCTGCTGTTCATGCGCGAATGCATCGAGGCCGGCGGCGGCCGTGTCGTCGTGATGGACGTGGGCGTGCTCGACGGCGCGCCCTTCACGCCCGACATTCCCAACACCGAGGTGGCCGCCGCCGCGGGCAAGACGGTCGCCGAAGTGGCGGCCAGCGGCGACGAGAACAGCGCCATGACATTGATGGCGCGCGGCGCCGCGAAGCTCGCCGCGCGCTGGCAGGCCGAGGGCCGCATCGACGGCCTGCTCGCGCTGGGCGGCACCATGGGCACCGACCTCGCGCTCGACGTGGCGCAGGCGCTGCCGCTGGGCGTGCCGAAGGTGCTGGTGTCGACCATCGCCTACTCGCACCTGCTGCCGCCCGAGCGCATTCCGCCCGACCTCATCATGGTGCTGTGGGCCGGCGGGCTCTACGGCCTCAACAGCCTGTGCCGCTCGGCCCTGAGCCAGGCCGCGGGCGCGGTGCTCGGCGCCTGCCGCCAGGCCTGCGTGCCGGCCTTCCAGAAGCCGTTGGTGGGCATGACCTCGCTGGGCTCCAGCGCGCTCACCTACATGAAGACGCTCAAGCCCGCGCTCGAGGCGCGTGGTTACGAGGTCGCCGTGTTCCACACCACGGGCATGGGCGGGCGCGCCTTCGAGGCGCTGGCCGCCGAGGGCCGCTTCTGCGCGGTGATGGACTTCAGCCTGCAGGAGCTGGCCAACCAGCTCGGCGGCTCGTGCGTGACGGCCGGGCCTGATCGCCTGCTCGGCGCGGGCCGCGCGGGCACGCCGCAGATCGTCGCGCCCGGCGCCATCGACATGCTCGACTACCCGGCCTGGCAGTCCACGCCCGAAGGCCTGGAAGGCCGGCCCACGCACATCCACAACCGGCTGCTGGCCTCGGCGCTCAGCGCGCCCGCGTTCCGCCGTGGCGTGGCCGCCGAGATCGCGCGCCGCCTTGCGCGCGCCGAGGGGGCCACCTGCCTGCTGATGCCGCTGCAGGGCATCGAAGGCTGGGACCGCCCGGGCGAGCCGCTGCACGACCCCGAAGGCCTCGCGGCCTTCACCGAGGCGCTGCGCGGCAGCGTCGATCCTGCGCGGCTCGTCGAGCTCGACGCACACATCAACGACAGCGCCTTCTGCGACGCCGCACTGCAGGTGTTCGACGCCTGGGTGGCCGACGGCACCGTGCCTGCAGGGAGCCGCGCATGAGCCCCGGTACGCAAGCCCTCGTGCTCGACTTCGGCGGCGTCATCAGCCGCACGCTCTTCGAGACCCACGCACTGACCGAAGAGGCGCTGTCGCTGCCGCGCGGCGCGCTCACCTGGCGCGGCCCCTTCGACCTCGCGAGCGATCCGCTGTGGCGCGACATGCAGGCCGACAAGCTCTCGGAGCGCGACTACTGGATGGCGCGCACCCGCGAAGTGGGCGCGCTGGTCGGCGAACGCTGGGACCGCATGGAGACCTTCGTGCAGCGCGCGCGCGGCGCCGACCCCGAGGCCGCGATCCGCCCCGAGGCCCTCGCGGCCATCGAGGCGGCGCGGCGCGCCGGTTGCCGGCTCGCGATTTTGTCGAACGAGCTCGACCTGTTCTACGGCGCAGGCTTTCGCCAGCGCCTGCCCTTCATGAGCGCCTTCGACGTGGTGGTGGACGCCACGCACACCGGCATCCTCAAGCCCGATGCGCGCGCCTACCAGCAGTGCCTGGACCAGCTCGGCCTGCCCGCCGACGCCTGCGTGTTCGTCGACGACCAGCTGCGCAACATCGCCGGCGCACAGCGCGTGGGCCTGCGCACCGTGCACTTCGACGTGATGCATCCGGGTGCGAGCTACGCGCAGGCGCTCTCGATGCTGGGCGTTTCTCCTTCTTCTTCCCTTTGACCGAGTTTGCGATGACCCCGACCTTCGAACCCACCGTGCCGCGCGAGCGCGTGCAGGCCCTGATGCAGGCCGAACAGGCGCGCTATGCGCGCACCCACGCGCGCAGCGGCGAACGCTTTGCGCAAGGCCAACAGGCCTGGCTCTACGGCGCGCCCTCGCACTGGATGCGCCGCTGGATCGGCGGCTGGCCGCTGTACGTGCAGGACGCGCAGCTGCCCTACGGCGCGCGCTTTGTCGACGTGGACGGCAACGGCTATGCCGACTTCTGCCTGGGCGACACCGGCGGCATGTGCGGCCACGGCCACCCGGCGGTGGTCGAGGCGCTCACGCGGCAGGCGCGCGTGGGCAGCTCGCTGATGCTGCCGACCGACGATGCGGCCTGGGTCGGTGAAGAGCTGTCGCGCCGCTTCGGCCTGCCGTACTGGAACCTCACGACCTCGGCCTCGGACGCCAACCGCGCCTGCATCCGCCTGGCGCGCATGGTCACGGGCCGGCCGCGCGTGCTGGTGTTCTCGGGCTGCTACCACGGCTCGGTGGAAGAGGCGCACGTGGAGCTGCGCGACGGCGCCGTCGCGATGCGCAACGACATCCACCCCAACGGCTTTCCGCACGACCAGCTGTCGGCCGTGGTCGAGTTCAACGACGTGCCCGCGCTGGAGCGCGCGCTGCGCGCCGGCGACGTGGCCTGCGTGCTGGCCGAGCCGGCCATGACCAACTACGGAATGATCGCGCCCGCGCCCGGCTTTCACGACGCGCTGCGCCGCCTCACGCGCGAGACCGGCACGCTGCTGGTCATCGACGAGACGCACACCATTTCCAGCGGGCCCGGCGGCTACACGCGCGAGCACGGGCTCGAGCCCGACATGTTCGTGATCGGCAAAGCGATTGCCGGCGGCATTCCCGCCGCGGCCTTCGGCCTCAGTGCCGAGACCGCCGAGCGCGTCTGGCAGGTGCTGCCCAAGCTGCACCCCACGAAGCGCCAGTCGGCGCACGCCGGCTTCGGCGGCACGCTGGCGGGCAACGCGCTCACGGTGGCCGTGATGCGCGCGGTGCTCTCGCAGGTGCTCACGCCCGAGGCCTTCGATCGCATGCTGGTGCTTGCGCAGCGCCTGGCCGAAGGCGTCAACGCCAGCATCGCCGCGGCGGGATTGCCGTGGCACGCGACGCAGGTCGGCGCGCGCGTGGAGACGCTCTTTTGCGCCGACGCGCCGCACAACGCGAGCGACGTGCGCCGCACGCGCGACGGCGAACTCGAAGCGCTGCTGCACCTGTACATGATGAACCGCGGCGTGCTCATCACGCCCTTCCACAACATGATGCTGTGCTGCCCCGGCACCACCGAGCGCGAGGTGGACGAGCACAACGCGGCCTTCGCCGAGTTCGTGCGGGAGTGCAAGGGATGAGCACGCCCGATCTCTTCGGCCTGCAGGGCAAGGTCGCGCTGATCACCGGCGGCGGGCGCGGCATCGGCGCGGCCATCGCGCAGGTGTTCGCCGAAGCCGGTGCCTCGGTGCTCATCGCCAACCGCACCGGCAGCGCGGGCGAGGCCGTGGCGGCAGAGCTGCGTGCGCGCGGCCTCGTCGCGCAGGCGATGGCCTGCGACATCGGCCGGCGCGACGAAGCCGAGCGTGCGGTGGCCGAGGCGGTGCGCGTGTTCGGCGCGCTCGACATCGTGGTCCACAACGCGGCCGTGAACCCCTGGGCCGCCATCGACGTCATGACCGACGAACAGCTCGAGCACACGCTGGCCGTCAACCTCAAGGCCTGCTTCTGGCTCACGCAGGCCGCTGCGCCGCACCTGCGCGCGCGCGGCGGCGGGCGGCTGCTCGTCACCTCGTCGGTGACCGGGCCGCGCGTGGCCATGCCGGGCAGCGCGCACTACGCGGCCAGCAAGGCCGGCGTGAACGGTTTCATCCGCACCGCGGCGCTGGAGTACGCGCGCGAGGGCATCACCGTGAACGGCGTGGAGCCGGGCTACATCGCCAAGCAGGGCGGCTCGTTGCTGTCCGACCCGGCGAAGGCCGCGCGCATCGCGCGCCACATCCCGGCCGGCGAACTGGGGCGGCCCGAGGACATTGCCTACGCGATGCGCTTCCTGGCGAGTCCGGCGGCGCGCTACATCACGGGGCAGACGATCGTGGTCGATGGCGGTTCGACGCTGCCTGAAAGCCCGTTCTTCGCGGAGCAGCCCACATGAGCGCGCGCCTGCACGGCAAGGCCTGCCTCGTCGTCGGTGCAGCGACCGGCATCGGCGCCGCCGTGGCCGCGCGCTTCGCGGCCGAGGGCGCACGCGTCGCCGTGGCCGGCTGGCCGCGCCCGCAGCCGGTGGGCGAGGGCCCGGCCTTCGATTGCGACGTGACCGACGACGCGGCCGTGCGCGCCACCGTGGCCGCGGTGCAGGCCGCGTTCGGGCGCATCGACGTGCTCGTGAACTGCGCCGGCATCGTCCGCAATGACGACGCGGCCGACATCGACGACGGCGACTGGCAGCGGCTGCACGAGGTCAACCTTGGCGGCACCATGCGCTGCCAGCGCGCCGTGCTGCCCGGCATGGTCGCGCAGGGCGGTGGCGCCATCGTCAACATCGCCTCGGTCGCGGCCTTCAACGCCGGCGCGGGCATGGCCAGCTATGCGTCCAGCAAGGCCGGCGTGGTCGCGCTCACGCGCTCGGCCGCGCAGGCCTACGGGCCGAAGGGCGTGCGCGTGAACGCGTTGTGCCCCGGCTGGGTCGACACGCCCATGAGCCGCCAGGAGATGCGCGACCTGGCCGCCGAACGCGGCATCGACGAAGACGCCGCGCGCATGCAGACCGTAGCGCGCATCGCGCTGGGCCGCATGGCCACGCCCGAAGAGATGGCCGCCGCCTGCCTGTTCCTGGCCAGCGACGAAGCCTCGTTCGTGACCGGCGCGGCGCTGGTGGCCGATGGCGGGGCGCGGGTGCCGGCGGCCGCACGCGCTGTGTAAGCGCCGAGAGACGCCACGCCCGAGCGGGCGTATGCTTGCGCGCCGCGGAGGGTTTTCAAAGATGCTTCCCATCGTCGTTGCGCTCATGGCGACCGTCATCCTGCTGGTCTGGATGGGGTTCTTCATGATGGGCTCGCTGCCCTTGCTCGTGCTCTCGCACGACACCCCGCTGGATTCGCGCTTCATCCGCGGCCTGTTCAACGTGTACTACGTGGCCGTGGTGTTCACCGCGAGCGCGGCGGCGCTCAGCTACGCGTGGTGCGGCAAGCCTTTCTTCGCGGTCGGCATGGCCCTCATCGCCGGCCTGGCGTTCGCGCTGCGCCGCTGGCTCATCATTCCGCGCATGGACCTGCTGCGCCACACGATCCCGGCGACGGTCACGTCGATCGTGCAGTTCCGCAAGCTCCACATCGCGGGCATGGTGCTCAACGTGATGCAGCTGGGCACGGTGGCCTGGGCGCTCACGCAGCTGGGGCTGTGAGCGACGCCGGCCTCTCTGTCCCTAACGCAGGAACCGCCCTTCCTTCGTCACCCGCACCATCTCGATGAAGCGTGAGCCCGTGTTGCTCGCACCCGTGAAGTCGATCTCCATGTTGCCGATGCGCAGCTTCATCGCCTTCAGCGTGGCGTGCAGCTTGGCGCGCGTGAGGTCGCGGCCGGTGCGGCGCAGGGCCTCGATCATCACGAGCGCGTTCACATAGCCTTCGTAGCTGAGGTAGCCGATGTCGACCTTGGCGCGCTCGGCCAGCTGGCGGAACTCGCGCGCGGTGGCGTCGACCTCGCTCCAAGGGTAGGGCACGATCTGCGAGATGGCCAGGCCGCTGGTCTTGTCGCCGACGAGCTTGGCCGTGACGTCGCCTGGCACGATCGACATGCCGTAGAACATCTGGCGACCGCCCGCGGTCCAGGCGCTCTTCATGACCTCGCCGCCGATGCCGCCGCCCAAATACATGAGCACGGCCTGCGCCTGGCTGTCGGCCAGCGCCTTGCCCGCGGCCTCGTTGGTCGTGCCGTCGCCTTTGACGGGCACCGCGGCCACGGGTTTGAGCTTGAGCGTGTCGAGCGCCGCCTCGACCAGCCGCGCCACTTCGGCACCGCCGGGGTTGTCCAGGTAGGCGACGGCGATGCGCGAGACGCCGATGGTGCTCAGGTGCTGCACCAGCGCCTGCGCCTCGCGCGCGAAGGTGGCGCGCACGAAGTAGCCCGCGCCCGCGACCTTCTCGCGCGCCGAATCGGACACCGCATAACCGCCCACCATCGGCGCGCCGCTCTGGCCCAGCACCTTGGCCGCGGCGGCCGTGGTGCCCGAGCCCACGCAGCCGAAGAAGGCGAAGGCGCGGTGTTCGGCGAGCAGCTTCTCGTAGTTGGCAACCGCCTTCTCGGGCTTGAGCTCGTCGTCGAGCGAGACCAGCCTGAGCTTGCGGCCCGCGAGCCCGCCCTGCGCATTGACCGCGTCGAAGGCCAGCCCGGCGCCGGCCATCACGACCTTGATCGGCACGCCCAGCGGCCCGCTCAGGATGCCGGTGTGGCCGAGCACGATCTCGCCGTCGCTGACGCCGTTCTCGGCGGCCAGGGCGGTGGAAGGCAAGGAAAGGAGAGGGCCGAGTCCGGCCGTCGCCGCGGCCGAGGCGGCGAGAAAACGTCTGCGATGCATGGAACCGATTCCGCTTTTAGATACAACTGATAACAATTGAAAGCGAAAGCGAGTCCCCGCGCCGCCGGGGTTTACCCCCTGTGTTGCGCCGTGTCCTCGCCGGGCGGCTCGCGCAGCTGCCAGGCCGCGCAGACGGCCAGTGCGCACAGGCCGGCCAGCATGAGGAACACCTCGTCGAAGGCGGCCAGCCGCGCCGGCGTGCTCACCGGGTTGGCGAGCGAATCGCCGTGCGCCGCCAGGCGCCATTCGAGAATGATGGCGCACAGGCTCACGCCCACGGCGCCGCCGAGCATGCGCACGAAGCTGATCGCGCTCGCGCCCTGCGGGATGAGCGGCTTGGCCAGCGGGCGCATCGACCCGAGGTTGAGCGAAGGCAGGATGAAGCCCAGCCCGATGCGCCCGACGATCGCGAACACCACCAGCAGCCACAGCGGGCTGTCCAGCCGCAGCACGGCCATGAGCGCGAACGACACCGCCAGCAGCGCCAGGCCGATGCTCACCAGGAGCCAGGTCGGCTGCTTGTCGGCCAGCCGGCCCACGCCCGCGATGGTGAAGGCCAGCACGATGCCGGCCGGCAGCAGGGTGGTGCCCACGTGCGAGGCCGACAGGTGCAGCCCCACCTGCATGTACACCGGCAGCAGGTAGGTCGAGCCGAACAGCGCGGTGCCATAGATGAAGGCGACCAGGCTGCCCATGGCGAACTGGCGGTAGCGAAAGAGCGCGAGGTTCATGAGCGGCGCGCCGCCCGAGGCCATGAGCCGGCGCTGCCACCACACGAAGGCGGCGAAAGCGACGAGCGCGCCGGCCAGCAGCAATGCGGCCTGCAGCGGCGAATCGCCGCGCAGCTCGACCAGCCCGTTCAGCAGGCACAGCGTGCCCACGGTGCCCAGCGCCAGGCCGCGCGCATCGAGCCCGCTGCCGCGCGTCGCGGCCACGCCGCCGGGCGCGGTCTTGGGCACGAACCTGTAGGCCAGCCAGATCGAGGCCAGGCAGAAGGGCACCACCATGAAGAAGATCGAGCGCCAGCCGAACAGGTCGACCAGCACGCCGCCGATGCTCGGCCCGATGGCCGGCGCCAGCACCACGCCCATGCCGAAGATGCCGCTGGCGCGCCCCTGCTCGTGCGGCTCGAAGGCGCGCAGGATGATGATGGCCGGAATGGGCTGCACCACGCCCGCCGCCAGCCCCTCGGCCACGCGCGCCAGCAGCACCAGCGGATAGTGGTTGGCCACGCCGCCCACGATGCCGCCGGCCAGCAGCAGGAGCATGGTGCCGACGTAGGTGCGCCGGTAGCCGTAGCGCGACAGCAGCCAGGGCGTGGTGAGCATCGACACCGTCATGGCCACCATGAAGCCCGAGCTGACCCACTGCGCGCGCTCCTGGCCCAGCGCGAAGTGGTGGCTCATGTCGGGGATCGCCACGTTGACGATGGTCGAGGACATGATGGACGCCATCGTCCCCACCATGACCGACAGCAGCAGGTACCAGCGGTAGCGCTCGCCGTAGCGGGCGCGCAGGGCGCCCATGGAGGGCGGCGTGTCAGGGGTTTGGGGGGAGGTCATGGGGCGGCGCAGGGGCGGTCGCGGGTCCGTCGTCCTACAAGCATATCGGTGTTTGCGCGGTCGACCGCGCGCGGGCCGGTCGCACAATGCGGCGGCTGTCCCCTGTGCGTCAAGTCTCCAAAGAACAAGCCATGCCTCCATCGACCCCCGACTCCGTCCACGACCCGGTCGTGCCCGATGCTGCCCCCACGCTCGCGGCCGAACTCGCCGCGCCCACCGTCAGCCGCGCCTACCGCTGCCAGTGCGGGCGCCCCGTGTTCCTGCGCAACAGCGAGTGCCTGGCCTGCCACACGCCGCTGGGCTACGTGATCGACCGGCTCGGCGTGGTGCCGCTGGCGCCGGCCGAAGGCGAGGGCGCGCTGCCCGACACCTTCACCGTCTTCGGTGACCCGCACGGCGCCACCTACCGCCGCTGCGCCAACCTCATGACGCCGGCCGCCTGCAACTGGATGGTGGCGCAGCCGCGCGAGGGCGAAACCATTCCCGCCGACACGCAGGGACTGGCGCCCGGCTACTGCCTGGCCTGCAGCGTCACGCGCACCATCCCCGACCTGTCGGTGGAAGCCAACGGCGAGCTCTGGCGCAAGCTCGAGATGCCCAAGCGCCGCCTGATCTCGCAGCTGCTCGCGCTCGGCCTGCCGGTGGTGAGCCGCCATGCCGATCCGGTGCACGGGCTGGCCTTCGATTTCCTCAGCAACATGCCGGGCGCCCCGCACGTGATGACGGGCCACGAGCACGGCCTGATCACGCTCAACGCCGAGGAGGCCGAAGACGCCGTGCGCGAGCGCATCCGCGCCGAGATGCACGAGCCCTACCGCACGCTGCTGGGCCACTTTCGCCACGAGATCGGCCACTACTACTGGGACCTGCTGGTGCTGCCCACGCGCTGGATCGACGACTACCGCGCGCTTTTTGGCGACGAGCGCGCCGACTACGGCGCCGCGCTGCAGCAGCACTACGAACAGGGCCCGCCGCCCGACTGGGCGCAGCGCTTCGTCAGCAGCTACGCGAGCATGCACCCGTGGGAAGACTGGGCCGAGACCTGGGCCCACTACCTGCACATGGCGGACACCGCCGACACGGCGATGAGCTTCGGCATCGACGCGAGCAACGTGGAGCTGCAGAGCGATTTGTTCACCGCCGCCGACCTGTGGCAGCCCGAGCATCCCGACGCTGCGAAATTCCTGGACTTCATCAACGGCTGGGTGCTGCTGACCAGCATGCTCAACGAGCTGTCGCGCAGCATGGGCCAGCCCGACTACTACCCCTTCGTGCTGCCGCGCGCGGCGGTGGGCAAGCTGCAGTTCATCCACGGCGTGGTCACCGCGCAGCGCAGCGGCACGGCGCCGACGATGGTGACGGCGGGGGATGTGGCGGAGGCTGCGACGGAAGCCGCTGAGCCTGCACAGGGGCAGTCTCAATCGCAGTCGCAGGGCGACGTCGCTCAGTCCTGAGGCGGCGGCAGGCCTGCGGCGCAGCGCGCGCAGATGCAGGCCTGGCCGCGCAGTGCCGGCGGCAGCGTGTCGAGCGGGGCCAGCGAAAAATCGGCGGCCATGCACCAGCAGGGCGGCTGCGCCTGCCCGGTCTCGCGCTCGACCTCCATCGCGCAGCGGTTCGCCTCGCCGCACAGCGGACAGCGCGCAGTGTCGATGACCACCGTCATGCGAGCGCGAAGGCCGGCAGCTTCTTCGGCACCGCCACGTTGCGCAGCGTCGCGTACACCGGCAGGCCGTCGCGGTAGGCAGGGTAGTCCTCGCCCGCGATCAGCGGCAGCAGGTAGCGGCGGCACTTCTCGGTGATGCCGTAGCCGTCGTCCGAGATGAAATCGCGCGGCATCGGCTTCTCGACATTGGCCACCGCGTCGAGCGGCGCCGCGCCCAGCGTGTAGGCATAGGGCACGTCGCTCGTGCGCTCGATGGTCGGCATCACCGCGTTGCGGCCTTCGAGCGCCAGTTCGACCGCGCGCTGGCCCAGCTCGTAGGCCTGCTTCACGTCGGTGGCCGAGGCGATGTGCCGCGCCGCGCGCTGCAGGTAGTCGGCCACCGCCCAGTGGAACTTGTGGCCCAGCGCCTCTTTCACCATCTGCGCCACCACCGGCGCCGCGCCGCCCAGCTGCGCATGGCCGAAGGCATCGCGCGCGCCCTGCTCGGCCAGGAAGGTGCCGTCGGGGTGGTGGCAGCCTTCGGACACCACCACCGAGCAGTAGCCGTGCTGCTGCACCATGGCATCGACGCGCGCCAGGAAGCGGGCCGCATCGAACTCGATCTCGGGGAACAGCACCACCACCGGAATGCCATGGTCGGCCACCAGCCCGCCGGCCGCGGCGATCCAGCCCGCGTGGCGGCCCATCACCTCGAGCACGAACACCTTGGTGGAGGTGGCGGCCATCGAGCGCACGTCGAACGAGGCCTCCAGCGTGGACACTGCCACGTACTTCGCCACCGAGCCGAAGCCCGGGCAGCAGTCGGTCAGCGGCAGGTCGTTGTCGATGGTCTTGGGCACATGGATGGCCTGCAGCGGGTAGCCCATCGACTGCGACAGCTGGCTCACCTTGAAGCAGGTGTCGGCCGAGTCGCCGCCGCCGTTGTAGAAGAAGTAGCCGATGCCGTGCGCCTTGAACACCTCGATCAGGCGCTCGTACTCGCGGCGGTTCTTCTCGAGCGATTTGAGCTTGTAGCGGCACGAGCCGAACGCGCCCGAGGGCGTGCTGCGCAGCGCCGCGATGGCCTCGGCCGGCTCGGCGCTGGTGTCGATCAGGTCCTCGGTGAGCGCGCCGAGGATGCCGTTGCGACCGGCATAGAGCGTGCCGATGCGGTCCGGGTGCTGGCGCGCCGTCTCGATCACGCCGCAGGCCGAGGCGTTGATGACCGAGGTGACGCCACCCGACTGGGCGTAGAAGGCGTTGAGGATGGGCATGCGCGGCATTCTCCCGCAGCCCTTTCCATGGCGCCAGTGGTGCCAAATGCGGGGCGCTTCAGCGCCCGCCGAGGCCCATCGATCGCGTGATCACCTCTTTCATGATCTCGTTGGTGCCGCCGTAGATGCGCTGCACGCGCGCGTCGGCGTACGCGCGGGTGATCGGGTACTCCCACATGAAGCCGTAGCCGCCGTGCAGCTGCACGCACTCGTCCATCACCTTGCACTGCAGGTCGCTGGTCCAGTACTTGGCCATGCTCGCGGTGGCGGTGTCGAGCTTCTCGGCCATGAGCAGCTCGATGCACTTGTCGACGAACACCTGCGCCACCTGCACCTCGGTCTGCAGCTCGGCCAATGTGTAGCGCGTGTTCTGGTAGTTGCCCACGGGCTGGCCGAACACCTTG
Source organism: Variovorax sp. GW821-FHT10C12 (assembly GCF_059415405.1). Lineage (NCBI taxonomy): Bacteria > Pseudomonadati > Pseudomonadota > Betaproteobacteria > Burkholderiales > Comamonadaceae > Variovorax > Variovorax sp. GW821-FHT10C12. Next base: position 338,233 of record NZ_JBWKNE010000005.1, read on the forward strand.
CGCTCCTTCACGTAGGCCACGGTGTGATCGATGGCGGCCTGCGACGCGGCCACCGCGCTGATCGCGATCTGCAGCCGCTCCCAGGGCAGCTGCTCCATCAGGCAGACGAAGCCGCGATTGACCTCGCCCAGCAGCGCGTCGGCGGGCAGGCGCACGTCGTTGAAGAACAGCTCGGACGTGTCCTGTGCCTTCAGGCCCAGCTTCTTCAGGCGCTTGCCTTTTTCGAAGCCCGGCATGCCGCGCTCGACGAGGAACAGGCTCGTGCCCTTCGCGCCCGCGGCCGGGTCGGTCTTGGCGACTACGATCACCAGGTCGGCGTGCCAGCCGTTGGTGATGAAGGTCTTGCTGCCGTTGAGCAGGTAGCTGCCGTCAGCCTGGCGGATGGCGCTGGTCTTCACGGCCTGCAGGTCGCTGCCCGCGCCGGGCTCGCTCATGGCGATGGCGCCGACCATCTCGCCGCTGGCGAGCTTGGGCAGGTAGTGCTGCTTCTGCGCCTCGGTGCCGTAGCGCAGGATGTACGGCGCCACGATCTCGTTGTGCAGGCCGAAGCCGATGCCTGTGAAGCCGCGCGCCCACAGCTCCTCGAACTGGATCACCGAATAGAGCAGGTCGGCCCCCGCGCCGCCGTAGGTGTCGGGCAGCGCCATGCACAGGAAGCCGTTCTCGCCGGCCTTGGACCAGACGGCGCGGTCCACATAGCCCTGCTCTTCCCAGGCGTCGTGGAAGGGCGCGATCTCCTTGTCCATGAAGCGGCGGAAGCTGTCGCGGAAGGCCTCGTGGTCGGCGGTGAAGAGGGTGCGTTCGATGGTCATGGGGACGTCAGCGGGTTTCGAAGACAGGAGGACGCTTCTGCAGGAAGGCGCTCACGCCTTCACGGAAGCTGGGGCGGTCGATGAGCGCGCGCTGGCGCTCGCTCTCGTAGTGCAGCTGTTCCTTCAGCGTGTGGTGCTCCGAGGCGTCGAAGGCCTCGCGGGCTTCGAGCACCGCGTGCGCCGGCAGGCGGGCCAGGCGCTGCGCGATGGCGCGGGCCTCGTCCATCAGTTGCTCGTCGTCGGCGCAGGCCCAGATCAGGCCCCACTGCACGGCGCGCCCGGCGCTCAGGCGTTCGTCCAGCAGCGCCATGCCCATGGCGCGCGCCCGGCCGGCGCGGCGCGGAATGGCCCAGGTGCAGCCCAGGTCGGGCACGATGCCGAGCTTGGGCAGGAAGGGCAGGTAGAAGTAGGCGCTGCGCGCGGCGATGGTCACGTCGGCCGCGAGCGCCAGGCCCACGCCCGCACCGGCCGCCGGGCCGTTGACGGCGGCCACCACCGGCACCGGCAGCGTGCGCAACGTCTCGATGAGCGGGTTGCTGAGCTTCTGCATCCACTCGGCGGTCTGGTCGCCGAGCGTCTGACCGGGCTCGCCGGGCGGCGCCATCGCGCTCAGGTCGGCGCCCACGCAGAAAGCCTTGCCGGCGCCGGTGAGGATCACGGCGCGCACCGTGCGGTCGTCGCGGATGCGCTCGAGCGCATCGCGCAGTTCGACCTGCAGGTCTTTCGCGATCGGGTTCAGCTTGTGGGGCAGGTTCAGCGTGAGCGTGGCGATGCCGTCGGCCTGCTCGCACAGGATGCAGGGTTGGGGTTGTTGCGGCGCGGTCATGCGAGCGCTGCGCCAGAAGTGGTGGTCATGGGCGTGTCCCTTTCAAGGCCAAGAAGGAAAACGGACGCCCAAAGCAAAAAGCCGCCTGTCGTCACGGCGGCGCGCGGTGCTGCTCCCTGCGGGGGCGGTCCATGGCATCGAGGTTCGATGCCACGGCGCCCGCGGTCAAGCCGGGGACAACCCGTGCAGCGCCAGTCGCCAAGGCGACCGCACGCGAGCCTGTGCACGCGAGGCCGGGTTCGGCAGCGCGGCGGGTTGCGCGTCCGACACCGAGATGCACGACGACTCCAGCGCCGACACCAGCACGCGCCGGTGCTCGGTGCTCTCGAAGCGCTCGCCCGGCCCGAGCACGATGTCGCGCGGGTCGCGGTCGAGCGTGATCCACACGGCGCCGCTGCGGCATTCGATGCCCACGCCCGCGCCGTCGGGCACGGCGAAGACGGCGCGGCTGGGCAGGCTCACGTGGAAGCGCGAGGTCGACGAAGAGAAAAAGGTGGAAGGGGACCGGTCGGTGGTGCTCATGGGAACCTCCATTGCATTCGTGATACGAATGAATATAGTGAGCCGAACCCTCTCTTACACGCGGTCATTCGGAACTCGTTGCATGCCTACAGAGAATGCGAAAACCCCTGCCGGCGAGCTCCCGCCGCTCGAGCTGCTGCGCAGCTTCGAGGCCGCCGCGCGCCGGCTCAGCTTCACGCTGGCGGCGGGCGAGCTGCACCTCACGCAGTCGGCCGTGAGCCGGCAGATCCAGCAGCTCGAAGCCAGCCTGGGCGTGCTGCTGTTCGAGCGCCGCCACCGCGCGCTCGCGCTCACCGAGGCCGGCGGCGTGCTGCAGCGCGCCGTCACCGACAGCCTGGAGCGCCTGCGCGACGCCACCGCGCGCGTGCGCGCCAGCGCCGCGCCGCGGCAGGTGTCGATCACCACCACGCCGGGCTTCGCGTCGCTGTGGCTCATTCCGAAACTGGCGCGCTTCACCGGCACGCATCCGCAGGTCGACGTGCGCGTGTCGGCCACGCTCGACGTGCTCGACCTGGACGTGAGCCGGCTCGACCTCGCGGTGCGCTTCGTGCCCATCGGCCGCGGCGTGGGCCCGGCGCTGTTCGAGGAATCGGTGATCCCGCTGTGCGCGCCGCAGGTGGCCGCGTCGCTGCGCGAGCTGTCCGATTTTTCCAAGCTCACGCTGCTGACCATCGAGTACCCGGACCACAGTGAAGCCCCGACCACCGACTGGGAGCCGTGGCTCAAGGTGATGGGGCTGGAAGACCTGCGCATGAAGAGCACGCTGCGCTTCTCGCAGTACGCCGATGCGGTGGCCGCCGCGGTGGCGGGGCAGGGCGTGGTGATCGGGCGCCTGCCGCTGCTGCGCGAACTGGTGCGCGACGGCCGGCTCGTGGCGCCGCTCGGCCAGGGCGCGGCATCGCACCGCGGCTACTTCATCGAGACGTCGCGGCGCGCCGCGGGCAACCGCGACGCGCAGGACTTCGCGCAATGGCTGCGCGACGAGGCGGAGGCCGCGCAGCGGGCCTGACTCAACCTGGCAGCAGCACCTTGTTGACGACGTGGATCACGCCGTTCGACTGGTAGACATTGGCGATCGTCACCGCCGCCGTGCCGCCCTTGGCGTCGGTCACCCACACCGTGCCGCCGCTCATCGTCGCCGTGAGCGTGCCGCCGCTGGCGGTCTTGAGCATCGCCTTGCCGCCGCCTGCGTTGATCGCGCTCATCAGCGCCGCGCTGTCCATGCGACCGGGCACCACGTGGTAGGTCAGCACCTTGGTGAGCGTGGCCTTGTTCTCGGGCTTGAGCAGCGTGTCGACCGTGCCGGCCGGCAGCGCCGCGAACGAGGCGTTGGTGGGCGCGAACACCGTGAACGGGCCCGGGCTCTTGAGCGTGGCCACGAGGTCGGCCGCCTTCACCGCGGCGACCAGCGTCGTGTGGTCCTTCGAATTCACCGCGTTGTCGACGATGTCCTTCGTCGGGTACATCGGCGCGCCGCCGACCATGGGCGTGGCGGCACTGTTGCTGGCGTTGCTCATGCCACTGCCGGCGCACGCGCCGAGCAGGACCGACACGCCGAGGGCGATCACGAGTTTTTTCATGGATGTCTCCTGGAAGGAAAGGCTCTGTGGAAACCGCCAACAGCTCGGGGGCGCGATGCGCTTGAGATGCCATACGGCGCGATGCGCGAAGCGGATTCAACGCGCGTGTTCGTGTCAGCTTTGCGCCACAGCACTGCGCGCCCCGCTTGCGCGCGGCGCGAGCCCTCGCCAGAATCCGCCCTTCCTTTTTCAGCGACAGTTTTTTCCGACACCACGCACGGCGACGATCAACCTCCCGGGCGAGAACACCATTCAATGAACCGTTCACTGAACACCTGACGCACACCGACCGCCCCGGCCGGATGTGCTCCTTCGCATCCGCCGCGGCCGTATCGACAAGGGCCCCGCGCGCAATTGCATTCGCCGGGGCCTTTTTGTTTTTTCGGAGTGTGTGCACATGAGTGCTCAACGAAAGGCCCGTGACGACGACAAGCGTCTGGGCCGGTTCTACTTTGCGGTGCCCGCGTCGGCGCCGCGCAATCCCGTGGTGGCCGCGATGGCGCGCCGCGAATCCAGCCAGGGCGCGGGCCGCCACCTGCGCACCCACCGCGCCGAGCGGCGCGCGCAGAAGGTGGCGCTGCAGAAAGCCGCGCGCGATTTCGGGCGGAGGGCCGACGATGCGTGACGACATGGACAAGGTGATCGTCGAGCGTCCGCGCGGCGGCTGGCGCGTACAGGGCGATGGCCGCCCGTGGCGCAACAGCCCCGAGCGCGGTTCGCACCTGGGCATGAAGCGCGGCCTGCAGCATCCGAAGTGGCTGAGCGAAAACCTCCAGCCGCTCAAGCGCTGGTTGCACAAGCAGGTGCACCGGCCGTGGGACAAGGTGTACGCCGAGCTGTGCGCGGGCATCGATCGCCGCAGCACGGTGCAGGCGCACATCTTCCTGCACGTCGACGACTTCGTGGCGCGCGACGCGGTGCTGTGCGACGGCGAGGTGCGGGTGCGGCCTCACCGCTGGGGAACTCGCGACGGCGTGCCGCTGCACGAAGCGCCGGGCGTCGAGCTGTTCGTGCACCCGGTCACCGGCATCCTGCTGCCGAACCGGCGCCTGCGCGAGGCGCGCGCGGCGCGCCGTGTGGACCGGGCCGCGCGGCGCGGCGAAACGCCGCATGCGGTCTACCACGTGATCGACGAAAGCACGCAGTGGCACTGCGTCGACGGCTGCTGGTTCGAGGTCGTGCTCGCGAAGTTTCCCGAGCGCACAAGCGCGATGCAGCCAGAGCCCAAGTGCTACGACGTGCTGCGCCGCTGCATGGTCACGCGCTGCGGTGCGGCGCGACGTTCAGCGCCGGGCCTGCCCACGCACTTCGACATGTACGGGCGTCATGACGTGTATGCCGTCGCCAAGCGCCAGCTGAGCCGGCGCGAGGTGCGGGCGCGGTTGGGGGGTGCGGCGTGAGCACCGCAGCACGGCTGTTCGCGCGATGATCGGGCGGACTGACATCACCTGCCCCTGAAGGAGCGCGCCATGACCCTCGCAGCATCATCGAACTGGTTCGTCTGGGCGATCCTGTCGGCCGTCTTCGCCGCGATGACGGCCGCCCTCGCCAAGCTGGGCCTGGCCGGCGTCGATGCCGACATGGCGACGCTGGTGCGCACCGTGGTGATCCTCGTCGTGCTCGCGGCCTTCGTGAAGGCCACGGGCAAGTGGAGCAACCCCTTCGAACTGTCGCCGCGCACCTGGGCCTTTCTCGTGCTGTCGGGGCTGGCGACCGGCGCGTCGTGGGTCTGCTACTTCCGCGCGCTCAAGATGGGCAATGCCTCGCAGGTCGCGCCGGTCGACAAGCTCAGCGTGGTGCTCGTGGTGCTGTTCGCCGTGATGTTCCTCGGCGAGCGCCCGTCCGTGCGCGAGTGGGGCGGCGTGGCGATGATCGCGGGCGGGGTGTTGATGCTGGCGATCAAGCGCTAGGAGGCGGTGCCGTCGGGCGCACCAATGCCTTGGCTCTCGGCAACACCCAGAACGCCAGCGTCCCCGCCGCCAGCATCCCGCTCACCGTGAGAAACACCGCGCGGAACGGCTCGCTGCCCTGGGCCACGGCCCAGGAGGCGGCGACGCCGGTGGTCCATTGCATCAGCGAGACGCCCAGGAACATCGCCATGTTGAGCAGGGCCATCGCGCGGCCCGTCACGGCCGCCGGGTAAGCGTTCTTGGTATACGCGTACAGCAGCACGCTGTAGCCCGACAGCATGCCGTAGACGATCGGCAGGCCGATGTCGATGGCGCGCGATTGCGTGAGGGCCATGGTGGCGAACATCGCTGCGCCGGCGAAGGCGCAGCGCATCATCCAGCGCGTGCGGCGCGCGCCGCCGGGGTCGAGGCGACCGAACAGCATGGGGCTGGCCATGCCGGCGACGGTCATCACCAGTGCCACGTTGCCGCTGGCCACGAGCGAGAGGCCGTGGCGGTCGTGCAGCACGGGGCCGAGCCACAGGCCGCGCAGCGTGATGAAAGCGGCATACGACACGCAGGCGAAGCACAGCAGCCCGAGCGTGTGCGGCATGGCGAACAGCGGCAGCAGGTCGCGCACGGCCTGGCGCAGCGACTGGCGCTCGGGCGCGGGCTCGTCCGATGTGATCGTTGTTGTCGTCGTGCGCGCGGGCTCGTGCACGCGCCAGAAGATGACGATCCACGAGAGCACGGCGAAGGCGGTCAGCGCGGCATAGCCGGCGCGCCACGAGGCGGCCTCGATCAGCAGCGCCAGCGGCGTGCCGGTGAACAGGATGCCCATGCCCGCGAGGCTCATCACCAGCCCCGACATGGCGGTGAAGCGCGCGGCGTCGAAGTGCCGCGCGATGAACACGGTGCAGGCCAGGAAGGCCGGCGCGCAGCCCACGCCGATCAGCGCCTGCCCCAGCAGCAGCGCGCCGAAGCCCGGCGCCACGGTGCACAGCGCGGCGCCCGCGATGGCCAGCGGAAAGGCGGTGAGCACGGTGCGGCGCACGCCGAAGTGGTCGATCGACACGCCCATCGCGAGCTGCATGATGCCGAAGGTGAAATGGAAGGTGCCGGCCCAGGTGCCCAGCGCCTGCGGCGTGAGGCCGAAGTGCTGCGTGAGCGGCGTGGCCATCATGGCGCCGACGGTGCGAAAGGCCTGGCTCAGCGCGAAGGCGGTGGCCAGTGCGACCAGCATGGCCGCGGCCGAGGTCGACCCGCGGGTCGGGGGCGGCGAAGCCGCGTGCTTGTTCATCGAAAGAGACGGAGACCGGAGAGAGAAGAGGGCGGCGTCGATGCTACCGGCATGTCGCGCCCCATGCAGAACGGCGCCCGAGGGCGCCGTTCGTTGCGTGTCTCCGAGGCGTCAGCGCCGGCGGAGGCCGGCACTGCGCAAGGCGCGCGTCAGGCCGCGGCCTTGACCTTCAGGCGCCAGGCGTGCAGCAGCGGCTCGGTGTAGCCGCTGGGCTGCTCGATGCCCTTGAACACCAGGTCTTGCGCGGCCTTGTAGGCGGGGGAGGTGTCGAAGTGGCCGGCCATCGGCTGGTACAGCGCGTCGCCGGCGTTCTGCTCGTCGACCACCTTGGCCATGCGCTGGAAGGCCTCGTCGACCTGCGCCTTGGTGACCACGCCGTGCAGCAGCCAGTTGGCGATGTGCTGGCTGGAGATGCGCAGCGTGGCGCGGTCTTCCATGAGGCCGACGTTGTGGATGTCGGGCACCTTCGAGCAGCCCACGCCCTGGTCGACCCAGCGCACCACGTAGCCCAGGATGCCCTGCACGTTGTTGTCGATTTCCTGCTGCTTCTCGGCGTCGGTCCACTTGGCCTGCGCAGCGATCGGCACCTGCAGCAGCGCGTTCAGGATGTTCTCGCGCTCGCCGTCGGCGTCGATCTTCTCGAGCTCTTGCTGCACCGCGGTCACGCTGACCTGGTGGTAGTGCAGCGCGTGCAGCGTGGCGGCGGTGGGCGAGGGCACCCAGGCGGTGTTGGCGCCGGCCTTGGGGTGGGCGATCTTCTGCTCGAGCATGGCGGCCATCAGGTCGGGCATGGCCCACATGCCCTTGCCGATCTGCGCCTTGCCGCGCAGGCCGCAGTTCAGGCCGACGAGCACGTTGTTCTTCTCGTAGGCGCCGATCCAGGCGCTGGACTTCATGTCGCCCTTGCGGATCATCGGGCCGCCCTGCATGGCGGTGTGCATCTCGTCGCCGGTGCGGTCCAGGAAGCCGGTGTTGATGAAGGCCACGCGCGCGGCGGCTTCGGCGATGCAGGCCTGCAGGTTCACGCTGGTGCGGCGCTCCTCGTCCATGATGCCGAGCTTGACGGTGTTGGCGGGCAGGCCGAGCAGCTGCTCGACGCGGCCGAACAGCTCGCTGGCGAAGGCGACTTCGGCCGGGCCGTGCATCTTGGGCTTGACGATGTAGATGCTGCCGGTGCGCGAGTTGCCCTTGCGCTTGACGTCGATCATCGCGATGGTGGTGGTGACCACGGCGTCCAGGATGCCTTCGGGGATTTCCTTGCCGCCTTCGTACAGGATGGCCGGGTTGGTCATCAGGTGGCCCACGTTGCGCAGGAACATGAGCGAGCGGCCGTGCAGCTTCAGCGGCTGGCCGTTGGCGCCGGTGTACTCGCGGTCGGCATTCAGGCCGCGCGTGAAGGTCTTGCCGCCCTTGGCGACTTCTTCGGTGAGCGTGCCCTGCACGATGCCCAGCCAGTTGGCGTACGCGACGACCTTGTCGGCCGCGTCGACCACGGCCACCGAGTCTTCCAGGTCGAGGATGGTCGAGAGCGCGGCTTCGAGCACCAGGTCGCTCACGCCGGCCGCATCGCTCTTGCCGATGGCGGTGCTGCGGTCGATGCGGATGTCCAGGTGGATGCCGTTGTGCTTGAGCAGCACCGACGACGGCGCGGCGGCGTCGCCCTGGTAGCCGACGAACTGCGACGCATCGGCCAGGCCGGTGGTGCTGCCCTGCAGCGCGACGACCAGCTGGCCGTCCTTCACGCTGTAGCCGGTGGCGTTCTTGTGCGAGCCGTTGGCCAGCGGGGCGGCCTGGTCGAGCACGTTGCGCGCGAACTCGATGACCTTGGCGCCGCGCACGGGGTTGTAGCCCTTGCCCTTTTCGGCACCGCCGGTTTCGGGAATGGCGTCGGTGCCGTACAGCGCGTCGTACAGCGAACCCCAGCGCGCGTTGGCGGCGTTCAGGGCGTAGCGCGCGTTCAGGATCGGCACCACCAGCTGCGGGCCGGCCTGCAGCGCGAGTTCGGAATCGACGTTGGCCGTGGTGGCCTTCACGCCCTTGGGCTGCGGCAGCAGGTAGCCGATCTTTTCCAGGAAGGCGCGGTAGGCCGGCATGTCGGCGATCGGGCCGGGGTTCTTCTTGTGCCAGGCGTCGAGCTCGCTCTGCAGGCGGTCGCGCTCGGCGAGCAGGGCGACGTTCTTGGGCGCCAGGTCATGGACGATGGCGTCGAAGCCTTTCCAGAACACGTCGCTGGCCACGCCGCTGGCGGGCAGGACCTTCTCTTCGACGAAGCGGTGCAGTTCGGTCGCGACCTGGAGTCGGTGGGCGGTGGTGCGGTCGGTCATGTGTTTCTCCTTGGGGAACGCAATGCAAAAAACAGGAAATCGGGGGGCGGCGCAGCAGTGGGGCGCACTTGCCCCAGGTGAAGCCATGGGAGAACTGTATTCGATACTTTGCGGGCCAGTAAGAGCCGAAAGTGAGATTTATCTGTGACAAAAATGAAGGTAATCGACCAGAACCCAAGCCCAGCTTCAAAGGGTAGGCCCTGAGGCCGGGGCGGTGGCAGCTGTATATATTTAACTTCTTAAATAATCAGCTCCCGCCGCAATGATCCTCCTGGCTTCCAACGAAAACCCGCTCGGCATGCCCGAGTCGGCCCGCCGCGCCGCCGCCGCCGCCCTCGAAGGTGCGGGCAACTACCCCGACAGCAACGGCACCGCGCTCAAGCAGGCGCTGGCCGCGCGGCTCGACGTGCCGCCCGAGTGGCTCACGCTGGGCAGCGGGTCGAGCGAAATCCTCGAACTGGCGGCGCAGGTCAGCCTCAAGCCGGGCGAGAACGTCGTCTATTCGCAGTACGGCTTCATCGTCTATGCGGCGGCCACGGCGCACGCCCACGCGCGCGCCACCGTCGTGCCCTCGCGCGACTTCGGCCATGACCTGGACGCGATGCGCGCCGCCATCGGCGACGACACCCAACTGGTCTTCGTGGCCAACCCGAACAACCCGACCGGCACCTTCATCGATGCTGCGCCGCTGCTCGAGTTTCTGCAATCGGTGCCCGCGCACGTGACGGTGCTGCTCGACGAGGCCTACACCGAGTACCTGTCGCCCGCGCAGCGCTACGACAGCATCGAATGGGTGCGCCGCCTGCCCAACCTGATCGTGGCGCGCACCTTCTCCAAGGCCTTCGGCCTGGCGGGGCTGCGCATCGGCTACGGCGTGTCGCAGCCGGCGCTCACGGCGCGCATGAACGCGCACCGTCCGCGCTTCAACGTGACGACGCCGGCCCAGGCCGCGGCCGTGGCGGCGCTGGGCGACGCCGACTTCCTGGCGCGCACCTACGAACTCAACACCGCCGGACGCGAGCAGCTCGTCGCGGGCTTCGCCGCGCTGGGCCTGCCGCATGTGCCGTCGTTGGGCAACTTCGTGATGGTGCAGGTCGGCGATGCGCCGGCCGTGCACGCGCGCCTGCTGGCTGCCGGCATCGAGGTCTCGCTGCTCGGCCCGTATGGACTGCCGCAATGGCTGCGCGTGAGCGTCGGCCTGCCGGCACAGAACGAGGCGCTGCTCGCCGCGCTGCGCTGAAGACCCCACGCACACCGAAGAACAACCACCCCGAGGAGACCGCCCCATGCAACGCCGCCAGTTCGCAGCGCAGGCCGCTGCCGTCATCACCGCCACGGCCTTCGCGCCGATGGCGTTCGCGCAGGAGCGCACGGTGCGCATCCTGATCGGCTTTCCGCCGGGCGGGTCGGCCGACGTGGTCGCGCGGATCCTGGCCGACAAGATGCGCGTGTCGCTCGGACAGAACGTCATCGTCGACAACAAGCCCGGCGCGGCCGGCCGGCTGGCGCTGGCCGAGCTCAAGCGCTCGCCGCCGGACGGCAGCGTGCTCATCTTCTCGCCCAGCGGCGCGATGGTGATCCACCCGTGGCTGTATTCGAACCTCGGCTACGACACGGTGAAGGACTTCACGCCGATCGCGCTCGGCAGCACCTTCGACTTCGCGGTGACGGCCGGGCCGGGCGCGCCGGCGGGCGACCTGAAGGCGGTGCTGGCCTGGATGAAGGCCAACCCGGGCAAGGCCAACTACGCGACCTCGGGCGCCGGCACGGTGCCGCACTTCGCGGGCCAGCTGCTGGCACAGGCCTCGGGCGTGCCGATGACGCACGTCGCCTACCGCGGCGGCGCGCCGGCCGCGCAGGACCTCATCGGCGGACAGGTGCCGCTGATGGTGGACACCGCCTCGGAAACCATCGAGCACCACCGCGCGGGCAAGGTCCGCATCCTCGCGGTGACGGGCGAAAAGCGCAGCCGCGCGCTGCCCGATGTGCCGACGCTGAAGGAAGCGGGCATCAACGTGACGGCCGATGCCTTCTTCGGGCTGTACGGCCCGCCGGGCATGTCGCCCGAGCTGGTCGCGCGCATCGACAAGGCCGTGGCCGACGCGCTGCGCCTGCCCGATGTGCAGGAAAAGATCTACGCGCTGGGCCTCGTGCCGGCGCATGCGGGGCCGGCGGAGCTGGCGAGCATCCAGGCGACGCACCTGAAGCGGTGGGAACTGCCCATCAAGAACTCGGGCTTCAAGGCTGAATCCTGAAGTTCAGACCTGCCCGCTGAGCGCCTTCGCCGCCGCGCGCACGGGCTCGATGTAGGCCGCGTCATAGCGGTGTGTCGGCATCGTCAGCGTGACCGCCGCGGCCAGGCCGCCATCCGCATGGAACACCGGCGCCGAGATGCCCGCCAGCTCGGCCGTGCGGTCGCCCACCAGCGCGCAATAGCCTTGCGCGCGGATCGCGTCGTACAGCTTGCGCTCCTTCGCGCCACGCGGCCGTTCGGCCTCGGGCCCGAAGGCGATCAGCACGCGCGCGCCCGCGCCCCGGTCATTGGGCAGCAGGTCGCCCGCGCGCACGTGGTCGCGCACCACGTGCGAGGAATCGACGCGGAACTGGCACAGCCGCACCCAGCTCTCGCCCTGGTCCTGCCGCACGTGGTACGCCGCGCTCTCGCCGGTGGCGGCGGCGAGCGTGCGCAGCACCGGCAGCACGAGGCGGTCGAGCGACTGCGACGCCGCGTACAGCCCGTGCAGCCGCGCGATCTCCAGCCCCAGCGCATAGCGCCCGTCGTCCTGCCGGCGGATGAGCCGCGCATGTTCGAGCGAGGCCAGCAGCCGCAGCACCGTGCTCTTGTACAGCTGCGTGCGCTCGGCGAACTGCGCGAGCGACAGCGCCTCGTCGCCGGGCCGGAAGGCCGACAGCAGGCTCAGCGCGCGGTCGACCGCGGCGGCGCCGCCGGGGGCGGCGTTGAGGTCGGACACCGATTCGGTCTGGGCTTTGCGGGGCATGGCGTGGCTTGACAGTCGGCGGGCTTGCCGATTTAATTCTGTTTAACAGAATATAGTTCTGCAAGATAGAACAGTCAAGAAAGCACCCGATGACCTCCCCCGACGTTCTCATCAGCGAGGTCGGTCCGCGCGACGGCCTGCAGTCCGTGAAGGCCACCATGCCCACGGCCGACAAGCTGCGCTGGATCGACGCGCTGCATGCCGCCGGCCTGCGCGAGATCGAGGTCGCCTCGTTCGTGCCCGCGAAGCTGCTGCCGCAGATGGCCGACGCCGCCGAGGTGGTGCGCCACGCCGTCACGCTGCCCGGCCTCGTGGTGATGGCGCTGGTGCCCAACCGCAAGGGCGCGCAGGCCGCGCTCGAGGCGGGCGTGCACAAGCTCACGATGCCGGTGTCGGCCAGCGTCGCGCATTCGCTGGCCAACGTGCGCAAGACGCCGACCGAGATGGTCGAGGAGGTGCGCGCCATCGCCGAACTGCGCGGCGCCCTCTCGCCGCAGGTGAAGCTCGAAGCGGGCATCTCCACCGCCTTCGGCTGCACGCTGCAGGGGCTGGTGCCGGAAGACGACGTGATCCGCCTGGCGGTGCAGTGCGTCGAGGCCGGTGCGCAGGAAGTCGGCCTGTCGGACACCGTGGGTTATGCCAACCCCGCGCAGGTGCGCCGCCTCTTCAAGCGGCTGCGCGCCGAACTCGGCGTGCACGCGGGCGCGGCCCACATGCACAACACGCGCGGCCTGGGCATCGCGAACTGCCTGGCCGCGTGGGACGAGGGCGTGCACACCTTCGACGCCTCGCTCGGCGGCCTCGGCGGCTGTCCGTATGCGCCGGGCGCGTCGGGCAATGCGGTCACCGAAGACCTCGTCTTCATGTTCGAGGCCATGGGCGTGCGCACCGGCATCGATCTCGACACACTCATCGCGGCGCGTGCGCCGCTCAAGGCCGGCCTGCCCGGCGAGCCGGTCTACGGCATGACGCCCGAAGCCGGCCTGCCCAAGGGCTTTGTCCAGGAAACCCTCTCTCATGTCTGAAGCCAATCCCTTGCCCTACGCGGGCGTGCGCGTCGTCGAGTTCACCCACATGGTCATGGGCCCGACCTGCGGCCTGCTGCTGGCCGACCTGGGCGCCGAGGTCATCAAGGTCGAGCCCATCGAGGGCGACAACACGCGCCGCCTGCTGGGCTCGGGCGCGGGCTTCTTCCCGACCTTCAACCGCAACAAGAAGAGCATCGCGCTCGACCTGAAGAAGCCCGAGGGCGTGGAGGCCGCGCTGCGCCTCATCGCCACCGCCGACATCGTGAGCGAGAACTTCAAGCCCGGTACGATGAAGAAGCTGGGGCTCGATTACGACACGCTCAGCAAGCTCAACCCGCGCCTCATCTACGTGAGCCACAAGGGCTTTCTGCCCGGCCCGTACGACCACCGCACGGCGCTGGACGAGGTGGTGCAGATGATGGGCGGCCTGGCCTACATGACCGGCCGCGCGGGCGACCCGCTGCGCGCGGGCACCAGCGTGAACGACATCATGGGCGGCATGTTCGGCGCCATCGGCGCCATGGCCGCGCTGCGCCAGCGCGATCTCACGGGCAAGGGCTGCGAGGTGCAGTCGGCGCTGTTCGAGAACAACGTGTTTCTCGTCGCGCAGCACATGATGCAGTTCGCCGCCACCGGCAAGGCCGCCGACCCGATGCCCAGCCGCATCTCGGCCTGGGCCGTGTACGACGTGTTCACCGTGAAGGACGGCGAGCAGATCTTTCTTGCGGCCGTGAGCGACAAGCAGTGGGCCATCTTCTGCAAGGCCTTCGGCCTCGAGGAGATGCTGGCCGACCCGCGCCTGAAGACCAACAACGACCGCGTGCGCGCACGCGAGTGGATGATGCCGATCCTGCGCTCGCACCTCGCCAACCACAGCGCGGCCGAACTCAGCGCGGTGTTCGAGCAGAACGAGCTGCCCTTCGCGCCCATCACCAAGCCGCAGGAGCTGTTCGACGACCCGCACCTCAACGCCACCGGCGGCCTCGCGCCCGTGCGCATGAACGACGGCCACATGGCCAAGGTGCCGCTCGCGCCGTTCACACTCGGCGGCGAGCGCCCCGGCATCCGCCTGCAGCCGCCGCACATCGGCGAGCACAGCGCGGCGCTGCTGAAGGAAGTGGGCTACAGCGACGGCGACATCGCCGCGCTGCGGGCGCAAGGTGTCACGGCCGGCGACTGATCTTCGGTGGCGGGCGATATAGTTCCCGCGCCATGGACCGCCTCAAGCAGCTCGAATCCTTTGTCTCGGTCGCGACCCGCGGCAGTCTCACCGCGGCGGCCAAGGCGGAAGGCGTGGCGCCCGCGATCATGGGCCGTCGCATCGACGCGCTCGAAGAGCGCCTGGGCGTCAAGCTGCTGGTGCGCACCACGCGCCGCATCGCGCTCACGCACGAAGGCAGCGCCTTTCTCGAAGACTGCCAGCGCCTCCTGACCGAGTTCGCGAACGCCGAGGCCAGCGTGAGCGCCGGCGGCGTGAAGGCCAGCGGCCACCTGCGCGTGACCGCGCCGGCCGGCTTCGGCCGCCGCCACGTCGCGCCGCTGGTGCCGCGCTTTCATGCGCTGCATCCCGAGGTGACGATTTCGCTGAACCTCAGCGACCGCGTGGTCGACGTCACGGGCGAGAGCTTCGACTGCGCCGTGCGCGTGGGCGACCTGCCCGACTCGTCGCTGGTGAGCGTGCGCCTGGCCGACAACCGCCGCCGCTGCGTCGCGACGCCCGAGTTCCTGCGCCGCCACGGCGCGCCCAGGCACCCCGGCGAGCTGTCGCGCTTCGCCTGCCTCACGCTGTCGAGCGACGCCTCGCAGACGCGCGGCTGGGCCTTTCGCATTACCAGCGAGGAGGGCGTGCAGGAGCTCATCCACCTGCGCCCCAGCGGCCCGCTCGATTGTTCCGACGGCCAGGTGCTGCACGACTGGTGCCTCGCGGGCCACGGCATCGCCTGGCGCAGCACCTGGGAGGTCGAGGCCGAGATCGACGCCGGCCTGCTCGTGCCCCTGCTCGACGACTTCGCCGCACCGCCCAACGGCATCTATGCGGTGTTCACAGGCACCAAGCACCTGCCGCTGCGCGTGCGACTGTGGCTTGATTTCCTCAAAGCGCAGTACGGGCAGCCGGAATTCTGGGGCGGGCGGTCCTGAAAGCGTGACCGGGCGGCACAATGCTTTTTGCATTTGCTTGCAACCCCGATGAAGAAAGTTTCCGATGACCCTCGAAGCCATCCTCGCCTACCTGCATCTGTTGGCCATCCTCACGATGGTCGTGTTCATCTCCAGTGAAGCCGCGCTGTGCCGCGTGCAGTGGCTCAATGCCGCCGTGGTCGAGCGGCTGGCCAAGGTCGACATGGTCTACGGCATCGCCGCCATCGCGGTGCTGGCCACCGGCATCGCACGCACCTGGTGGGGCGTGAAGGGCACGGCCTGGTACTGGACCAACCCGCTGCTGCACGTGAAGCTCACGCTGTTCATCATCGTGGGCGTGCTGTCGATCTTCCCGACGCTGACCTACTTCCGCTGGCGCAAGACGCTGCGCGCCACGGGCAAGCTGCCGGCGGAGGCCGACATCCTGAAGACGCGCAAGCTGGTGATGATCCAGGCGCACCTGATCGCGCTGATCCCGCTGGTGGCGGTGTTCCTGGCGCGCGGCTTCGGCAAGTAATCAATAAAGACAAAAAGAAAAGGCCCGCGTGAGCGGGCCCTTTGACTTCGGGGGGTAACAAATGTCAGCGCCGCAGAGCGGCGCCGCGCCGGATCAGGCCTTGGCCGCGTCGGCTTCGCACTTCTTCATGAAGCTGTTCTTGGCGGCACCGGCCAGGGCCTTGCCGTTCTTGTCGAGGGCCTTGGCGGCGCAGGCGGGTCCGGCGGCGGCCTTGTTGCACTTCTTCATGAAGCTGTTCTTGGCGGCGCCGGCCAGCGGCTTGCCGTTCTTGTCGATGGCCTTGGCATCGCAGCTGGCGCCACCGGCGGGTGCGGCCGCGGCGGCAGGGGCTGCCGCAGGTGCGGCGGCGGCGGCGGGGGCCACGACCGGGGCGGGTGCCTTGTCCTGCGCGTAGGCGCTGAACGACAGGCAGGCGCCGAGCGCGACGGTGGAGGCGACCAGGGAAAGGAGCTTCTTCATGGTGGATATGTCCTTGCAAGGTTGGGTTGTGACAGACGCCCCGCCTCGGGGCCGACCATCCTAACGGGCGACATCGCCCATCGGATGACGATCGTTAACTGGGTCCGGGTTTGCCCCCGGTAAAATTCACAGATGCTATTGGTCAAACAGGAGCTGCTCGCGGCGCTCGCGAACACGCTCGAAACCCTCTCTCCCGGCGCCGGCGCCAAAGCCGCGTTCGAGTCGCCCAAGGTGGCAGCGCACGGCGATTTCGCCAGCACCGCCGCCATGCAGCTCGCCAAGCCGCTGGGGCGCAAGCCCCGCGAACTGGCCGAGGAACTGAGCGCTGCGCTGCTCGCCACCCCCGCTTTCGGCCAATGGGTCGAGGCCATCGAGATCGCCGGCCCCGGCTTCCTCAACATCCGCCTGAAGGCCGCCGCCAAGCAGCAGATCGTGCGCGAGGTGCTGGCCGCCGGCGAAACCTTCGGCCAGCAGCCCGCCACGGGCGAGAAGGTGCTGGTCGAGTTCGTCTCGGCCAACCCGACCGGTCCGCTGCACGTCGGCCACGGCCGCCAGGCCGCGCTGGGCGACGCCATCTGCAACCTGCAGGCCTCGCAGGGCCAGAGCGTGTGGCGCGAGTTCTATTACAACGACGCCGGCGTGCAGATCCAGACGCTGGCCAACAGCACGCAGCTGCGTGCCAAGGGCTTCAAGCCCGGCGACGCCGAGTGGCCCAGCGGCGAAAAGGCCCCGGCCTACAACGGCGACTACATTGCCGACATCGCCGAGGACTTCAAGGCGAAGAAGACCGTCAAGTCGGACGACCGCGAGTACACCGCCAGCGGCGACATCGACGACCTGGACAGCATCCGCGAATTCGCCGTGGCCTACCTGCGCCGCGAGCAGGACCTGGACCTGCAGGCCTTCCGCGTGCGCTTCGACAACTACTACCTCGAGTCCAGCCTCTACACCAGCGGCCGCGTCGAAGCGGCCGTGGCCAAGCTCGTGGCCGCCGGCAAGACCTACGAGCAGGACGGCGCGCTGTGGCTGAAGTCGACCGACTACGGCGACGACAAAGACCGCGTGATGAAGAAGCAGGACGGCACGTACACCTACTTCGTGCCCGATGTGGCGTACCACATCGCCAAGTGGGAGCGCGGCTTCCACAAGGTCGTGAACATCCAGGGCACCGACCACCACGGCACCATCGCGCGTGTGCGCGCCGGCCTGCAGGCCGCGGGCGAAGGCATTCCCGAGGGCTACCCCGACTACGTGCTGCACACCATGGTGCGCGTCATGAAGGGCGGCGAAGAGGTCAAGATCAGCAAGCGCGCCGGCAGCTACGTCACGCTGCGCGACCTGATCGAGTGGACCAGCACCGATGCCGTGCGCTTCTTCCTGCTCAGCCGCAAGCCCGACACCGAGTACACCTTCGACGTCGACCTGGCGGTGACCAAGAACAACGACAACCCCGTGTACTACGTGCAGTACGCCCACGCGCGCATCTGCTCGGTGCTCGCGGCCTGGGGCGGCGACGTGGCCGCGCTCAAGGCGGTCGACTTGTCGCCGCTGGACAGCCCGGCGGCCCAGGCGCTGATGCTGCTGCTGGCCAAGTACCCGGCCATGCTGACGGCGGCGGCGAAGGATTTCGCCCCGCACGACGTGACTTTCTACCTGCGCGAACTCGCAGCCAGCTACCACAGCTACTACGATGCCGAGCGCATCCTAGTGGACGACGAGCCGGTCAAGCTGGCGCGTCTCGCACTCGTCGCAGCGGCCGCGCAGGTGCTGCACAATGGCCTCGCGATCCTCGGCGTCAGTGCGCCGAACAAGATGTGAATCACCCTCTGAACATGAAGAAGACAAGCAGACAACGCGGCAACATCGTCATCGGGCTGATCATCGGCCTGGTGCTCGGTCTGGGCGTCGCCCTGGGCATCGCGGTCTACGTCACCAAGGTGCCGATCCCGTTCGTCAACAAGACGCAACGCGGCGGTGCCGAGCAGGACGAAGCCGAAGCCCGCAAGAACCGCGACTGGGACCCGAACGCACCGTTGGCCGGCAAGGCCGGCGCGCCCAAGCCGGCGGCCACGCCACCGGCCGCCACGGCCACCGGTCCGGTGAACCCGATCACCGGCGCCCCCGTCACCGCGGCCCCCGGCACGCCGCCCGTCGCCACCGCGCCGGTCACCGCCCCGGCCCCCGTGGTGGTGGCGCCCAAGCCGGCGCGCCCCGCGCCGGTGCCGGCCGAAGCCAACGCCCTGCCGCCGTCGAACGATCCGCTGGGCGACCTCGCCCGGGCCCGCGCAGGCGGCAGCAGCACGACCACCGCGTCCGCTGCGCCGAGCCACACGGCCGCCGCACCGTCGCCGTCGGGTGCCGACCCCTTCATGTACTTCGTGCAGGCCGGCGCCTTCCGCACCACCGACGACGCCGAGGCGCAACGCGCCAAGCTGTCGCTGATGGGCGTCGAGGCCAAGGTCACCGAACGCGAGCAGGCCGGTCGCACGGTCTACCGCGTGCGCGCGGGCCCGTTCAACAAGAAGGACGACGCCGATCGGCTCAAGGAACGGCTCGACGGCGGCGGTCTCGAATCGGCGTTGGTGCGCGTGCAGCGCTGACCGACGCCTTTCTTGAACAGCCTTTAAGCTCTCGCCCGCGCGGCATCTGCCGCACTCGTTTGTCAATTCCAGCGCCTCGGTCGCGCCGCCCACGGGGAACTCCCGGCGGCGCGCCGGCTCTGTACTGCGGTACCCACAGGAGAACCTTTTCCATGAAACGTCGTGACTTTTCGCTGGCCGCCACTTCGATCGGGCTGCTTTCGCTGGCTGCCGTTCCGGCACACGCCCAGCGCGCCCCCAAGGCCGGCTCCGATTTCCTCGTGCTCGACAAGCGCGTGCCCGTCGATGCATCCGCCGGCAAGGTCGAGGTGGTCGAGTTCTTCTCGTACAACTGCCCGCATTGCAACGACTTCGAGCCCTCGCTCGAAGCCTGGGTCAAGGCAGCCCCGAAGGAAGTGGCGTTCCGCCGCATCCCGGTGCCTTTCGTGGGCAACGACGTCGAAGCCAAGCAGCGCCTGTACTTCACGCTCGAAGCCATGGGCAAGCTGGAGGAATACCACCCGAAGGTGTTCGCCGCGATCCACGCGCAGCGTCAGAACCTGAACGGCGAAGCCAACATCCAGGCCTGGGCCGAGCGTGCCGGCCTCGACGGCGCCAAGTTCAAGGAAACATTTGCGTCCTTCGGCGTGGCCAGCAAGGCCCGTCGCGCGTCGCAGCAGACCGAGGCCTACAAGGTCGCCGGCGTGCCGGCCCTGGCCGTGGCAGGCCGCTGGTATGTCGACGGCGAAACCGCCGGCAGCATGGCCAAGGTGCTGCAGGTCGCGACCTTCCTCATCGGCGAAGCCAAGAAGGGCTGACCGCCCCGACGACCTGTCGACCTGGTTTTTGGGTCGAATGCAAGGCCCGCTTCGGCGGGCTTTTTCATTGGTGGCGGTGGGCAATTGCCATCCCACGCATACAATGTTTCAGAGCAAGTTTCGTGCCTTTATGACATTGCCCTCCATCCCCACATTCCCCACCCTTCGTCGCCTCGGCCGCCTGGCCTTCGGCGCGCTGTTGCTGGCCGGAGCCGCCTCCGGCGCCCTGGCTGAAACCGCCGACCGCACCAAGCCGATGAACATCGAGTCCGACTCGATGCGCTACGACGACCTGAAACAGACCAGCGTGTTCACCGGCAACGTGCTGGTCACGAAGGGCACGATCATCATCCGCGGTGCGCGGCTGGACGTGCGCCAGGACGCCGAGGGCTACCAGTACGGCGTGGTCACGGCGGCGCCCGGCAAGCTGGCCTATTACAAGCAGAAGCGCAACGCCGGCGACGAGTGGATCGAGGGCGAGTCGGAAGTCATCGAGTACGACAGCCGCGCCGACAACGTCAAGTTCATCCGCCGCGCCGTCATGCGCCGCCTGATCGGCGCCACGGCCAACGACGAGAGCAGCGGCGCGCTGATCGTCTACGACCAGAGCAACGACACCTACACCGTCAACGGTTCCCTCGTGCCGCCGAACGCCGGCGTCTCGGCGGGTGGCGGCGGCCGCGTGAAGGCCATCCTCACGCCGAAGGCCACGCCGGCCCCGGCGGCGCCCGGCTCCGCGCCGGCAGCCGGCGGCAAGAAGCCCGCGGCCCCGGCGCCCACCCCCGCGCCCGGCGCCGGGCTGCGCTCGAGCACCACACTGGGCGGCACCGAAGGGGAAGGGCGCAAGTGATCGAAACCGCAGGAATCCCGCCCGCCGACGGCGTCCCGGGCAGCCGCCTCGTGGCGCGCGGCCTCAAGAAGAGCTACGGCAGCCGCACGGTCGTCAAAGACGTGTCGCTTGATGTGCAGAAGGGCGAAGTCGTCGGACTGCTCGGCCCCAACGGCGCGGGCAAGACCACCTCGTTCTACATGATCGTCGGGCTGGTGCGCGCCGACGCTGGCGAGATCACCATCGACGGCGAGCCCATCGCCCACATGCCGATCCACCGCCGCGCGCGCATGGGCCTGAGCTACCTGCCGCAGGAAGCCTCGATCTTCCGCAAGCTCACGGTCGAGGAAAACGTGCGTGCCGTGCTCGAGCTGCAACGCGAGCCCGACGCCAACGGCCGCCTGGTGGCGCTGTCCAAGCAGCACATCGACGAGCGCCTGACCGACCTGCTGGCCGACCTGCGCGTCGACCACCTGCGCGATTCGCCTGCGCTCGCCCTGTCGGGCGGCGAGCGCCGCCGCGTTGAAATCGCGCGCGCGCTGGCCACCCAGCCGCGCTTCATCCTGCTGGACGAGCCCTTCGCCGGCATCGACCCGATCGCGGTGATCGAGATTCAGCGGATCATCAGTTTCCTGAAGGAACGTGGCATCGGCGTGCTCATCACCGACCACAACGTGCGTGAAACGCTGGGCATCTGCGATCACGCGTTCATCATCAGCGACGGGCACGTGCTGGCACAAGGCACACCCTCGGAGATCGTCGACAACGCCGAGGTACGCAGGGTGTACCTGGGCGAGCACTTCCGCATGTAAGGGAGGGTCGGGTCTCCATGAAGCAAGGGCTGTCCCTTCGCGTCTCGCAGCATCTGGCCTTGACGCCGCAGCTGCAGCAGTCCATTCGCCTGCTCCAACTCTCCACGCTCGAACTGAGCCAGGAGGTGGAGCAGATGCTGGACGAGAACCCGTTCCTCGAACGCACCGCGGAAGAAGCGGCGCGCGAGGAGTTCGGGCTCGATGCTGTCGACACGCCCGTGCCGCGCGACGATGGGGGTGAAACCGGCGAGGGCGACTTCGCCCCGGCGCCGACCAGCAGCGCGACGACCACCACCAGCGAAGCCACGTCCACGCCCGACTCCGACGGCCCCGCCGCCGAGATCACCGAGCGCGAGCCCGACTGGGAAGGCGACGGCACCGTCGAGATGGCGCCCGACGACAGCGAGTGGGGCAGCGATGCGCCTGCGCGCCAGAACAACCTGGGCGACGACGAGCGTGCCGACGCCACCGAACTCGCGCGCAGCCAGGAGTCGCTGCAGTCCTTCCTGCACCGCCAGGCGCTGAGCCTGCGGCTCAATGAAAACGACTGCGCCGCGCTGCGCTTCCTGATCGAATCGCTCAACGACGACGGCTACCTCGAAGACTCGCTGCCCGCGCTGGCCTCGGGCCTGGCGGGCGACGACAACGACCAGTTCGACGACCTCGTGCACCACTTCCAGGTGGCGCTGGGCCTGCTGCAGAGCCTGGAGCCGGTCGGCGTCGGTGCGCGCGACCTCGGCGAATGCCTGAGCATCCAGCTGAAGGCGCTCGCCAGCGAAGACGAGACCGAGGCCGAAGCGCTCATCCGCAAGACCGCCATCGCGATCTGCAAGCAGCCGATGGAGCTGCTCGCGCGGCGCGACTTCAAGCGCCTGGCCACGCTCACGCGCACCAACGAAGAGCTGGTGCGCTCGGCGCTGCAGATCATTGCGCGCCTGGAGCCCAAGCCGGGCCGCCGTTTTGTCGACGTCGAACGCAACATCATCATTCCCGACGTGATCGTCACCAAGACGGGCCGCGGCACCAACATCAAGTTCCGCGTCATGCTGAACCCCGAGGTCATGCCGCGCCTGCGCGTGCACGACATCTACGCCGGTGCGCTCAAGTCGCACAAGGGCGAGGGCAGCCAGGCTCTGTCGCAGCGGCTGCAGGAGGCGCGCTGGTTCATCAAGAACATCCAGCAGCGCTTCGACACCATCCTGCGCGTGAGCAACGCCATCGTCGAGCGGCAGAAGAGCTATTTCGTGCACGGCGAACTCGCGATGCGCCCGCTGGTGCTGCGCGAGATCGCCGACGAGCTGGGCCTGCACGAATCGACCATCTCGCGCGTGACCACCGCCAAGTACATGTCGACGCCCTTCGGCACGGTCGAGCTCAAGTACTTCTTCGGCTCGGCGCTGGGCACCGAGACCGGCGGCAACGCGTCGAGCACGGCGGTGCGCGCGCTGATCAAGCAGTTCGTGAGTTCCGAGAGCATCAAGAAGCCGCTGTCCGACAGCCAGATCTCCGAGATGCTGAAAGAGCAGGGCATCGAGTGCGCGCGCCGCACCGTCGCCAAGTACCGCGAGGCCCTGCGCATCGCGCCCGCCAACCTGCGCAAGGCACTCTAGAAAACCGACGATGACGAGCCGCCTGCTGTCGCGCTGTGGGCATTGGGTGGTCGTCATTGCGGCGGCGCTGCTGTTCGCCGGCTGCGCCACGCTGCCCGACGAGGCACCGCGCCCGCCCACCAAGACCATCGCCGTCTCGGCCGACACCGCGCTCGGCAAGATCGCGCTGGCCTCGCAGCCCGACCCCGACCTCAGCGGCTTTCGCCTGATGCCCGGCGGCGACTTCGCCTTCGACACGCGGCTGCAGCTGGCGCGCCGCGCGCAGCGCACGCTCGACGTGCAGTACTACCAGATCGAGAACGACGAGACCGGCCGCTACCTGCTGCGCACCCTGCGCGATGCGGCCCAGCGCGGCGTGCGCGTGCGTCTGTTGATGGACGACCTGTACACCTCGGGCGAAGACGAGCTGCTGCTCGGGCTGGCCGCCACGCCGAACGTCGAGCTGCGTCTGTTCAACCCGTTCCCGGCCGGGCGCGGCAGCCTGCTCAAGCGCTTCACCGCGTCGCTGTTCGACTTCAGCCGCGTCAACCGCCGCATGCACAACAAGCTCTTCATCGCCGACGGCGCGATGGCGGTGGCGGGCGGGCGCAACATCGGCAACCAGTACTTCCGCCGCACCACCGGCCCGAACTTCATCGACCTCGACACCTTCGTCACGGGTGCGCTGATCCCGCGCCTGGGCGTGCTGTTCGACCAGTACTGGAACAGCCCGCACGTGCGCCCGATCGGCGCGGTCGTGCACACCGACCTGCCGCGCGAAGAACTGCAGCGCCGCTTCGACGCCGCCACCGGCCCCGACACCACGCCGCCGCCGCCCAGGCCCGCGCCCAACGACCTGCTGGGCTACAGCCCGGTGGCCGACGACCTCGACGCCGGCAAGCTGGGCCTGATCTGGACCACAGCCGAGGCCTATGCCGATTCGCCCGACCGCGTGATCGGCAAGACCGCGTCGTATGGCGGCGTGCCGCTGCTCGACGTGGACAGCGTGCGCTACAACGTGGTCGAGCAGATGCGCCGCGCGCGCAGCGAGGTGACGCTGGTCTCGCCCTACCTGATCCCGGGCGCGTCGGGGCTGGAGGTGATGCGCGAGATCCGCGGGCGCAACGTGAAGATCAGCGTGGTCACCAACTCGCTCGCCGCCACCGACGAACCGCTGGTCCACACCGCCTACCGCCGCTACCGCGCCGACATGCTCGCGTTGGGCGCCGAGCTGCACGAGCTGAGTTCCGCGCGCACGCGGCGCAGCGTGCGCCTCGGCCTGTTCGGCACGTCGGTGGGCCGGCTGCACGCCAAGTCGGCGGTGATCGACCAGCGCATCCTGTTCGTCGGCTCGATGAATTTCGATCCGCGCTCCGAGATTCACAACACCGAGATCGGCCTGTTCATCCGCAGCCCCGAGATGGCGCAGCAGACCCTGAAGCTGCTCGATGTGCTCAAGCAGCAGGGCGCCTACCGGCTGCGCTTTGCCGAAGGCGCCGATGCGGGCGCCACCGGCTCGCGGCGCATCGAGTGGGTCAGCGAGGAAGGCGGCAAGACCACCGTGCTGCACGAAGAGCCCGACTCGGGCTTCTGGGACCGCACCATGCTCGAGTTGCTGTCGCCGCTCACGCCCGAGAGCCTGCTCTAGGGCCTCAGGTGCCGCGCACGGCCGACCACACGAGCCGCAGGCCCAGCAGTCCCATCACGCCGCCGGCCGCGCGGTCGATCCAGGTCTTGTAGCGCAGGTAGGCCGCGCGCGGCGCGGCCGAGGACAGTGCCAGCGCGACGATCGCGTACCAGCCCGTCTCGATGCAGAAGATCACGGCCGGCACGGCGAGCGCCAGCACCAGCGGCACCTCGCGCGGCAGGAAGGCCGCGAAGATGCTCGCGTACACCACCGCCGTCTTCGGGTTGCTGATCTGCGTGGCCAGGCCGAGCAGGAAGGTGCGTCCGCTGCGGCCTTGCTGGCGCGGCGAGGCGTCCGTGTCGGGTGTGATCGCGAGCGGCTGACGCGCGCCGCGCCAGATGCGAAAGCCCAGGTAGATCAGGTAGGCGCCGCCGAAGGCCTTGATCGCGAGGTACAGCCCCGGCACCGCGAGGAACGCCGCCTGCAGCCCGGCCAGCGCCGCGATGGAGAACGCCAGCCCGCCGGCGCCCATGCCCAGGGCGGCAGCCAGCCCGTCGCTGCGCGAGGCCACGGCGGTGCGCGCCACCATCACGAAGCTCGGGCCCGGGCTCATCGCGCCGACGGCCATGGCGCCGGCGATGCCGAGCAGGGAAAGGGTGGTGTCCATCATCGCGTGGTTCCTTGCGTCGTCGTCATTGCTGCACGTTCACGGCTTCGACCTGCACCAGCAGCTTCACCTTGTTCTCGAAGCCGAAGTTCAGGCCCCAGGTGATGCCCCAGTCGCTGCGCTGCACGGTGGCCTCGAAGTCGCCGCCGCAGACCTGGCGGTTGATGAGCGGGTTCAGGTAGCAGTTGAAGCGCACGGCCTTCAGCGTCACCGGCTTGGTCTGGCCCATGAGCGTGAGCGTGCCGGGCACGTCGGTCACCTTGTCGCCGCTGAAGTCGATGCGCTCGGCCACGAAGCGGCCGGTGGGGAATTCGGCCACGTTGAAGAAGTCCTTGCTCTGCACGTGGCGGTTGAGCAGGTCGACGCCGGTGTTGATGGAGCTGATGTCCATCGTGATGTCGACCTTGCCGCTGGCGCCGGTGCCGTCGATCTGCACCGAGCCGTCCTTGGTGCTGAAGCGGCCGCGGTTGGTGGTGGTGCCGTAGTGGCCCATCTCGTACATCACGAAGGTGTGGGTCGGGTCGATCACGTAGCTCGCATTTTTGGCCGGCCCGCCCGCGGGCTTGGCGGCCAGCGGCGGCGCGGTGTATTCCTGGGCCGTGGCGGCCAGGGGCAGGGCCGCGCCCGCGCAAAGGGCCGCGGCGAAGAAGAGCTTGTTCATGGCAAAGGAAGAAGGATGCATGGGAAATGAAATCGTCGTCACAGCGGCCCGAGGCCCGCGAGCGTCAGCTTGAAGCGCACCTGCACCTCGTTGCCGACCACCGAGGTGTCGGTCCATTCGCCGTCGCCCACCTTGTAGTCGAGCCGCTGGATCGTGAGCGTGCCCGTGGCGACCGAATACGCGCCGCCCGACGACACGATGCTCACGGGCACCGTCACGACCTTGCTGACGCCCTTGATGGTGAGCTTGCCGGCCATCTCGAAGCGGCCCTCGCCCAGCGCCTTGATGGCGCTCGAACGGAAGCTGGCCTGCGGGAAATGCGCGGTGTCGAACCAGGTCGGCTTGGGCAGCTCGGCATCGCTCATGGGCACGCCGAAGCCGGCGCTGGCGGTGTCGATCTGCAGCACGACCGAGCCGCCCTCGGGCTTCTTCGGGTCGAAGGCGACCTGCGCGTCGAAGCGCTTGAAGCTGCCTTCCACCGGCACGCCCATCTGCTTGCTGACGAAGGCGATCTGGCTCTTCTCGGGAACCAGTTTGGCGGTGGTGGCCGGCAGGGGCTCGGCCGCGGCGTGCAGCGCGAGGCCGAAGAGGGCGGCGGCGCCCCATAAAAGACGGGTCGTCATCCGGCGGATTCCTTGCGTGGCGCGGGCCACATGCGTTGCAACAGACCGTCGTGGTCGATCCAGTGGTGCTTGAGCGCCGCCGCCACGTGCAGCAGCGTGACGCCGGCCAGCAGGAAGGCGCTGCGTTGGTGCAGCGGCTTGAGCACGGCCTCGGCGAAGTCCTTGTCGACCGTCACCAGGTCGGGCAGCGGCAGCAGGCCGAACCACACGACCGGCACGCCCATGCCCGAGCTGTAGGCCCAGCCGAACAGCGGGACTGCGAAGAACAGCAGGTACATCAACGCATGGCTGATGCGGTGCGCGGCCCGCTGCCAGGCCGGCATGGCCGCCAGCACCCGCGCCGACAGCGGCGGCGGGCGGTGCGTGAGGCGCCACAGCAGCCGCAGCGCCGACAGCAGGAGGATGGTGATGCCGGCCCACTTGTGCCAGCTGTAGAGCTTCAGGCGCTGGGGCGAGAAGGGCAGGCCCGTCATGTAGAGCCCGACGCCGAGCGAGCCGACGATCATCGCCGCGAGCAGCCAGTGCAGGGCCATCGCGACCCGCCCGTAGCGGGGCTCGCGCAGGGCGGCGGCGCCAACGGCAGGAGCGGGAAGGGGTTCGACGGGCATCGGGGCAGGGGCGGCGGCGGCCTGTGCGCGGAGCATAGCTCGGAAGCGATGACACCGCAGCGGGGCCGGCCCGCGCCGCGCTACGTCGACGACGGCGGTTGCGGCGCGTGCTGCTGCGCCCGCAGCAGCACGCGCCGCAGCGCGTCCGGCTGCACCGGCTTGCGCAGCGCGTGCCAGCCGCGCGCGGCGGCCAGCTGCTGCGTGGCCTCGGTGATGTCGGCCGAGATCAGCGCGATCGTCAGCGCGGGCTTGCGCTGCGCCAGCCGCTCGGCCAGCGCGATGCCGTTGAACGCGCCGGGCAGGCGGATGTCGCACAGCGCCGCGTCGAGCGCGTCCAGGTCGGCCAGCGCGAGCGCCTCGGCGGCGCTGGCGTAGATGCGCGGCGCCACGTGCCAGTGCCGCAGCAGCGCCGAGAGGCTGTCGGCCACCACGATGTTGTCTTCGACCACCAGCACGGCGAGGCCGGGGCGCAGCACGGCGTTGGCGTCGGGCTCGTCCAGCGCCACGGAGGGCGCGGGCGCAGGCACGGCCGCCGCGCCGGGGCGGGCCGCCGGCAGCTCGAAGCTGAAGACCGAGCCCTTGCCCGGCGCCGAACGCAGCGCGACCTCGATGCCCAGCTGCCCCGCCAGCCGCCGCACGATCGCCAGCCCCAGGCCGTGGCCGTGCTGCAGGTTGCGCTCCACGTTGCCGACCTGCTCGAAGTCGTCGAACACGCGCGTCTGCGATTCGGCCGCGATGCCGATGCCGCTGTCGCGCACCTCGACGCGCCACGCGCGCCCGGTGTCGGTGCCGGGCCGGCGGCGCGCCCGCACGGCCAGCAGCACGCGCCCGCGCGGCGTGAACTTGAGGGCGTTGTCCAGCAGGTTGGAGAGCACGCGGCGCAGCGCCACCGCGTCGGTCCAGGCCACCGCATCGGCCGGGCAGCGCACCGCGACGCGGCCTTCGCCGGCCTGGCGCGCCAGCTCGTTCAGCAGCGGCGCCAGCGCCACCGCCGCCGGGCGCAGCGGATCGACCGCGGCCTCGATGCGGCCGATCTCGAGCAGCTGGTTGGTCAGGCCCTCGAGCGCCTGCTGCGCGCGCGAGAGCGAGGCCACCGTGTGCTGCACGGCCGCGCTGTCGGTGCCGTGCTGCAGCTGCTGGCGCAGCACCTCGGCCTGCAGCCCGATGGCCATCACCGGCTGGCGCAGGTCGTGGTTGGCCGCCGAGAAGAAACGCAGCCGCTCGGCCTGGGCCTGCTCGGAGGCGCGCAGGCCGGCCAGCGCCTGCTCGCGCAGCGTG
This sequence comes from Variovorax sp. GW821-FHT10C12, assembly GCF_059415405.1. Lineage (NCBI taxonomy): Bacteria > Pseudomonadati > Pseudomonadota > Betaproteobacteria > Burkholderiales > Comamonadaceae > Variovorax > Variovorax sp. GW821-FHT10C12. The sequence goes on from NZ_JBWKNE010000005.1 coordinate 366,719, forward strand.
CGCTCGTTCAGGCGCAGGCCGATGTTCTCCTCGAGCTGGCGCGAATGGTCGGCCACCAGCTTCCACATCATCGCGGTCAGGCCGATGCCGATCACCGCGACGGCCATCATCACTGGCGCCCCGAGCCACAGGCCCGTGACGATCACAGGCGCCAGCAGCAGCGTGATCGCCAGCTGCGTGGCCGGCGTGTAGAACGACACCGAGAACGCCGACGACAGCGTCATGCCCATGAGGATGAGGCCCAGCAGCAGTTGCAGGTCGGGCCGCTCGGGGTTGAACAGCAGCACGCCCGCCAGGCCGTGCGCCAGCTCCCAGATGGCCGTGCGCAGCGTGTGCTGGCGCTGCGCGGCGCGCAGGGTGGCGGGCGTGAAGGGCTCGGGCAGGCGCTGCGCAAAGAAGCCGCGCATCACCGTGACGCCGGTGACCAGCGCCAGCCACACCAGCGCGCGCACCGGCGAGAACTGCCAGGCGAAGAGCGCCGCCACGCCGCAGTTGAGCAGGTACTGCACCAGCAGCACCGGCCCGAGCGGGCGGATCGACAACCGCAGCACTTCGCACTGGATCGCGAAGCGGTGGTCGCTGTCGCGGGCGTCTGCCGGGGGGGCCGCGGAGGCGGGGGTGGGCGTCATGGGCAAATCGACTATATAGAGAAGGCCCCAGCCCCGGCGACAATGGGGGCCCTTAGCGGGCTTCCCGATGGCCGACTTTCCGTGAACGATCTCTCATTTTTCCTGCCTTGCGCCGCCGGCGTCGAGGAATTCCTTGCCCAGGAGGTGCATGCCCTGACCGGCCGTGCCGGGCAGGACCTGCTCACCCTGCGCGGCGGCGTGCGCGTGCGCGCCGACTGGCGCGACGGCCTCAAGCTCAACCTGCACAGCCGGCTCGCGCAGCGCGTGCTGGTCGAACTGGCCCATGGGCCTTACCGCAACGAGAACGACCTGTACGCCATCGCCAACGGCGTGGCCTGGGAGATCTGGTTCACGCCCAAGCAGACCTTCAAGATCGAGACCACGGCCCAGCACAGCCCGCTGCAGAGCCTGAACTTCGCCACCCTGCGCATCAAGGACGCCGTGGCCGACCGCTTCCGCGCCAAGGCGAACGGCGTGCGCCCGAGCATCGAGACCCAGTGGCCCGACTGCCGCATCTTTGCGCACCTGACCACCGACAGCTGCACGCTGTACATCGACACCTCGGGCGAGCCGCTGTTCAAGCGCGGCTGGCGCCAGGACAAGGGCGACGCCCCGCTGAAGGAAACCCTGGCCGCCGCCATGCTGGCCGCCAGCGGCTGGTGGAACCCCGAGACCGGCGAGGTCGCCAAGGCCCCGCTGTACGACCCCTGCTGCGGCAGCGGCACCATCGCCATCGAGGCCGCGCAGATCGCCAGCGGCATCGCGGCGGGCTCGCTGCGGCGCTTCGGCTTCGAGAAGCTGCTGCCGTTCCAGGCGCACGTCTGGGCGGCCATCAAGAATGAAGCCGCCAGCGCGCAGCATGCGAGCGCCATCGCCGTCTTCGGCTCCGATGTGTCGCACCGCATGGTCGACTTTGCCGAGCGCAACGCCGAACGCGCGGGCGTGGCGGGCGCCATCGAGTTCCGCGGCGGCGACGCCTTGCAGCGCATGCCGCCGGCCGAGGGCGGCGTGATCATGCTCAACCCGCCGTACGGCGAGCGCATCGAGGTCGGCGGCGTGGCCCGCTTCGGCGCCCGCGAGGCCGCCCAGACCCCGGGTGACGGCGAAGGCGGCGACGGCGGCGACTTCTTTCCGCAGCTCGCCACCCACTGGAAGAAAAACTACGCGGGCTGGACCGCCTGGGTGCTCACGCCCGACCTGAAGCTGCCCAAGCAGATGCGCCTGAAGGAGTCGCGCCGCGTGCCGATGTGGAACGGCCCCATCGAATGCCGGCTGTTCCGCTTCGACATGGTCCGGGGCTCGAACCGGGCCGCACCGCCAGACGCCGCCACCTGAATCAGCTCTGCAGCTTCAGGCCCGCGATCCCCAGGAAGATCAGCGCGATGCACACCAGCCGCAGCGGCGCCGCGCTTTCTTGGAAAAAGAAGATGCCGATCAGCGTGACGCCGATGGCGCCGATGCCGGTCCAGATCGCGTAGGCCGTCCCGACCGGCAGCGTCTTCATCGCGGCGGTGAGCAGCACGATGCTCGCCAGCGCGGCGCCCAGCCCCAGCGCGCCGGCGCCGGGGCGCTCCCAGCCCGCCGCGGCCTTCAGCGCGAGGGCCATCACGATCTCCACCAGTCCGGCGGCAAGCAGAAGAAACCAGGCCATGGCGTTCGCTCCCTTCACAGCAGCTTGATGATGGCCACGCCGAGCAGCAGCACGGCCACGCCCGCCATGCGCAGGCCCGACACCGGGCGCTGCGGCAGCCGGAACCAGCCGTAGCGGTCGACGAACACCGACGCCACCTGCTGCCCCGCCACCGTCAGCCCGACCGCGGCCGCGGCGCCGATGGCCGGGATCGCCGTGAACACCGTCGTCACATAGGCCGCCCCCGCAAAGCCGCCGAGCCAGCCCCACCACGGCATGCCGCGCAGCGCGGTGCCTTGCGGTGCCGTGGCCGCGGGCGCACGCCGGAACAGCGTGACCAGCAGCAGCGCCAGGGCCATCGCCAGCGTCGCCACGAAGAAGCTCACCGCGCCCACCGCGAAGGGCGCGCCCAGGTCCTGCCGCAGCAGGCCGTTGACCACGCCCTGCACCGGCAGCACCGCGCCGGCCAGCAGCGCGAGCACGATCCAGCCGGCCTTGCCCGCCAGCGCCTGGCGCAGGCTGCCGGCCTGCCCGGCGACGATGGCCCCGGCCCCGAGCAGCACCGCCAGCGTGCCGCCGGCCATGGCCGGCGTCAGCGTCTTCGGTGCCACGCCGAGCAGGCCGAAGGTGTCGAGCGCGAACGAGGCCAGCATCTGCCCCGCGATGAACAGGCCGACCGCCACCACCGCGCCCAGGCGTGGGAACAGCAGGATGGTCGAGACCACGTAGAAGGCGCTGGCCGTGCCACCGATCACATGCCACCACGGCACGCCCGGCAGGCCGGCCAGCGCCGTCAGCGTGCCCGTGGCGAGCGCCACCGCCAGCAGGGCCAGCGTGCCGACCGACAGCTGCAAGGTCGTGGCGGTGAACGGGCTGCCCGTGGCCTTGGAGAGCTGGGCGTTGGCGCCGGCCTGCACCGCGAGCAGGCCCCCGGCGACGAGCGAGGCGGGAATGAAAAACGCGTCCATGGTGGTTCGACCTCCGTGTGGTGTGGATGCGGGGCGGGCGAATCGCGGCCCCTTGCGGACGACTGTAGGATCGGCAGGTTTGCAAAGCCATTCGAAAAAATCGCATCCGGGGTATGCATAAATGCAGGACACAGACTGGGACGACTTTCGCGTGTTCCTGGCCGTGGGCCAGGCCGGCTCGCTCTCCGGTGCCGCGCGCCAGCTGGGCGTGAACCACTCCACCGTGCTGCGGCGCCTGGGCGCGCTCGAGGCGCGCATGGCGGTGCGCCTGTTCGACCGCCTGCCTGCCGGCTACGCGATGACGCTGGCCGGCGAGGCGCTGCGCGAGCGCCTGCAGGGCGTGGGCGAGCAGATCGACGCCGCGCAGCGCCACCTCATGGGGCTCGACCTGCGGCTGACCGGCGTCATCCGCATCACCAGCACCGACACCTTCATGGCCGGGCTGCTCGGGCCGATCCTGGCGGACTTCCGGGCGCTGCACCCGGGCATCGAGCTGCAGGTGGTGATGAACAACCTCTTCCTGAGCCTCACCAAGCGCGAGGCCGACGTGGCGATCCGCCCGACCAACGCGCCGCCGGACCACCTGGTCGGGCGCCGGGCCGGGCGCCTGCAGACGGCGGTGTACGCGTCGAAGGCCTACCTCGCGAAGCACCCGGCGACGACCCCGCTGGCGGAGCACGACTGGGTCGCGCCCGACGAAGGCCTGTCGCACCTGTTGCAGGCCAAGTGGTTGCGCGAACAGGTGCCGCCGGCGCGGATCGCGGCGCGCGTCGACAGCCTCGTCGGCATGACGCAGCTCGTGAAGCGCGGCCTGGGCCTGGGCATGCTCCTGTGCATGCTGGCCGATGCCGAGGAAGAGCTGGTGCAGGTCGAGCCGCCGAGGGAGGCGCTCGACACGCAGGTCTGGGTGCTGACGCATCCCGACCTGAAGGAGGTCGCGCGGATCAAGGCCTTCACCGACTTCGCCTACACGCGGCTCGTCGCCGACGCGAAGGTGCTGGCGATGCCCTCAGGGCGGCCGGCGGCCCGCTAGAAGCCCGGGCGCCGCATGGTGCAACATCGGCGATAGACAGATTTCACGCGACCCATGACCTTGCCTGCCTCCGACCTCGTCGTCATCGACACCAACATTGCGCTCGACCTGCTGGTCTTCGAAGACCCGGCCTGGGCGCCGCTGGTCGACGACCTCGCGCGCGGCGCGCTGCGCTGGCTGGCCACGCCCGCGATGCGCAGCGAACTGGAACGCGTGCTGAGCTACCCGCTGATCGCCCGGCGCATGGCGCAGCGGGAGCTGACGATTCCCGTGGTGCTTGCGGATTTCGATGCGCGCGTGCAGCTGGTGACCGAGGTGCCGGCGCGCGCGCCCTGCGTGTGCAGCGACCCGGACGACCAGGTGTTCATCGACCTGTCCGTGGCGCACGGGGCGCAGCTGTTCAGCAAGGACAAGGCGGTGCTGTCGATGAAGAAGCGACTGGCGCTGCGCGGGGTGGCGGTGCGCTCGGCGCTGGTGGGATAGGCATGACACCTCCTCGCACGACGAGGGAGGTGTTTGACCATTGTTATCAGTGTGATCGCGAGGCGGCTCGCAAACTGCGCGACCTGTTTTCCTCCCAAGGAAGTCGTCGATGCCGCGCACGCTGTCCGTTTCTTCTGCTGCGA
>NZ_JBWKNE010000006.1:0-187852 GCF_059415405.1 Variovorax sp. GW821-FHT10C12
GCCGTGGGCGTGGCGGCAGGCGCGCGCCGCACGCTGATCGCCAACCAGGTCGTGAGCGACGAAGACCTCGCAGGCATCCAGCTGCTGCTGGCCGACCACGCGGACCTGCGCATCGTGTTCCTGGTCGACTCGCTCGCACAGCTGGCGCTGATCGAAGACTGGTCGAAGCTCAATCCTGCGAGCGTGCCCTTCGAGGTGATGCTCGAGATCGGCATCGACGGCGCACGCACGGGTTGCCGCACGCATGCGGAAGCGGTCGCCGTGGCCAGTGCAGTGCGTGCCAGCAGCGCCGCGAAGCTGGTGGGCATCGAGAGCTACGAAGGCCTGAATGCCACCGGGTCCACCGAACAGGACACCGCCTTCGCCAAGGCCCTGATGGACCGGATCGAAGCCGTCGCGCGTCATTGCGACACGCAGCAACTCTTCGAGACCGACGAGGTGCTGGTCTCGGCCGGCGGCTCGGCGATCTTCGACCTCGTGGCCGGGCGGCTCAAGCCTGCGCTGGGTTCGCCGGTGCGCGGCCTCTTGCGTTCGGGCTGCTACGTCACGCACGACCATGGCTTCTACAAGCGCATGGTGAATGTGGCGGATGAGCGCATGGGTTGCGAGTGCGGCGAAGGGCTGACGCCGGCGATGGAGGTCTGGGCCAACGTGCAGTCGCGGCCCGAGCCGGGACTGGCGATTCTCTCGGTCGGCAAGCGCGACATCTCTTTCGACATGTCGATGCCCATCCCCATTGCACACGCGGCACGCGGTGCATTGCAGTCGCATGCGGTGCCCGCCAGCTGGAAGGTGACCGCGCTGAACGACCAGCACGCCTACCTGCGCTGGGACGCGAACGACGAAGCGCAGGCACCGGTCGTCGGCGACCGTGTCGGCCTGGGCATCTCGCACCCCTGCACCACCTTCGACAAGTGGCACTGGATGCCCGTGGTCGAGAACGACTACCGCGTGAGCGATGCGGTCGTGATTCATTTCTGAGCAAGGCAACGCCTCCCCCATGAACACACAGAAGAACAGCGCGACGCTGCTCGAAGGCGGCCTCGTGGTCGACGGCTCGGGCGGCCCTTCGTGGCCCGGTGACGTGCTGCTGCAGGGCGACCGCATCCTGGCGCTCGGCGAAGGCCTGCGCACGCGGCTGCCCGAGGGGCTGGACATTGCAGATATCGAGGTGGTCGACTGCCGCGGCAAGGTGATCGCGCCCGGCTTCATCGACGCCCACACGCATGACGACGCCATCGTGCTGCGCGATCCGCTGTGCCTGCCCAAGGTGTCGCAGGGCATCACGACCGTGGTCACGGGCAACTGCGGCATCTCGCTGGCACCGTACCGCACGCCGCAGTCGAAGCCGCCGCTCACGCTGCTGGGCGCGGATTCGTTCCAGCACGCGACCATGGCCGAGTACCGCGCGGCGGTCGATGCGGTGCAACCGGCACTCAACGTGGCAGCCCTCGTGGGCCACACCACGCTGCGCTTCGCGGCCATGCAGGCGCTCGACCGGCCCGCCGATGGCGACGAGCTGGCGCGCATGGAAGCGCTGCTCGACGACTGCATGGCCGCCGGTGCGCACGGCCTGTCATCGGGCCTGTTCTACGAAGAAGCCTTTGCCGCGCCGGCCGAAGAGGTCACCGCGCTTGCGCGCGTCGTGGCACGCCATGGCGGCGTCTACGCCACGCACCTGCGCAGCGAGATGCAGCAGATCATCGAGGCGATGCACGAGGCCGGCGACTCGGCGTTCGAAGCCGGCGTGCCCTTGATCATCTCGCACCACAAATGCGCAAGCCCGGCCAACTGGGGCCGCACGAAGGAGACCCTGCCGCTGATCGACGCCCTGTCGCAGCGCCAGGAGATCGCGATGGACGTCTATCCCTACGTGGCCGGCTCCACCGTATTGCGCGAGGACATGGTGGACGGCGTCATCGACGTGCTGCTGACCTGGTCCGAGCCCCACCCGGAGATGACCGGGCGCCTCATCGCCGACATCGCGCGCGAATGGGGCACGACGGAGCAGGAGGCCAGCCTGCGCCTGAAGCCCGGTGGTGCGTGCTATTTCCTGATGCAGGAAGAAGACGTGGAGCGCGTCATCGCGCATCCGCGCAGCATGATCGGCAGCGACGGCCTGCCGCATGACCGCCATCCGCACCCGCGCCTGTGGGGCGCGTTCCCGCGCGTGTTTGCGCGCTACTGGCGCCAGCGCAAACTCTTCACGCTGGAGCAGGCGGTGCACAAGATGACGGGCATGACGGCGCGCAACCTGCGCATCGCCGACCGCGGCCTGCTGCGTGTCGGCACCATGGCCGACGTGGTGGTGTTCGACCCCGAGACCATCACCGACACGGCCACCTACGACCAGCCGCTGGGCGTGAGCGAAGGGATCGAACGCGTGTTCGTGAACGGCGTGCTCGCCTACCGAGACGCGAACGAGGCGCGCGTGCTCGCGCGCGCGGGGCGCATGCTGACACGGCAATCACGCGCCGCGAACTGAGCGTCGCCGCGCCCCTTCCCCGCCATCCCGTAGAGTGCACGCATGATCGAATCCACCACCCTTCGGTACTTCTACGAGGTCGCGGCCTTCGGCTCGGTGCGCGTGGCGGCGGAAAAGCTCTTCGTGGCCCAGAGCGCCGTGAGCCGGCAGATCGCGCTGCTGGAAGACGAACTGGGCGTGCCCGTCTTCGAGCGCCACGCACGGGGCATGGCGCTGACCGCGGCCGGCGAACTGCTGCTGCGCTATGCGCAGGACAACAAGACGCAGCTGGCCGACCTGAAGGGCCAGATCCACGAGTACGAGACGCTGGCCAAGGGGCACGTGCGGGTGGGCTGCGTGGAAGGCATCCTCCACGGCCTGCTCACCAGCTTCATGCCGAGCTTCATCCGCACGCACCCGGGCATCACCTTCTCGCTCGATCTCATGGGCTCGCATGCGGTGGGCGAGTCGGTGGCGGAGCACAAGTACGACCTGGGCATTCTGTTCGGCGCCTCGCCGCGCCCCGACCTCATCGAGCTGCAGAAGATCGAGCAGCCGCTGTGCGTGATCGCTTCGACGCAGCATCCCCTGGCACAACAGCGCAGCTGCACGCTCGCGGAAGTCGCCGACGCGCCCCTGGCGTTGCCCGACCGCTCCTTCGGCCTGCGCCAGCTGGTCGACCGCGTCAGCTCCAAGGGCAAGTTCAAGCTGAACATCGCGGTCGAGACGAATTCGCTGTCCTTCGCGAGCCGGCTGGTCGCGGAGTCAGACCTCATCACCTTCCAGCCGAGCGACGTGGTCGCCCCGCTGATCGAGGCCGGCAAGGTGGTGGCCATTCCGCTCACCGATGCGTCGCTGCGCTCGGCGCGCGCCACGCTGGTGGCGAGCTATTCCCGGCGCCTGTCGCTCGCGGCCAATCACCTGTCGCAGTCGCTGATCGCCTACATGCAGGGGTGGCAGCGACCCGTGAAGCCGGGGCGCGCCACCGCCGCTCGCACGCCCGCCAGGGGAAAGCCGGAGTAGTCCCCGCGCGCGGGATCGTCGGCATCGAAGGGCTCAACCCGGCAGCGTGACCGTGATCATCTTGATCTCGGTCATCGCCTCCAGCGTGTGCATGCCGCCCAGCCGGCCGATGCCGCTCTTCTTGCCGCAGCCGCCGCCAAAGGGCAGGTGGATTTCCCACCAGGTGGTGCCCGCGTTGATGTTGACGATGCCTGCGGGGATCGCCTTGGCCATGGCGATGCCGCGGCCGATGTCTTGCGTGAAGACGCCCACCGAGAGGCCGTAGTCGTTCTGCATGGCCAGCGCCAGGGCCTGCGCTTCGTCCTGGAAGGCGATGACCGGCACGACGGGGCCGAAGGTTTCTTCGCGGCACAGCCGCATGTCGGGCGTGACGTCGCGCACCACGGTGGGCTCGAAGAAGAGGTCGCTGCCCAGGTCCGGCCGCGCGCGGCCGCCGCACAGTACGCGTGCACCCTGTGCAACGGCATCGTCCACATGCGCGCGCACCTTGGCCGCCACCTGGGCGTTGTTGAGCGGCCCCATGGTCGTGGCGGGATGCAAGGGATCGCCCAGCACCTGCTCGGCGGCCTTGGCGACCAGCCTGTCGCAGAGGCGGTCGACCACGCTGGCATGGGCCAGCACGCACCCTGTCGCCGCGCACACCTGCCCGGCATTGAAGAACGCGCCGCCTGCCGCTGCAGCGGCTGCCGCATCGAGGTCGGCGTCCTCGAAAACGATCACAGGCCCGTTGCCTCCGAGCTCGAGCAGCAGGGGCTTTCCGGCACCTCGCGGCGATGCGCTGGCCCGTCGCGGTGCTGCCGGTGAAGGTGATGGCGGTCACGTCCGGGTGCACAACCACCGCATCGCCCACGGTCGCGCCCTCGCCGATCACCAGATTGAGAACGCCTGCGGGCAGGCCGGCCTTTTCGATGGCCGCCATCAGCGCGCAGGCCACGAGCGCGGTGGACGGCGCAGGCACCCAGACGAGGGTGTTGCCGGTGGCGATGCCGGGGGCGATGTATTCCACCGGGATGTTGACCGGGAAGTTCCAGGGCGTGATGACGCCGTACACGCCGCGCGGCTGCCGCAGGGTCATGACGAGCTTGCCCGGGTCTTCCGCCGGCAGCGTCTTGCCGCCCATCTGCTTGACGAGTTCGGCGGCAAGCCGGAAGCCGTCGGCGGCCTTGGCGACTTCGCCCTGCGCCTCGGCCAGGACCTTACCCTGCTCGCACGACAGCGTGTGCGCGAGGGCCTCGCGCGCGGCATCGACCTCGGCCGCGATCGCCATGCATATCGCGGCGCGTTCGAACACCGGCGTGGCGGCCCAATCGGAGGCCGCGGCCTTGGCGGCGGCGACGGCCGCGTCCGCCGTCTCGCGGGTCGAGCGGGGCACGGTGGCGATGGTGTCGCCGTTGGCCGGGTTGATCACCGGCAGGGTGTCGACGGGGGTCGACCAGCGCCCGCCGATGAAATTTCCCGTTTCGACTTCGGACATGCAGTGGCGGCTCATGGCCTAGCCGTACGAATACGCGATCGACGCGGCATGGCGTTGGCCTTCGCTGCCGCCGGCACGCGCGTCCACGGTGGACGCGGACGGCCTGTACCCGGCCGGCGCCGGGGCTGCGACGCCCACATGGCGCTCGGTCTGCGCATCGAAGCAATGGGTCGATGCAGCCTCGCGGACCTGCAGGTGCACGAGGTCGCCGGGCTTGAGGGCCACGCGATCGTGCACGGAGACGCACCAGGGCGTCTCGCTGCCCGCCACGGTGCCGTAGATCTGCGTCTTGTCGCCCGTCGACTCCGTGAGGATCACGCGCAACGCCAGTCCTTCCGGGGCCAACTGCAGATGCTCGGGCCGCAGCCCCAGCAGCACGTGCTGTCCATCGGCCAGCAGCGGCGTGCACCCGGACGTGGGCAGGTCCCAAGCCTGCCCGTCGGGCAGCGCGAGCCAGGTGCGGCCGTGTGCGCGATGCACCTGCCCCTGCGTGAAGTTCATGGCGGGCGAGCCGATGAAGCCCGCCACGAAGCGGTTGACCGGGCGGTCGTAGAGCTCGAGCGGCGCACCGACCTGCTCCACCCGGCCGGCGCGCATCACGACGATGCGGTCGGCCATGGTCATGGCTTCCACCTGGTCGTGCGTGACGTAGACCATGGTGTTGCCCAGGCGCTGGTGCAGGGCCTTGATCTCGGCGCGCATCTGCACGCGCAGCTGCGCATCCAGGTTGGACAGCGGCTCGTCGAAGAGGAACAGCGCGGGCTCGCGCACCACGGCGCGGCCCATGGCGACGCGCTGGCGCTGTCCGCCCGAGAGCGCGCGCGGCAGGCGGTCCAGGTAGGGCGTGAGGTTGAGCAGGCTGGCGGCTTTTTCGATGCGCGGGCGGAAGTCGCTTTCGGCCTCGCCGCGCGTGCGCGGTCCGAAGGCGATGTTCTCGTAGACCGACAGGTGCGGGTAGAGCGCATAGCTCTGGAACACCATCGAGATGTTGCGCTTTTGCGGCGACAGGTCGTTGGCCCGTGCACCGCCGATGCGCAGCTCACCGCCGCTGATGGGCTCCAGCCCCGCGATCATGCGCAGCAGCGTCGATTTGCCGCAGCCCGAGGGGCCGACCAGCACGACGAACTCGCCGTGGGCAATGTCCAGGTCGATGCCGTGCACGACGGGCACGCCCGCGAAATCCTTGCGCAGTTGCTTGAGTTGAACCTGAGCCATGGAGTCTCCTTGTCTTTGTGGAAGTGAGTCGCCGGCTCAGTAGTCTTCGACCGTGATCTCGCGGGCCATGGGCAGGATGCCCGCCATGAGGCCCGCATCCACCGGCAACGCCACGCCCGTGATGACGCGCGCGGCGGGCGACGCCAGGAAGAGCACGGCATCGGCCACGTCGTCGGGTGTCGCGAAGTCGCCCAGCGGGTACCACTTCTTCAGCTGCTCGAACACCCGCGGGTTCTTGTCGGCGCGCGCCTGCCAGGCGGGCGTCTTGACGGTGCCCGGCAGCACGATGTTGGCGCGGATGCCATAGGCGCCCAGCTCCATCGCGAGCGAGCGGGTGTAGCTGACCAGCGCCGCCTTGGCCGCGCTGTAGGCCGGGTGGCCGAGCGTGGTCAGCGCGTTGACCGAGCCGATGAGCACCAGCTGCCCGCTGCGGCGCTCGACCATGGCGTGGCGCACCGCCTCCACGCAATGGAACGCGCCGTTGAGGTTGAGCTGGATGTCGGCCTGCCAGTCCTGCGGGGTGGTCTTGCGCACCGTCGGCCCGCGCGCGGCGCCCACGTTCGACACCAGCACATCCACCGGGCCGACCGTGGCGACGGCCGCGGCCACCCTCTCGCACAGGCCTGCGCAGTCGGTGACGTCCGCCACCAAAGGATGCAACCGCGCCAGGTCGTCGGCGCTCACGCCCTGCCCGGCCAACACGGCCGCCAGGCCTTCCAGTGCACCCGCGTCGTGGTCCAGCGCGATCAGCCGGTCGCCGGCCTGCAGCACGCGGCGGCACAGGGCCTGGCCGATGCCGCCGGCGGCGCCCGTGACCAGCGTCACGCGCCGGGACGGCGCGTGGGGATGAACCGAAGACGGAGTCGAAATTGATGTGTCCACGCAATGCGCCCTGTGAATTGCCAATACCTCTCCCGACCGGGCGGCAATGAATTACCGCGCGCAATTCGAGCTCGAATTTTGAAGCGTACAGGACGCCGCCGGAATTTGGCCTTCAATATTTCGCAGGCAGGGTTCTGTTTTTTAGAAATCGAGGGTTAGCTCTATCTATGGCGTCATTCGACCGACTCGTAAGATAAAAAAGCGAAAGCATTGATCGCAGCAGATCCCGACGTGTATTCAATTAATTTTCAATCACTTCACTAGGAATTAAATATGAAAAAACGAAATACAACTCTATTGGCAGGCGCAATTCTTCTGGGTCTTTCCTCCCTCACGGCCCAGGCGGGAAATATCCGCATCGCCATGTCCAGCTACAGCGACAACACACGCCCCTGGCTGGAGGCGCTGGCCCGGGACTACGAAAAGGCCAACCCGGGAGACAAGGTCAAGGTCGAGGTGGGAAGTTGGGAGAACATGCAGCAGAAACTGCAGGCGGAAATCGCCAGCAACAACCCGCCCGACCTGGCCCACGTCGCGACCCGCTGGGTGGGCGATTTCGTGAACGACGGCCTGGTGGAGCCGGTCGACAATTACGCCAATGCGGCGTTCAAGGATCAATTTATTCCGGCATTTCTGAAGGCCGGCAATATCAATGGCAAGCCTTATGCGCTGCCTATTGCGGCCAGCGTGCGCGCCATGTTCTATAACAAGGAAATGCTGAGCAAGGCAGGCTTTCCCAATGGCCCCAAGACCTGGGACGACGTGATTGCCGCCGCGAAAAAGATCAAGGCCACGGGCGCCTACGGCTATGGCATCCAGGGCAAGGACCTGGATACCGACACTTATTTCTACTATGCGCTGTGGAGCATGGGGGGCGACGTGCTCGATGCGGGCAACAAGGCCGCCTTCAATTCGCCGACCGGCGTGAAAGCCGCCACGCTTTACAAAAGCATGATCGACCAGGGCCTGACCGAGCCCGGCGTGGCCGGCAACACGCGCTACGACCTGCACAACCTGTTCAAGCAGGGGCGACTGGGCATGGTCATTTCGCTGCCGCCGCTGGCCAAGGAAATCGCCAAGGACGCGCCGCAACTGAAATACGGCATCACCGGCGTGCCCAATGGCGGCAAGGACATCACCTTCGGCGTGACCGATTCGATCATGATGTTCAAGACCTCGAAGAACAAGGAAACCGCCCAGAAATTCCTGAACTTCATGTTCTCGAAAACCGCGCGGCTGAAGTTCGACCAGGGCGAAGGCTTCATGCCAGTGACGCGCGAGGTGGCCAACGACCCCGTGTTCAAGGACGACCCGGTGCTCTCCGAGTTCGTGACCCTGCTGCCCAACGCGCGCTTCGCCCCGCTGGTCGCCGGCTGGGAAGACTCGGCGCAGGCCGTCACCAACGCGCTGCAGGCCATCTACCAGGGCAAGGCGGAACCGAAGGCGGCGCTGGACAAGGCCGCGGCCGAAGCCAACACCAAGCTCAACAAGAAGTAAGCAAGCCCCGGGGCGCAGCCCTGGGCTGCGCCAGCTTTTCGCGTGTCGCACCACGTCTATTCCGATCGAATTGCCCTATGCAGAATCCCGTTCGAGGCCCTGCCCTGGCTTGGGGGCTGATTGCGCCGAGCCTGTTGCTCACCCTCTTCATCCTGGCCTACCCGCTGTCCACCCTGGTGTTCCAGTCGGTGCACGACATCTCGCGCTTCGGCCTGCTGCGGGCCTTCAACGGCCTGGACAACTTTCGCACCGTGTTCACCGATCCGGTGTTCGCCCATGTGGTGTGGCGCACGGTGCAATGGACGGTGTGCGTGGTCGGTGGCGCGGTGCTGTGCGCTGTGCCGATCGCACTCATCCTGCAGCAGGATTTCTATGGCCGGGGCGTGGCGCGCACGATCGTGATGCTGCCCTGGGCAGTGTCGCTGACCATGACGGCCATCGTCTGGACCTGGTCCTTCAACGGCCAGTACGGCATGGTCAATGCGAGCCTCGCGATGGTCGGGATCATCCAGGAGCCGATCAACTGGCTGGCCGACGGACAGCTCGCGTTCTGGGTCGAGGTGGGCGTGGGCATCCTGGTGTCCATTCCCTTCACCGTCACCATCTTCCTGGGCGGGCTGTCGTCGGTGTCGCAGGACATCTACGAGGCGGCCGGCATCGAGGGCGCGTCGCGCTGGCAGCAGTTTCGCCGGCTCACGCTGCCGCTGCTCAAGCCCTTCATCCACATGGCGATCGTGCTGAACGTGATCTACGTCTTCAACTCGTTCCCCATCATCTGGATCATGACGCAGGGCGGGCCGGACAACGCCACGCACATCCTCGTCACCTGGCTCTACCAGCTGGGCTTTCGCCTGGGCCGGCCCGGTGAGGCGGCCGCCATTTCGCTCGTGATGCTGGCCTTGCTGCTGGCCTTCACCGTGTTCTACCTGCGCCTGCAAAAGCGCCAGTCCGCGAAGGCCGCCGCATGATCCGCTCCGACAAACTCGTGCGCAGCCTCTGGTGCTGGCTGCTGCTCGCGCCGCTGGTGGTCGTGGTCATCTTTCCGCTCGCGGTGATGTTCTTCACGGCGCTCAAGCCGGCGTCCGAGATCTACGTCTATCCGGCGCGCTGGCTGCCGCAGCAGTGGCAGTGGAGCAACTTCTCCGCCATGTGGACCCAGACCGGGTTCGGGCGCGCGCTGCTGAACAGCCTGCTGGTGTCGCTCTCTGCGACCGTGCTGACGATTGCCGTCAGCGTGCCTTCCGCCTACGCGCTGGCGCGCCTGAAGTTTCGCGGCCAGGGCGGCTACCGGCAGTTCCTGCTCATCACGCAGATGATCTCGCCCGTGCTGCTGGTGGTGGGCCTGTTCAAGATGGCGGCCAGCCTGCCCTGGTTCGAGGGCGGCAACATGACCGACTCGCGCCTGTCCGTGGTGGTGGCCTATGGCGCCTTCGGCATTGCCTTTGCCGTCTGGATGATGACCTCCTACTTCGAGACCATTCCGCGCGACCTGGAGGAGTCGGCCTGGCTCGAAGGCTCGGGCCCGGTGCGCACGGTCTGCAAGGTGTTCCTGCCGCTGGCCTTGCCGGCCATGGCGGTCACGGCGCTGGTCACCTTCGTCAATGCGTGGAACGAGTTCGCGGTGGTCTACACGCTGATCCGCTCCACGGAAAAGCAGACGCTGACCGTGCTCGTCACCAACATGGTCGCGGGCCAGTACGTGGTGCAGTGGGAGCTGGTGATGGCCGCCGCCATCTGCGCCGTGGTCCCGGTCGCCATCCTGTTTGCGTGGATGCAGCGCTACATGGTGCAGGGCTTGACCGCGGGCTCGGTCAAATAGCGACCGCAGCGGCATCACAGCCCGCTGCTACCCGCTGCGCCCGCCCCCTTCGAATAATGCGGTGACGGCCGGCGCGCACCCTGCGCAGGCCGGTTTCGCTACACCTCATCCGAAGGAGACAAACCCGATGGCTCGCAAGATCCTGATGCTCTGCGGCGACTACGCCGAAGACTACGAAACCATGGTGCCGTTCCAGACCCTGCTGGCCGTCGGCCACACCGTGCATGCGGTGGCGCCCGACAAGAAGGCCGGCGACTGGGTGCACACCGCCATCCACGACTTCGAAGGCGCGCAAACCTACAGCGAGAAGCCGGGCCACCGCTTCACGCTGAACGCGACCTTCGACGACGTGCGCCCCGAGGCCTACGACGCGCTCGTGATCCCTGGCGGCCGTGCGCCCGAGTACCTGCGCATGCACCCCCGCGTGGTGGAGATCGCGCGCCACTTCCTGGCCACCGACAAGCCGGTGGCCGCCGTCTGCCACGGCGCGCAGCTGCTCGCGGCCACGGGCCTCATCAAGGGCCGCAAGGTGTCGGCGTATCCGGCCTGCCAGGTCGAGGTGGAGCTGGCCGGCGCCGAGTACATGGGCATCCCGGTCGACCAGGCCGTGACCGACCGCAACCTCGTCACCGCACCGGCCTGGCCGGCGCATCCGGCGTGGCTGTCGCAGTTCCTGGTGGTGCTGGGCACCCGCATCGAACACTGAGCTGACGAAAGTGCGTGGGCGGCGCTACAGTGCCGCGTCGCCCCGATTCACCCCGCCTCTCGAGGAGATGGCCCATGTGCGAAGTCTTCATCAGCGCCGATCCGCAAAGCTACGACGCGCGCACGCGCTCGGTGCGGCTGCACGGCGTGGTCACCAGCATCCGGCTCGAGAACCTGTTCTGGCAGGTGCTCGAGGAGATCGCGCAGCGCGACGGCATGGCCGTGGTGCAGCTCATCGAGCGGCTGTACGACGAGCTGGTGGCGGCGCGCGGCGAGGTCGGCAACTTCGCGTCGTTCCTGCGGGTGTGCGCGCTGCGCTACGAGGCGATGGTGGCGCAGGGGCGGATTCCGGCCGACACGTCGGTCGCGATCCGCTCGCTCGATGCGAACGCCGTGCTGCATGAACTGCCGCAGGGGTGGGGACGGCCGTCGCCCGCGCAGCCGTCAAGCGAGACGCGCGTGCGCACGCTCCACGCTGTCGTACGGCGGCATGCGTAGACGCCGCCCGGCGCACGAGATCACCAGCGCATCTTCACGCCGACGCTCGCATTCACCCCGCTCTTGATACGCGAGTCGCCGCCGGAGCCCGCCCATAGCTTGCCCAGCTCCACATACACGCTCGTGTTCTCGGCCACCTGGAGCGTGGCCCCTGCCGCCAGCTCGGTGCTGCGGCCGCCGGTGCGCGTCGCGATGTCCGTGACACCGGCCGGGCCGACAAAGCGGGTGACGTCGGTGCCGCTGCTGCTGCGGTAGAGGTTGACCCGCACATAGGGCTGCAGCAGCCCGGCGCTGGTGACGAACTCGCCCTTCACGCGCAGACCGGCGCGTGCCTGCCAGCCGTTGTGGCTCTTCTGCTGCACGAGGGCGCCGGAGATGCCCGTGTCGCCCAGGCTCACGCGCTGGTGCACCAGCTGCACCTGCGGCTCGAGGGTCCAGTTCGGCGCAATGGGAATCGACTTCCCCACCTCGATCGACGCCAGCAGGCTGTTGCCCTTGCCGCCCCGGGACAGGCCCAGCGCGGGCATGGCGCTGTAGCGGTGGCGCCCGGCCTGCAGCACGCCGTCGACGTACACGCCGCTGGGGCTGTGTGTCCAGGTGGCATAGGCGCCCAGGAACTCGCTCTTCTGGTTGTTGCTGCCCACCCCGAGGTTCGCCAGACCGCTGGCAAAGCCGTTCACGCGCATGTCGCCGTCGAGCTGGCCGACGTACACGCCCGCGCGCCAGTCGGGGGTGGCCCACAGGTCGGTGCCGGCCTGGAAGCCCGTGAGGCGCCCCTTGCTCGTGGGGCTCACGGTGCCGCCCTGCCCGATGGTGCGGTCGGTGCTGATGATGCGCCCCCACGCCTCGCGGTAGCCCTGCGCGGGCTTGGCCGGGTTCGCGCCCGCGACGAGGTCCTCGCCCATGCGCAGGCGCCTGTTGCCGAGCATCGCGAAGCTGGCCTGGCGCAGCTGCTCGGGCAGCGCGGCGTACAGCGGCACTTCGGCGCGGTAGGTGGGCACGACGAGCACGGGCACGCCGCCTGCGCCGCCGGTGCCCGAGCCGCCACCGCCGGCAGACGGCGTGACGGGCGTCACCGGCGTGACGGGGGTGACTGGCGTGGCTGTCGAGCGCAGGTACCAGTTCTCGCCCGCGCCGGTGGCGTCGGCCGCATGCAGCCGGTACTCGTAGGCGCCCGCATCGACGTGCGCGCCGGCCAGCACGAACGCGCTCTTGGTGGTCTGCGCGGTGGTGGTCGCGCCGTTGAGGGCGCTGATCACCTCGATGCCGTTGCCGGTGGTGAGCGCGCCCAGGCCGCCCAGGTTGGTGATCTGCACATTCGTCGTGCCGCTGGCGACGGCGGTGGCGCCGCTCAGGATGAGCCGGTCGCTCGCGCTCGCGCTGCCGCCCAGCGCGGTCCCCAGTCGCAGCGTGCCGCCGTTGCCCACCCAGGGACCGTTGACGGTGAGCGTGGTGCCGGGCACCGCGCCCACCAGCGACACCGTGCCGCTGTGGGCCATCGACGCGAGGGTCTGGCTGTTGCCGGCCAGGTCGAGCGTCGCGCCGGTGGCCACGGTGAAGGGGCTCACGCTGCTGAGCACGTTGGCCGCGCCGGCGCGCAGGGTGCCCGCTGCGACGTTGGTGGCGCCCGAGTGGGTGTCGGCACCGCTCAGCGTCAGCACGCCCGCGCCGATCTTCACGAGATCGCTGGCGCCGGAGATCGCGCCGGTCCATGCCAGGTTGTTCCCGTTGGTGTCGATGGTGCCCGTGCCGCCCAGCAGCAGGGCGTTGCTGACGCTGAGGCCGCTGGCGCCCGCGATGACGCTGGCGGTCGCGCCCGCGCCGATCGAGATCGCGCCCGTCATCGACGAGCCCGTGTTCAGCCGGAGGCTGTTGGCGCCGCCCGTGAACGCGACCGCCGCGGCGCGCGTGATGCCGTCGCCGCCCAGGCCGCCCGTGATGGTTCCGCCGTTGGTCAGCGCAAGGTTGGCGCCCGTCACGCCCGCGCCGCCCACGCCGTTGGCACCGCCCGGGCCGCCGTTGCTGTTGGCCCCACCGACGCCGCCTGCCCCACCGGCGATGGTGCCGGTGTTGGTGAGGGTTGCGCCCGTGCCGGTCGATGCGAGGCCCGCCCCGCCATCGCCGCCGCTGCCTGGTGAGCCGGTCCCGCCCGCTCCACCGCCGGCCGCACCGCCCGCGCCCCCGGCGCCGCCCGTGATCGCGCCGGAGTTGCTGACGGTGACCGCGACGCCCGTCAGCGTCGCGCCGATGCCCCCTGCACCGCCGCCGCCGCCCGAGGCGTTGGCACGGGAGCCCGGCAATTCGGAACCACCCGCGCCACCCGCCCCGCCCGTGAGGGGCCCGGTGTTGGTGAAGCCGAGCCCCGGGTTGGTCGCGTTCAGGTAGAACCCGCCGCCTCCGCTGCCGCCGCCACCGCCCTGCGAGAAGGCGTCGCCGCCCTTGCCACCGGCGCCGCCCGTGGAAGACCCCGTGGCCGTGTAGCTGCCGAGCGGGCCGCTGAGGATCGAGCCGTAGCCGCCCGCGCCGCCGCCGCCGGCGGCCCAGTACCCGTTGCCGCCCGCGCCACCGATGCCGCCGGTGTAGCTGTCGGGCGAGTTGGCCACGTTGTTGCCGATCGACATCCCCTGGAAACCGCCGCCGCCCCCGCCGCCATAGCCGTTGCCATTGCCCGGGTCGCCGGTCTGCGCCTGGCCCGCGCCGCCGGCGTCGCCCTGGAACGCACCGGGGCCGGTGGGCGTGCTGGCGGCGCCGGCCGCGCCGCCGGTGCCCGGCGTGGCACCGCCGAAGCTGCCGATGCTGGCGTTGGCCCCCGCCGTGACGCCGCCCGGCGTCGACGATCCGCCCGCGCCGCCGGATGCATTGACCGTGGTGTCGTTGAGCCCGCCGCTGCCGCCCGTGCCATCGCTGCCGCCGGCGCCCCCGTTCAGCGACGTGTCCCCGACCGGCTGGCCGCCCGCGCCGCCGGCCGCGAGCACCGGCACGACGCAGACCCACAGCGCAGCCGTTGCCGCCGCTGCCGCCACCGCGCGCACGCCGCCCCCGCTGCACGATCGCGCGCGGCCGCGCGCGATTTCCGGCGCGGCCACCCAGGTGCCGACGGTGGGACTCCACAGGGTTCGGAAGATCTTGTTCATGACTTCAACTCCCTTTTCGCCACGGGGCGACGATTTCGGATTTGCAAGTCAAAAATGTAAGAACGGGTGCCAGTTACGTGTATCCCTGCAAGGGGGTACCGTGAAGCGAGAGCGATCTGCCGAAGGCGGGGCCGCGTCGCCTCTGTCAGGGCGTGCGGTAGACGGTCTACCCAGTCACGTATCCATACGTAACATGTGACTTTGGGACAGCACAAATCATTCGGCCGACGCGCCCCAAAAAAAGAAAAGGCACCCTCACGGGTGCCTTGTTCGTTGCAGATGCCGTGCTGAGCGCGAGCGATCAGTCCAGCGACACGTTCGCCTTGCGGATCACGTCGGTGAAGCGCTTCGTCTCCGTCGCCACGAACTGGTCGAACTGCGGGCGCGTGGTGGGGAACGGCTCGTAGCCGAAGCTCTTGAACTTTTCCAGCACGTCGGGTTCGGCCAGGCCCTTCTCGATGTCGCGCTTGATCTTGTCGGTCACCGACGCCGGCAGGCCCTTCGGCACGGCGATGGCGTTCCAGCCGATGACCTCGAAGCCCTTCGGGCCGCCCGATTCGCCCACGGTCGGCACGTCGGGGAAGGCGGCGTTGCGCTGTGGTGCGGCCACGGCCAGGAAGCGCAGCTTGTTGGCGCGCTGCAGCGGGCCGGCGGTGGCGCTGCTGCCCAACGCAAAGGCCAGCTCGCCGGTGGCCACCGAGGTGTACAGCTGCGTGGTTTCCTTGTAGATCACGTGCTCCATCTGCGTGCCGGTGGCCGACTCGAACAGTTCCGAGCCCAGGTGCACCGGGTTGCCGACCGACCACGAGCCGTAGTCGAGCTTGCCGGGGTTGGCCTTGGCGTCGGCGATGAGGTCGCCCACGGTCTTGTACTTGCTGTTGGTCGCGACAGTGAAGAAGAAATACGTCTTGAACAGCGGCAGCAGCGCGTCGAAGTCCTTCGATGCGTCGTAGGGCAGCTTCTTGAACAGCGCCGGGTACGCGGCCAGGTGCACGTTGTCGAGCACGATGATGTCGTGGCCGTCCTTGGCGCCGCGCTTGAAGGCGTCGATGGCGATGAAGCCGTTGCCGCCCGGGCGGTTCTCGACCACCACCGGTTGGCCCCAGGCGCGCGAGAGCTTGTCGGCCACGAGGCGGGCCACGCCGTCCGGGCCACCGCCGACCGGGAACGGCGTGATGATGCGCACGGGCTTGGTCGGGAAAGCTGCAGGCTGCTGTTGTGCCGAAGCGGTCAGCGGCAGCAGGCCGCCCGCGGTCAGGGCCAGCACGGCTGCAGTGAGGGCGCGGCGCGAAAGCGACGAACGGAAGAAGGACATGAGGGAAGTCTCCGGTTTGATGAATCGTTGATGGGTGGGAAGCGGTGCGCCGCCGCTCAGTCGACCGACGCGCCCGAGGCCTTGACGATGCCGGCCCACAGCGCGCTTTCCTTCGCGATGAGCGCGGCGTACTCCGTCGGCCCGCCGAGCAGCGGCACGGCGCCTTCCACGTCCAGGCGCGACTGGAACTCGGCGCCGCCCGCCACCTGCAGCATCTGCGCCGACAGCGTCTTCACGAACGCATCGGGCGTGCCGCGCGGCGCGAGGATGCCGTAGGTGAGCGTGCTCTCGAAGCCCGCGAGTTCGCGCAGGCCCGACTCGGCCACGGTGGGCACGTCGGGCAGCGACGGCAGGCGCTTGGCACCGGTGACGGCAATGGCGCGCAGGCGCCCGCCCTTGACCAGCGCGAGCGCGGGCGGGATGACGCTGAACATCATCTGCACCTGGCCGCCCGCGAGGTCGGTGAGCGCGGGGTTGGTGCCCTTGTAGGGGATGTGATTGATCTTCGTGCCGGTGCGCTGCGCGAAGAGTTCGCCCGTGAGGTGGCCGCCCGTGCCGCTGCCGCTCGAGGCGGAGTCGAGCAGGCCCGGGCGCACCTTGGCCTCCTTGACGAGGTCGGCCACGCTGCGCACCTTCGAGGCGGCGGGCACCACGAGCACGAGCGCGGACGAGGCGAACATGGCCACGGGCACGAGGTCCTTGCGGGCGTCGAACTTCAGGCCCTTGTACAGCGCCGGGTTGATCGACACGGTGCCCGTGTGGCCCAGCAGCAGCGTGCTGCCGTCGGGCGTGCTGCGCACCACCTGCTCGGTGCCGAGGTTGCCGCCCGCGCCGGGCTTGTTGTCGACGATGACGCCCAACTTGCGCACCTCGCCCAGGCCCTTGGCCATCTGGCGCGCGAACACGTCGTTGCCGCCACCGGCCGCAAAGGGCACGACGATGCGGATCGGCTTGCCGTCGGCCTGCTGCTGCGCATGCGCCGGCAGGCCCGCTGCTGCCAGCAAACCCAGCAGCAGCTCGCGTCGGGCGAGACCCATCAGACGCGTTCCAGGATCACGGCAATGCCCTGCCCCACGCCGATGCACATCGTGCACAGCGCGTAGCGGCCGCCGCCCTTGTGCAGCTGGTTCACCGCGGTGGTGGCCAGGCGTGCGCCGCTGGCGCCGAGCGGGTGGCCCAGCGCGATGGCGCCGCCGTTGATGTTCACGCGCGCGTCGTCGTCCTTCAGGCCCAGGAGGCGCAGCACGGCGAGGCCTTGTGCAGCGAAGGCTTCGTTGAGTTCGATGACGTCGATCTGGTCGAGCGTGAGGCCGGTGAGCGCCAGCACCTTCTGCGTGGCGGGCGCCGGGCCGATGCCCATGATGCGCGGCGCGACGCCGGCCGTGGCCATGCCGACCACGCGGGCGCGCGGCGTGAGGCCGTGCTTGGCGGCGCTGGCTTCGTCGGCCAGCAGCAGCGCGCAGGCGCCGTCGTTCACGCCGCTGGCATTGCCGGCGGTGACGGTGCCGTCGGGACGCACGATGGGCTTGAGCTTGGCCAGCGCCTCCAGCGTGGTGTCACGCGGATGCTCGTCCTTGTTGACGATGAGGGCGTCGCCCTTCTTCTGCGGCACGCTCACGGGCACGATCTCGGCGTCGAAGAAGCCGGACTTCTGCGAGGCGACGGCGCGCAGCTGCGAGTTGAGCGCCATCAGGTCTTGCGCTTCGCGCTCGATCTTGTAGTCGGTGGCCACGTTCTCGGCCGTCTCGGGCATCGAGTCGACGCCGTACTGCGCCTTCATGAGCTTGTTGACGAAGCGCCAGCCGATGGTGGTGTCGTACACCGCGTTGTTGCGGCTGAAGGCGCTCTCGGCCTTGGGCATGACGAAGGGCGCGCGGCTCATGCTCTCGACGCCGCCGGCAATCATGAGGCCGGCTTCACCGGCGCGGATGGCGCGCGCGGCGGTGCCCAGTGCATCGAGGCCCGAACCGCACAGGCGGTTGATGGTGCCGCCGCCCACTTCGATCGGCAGGCCCGCGAGCAGCGCCGACATGCGCGCGACGTTGCGGTTGTCTTCGCCGGCCTGGTTGGCGCAGCCGTAGAGCACGTCGCTCACGGCCTGCCAGTCGACGTTCTTGTTGCGCTCGATGAGTGCACGCAGGGGCACGGCGCCGAGGTCGTCGGTGCGCACGCTGCTGAGCGAACCGCCGTAACGGCCGAAGGGGGTGCGGACGGCGTCGCAGATGAAGGCTTGATTGGTCATGTGAGTTGTCTCTTGTCTTGAATGGGTGGAACGGATCAGGCAGCGATCGGCAGGCCGACCAGCTTTTCGAGTTCTTCGCGGCTCAGGCCCTCGACGGTGTCGACGAGCTTCAGGCCCTGCGGCGTGCACTCGAGCGTGGCGAGGTCGGAGTACACACGCTTGACGCAGCCGATGCCGGTGAGCGGATAGGTGCACTCTTGCACCAGCTTGCTCGCGCCCTGCTTGGTGAGCAGATCCATCATGACCCACGTCTGCTTGGCGCCGATGGCCAGGTCCATCGCGCCGCCGACCGCGGGAATGGCGTCTTTTTCGCCCGTGTGCCAGTTGGCGAGATCGCCGGTGGCCGACACCTGGAACGCGCCGAGCACGCAGATGTCGAGGTGACCGCCGCGCATCATCGCGAAGCTGTCCGAGTGGTGAAAGAACGAGCCGCCCGGCAGCAGCGTGACGGGCTGCTTGCCGGCGTTGATGAGGTCGTAGTCTTCTTCGCCGGCCTCGGGCGCGGGGCCCATGCCGAGGATGCCGTTCTCGCTTTGCAGGATGACCTCGCGGCCCTGCGGCAGGTGGTTGGCCACCAGCGTAGGCTGGCCGATGCCGAGGTTGACGACGGCGCCGTCGAAGATGTCTTGTGCCACTCGCGCGGCGAGCTGGTCCTTGGTGCGACGTGTGTATGCCATGGTCATGCTGCCTTCTTGAAGCCGCCGGCCTGCGTGGCGACACGTTCGATGCGCACCACCTGGTGCACGAAGATGCCCGGAGTCACGATGGTCTCGGGGTCGAGGGTGCCGAGCTCGGCGATGTCGTGCACGGTGGCGATGGTCTTCTTCGACGCCATGGCCATCACCGGGCCGAAGTTGCGCGCGGCCTTGCGGTAGACCAGGTTGCCCCAGCGGTCGCCGCGCTCGGCCTTGATGAGTGCCACGTCGCCGTGGATGGGGTACTCGAGCACGTACTGCTTGCCGTCGATCTCGCGTGTTTCGCGGTTGCCTGCGAGCTGCGTGCCATAGCCAGTGGGGCAGAAGAAGGCGCCGATGCCGGCGCCCGCCGCGCGGATGCGCTCGGCGAGGTTGCCCTGGGGCACGAGTTCGAGCTCGAGCTTGCCGCTGCGGTAGAGCCCGTCGAACACCTGGCTGTCGGCCTGGCGCGGAAAGCTGCAGATGATCTTGCGCACGCGGCCGGCCTTGAGCAGCGCCGCCAGGCCCGTCTCTCCGTTGCCTGCGTTGTTGTTGACGACCGTGAGGTCCTTGGCGCCCTGCTCGACGAGGCCGTCGATGAGTTCGCCTGGAATTCCGGCGGTGCCGAAACCGCCGATGAGCACCGTGGCGCCGTCTTGGATGCCTGCCAGGGCATCGGCGACCGAGCGCGCGATCTTGTTGATCATGAAGCTTGTCTCCGGGAGTGAAGAAAG
Source organism: Variovorax sp. GW821-FHT10C12 (assembly GCF_059415405.1). NCBI lineage: Bacteria > Pseudomonadati > Pseudomonadota > Betaproteobacteria > Burkholderiales > Comamonadaceae > Variovorax > Variovorax sp. GW821-FHT10C12. The sequence continues at coordinate 19,677 of NZ_JBWKNE010000006.1, forward strand.
AAACCGAACGGTCCGAACACCCTGCCGAATTCACGAATCCTCGCGAACCGCAATTTGTTCGTCTAAAGAACTTTTGTTCGTATAATGAATTTTAGAGAGGATCGCTCGCCATGGCAACCCACCCCGTTTCTGCTACGTCCACCACCGACACACCCGCCCCCGGCGACAGCTACGTGCAGTCTTTTGCGCGCGGCCTGCAGGTGATCCGCTCGTTCAGCGCGAGCGCGCCGCACCAGACCCTGAGCGAGGTGGCGGCCGGCAGCGGCCTCACGCGTGCGGGGGCGCGGCGCATTCTTCTCACGCTGCAGACGCTGGGCTACGTGGTGACCGACGGCAAGCTCTTCACGCTCACGCCGCGCATCCTCGACCTGGGCTTTGCCTACCTGTCGTCGATGCCGATCTGGAACCGCGCCGAGCCCGTGATGGAGGCGCTGGTGCAGCAGGTGCAGGAGTCCTGCTCGGCCGCCGTGCTCGACGCGACCGACATCGTCTACGTGCTGCGCGTGCCGACACAGAAGATCATGCGCATCAGCCTGGGCGTGGGCTCGCGGCTGCCGGCGTACTGCACGTCGCTGGGCCGCCTGCTGCTGGCCGACCTGGGCGACGACGAGGTGCGCGCGCGCCTCGAGGCCTCGAACCTCGAGGCGCTCACCAAGCACACCGTGACCGACATCGACGCGCTCATGGCCAAGGTGGCCCAGGCGCGCAAGCAGCAGTGGTGCCTGGTGAACCAGGAACTGGAAGAAGGCCTGATCTCCGTGGCCGCGCCCATCGTGAACCGGCAGGGCCGCATGGTGGCCGCGCTGAACATCAGCGGGCAGGCGAATCGCACGAGTGCGAAGGTGATGCAGGAGACGATGCTGCCGGCGCTGATCGATGCGGCACGGCAGGTGTCGGCGCTGCTGTAGGCCATCCACGCACGGCCCTCGGCCCTTTCAGGAACACCGCGGAACCGGCTTTGCCGGGCCGCTGGTGTTGCCCCCGGCAGGGGGTTGGAGAAGCGACACGAAGTGCGCGAAGCCTGGGGGCGAGCTCAGGTTTCGGAGTGGATGCCCTTCATGATGATCACGCCGCCCAACCGGGTCGTGTCTGCGCGCATGCGCTTGGCCAGCGCGTCGGGCGAACCGGGCTGCGCCTGCCAGCCGGTCTTCAGCAGCTCGCCGCTCACCTCGGGCGAACTGATCACCTCCACCAGCGCGGCATTGAGCTTGGCCACGGCCGCCGGCTTCATGCTCGCGGGCGCGGCAAGCGCGGTCCAGATCTCGAGGTCGGCGCCGCGCACGTCGGCGTCGCGGATCGTCGGCAGCTCGTTGACCAGCGGGCTGCGCTCGGGCGAGGTCACGCCGATGGCCTTGAGCTTGCCCGACTTCACATGCGGCATCGCCAGGCCCGGCGGCAGCAGCGCCAGCTGGATCTCGCCCGCGAGGATGCCGGCGATCACCTGCGGGTTGCCCGTGTAGGGCTTGTGCTGCGCGGTGATGGCCGCGCGGCTCTTGAGCAGCTCCATGCCCAGGTGGCCCACGGTGCCCACGCCCGGCGTGCCGTACTTGCCGGCGCTGCCCAGGTTGCGCACCCACAGCAGCAGGTCGGCCGCAGACTTGCCCGTGGCGCTGCCCGACACCACCAGCACCAGCGGCGCGGTGCCGATCAGGCCGATGGGCGCGAAGTCTTTCTCGGGGTCGAAAGCCAGCGACGGATTCAGCAGCTTGGCGATCGTGAGGTTGCCGTTGATCAGCGCGCCGATCGTGTGGTCGTCCGTGGCCTTGGCCACTTCGGCCGCCACGAGGTTGCCGCTGGCGCCGGGCTTGTTCTCCACCGTCACCGGCTGGCGCAGGAGCTTCGAGAGCGGCTCGGCGATGGCGCGCGCCGCCAGGTCGGGCGAGGCACCCGCCGGAAAGCCCACGAGGATGCGCACGGGCTTGGTTGGCCAGGCGGCATCGCCGCCTGCTGCGCGCTGGGCCCACGAGGCCGGCGTGAACAGCGAGGTGGCAATGGCTGCAGCGCCGCCTTCGAGCAGGCGGCGTTTGGTGATCTTCAAAACGGACTCCGGAGGGTTGGAAAAATCAGGGGCTGGACGCAAATTTTGCTTACGTGAAGTTACATGATGATGCTGCATTGCACAAGTTCGGCACAACTGTGAATAGGGCCGTTCGACGGCTCCGTCAGCTTGGTATCCAGAGGTGACGGGCGCATTTACAATGCCTGCCGCATTCCCCTTCCCCACCAACGAGGTCTTGTCCGCAATGCCCAAGAGCCCCCGGCCTCGCGCCCGCTTCAGCTTCTCCCCCACCGTGCGCGCCCTGCTCCTGGCCGCTGCGGCCTGCGGCACTGCGCTTCCCGCGCTGGCCGCAACCGAGCACGAGGACGTCGACCGCCTGATGCAGGCCGGCAAGCTCGACGAGGCCATGACCAAGGCCGAGGCCTTCCTCAAGGACAAGCCGCGCGATCCGCAGATGCGCTTCCTGAAGGGCGTGATCCAGCTCGACACCGGCAAGCGCGCCGAGGCCATCGCCGCCTTCACGCAGCTCACGCAAGACGCGCCCGAGCTGCCCGAGCCGTTCAACAACCTCGCCGTCATCTACGCGAGCCAGAACCAGTTCGACAAGGCCCGCAACGCCCTCGAAAGCGCCATTCGCACCAACCCCAGCTACGCCACCGCCCAGGAAAACCTCGGCGACGTGTACGCGCGGCTGGCCAGCCAGGCCTACAGCAAGGCGCTGCAGCTCGACCAGAACAACACCGCCGTGCAGCCCAAGCTGGCCGTGATCCGCACACTCTTCACCGCCCCGCCGGCCGCTGGCTCGAAGGGCTCGACCCTCGTGGCCTCGGCCACGACGACGCCTACACCGGCACCGGCTGCGAAGGCTCCCGCCCCGGCACCTGCGCCCGCACCGGTTGCCAAGGCACCTGCTCCGGCTCCCGTGCCCGCACCTGCGCCCGTCGCCAAGGCACCTCCTGCGCCCGCGCCGGCACCGGCCGCCGCGCCTGTCGCACCGCCGGTCAAGGTGGCTGCAGCCCCCGCGCCGGCAGCCAAGACACCTGAACCGGCATCGGCACCCGCCGCTGCGCCGGCGTCCACCGCAGAGATCGAATCCGTCGTGCGCGGCTGGGCCTCGGCCTGGGCCAGCCAGGACATGGACCGCTACCTCGCCGCCTACGGCAGCGACTTCGTGCCCGCCGGCGGACAGAACCGCAAGGCCTGGGAAGAAGACCGCCGCGCCCGCATCGTCGGCAAGTCCAGCATCAGCGTGAACCTCGAGAACCTCGCGATCAAGGTCGACGGACAGACCGCCACCGCCAAGTTCCGTCAGGTCTACCGCGCCGACAACCTCAACATCGCGAGCCGCAAGACGCTCGAACTGCAACGCTCTGGCAACCAGTGGCACATTCGCAAGGAAAGCGTCGGCGGCTAGTGGCAGACATCGTCCGGCGCGGCCGGCTTCAGACCCTCCCGTTCCCGCTGCGGAGCGGGAAATTGCTCGCGGCCTTGATGGCCGCCTCCGTGCTCGCGCTGGCCACGCCCGGCGCCGCGCTCGCAGCCAATCACAACAACGGCACTAGCAAGACCGCCAACGCCAAGAACAGCGGCACGAAGGCCGCCAAGGCGAGTGGCAGCCGTGCCGCTGCCAAGGAAGCCAAGGGCAGCAGCAGCAAAGCCGGCAGCGGCGCCAGCAAGACGCAGCTGCAAGCCAAGAGCAAACGCGCCGCCGTCGCAGATAACGCGGGCGCCACGCGCCCGGCCCGCAAGACCGCAAGAACAGCCGCACCGATCCAGGAAGCCAGCGGCGCCGAGGCCCGCCTGATCGGCGTCTACGAACTGTTCGGTCGCGGCAAGACCCGCGAGGCGCTGGCCAAGGCCCAAACCCTCGTGCGCGACCACCCGAACTTCCAGCTCGCACAGCTCGTGTACGGCGACCTGCTCGCGGCGCAGGTGCCGCCCTCGAACGCCATGCCCGACACCGCCGGCATCGCGCGCCTGCGCGGCAACCCGGCCATGGTCGAGCTGCACGAGGAATCGCGCCGCCGCCTGCAGGCCCTGCGCGAACGCCCGCCCGCCGGCACCGTGCCCTCGCAGTTCCTCACCCTCTCGACCCGCAGCCGCTTCGCCATTGCCGTCGATGCCTCGCGCTCGCGGCTGTACCTGTTCGAGAACGCCGACAAGGGCCTGAAGCTCGTCGCCGACTACTACATCTCGGTCGGCAAGTCGGGCACCGACAAGGCCGTCGAGGGCGACGCGCGCACCCCGCTGGGCGTGTACTACATCACCAGCAGCCTCGACCCGCGCTCGCTCAAAGACTTCTACGGCGCCGGCGCCCTGCCCATCAACTACCCCAACCCGTACGACGTGCGGCGCGGCAAGACCGGCAGCGGCATCTGGCTGCACGGCACACCGCCCCAGCAGTTTGCGCGGGCGCCGCTCGCCAGCGACGGCTGCGTCGTCATGGCCAACCCCGACCTCAAGCAGCTGCTGCGCAAGGTGCAGATCGGCGCCACCCCCGTCGTCACCGCACGCAGCCTGCAATGGATTTCGCAGCCGCAGGCCGAAAAAGAAGAAAAGAAATTCGCCGATTCAATTACCGCCTGGAAAGATGCCAGAGCCAGCGGCAATGAAGCGCAATTGAAAAAATTCTATTTGCCGGATTTCCAGCGCGCCAGCCGGAAGCCCGTCGATGCCGATTCGGTACTCCGCGACGAATTGACCTACGCACAAGGTAAACGAGTGCAAATCAAGGACGTGTCGTACCTCCACTGGCGCGACACCGAGGACACCATGGTCGCCACCTTCGGCGAGGTGTTCGAGGGCGAGAAAAACGGTCGCACCCGCCGCCAGTACTGGCTGCGCCAGGCGGGCGAGTGGAAGCTCTTCCACGAAGAAATCCTGGGCTGAGCCCACGTCACCGAAGGGGTCTCCACCCCAAAAGTGTGATTTATTGCCCAAACGGAGCCGCCTTGTCGGGTGTTACAAATTGCACCCCTAGGTACCGCGCTACGTAACACGTAACGGGCATGTTCCCGTAACGCTGAACTTCCGGACGTTCCCACGCCCGTAACGCGTTCCCCTCGTCCATGCCAGTGTGCATGCGGTTTACAGAGGGAAACGAACATCTCCAGACTGTGAATAAGTGACCTTTTCTGCCCCGTTGTGGGGGCCGAACGAGGCTGGCCGCCTTCCTGCTTTACCCCTCCGAGTAGCACATCCGGGACTCGATCCAGTGTGTTTCTCCTGTTGATACACGGAGTTACGCTGTATAACATCCACCGTGCCAGCCTTTGTTAACACTTCCTTTCAGGAGATCACCATGCTTAGTTCTATTACTCGTTTTCTGCGCGATGAAGAAGGTGCTACCGCAATTGAATATGGAATTATTGCGGGGCTGATTTCTATTGCAATCGTGACTGTTCTGACCACAGCAGATGGCTTGGGCCCACGACTGGCTCGCGTCTTTACCAACATCACCAATGCACTGCCGGCTGCACCAGCAACACCGGGCGGCGGGGGCACCAACTAATACCCCTTAGAAAAGCGACTGGTGTTCATACAGGCCTGCCTGCTGTGGCTGCTTTTCGTTACTGTCTATGACTTTCGAAAGCGCCGCGTCCCGAATGCTCTTGTGCTGGCCGGGGCTGCTCTGGCCCTGGCAGCCATCGCTTCGGACTCACAACCTTTCGGCCTCAATTGGGCCGCGGGGCTTGTGGGCGCAGCATCAGGCTTCGGATTTCTGCTGCTCTTCTATGCAACCGGATTCATGGGAGCAGGCGACGTGAAATTCGCTGGAGCTCTCGGGTTGTGGGTAGGGCTGCCGGCCCTGATTCCCATTTGGATCGTGGCCAGCCTGCTAGCGGGCGTCCATAGCGTCCTCTGGCTTGTCCTGACCCGCTGGCCTCTGTTCCCGCGACTTTCCTTGATGCTGGCAGGCCCAGTACGTATTTCCGATCCCGGCAACTCACCCGGCCGGCTTCGCATCGTTCCTTATGCGGCCTACCTGGCCTTGGCCGCTGCGGCCTGGATGGTTTGGGAGCGACAGAGTTAGCTACACCAGCCAGCTTTGCCCGTCTCGCAGGCCCTTCATCTCCTTTCCATGATCGCTTGCCCCTCTCATTCAGTTCGCCGCTCATGATCAATCTCACCAAAATCATCGCAGCCGTCTTGGTTCTTCTGGCCATCGCGCTGGGTGTCTATGCTTGGATGCTGGGCCGGCAGCCTGCACCGAAGGCCACCATGACTCCGGCACCGGCAGCAACGCAGGCCCAAAGCCCGCCAACTGTCACCCACCCCGTCGTCGTCGCAGCCAAGCCGCTGCCGGCAGGTCAGGTCATTCCCGCCGACGGCCTGCGCGTCGAACGCCTTACCGTTAATCCAGTTGGTGCTTTCCAGGATGTGGCAACCGCGGCGGGGCGAGTTCCGGTGCTGGACCTTTCGGAAGGCACGCCTGTGATGGAGAACCAACTGGTTTCGGGCCTGTCACTTCGTTTGGAGGAGGGCCAGCGAGCGGTTGCCATCAAGGCCGACGAGATCATGGGCGTCGGCAACAGGATTCAACCCGGAGACTTCGTTGACGTGTTCATCACCTTGAAGTCGGACGGGAGGGATGTGGACCGCAGCCAGGCGCGACTGCTGCTTTCTCGCAAGCGTGTCCTCGCCTATGGCTCTGCCTCGGTCGATGGCCTTCCCTCAAAGGCGATAGACAAGCAGCAAGCACAACAAGCCCAGCGCACCGAGGCTGCTCGCACCGCTGTTCTCGCCGTGCCCGTGGATGACGTCAACCGCCTCACGATCGGTGACGCAACAGGCCGGTTGATGCTGGCGTTGCGCAACCCGAACGACACGGCAGAACCCGACCCCAAGCTCTTCGCCACGCTTCCCACCGCACTACAGCCTGCAACGTCTCGCCCGGGGGAACCCCGCCGCGCCCCGCTGGACGGACTCGACCGTGCACAAGCCGGGCTGACTGCCGTGGACCTCGTGACAGGTGGCAAGGCCTTCGCCAACCGGGCTTTTCCACTTGAAGCGCGTGCCATCTCCAGCGGTCCGCGCTCGCCCCAAACCGGCACCGGTCGCGGCGGGCTCCAAGTCGAAGTTATTCGCGGCGAGCGCAGCGAAACCGTCAGCTACTGATCGCAGAGCACATCGCCGTCACGTCCGTCACACAAGAAAGAAGCCACATGCCCCATACGCCACGCGAACTGTCGAGCAGCCATCCAGGCGCCCCGTCGCTGCTGCGTTCGTCGCTTATCGCGCTCTGTGCGTTGACCCCTGCGGCTTGGCCGCTCACCACCGGCGCCGCGGATGCACCGCTCTCCCGCACCGTGTCTCCGCGTCCGGTGGTCCTTACCGCGGGCACTCAACAGGAGTTGCTGATTGACAAGGGCATCGAGCGAATGGCGATCGCCGATGAGGCTGTAGCAGCCGTCACCATCACGCGCAAGACGCCGAATGCGCCGGCGGCACGTCTGATCGTCACCGGCAAGTCGGCCGGACGCACCACTCTCATGATCTGGGAAAAGGGCAATGCCGCGGCGACCACCTATGCCATCGAAGTACGACGCAGAGCAACCAATCTGACCGGAACGATGGACAGCGTCACCGCGCATCAGCAAGCGCGCGATACGGCAATGGCCGGTGCAGCGGACAAGACTGAGCTGATAGATCGTTCCGTCGTGGCCGTGCGCAGCAACACCGTTCAAGTTGAAGTGAAGGTCGTTGAGTTCAATCGAAGTGTGCTCAAACAGGCCGGCCTGAATATCTTCAGCACACGTGCGAACGCCAATGGGTTCAGCTTCGGGGTTTTCGGTCCGTCTTCGCTTGGCAGCACCACCTTCGCTCCCAATGGCTCCATCAGCGGCGAATTCGGCAACCCGCTGGCACAAGCGTTCGGCCTGCTGCTCAACTTTGGCAAGGCTGGTATTGGCCTGAATGTTGGCTTCCTAGAAGGTAACGGCATGGCCCGGGTGCTCGCCGAACCCACTCTGGTGGCAATGTCGGGCCAGAGCGCCAGTTTCCTGGCCGGCGGAGAGCTTCCGGTCCCTGCTCCTCAAGGCTTGGGTAGCACGAGCATTGAATACAAACCCTTCGGCATTGGCCTCACCGTGACGCCGACCGTGCTGTCCAATGACCGCATCGTGCTCAAAGTGGCGCCGGAAGCCAGCGACCTCGACTATACGAATTCGCTCAGCATCGGCGGCGTCGCAGTGCCCGCAATCAGTACCCGGCGTGCCGACACCACGGTGGAATTGGGCGATGGAGAGAGCTTCATCATCGGCGGCCTCGTCAGCCGGACCACGACCTCCAATGTCGACAAGGTCCCATTGCTCGGCGACCTCCCGATCCTAGGAACCTTCTTCCGGCAGAACAAATACCAGATGAGCGAGAAGGAACTGGTGATTCTCGTCACCCCGCACCTGGTCAAGCCCATCGCGCGTAACACGGACCTGACGCCTTACCTTCCGGGCAACGCCGAACAACGCGACGGACCCGTATGGCGCTCGCACTTCCTCGGGGGCGCGGCCAACACAGCGGTGCCGGGCTTCTCCCGCTGATGGATGACGGTCGCACGAATCACACATCGCAGAACGGCACCATGAACGCCCCTCGCGACAACCTTCCGGAAACTGGCAGCGAAACCTACCTGTTCGCGTCAGCCAACGGCGGCCACATCACCTGGCTGACCGACGCCCTGAGCCACGAAGGCTCTGTCGTTGTTCTGGCCCAAGACACGAAGACGATTGACGAACGCATCTCGTTGCTCGGCCCCGTAGCGGTGTTCATCGACTTCTCACCTGAACAAGGCGCCGTCGCCAGCGAACTTCATCAGCGCCTGAAGCGCGACTGGCCAACCTTGCCCGTACTTGCTGCCGGCGTGTCTTCGCAACCCGCAGCGATGCTTGCCGCCCTTCGCGCTGGCGTAGACGATTTCATCGACATTTCGGCTGCGCCCGACGAAGCCGTGAGCACCCTGCGCGCGCTCCTCGAAAAACGGCGCTCGCTCCCGGGTGGCCTGCGCGGCAGCACGCTGGCCTTGCTGGGAGCTCGCGCGGGCCTGGGTGTCACCACGTTGGCCACGAGCCTGGCCCTCACGCTGTACGACCAATTGGCGCAAGCGCCCGCACGCCCGGCGGGCCGCAGCGGCCGCCATGGCGTGGCCCTGCTCGACCTGGGCCTGCCCGCACGCGATGGCCTGCTGTACCTGAACACGCAAAGCGGCTTCAGCTTCGTCGACGGCGTGCGCAATCTGCGGCGCCTCGACCAGACCTTGCTGCATACAGCACTGGCGCATCACACCAGCGGCGTCGCCGTGCTGCCGCTGCCGACAAACCTGGCACAGGTGCGCGAGATCTCGCATGCCGACTCGGTCTCACTGATCCGTCGTCTGGCCGATTTCTTCGACTTCCAGATCGCCGATCTGGGTGGCTTCTCGACCATCGACTTCATTGCCCAGACCGTGCGTGAAGCGCAGAACACATGGGTAGTTTGCGACCAGAGCATCGGCGCCATCGTGTCAACGGCGAACATGCTCAAGGAGCTGCGCACTCGCAACGTCGAGACCGAACGGCTGACGCTGGTTGTGAACAAGTTCGATGCACACGTCGGCCTGTCGGCCAAGGACATCGCCGAACGCCTCGAACTGCCGCTGCAGCACGTGCTGCCTGATCGCAGCACCCAACTGCTCGCCGCAGGTTGCCGCGGTGAAATGCTGGTGCGCACGGCTCGCAACGATCCGTATGCACAGGCCGTCGGCGGCCTCGCCCGCACCCTGCACCAGGAATACATGTCCGTCTCCGGTCAACCACCTGCCAAGGACCCTCGCTGGGTGGCACTGATGGCGCAGATCACGGGGCTCTGGAAGAGAGATAACGAAGGCTGATCCATGTCCACTGATATCGAATTTGCCGACGACGACCAGGCATTCATCAACTCCCAGCAATTCCAGGACATCAAGAGCTGGACGCACGACCATCTGTTGAGTCGCATCGAAGAGCTGGGCGCGGAGTTCGGCCGCTGGTCGCGCGCCTCGATCCAGCAGTTCGTTGAGCTGGAGGTCGACAGCTTTGTGCGCCTGCGCCGCGTGCCGATCAACGACCGCGAGATGCAGCTCATCGCCGATGCGCTGACGAAGGAGCTGGCCGGCTTCGGCCCCCTGGAAGACCTGCTGAACGATCCTGCGGTTGAAGACATCCTGATCAACGGCTACCAGAACGTTTATGTGTCGCGCCATGGCATCTTGGAGCGCGAAACGCTGCGCTTCACAGATGCCGAGCATGTGATGCGGATCGTGCGACGCATCCTGGCACCACTGGGACGCCGCCTCGATGAGTCGAATCCGATGGTCGACGCGCGCCTGCCCGACGGAGGGCGCATCAACGTCATCATCGAGCCGCTGGCCATCGACGGCCTGTCAGTTTCGATCCGCAAGTTCCGCAAGGAGCCTCTGACGCCTGCAGATCTGGTGAAGCTCGGCACCTTCGATGCAGGCATGGCCCAGCTGCTAGAGATCGCAGTACGCGCACGTTGCAACGTGCTCGTGAGCGGGGGGACTAGCTCCGGCAAGACCTCGTTGCTCAATGCCTTGGCAAGCTTCATTCCAGCGCGGGAGCGCGTGATCACCATCGAAGACACCGCGGAACTCTCGCTCAGCACCAGCCATGTGGTGCGCCTCGAAAGCCGCCCGGGTGGCTTCGATGGCACTGGCGTAGTGTCGATTCGCGATCTGCTGCGCAACAGCCTGCGCATGCGGCCAGACCGAATCATCGTCGGCGAAGTGCGCGGAGCCGAAGTCATCGAGATGCTGCAAGCCATGAACACCGGGCACGAAGGCTCCATGGGCACCATTCACGCCAGCTCACCGCGCGAGTGCTTGTATCGACTGGAAATGCTGGCTGGTTTCGCGGGATACCAAGGCAGCGAGGTCAGCCTGCGCCGGCAAATTGCCAACGCCATCGACTTCATCGTGCAGATCGGTCGTCTCTCCAACGGGCAGCGGCGCATCATTTCGCTGAGTGAAGTCACCGGCGTGAACGACAACGTGGTGGCGATGCAGGAGCTCTATCGCTACGAGCCAGTCGTGTCGCCAGACGGCGAAGAACGCGATCGTTGGGTGTCGCTGGGCATCGCGCCTCATTCGCCGAAGATCACGCGCTTCCGCCAGTCCTTCGCCCGCACGCAAAACGGAGAAGGTCGTGCGTGAAGCACTGCTCATCGTAGTCTGCATCGCGCTGCTGCTGGCAGCCACTGGGTTGCTGCTCTGGCAATGGGCAAGAAATCGGCAGACCCGTCGCACGACAGAGCGGCACCTTGAACAACAGATCCTGGCGAGCAGCGCCGATGCGACAGCAAACCTCTCGCACGCGCCACTACCTCAGCGCGCACCTCCTTCAGAGGCCTTCGTTCCTGGTATCACATCAGATCCTTGGCTTCAGAGCGAAACGGCAACAACTCCGGCCACTCGAAAGCTCTCGCTGGACGCCATCTTGCCCGCATGGCTCCACGGCATCATCCCGCCTCGAGTTGCAGCACTGGCCGCAGTCAGCACCATCGTTTTGTGCCTGTTGGCAGGCCTCTTTGGAGGCTGGGTAGCGGCAACTGGCGTGCTCTTTCTTCTCATCGTTGCCTTTGTCTTTGCAACGTGGCTTCGCCTGCAAAAAGTCCGCCGTCAATTGATCAGTCAATTGCCTGCATACATCGATGCGATGGTTCGTCTGATCACCATCGGCAACTCCACGCAAGCTGCGTTTCAATTGGCTATCGCAACAACACAAGCCCCACTGCGAGGTCACATGGAGCGCGCAGCGATCCTGGTACGTGCAGGCGTGGATCTCGACCGCGCGGTGCACCAGACGGCCAACAATGTGCGTGTGGAAGAAATGTTCCTGCTGGCCGCGATCCTGGGACTGAGTGTGCGCTACGGCGGTCGGTCCGATCTCCTCCTGGAACGAGTTGCCAACTTCATGCGCGACAGCGAGCAAGCCCAACATGAATTGGTCGCGATGTCTTCTGAAACGCGGCTCTCGGCCTGGATTCTGGGACTTCTTCCTCTGGGCGTCGGCGCCTTCCTGATCCTGACAAATCCGTCTTACTTCGTGGGTATGTGGAACGACGGAACAGGGCGCGTATTGATCTTTTCGTCTGCGGGGCTACAAGTACTAGGCGCCATTTTTCTGTATCGACTGGCGAGGCTCGCATGAATCTCACGTCGAACCATCTCGCCACCCTCAGTGTTGTGCTTCTGGCCCTGGGCTTGCTAGTCGCAGCAGGTGCACTGATTGCAGCAGAGCGTCGCCGAAGTCGTAGTGGTCAGGTAATAGGCCGCGCCCTCCGCAGGGACACGACCACCCAGATAGATCTGAAGACTCCTCCCGAAACCGATTCTGGGCTAGGTGCTCCCGCACGCGCCGATATCGAACTCCCCTTTCACTGGCTCGACTCGCGGATCGGACGCGCCTTGGTCGCAGACGAAGACCGACGACTTATTGATCAATGTGGATTCGCATCCAAGCGGGCGCAACTGATTTTTTTAGTCACCCGTCTCATTCTGGCCATCCTCCTTCCGGTGATCGTCTACGCCATCTGGAAGAACAGTCAGAGCGACCGCACCTTCGTTATCGTGCTCGCTGGGGCATTTGTGGTTGGTTTCATGCTTCCGAAATGGGTGCTTGGCCGAATCGCTGCCGGACGTCGCGAACGCATATCGCGCGAGCTCCCGCTCTTTGTCGATCTTCTGAAACTACTGCAGGGTGTAGGGCTGAGCCTCGATCAAAGTCTGCAGATCATGGCGGACGATTTCTCGCATGTTCTACGGGTGCTCGGGTACGAATTGACCTTGGCCAACCGTCAATACAGCCAGGGACGAACGCGCGAACATTCCCTTCAACGCCTCGCCACGCTCCATGCCAACGAGGATCTTCGTGGCTTGGTCTCGCTGCTCGTTCAGGTCGATCGCCATGGGGGAGCGGTGCAAGAACCCTTGCGTATCTTCGGCGAAAGGCTGCGTGAAAGGCGGCGCTCGGAAATGAAGGAACGCATCGGAAAGATCACCGTGAAGATGACTGGCGTCATGGTGACCACGTTGCTACCTGCCTTGGTGATCGTGACGGCCGGTCCCGGGTTCATTGCCATCTTCCGTTCACTGGCAGCAGTCTCCAAATGAGAAACATCAATCTCCTTGGCAAACAATCCCATGGCGCACGAAACCGATTTTCGGTACACGCTGCGCTTTGCCTGATGTTCCTTGCGCTTTCCGGGTGCAGTACCCCCAAGGATCAGTACGCTGCCAGCGTCGATGCTCAACAACGTATGGCCGCAGAAGCCGCCGCCGAAACCAAAGCGGGAAACTCCGTCGATACGAAAGAAACCTACCTCAAGCTGGTCGAACAGATGCAGCGAGAGAACCTGTGGTTTGCTTCACTGGCACACATCGATGCTCTTGAGCAACGCTGGGGCACGTCCCCCGAATCGACTCGCCTGCGCGCCGACGCCTTGCGTCAAACTGGCCAAGCAGCGCAGAGCGAAGCGGCCTACAAGCGGCTGATGGGCACCGCACTTGAAGGTGCCGGCTATCGCGGACTGGGTCTTTTGGCTGGTGCACGTGGAAACTACCCGGAGGCTGTGCAGTTTCTGAAGCAGGCCCAGCGTCACACACCGACTGATGCGCTGCTGTTGAGCGATCTGGGCTATGCCCACCTGCGTGCCGGCTCTATCGAGGAGGCTCGCTTGCCGTTGATGCAAGCGCTTCAGCTTCGCCCCGACAGCACACAGGCACAAGCCAATCTCGCCCTGTATCTCGAACTCACGAATCAGCAGGAACAAGTCGCGGCCATGATGGATGCAAATCGCATGTCCACCGCTGCGCGTTCGGCGGTCAGAGAAGCTGCACAGCGACTCCGTGATGGTGCAGCTGCGCTCCATGCACCGCTCGCACCCGTGGGGACATCCGCCCGCGACGAAACCCTTCCGCTTGCACTCAAGACTTCACGGCGGTCGCATTTGACCGAGATACGCACCGCCATTCAGGCAACTCCGGAGGCCATCGCCTCTTCGCCCCCTCCGACCCCGACTTCAAGAGGAACACCATGAAAAAAGAGTGCGACGCCGTGCTCCACGCTTTGTCCAGATGCGGTCTCCTTGTGGCCCTGCTTGCCTCCTCGCCAGCGGTTCTGGCGCAGGGCGTGGCACCGGCAGGACCGGTAGCAGTACCTCTCACTGCAAACATGCAAGCCCCTGCAGTTGCCGAACCTTCAGTCGATGCGCCATCTCCGCATGAAGAAGAGCACGGCTACGCTCCGCTACAAGTGGGCGACGCCACCCAGGGCCTGCTAGCCTGGCAGCGCAGCGGTGACATCGCGTCCAAAACGCCGCGCCCGATTGCAGGAAGCATCGCGCAGCGCAGCTACGAACGCTACTTGAAGAGCTTTGAGTTCCCGATCCCCGAGCGCTTCAACTCGAGCGTCAAATCCGGCAGCGCCAGCAATGGCACCGGTGGCGGCAAATAGGCGCGCGCCATGAAAACATCGCGGCCTTTTGCCTCCATCCGTGCTCAGCGCGGTGTGTATGCGATCGAGTTCGCTGTTGTGTTCTTGATTTTCTTCGCTGTTCTCTACGGGATCATCTGCTACGGAATTCTCTTTGCCTTTCGATTTGGGCTCCAGAACGCAGCGGAAGATGGGGCGCGCGCCGCACTGCGCTATCAAATCGACCTACCTCGCCGAAAGGCAGAGGCTGATTTCGTGGCCCGCTTCCAGACCAAGGGGTGGCTACCCGCAGCAAGCAGCCAACTGGTCGATGTTCAGATCTGCCAGGTTGAGACCAATGTCTGTCTCAATCCGCCGTGTCAAACAGCGTGGGAGAAAAGGTGCCAAGTCACTGTGACTGTGACTGTGAAGGGCATGAAACAAGTACTGCCCCCCCTGGCCAGTTTTGCCATCCCTGATGCCCTCGTAGGCAAGGCCACCATGCTTTTGGATGGGGGAACGCTTTGACAAATTCTCATGCCATCGCTCGATCAGCACGCATGAGTTGCCAGCGCGGTGTGGCCGCTATCGAGTTCGCTTTGGTCTTCAGCTTTCTCTTTCTCGTGCTCTACGGCATCGCCACGTTCGGCGCTGCGCTCTACACGCAGCAAGTGGTCACGCGCGCCGCAGAAGATGGCGCTCGTGCCATATCGCTGCTTCCTCCTTCGATCCCTCTCGTCGACGACGATGTTCGGATCAAAGGCGTGGTCTTCAACTCGTTGAACACTTCCATGATCGCGCCGACCGTCTCTCGCAGTTGGATCGAACAGAAGGTCGACGTACGCATCAGCAAGCAACCGGGGAGCCCAACGGGAATACCGCAAGCGCAAGCCACCGTCGTTGTGACTTTTCCCTATGACAGTGCTAGCAGATTGCTGCCCTCGTTGCCCCTGATCGGCAGTTCTCCCGAGAAACTGACAAGCCGGGCCATTGCCGCGCTTCAATCCTCCTGAGGAGCCTTGAATGAACTTCAGTCACAGGAGCGTTTCGCACGGCACCGCACATCGAGCTTCAAGGTCCCATCAAAAAAAAGGGCGGACGAACGGATCAATTCTGGTCAATACAGCCATCGCGTTGAGCTTAGTGATCATTACCCTGATTGGCACCGAATTGGGCTATCTCTTCTATATGAAGCGGGAGTTTCAAAAAGCTGCCGACTTGGCCGCTCTGGCAGGAGCGCAGCAACTCTCGCCCTTACCTGCGACCGATATGTGCCAATTGGCGAAAAATGCTGCGACAACCAATGCCGCCAGTAACCTACCCGGCGTCCCCCTCACGCTGCTGGAGTGCGGGAAATGGGCGCCAGGGGAGCCTGCGGAGGATCATTTCCTTTCGAGCGCTCTACCGAAGGACTACAACGCACTGCGAGTCACCATTACGAAGGAGCCACCCAAGCTTCTGCCGTTCTTCACGGGAAATCGACAGATCAGCGTCAAGGCCGTCGCAGCGCTCGACGCAGCCGTTGCGAACTTTTCCGTTGGTTCTCAACTACTTAGAACGAATGCGAACTCGCCCCTCGGAAAAATACTCCAGGCCGTCGGAGTGAGCCCGGAAGTTCTGACCGTTTTGGACTCCAATGGACTGGCCAAGATCAAAGTCACCCCTTCGGGCCTACTGAAAGCCTTGAATCTGGGCGTCGTGTTGGACGGGGGCGTCTTAACTCCAACAGAACTTGCAAAGCTTCCCCAAGTTACCCTGAGCCAGATTCTCGACCTCTCATTGAACGCCATTGGGCAAGATGAGGCCCTTGCCGTTTTGGTCAGAGCGCTGAAAGAAGATCTGATCGATGCGCATCTAGGTCAAGTGAAGTTGAACCTTCTTGGCTCTGACACCGGATCTGGCGGAATCCTGACGCTCAGCACACCAAACAGCACCAACGAGGCAGCGCTAAATACTGAGATCGACCTTGGAATGCTCTTGAAGACCAGCATTGGCATTGCCACAGCCGGTCGGGCCGTATTGATCCCCGGGCTGAAACTGGGTGGTCTTGTCGATGCGCAAGCTGGCATCGTCGAACCACCGTCTATCGGCATCGGCGGCATCGGAACCAAGGCCTACAACGCACAAGTTCGCCTTTACTTGAATATCGATACCGACGGTCTCCTGGGAGGACTTCTGTCTCCGATCGTGACCGGCTTGCTGGGCACTCGCGTGCATCTTCCCATCTACATCGATGCCATCAACGGAAATGGAGAACTTACCGGCATGGACTGCCTTGCCTCTCCTCGCAAGGCGACAGTCAAGGTCACATCAAACATTCTCCGCGCCTGTGTCGGAAAAGTTGATGACGCCAGCGTTCGCTTTTCTACCAAGAACTTGTGCGAAGACAGTCTCCAGAAGGAGCGATTGATTCAACTTCTCCACCTACCCGTACCTGCGCCTGCCTGGATCAAGATTGATGCATTTCCTCAACAGGAATCCGTGACTCTGGAGGTCGGTCAGGTCGTGTCAACAGCTCCGAACACGCTCAAAGTCGGTACGACAGTCGCCAAACTGATCGACGAGTTGTCCAAGACGTTAGGCCAGCTATTGAGTTTGAGCCCGGAAGCCCCAGCGGACGACAAGGCCCTCGCACTCGCAAACGCTTACCTCGCTGCAACCCAGAAACCGAACGGCTTCTACGATGCCACCGCCGTTATCAACCTTCTGAAGAATGGAAATCCGGCGACCGGTTCACCCAGCCTCGGAGATTGGCTTCGAACCGTTTGGGTGCCAGACCCATTGCTTGGCGTCATTCCAGTCAAGAAGAATCTGTCTGTATGGCAAGTTCTGGAAGACCAAACAAAGCCGTCTGGTGGTTTGTTGGGCCTGATCGGCCTTGGTCCCTCTTGTGCGGGCCTGCTGCAGGCATTGGCCTGGAACAGCTGCGTAAAAGGCAAGGTACTTGATGCACTCAACTCTGCGCCGGCCGGCGTGATTGACAGCGCCGCCTCGCAAGTTCCAGGTAGCACATCACCGGGAACAGGCGGCGCGACCGGGCTTCTTTCTGTCCTGCTCAGCCCGGTGATTGCACTTCTTCAGCCTCTCCTGGATGGCATTGGGGGATTTCTCTCCAACATTCTCACCAACGTATTGGGTCTCGAACTAGGCCGCACCGATGTCAAGCTGAATGGCCTTCAATGCGCGCGCTCCAAGCTGGTGTATTGACCGACAGCGAATTTCAGCATCAATCTTTCGATGAATCCTGCCTCCAACTTCGACGAACTCGACCTCTTTGTCTGGGAAGGCAAAGCCGACATCCTCGACCGCATTGCGCGGTGCATGGCGAGCTTCGACGTGGAAGTCATCCGGGCCGATGGCCTGCCGCCGCCTCAGCAGGACCGCGGTGTCGCATTGCGTCCTTCCGTCGCGATCATCAGCGTCACTGTGATCGACGGCGGCGGGCTGCCGCACGCGACCGAGCTGCTGCAAGGCATGCCCGTGATCTGGGTCGCTGCGGCTTCGCGCGAGCGCGACTCGCGCACGTATCCGCCTGAGTACCTGCACGTCCTGCCCTACGACTTCACCTGCGCCGAGCTGCGCACGATGGTGGCCAAGCTGGTGCGCCAGCTGCGCGCGCGCGATGTCGCGCCGCAGGCGCCCGACATGCTGGTGGCGCATTCCGATGCGATGAAAGGGCTGCTCGCTGAAGTGGGCGCCTTTGCCGATTGCAACCACCCGGTGCTGGTGCGCGGTGAGACCGGTGTCGGCAAGGAGCGCATCGCACAACAACTTCACATCGGGCACCAGCAGTACGGCAAGGGCGCGTTCGTGGCGGTGAACTGCGGTGCGATTCCTGATGGGCTGTTCGAGTCGCTGTTCTTCGGCCACACGAAGGGCTCGTTCACGGGCGCGGTGCACGCACACCGCGGGTACTTCGAGCAGGCCACGGGCGGCACGCTGTTCCTTGACGAGATCGGTGACTTGCCTCGCTACCAGCAGGTCAAGCTACTGCGCGTGCTTGAAGACAGTGCGGTCACGCGGCTGGGCGCGACGTCGCCAATTCGCGTCGACTTCCGGCTCGTGGCGGCGACGAACCGCAACCTGCGCGAAATGGTGGCGAGTGGCGAGTTCCGGGCCGACCTGTTCTACCGGCTGGCGGTCATCGAGCTGCATGTGCCCAGCCTCGAAGAGCGCGGCGAGATCGACAAGATCGCGATCTTCAAGGCGCTGCTGACGAACGTGCTGGGCGACGAGCTCGAAGCCTTGGGCGAAACGCCGCACTGGCTCAGCGATGCGGTGGCCGAAACCTACTTCCCGGGCAATGTGCGGCAGCTGCGCAATCTCGCGGAGCGCGTGGGTGTGATCGCGCGGCAGTTGCACAGCTGGGACCAGAACCTCATCCAGCGCGCGATCGCGCTCACGCGCGGCACGCCGGCACCGGCGACGCTCGCTACCGATCGCAACGGCACAGGGGTCGCGCTCGACGCGAACGGCGACCGCAAGGGCTGGAACAGCAGCGAGCGCAATCGCATCATCGCGGCGTTGGAGATCAACGACTGGAAGCGTCAGGACACCGCGCAGCACCTGGGCATCAGCCGCAAGGTGCTGTGGGAGAAGATGCGCAAGTACCAGATCCTCGACGGCGAACCCGGCATCCCCGAAGAAACTTAGCTCGCCCCCAGGCTGCGCGGCACTTCGTGTCGAGCACTGGGCTCACCCCCAGCCTGCGCGCACTTCGTGTCGCTTCGCCAACCCCTACCGGGGGCAACACCAGAGGCCCGGCAAAGCCGGTTCCTCGGTGTTTCACCAACGGGCTTCGCTGGCGCTTGCCTCGTGGGTCAGTTGATTCCGAGGCGCGTCGTCCTGCGCAGCGGCGGGTTCGTGAACGATGCACCCGGCGAGCGGTCGACCACGGGTTCGGTGGCACACGTCGTGTTGCTCGAGATGCACAGCGCGCCCAGCAGGCCGTCTTCGGTCAAGACGTTGCGGCTCGGGGGGCCGAAGATGCGGTCGATCCAGTTGTTGGCGCCGATGGGGTCGATGCGCAGTTCGCCGGTGGTGCGCGCCAGGCGCAGCTCCGAAATGCGCAGGTCGAACACGCCGTCGATGTAGTCGAACAGCAGCGTGTAGTAGTCCAGCTGCGCATCGAGCACCTTGGGCAGGGTCTCGCGGCCGAACTCCATGAGACGGCGGCGGCCGCGGAAGGCCTGGCCTGACGTGCTGACGGCTTCCATCAACTGGCGCTCGCGTTCGCGGCCAGCCACGGTGCGGGACCACGACGACGCGGTGAGCTCCATCAGGTTGAGCTTCACGCCCTCCATCTTGGCTTCCTGGTTCGCGACTTCAGCCAGGGCGCCCTTGAGCTTGAGCTGGCGGTCGAAGCCGTTGCCGAAGTTCCAGTTCAGTTCAAACGCGGCGCGCGTCGGGTCTTGCGGCGACACGCCGCGCGGGTCCTTGCTCTTCACGACGACGGCGTCGAGCGTGGGGTACAGGCTGGCCTCCGTCTGGTCGACCAGCGCGCGCGCACGTGCCACGCGGCCCTGCGCTTCGGCCAGTTCGGTGCTGCGCGCTTCGGCGCGACGCAGCGCTTCTTCCTGCGAGCCGATGCGCCAGTGCGACGGCGCGGCGAGCACGGGCAGCGATTCGGGGTTGGGCGAGAACTTGAAGTAGTTGCGGAACTTGGCCAGCGCCTCGTCGCGCTGGGCTTCGAAGTCGGACTCGCGCGCGGCCACGAGGGCGCGCCGCGAGGCGGCCATGTTGAGGTCGTTGTCGCCGCTCACGCCGAGCGCCACGCGCCGCGCCTCGGCCTTCGACAGTTCGGCCACGACCTCGGTGGCGCGGTGCGCGATCTGCTTTTTCAGATCGAAGCGCTGCACCTGCAGGTAGGCGGTGAGCGCGTCCAGCACGACCTTCTGCGAGGTGGTGACGACGGCTTCGTCGTCGGCCTGGTTGGCCAGTTCGGCGGCGCGCTGTGCGGCGCTCATGGCGCCGCCGTCGATCAGGCTCACGCGCGCCTCGGCGGTGAGCACGGTGTAGCTCTGGCTCTGCGCGTCCTTGGCGCCGCTGTTGTAGGTGCCCGACGACGTGCCGACCTTGAAGCGCGGGTAGCGCGCCATGCGGGCCGCGTCCACGCCGAAGCTGCTGGTGCTGGCGGTGGCCTGTGCGGTCAGCACCTCGGGGTATTCCTGCGACAGCGCAATGAGCGCCTGCTTCACGCGCTGCGCAGAACTCGCGGCGCCCAGAGAAGGCGAAGACAGGCGGCGCGAGAACGCGAGCGCGGCAGGTGGCTCGTCCTGTTCAGCGGATGTCTGTTGGGCATGCGCGGTGGGCGGCAGCGCCATGCTGACGCACAAGGTCGCGCAGAGCACACCCGGGGCGATGCGCACGCGCCGGCCCGGCAACACGGGCTTGCTCATGGTTCGCGGAAGGCTTCGCGCCGCAGTTTGAGCACAGGCCGCAGGATGTACCAGATGAACGGATCGGTCCCCACGCGCAGGTCGACTTCGGACTCCATGCCGGCGGTGATGCGGTTTTCCTTTCGCCCCACGTGCGACTGCGACATGCTGATGAGCAGCCGGTAGTACGGCGTGCCGTTGGCAATGGCGGCATCGCGGTCGGCGTCGGCCGCCACGAGCTTGACCTTGCCGTCGACGGCGCCGTAGCGCAGGTAGTCGTAGGCGGTGATCTTCACGCGCGCCTCTTGCCCCACTTCGACAAAGCCGCGGTCGTTCGGGTTGAGGCGCGCCTCGACCATGATCTCGTCCTCGTCGGGCACGACCTCCAGGATGGATTCGCCGGGCTTCACGACCCAGCCGGGGCTGCCGCTGCGCAGGCCCTTCACGATGCCGTCGGCCGGCGCCTTCACCACCGTGCGCGAGCGTTGGGTGCGGGCGCGTGCAAGGTCTTCGCTCAGGCTGGCGAACTGGCGTTCGACGGTGGCGAGTTCGTCCGAGGCGCGGCGGCGAAAGCGGCCCTCGGCCTCGGCCATCTTGGCCTGTGCTTCGGTGATGGCGGCCTGCGCCGAGATCACGCCCTGGCGCGCCACGGCGAGTTCGCTGCGCACGCCTTCGGCCTGGCGGCGCTTCTCGAGCACCTCGACCTGGCCGACGAGTTTTTCGCTGAGCAGTTGTTCGGAGATCTCCTGCTCTTTCTGCATCAGCTCCAGCCGGTCGCCCAGGCCCTTGACCTTGGCCTGCTGTTCGAGCTGCTTGCTGCGTGCCTGCTCCAGGTTCGACACGGCGCCGGCCATGACACCGCGCTGTTCGAGCGCGCGCGCCTGGTAGGCACCGACCTCGCCTTCGAGCACGGCCTCGTCGATGTCGGCATCGAACGAATCGCGCTTGAGCGGCTGGCCGCGGCTCTCGGCAATGAGCCGCACGCGGGTGGCCTGCGTGGCGGCATTGCGCGCGGTGAGCTCTTCGAAGTTCAGGCCGCTGCCGCCCAGGTCGATCTCGACGAGCGACTGGCCCTGCTTGACCTTGTCGCCTTCTTTCACGAGCACGTTGCTGACGATGCCGCCTTCCAAGTGCTGGATCGACTTCACGCGGTCGGAGGGGATCACGCGGCCCGGCGCGACGACGACGGTCTCCATCGGAAAGCCGAGCCCCACCACCGCCAGCACCGCGACCGCGCCGCCGATGATCCACTGGCGCCGCCGGCCTTGCGGCGTGGTCTGCGCCGCCTGTTTCTCGCTCTCGCCCTGAAGCACCTGCGGCAAGTCTGGTTTCAAAATCCCGTACCCCTGTCTCTGTCTGTCAGTCGGTCAATCAATCGATCACGCAAGTCGCTCAGGCCATCGAGCGCGAAGCGGTGGAGACACCGGCATTGCTGTTGCTGCTGCCATCCTCGCTGTCGCCCAGCGCCACCAGCGGCTTCTTCACGCCGAAGAGCTTGGGCACCATGACGGCCGCGGAGCCGACCTCCACGTTGCCCTGGCCGGTGACGTGATAGACGGTGGTGGCCGCCGACACGATGCGCAGCGAGTGCGTGACCACGACCACGGTGCGCACCTTGGCCACCGCGAGCATGGTCGCGAGCAGGTTGCGCTCGCTTTGAAAATCGAGGTCGTTGCTGGGCTCGTCGAGCACCAGCACCGAGGGCTTGCGCAGGAAGCTCATGGCCAGCGCGAGCTTGCGCCGCTCGCCCACGGAGAAGCCGGTGCCGCCCTCGCCCACCACGGTGCGGTAGCCGTCGGGCAGGCGCGAGATGAAGTCGTGCGCGCCCGAGAGCTTGCAGGCCGCGACGATCTGCTCGTCGCTCTGGCCCGGCGCACCGCGGCGCATGGTGTCGACGAGCGGGCCGCCGAACCAGTAGACCTCTTGCGAGAGGTAGCTGATCCAGCGCGACAGCTCTTCGCGGCCGAACTGCGACAGGTCGTACTCGCCGATGCTCACCACGCCGTGCGTGGGCGTGTACAGGCCCGACAGCAGCTTCACGAGCGTCGACTTGCCCGCGCCGTTGCGCCCGACGATCACATGCAGGCCGCCGGGGCCGATGTCGAGGTCGACGTTTTCCAGCACGGGCTGCGGTGCGTCTTCGGTGAAGCTGAAGCTCACGTCCTTGAGCGTGACGCGGCCCAGCGGCTGCGGCAGCGCCATGCCGGTGGGCGCCTTCTCGACCGGCTCGCCGAGCACGGTCTCCAGGCGCTTGGCGGCTTCCTTGGCGGTGGCCAGCGAGCGCCAGTTCGACACCAGCCCGGCCACCGGCTGCAGCGCCTTCAGCGCGAGCATGTTGGAGGCGACGAGGCCGCCCACCGTCATCCACTGCTGCATGACGGAGATGGCGCCGACGGTGACGACGATGACCGAGAACACGGTGAGCAGCACGGTGGTGCCGTCGCGCGCGGTTTCGATCTGGCCGTTCTTGCCGAAGCTCTCGCTGAGCCAGGCGTTGTAGGTCTGCTGCCAGACCTCGATGGTCGGGCCGTCGTTCGACTGCGCCTTGAGCGTCTCGCGCGCATGGCAGATCTCGGAGGTGATGCGGTCCAGGCCGCGCCCGCGCAGCACTTCTTCCACGCGGCCGGCGCGCACTTCGTCGGCCCACCACCAGGCCAGGAACGACATGATGGCCAGGAAGGCCACCACCACCGGCAGCACCGGCAGCGCGACGATGCCGATCACCACGAGCGCGAAGATCGCCATCGGCAGATCGAAGATCGACTGCGCGAGCCCGCCGGTGACGGTGCCGCGCACGGCCCCCACGTCGCGAAAGTACAGCTGCCAGGACGAAGCCGGTCGCGCTTCGAGCGCGCGCAGCGGGCGACCGAGCATGGAGTGCAGCAGCGCGCTCGACACGCCGTGGTCGACGGTCGCGCCCGCGTTGCGCAGCAGGCGCGAACGCCGCGTGCGCAGCCAGAACTCGATGCACAGGAAGAACAGGATGCCGCACACCAGCGCCGCGAGCGTGGAGACGCCGCTGCGCGAGAGCACGCGGTCATACACCTGGAGCAGGAAGATGGAAGGCAGCAGGCCGAACAGGCTGACGGGCAGCGACAGCCACGCCGCGCTCTTGACGAGGGGGTAGGCCGCACGAAACGCATCGCTCAGCGCACCGGCATACGGACTGGCGCCGGGCGTTTCCGGCCTGTCGGCAACCAGCTGGCTGGGCAAGAGGAACTTGATCATGAAGAAAGACCGATCCGTCGGGCAACGACGCCAGCGCCATTATCAACTGTTACCCGTCTGTTACAAGGCAAAAATTCGCCTCTGATGCCTCTCAGCATCGGTGTGCGCGAACCTGCGCCGGACCGGTCGATTCCACGCCGCGCGTTCCTTGTGGCGCGGCGTTTTCCCTGAGCGTGCAATTCATCGTTTTATGCGTGTAACTGTGGGTCGCGGTGCGGCCGGATGTGCCCGGCAGGCCTTCGGCGAAAACGAGCGCGATGTTGGCGCACAGCAGCATGAGCAGCACCCAGGCGCACAGCAGCTGCAACCAGCCCAGCCACCAGCGCCGCGGCGGTGCCTCGCGTTCGGATTCATAGGGAATGTGGACCAGTGCGTTCCATCTCATGGCAGTGCTTTCAGAACCCGGGCGAGCCGGGAAAGACCGACACCGGCGGAGCTTTTGGCCAGCACCCAGTCGCCTGGTTGCAGCAGCCCGCCGAGTGCGGTGGAGAGGTCGGACACATCGACAAACCAATGGGAGCGGACCTTGGTGCGGATGCGCGTGTGAAGCGCCCGCATCAAGGGTCCGCACAGGAGCACGCGGTCAGGTTGCGACGCCAGCAACTCGGCCTCCAGATCGAGGTGATGGCGTTGCGCCGCGGGCCCCAGCTCCTGCATGTCGCCCAGGATGGCCACCCGGCGCGCGGGCTCGCAGGGGGCTTGTGACAGCAACTCCAGCGCCGCCCGCATCGAACTCGGGTTGGCGTCGTAGGTTTCATCGATCAGCTTGAAGCTCCCGCCGCCGATGTGAATGGTGTGCAGCGCACCGCGTCCGCCTGGCGGCTCGAAGTGCGCAAAGGGTTCGACCGCGGCGGCCAGCGGCAGGCGCAGCGCCTGCAGCGCGGCCAGCGCGGCGACGGCGCTGGCGCCCATGTGGCGGCCCGGCGCGTTCAGGCGCAGCTGAAAGGGCTCGCCCGCCACCTCGGCCTGCACCTCGCCGTGGTCGAAGGCGAGCAGGCGCACGTCGGCGTCCTTGTGCTCGCCGTAGGTCACGATCTGCAGCTGGTGCGCCATCGCGGCTTCGGCGAAGGTGGCGAACTCGGGCATGTCGCGGTTGAGCACCACGCGGTCGCCCGCGGCCATGGCCTGGAACATGCGGCAGTCGAGCCGCGCGGCGGCCTCCGACGGGCCGCGGTGCTTCTGCGATGCGGCCGAAATGCCCGTCACCACGATGAGCGACGGCCGCATGAGCTGCGCCGATGCGGGCATGTGCGAGGTGCCCATCTCGAGCACCCAGTAGGCGGCATGGCGCGGCATGCAGGTGAGGTTCCATGCAATGCCCGACGGCAGGCTGATGCTGCCTTCGGGCTGCGCCACCTCGCCCCACACGGTGAGCGCGCCGGCCAGCATGGCGGCCACGGTGCTGCTGCCCGCGCCGCTGCCCAGCACGCCGCACACGCGGCCGGTGAACTCGGTGCGCGCATGGTCGCCCAGCTCGAGCACGGCCTGCAGCACGTTGGCCACCTTCAGCACGGGCACGCGCTTGTCCAGGTGCGGCTTGGGGTCGGTGCACAGCACGGCCGCGGCCGGCTGCAGCACGCCCTTGAGCGTGACTGCCGCCAGCGGCGTCTTCGAGGGCCGGGCCTGGTGTTCGAACACGACGCGGCCCTTGCGCATGAAGGTGCGCTGGGTCACGCCGGTGGCGCGCCAGCCGTCCTCGGGCTTGACCACCCATTCGCCGCCAGTCACGCGGGCCATCTCGCTGGCGGTCCACACGGCGCCGTCGTCGCGCAACCCGCCGCCGCCGCCACTGCCTCCGGGACCGGGGCCGCCGGGCTGGCTGCGCCGGTCCAGCAGGTAGCGGTGGTAGGCCGCGAAGCCCGTCACGTACTGCTCGACGTCGTCGATGCGCACGCGGAACGAGTGGTGCCGCACGAAGAAGGCGCCGACGACCGTGGACGGCCGGCGAAAGTACATCGCCATCTCGGGCCAGAAGAAACCGTTGAGCAGGTAGTGCGCGCGGTAGTCGAGCGCGCGGTAGAACTTCTCGGTGTCCAGCTCGTCGAGCAGGTGCCGCATGGCGGGCATGCTCTCCAGCCGCTGCAGCATCTGCTGCGCCGCCAGCATGAGGCTGAGCAGCGTGGGAAAGGTGGTCTTGCGGTCGAGCACGAAGTCCAGGTAGCCCGCCACGTTCTGCAGCCCGAATCGGAAGTAGCGCTCCTGCGGGCTCCACTGCGTGAGCTCGTTCACGCAACCGCTGAGCCAGTGGTCGTGCGACTGCCAGTGCTGGCTTGCAATGAAATGGTCGAAGGCTTTCTCGACCGCGGCCAGCCAGCGCGGATCGCGCGTGAGGCCGTACAGGCGCATGAGGCCGAAGGCCGCCTCGCCGTCGTAGAAGATGACGCGCGAGGCCTGCTTGAGCGTCAGGTCGGCCGCGTGCAGCACGTGGTCGAAGCGCCCGCTGGTGGGGTCCTGCAGCGCCACGATGCCCAGCGCGAGCTTCTCGAGCAGCGGCAGCCAGTGGCGCGTTTCCATCAGCTCGCAGTAGCGCACGAACATGCGCACGCACGCCGCGTTGCCGCCCAGCTTGATCTCGCCGCCGGTGTCGACGAGGTACGCGACCTCGCGGCCGTCGGGCAGCGTGTAGTCGCGGATCAGCGCATCGCTGAGGTGGTCGATGGCGCGGTCGATGGCCGCGCGCAGCGTGTCGTCGCGCGTGAGCTCCCAAGCCTCGAGCATGGCGTGCACGGTGCCCGCGTGGCGCATCGCGTCGTAGGTCGGAATGCGGCGGTCGAAGCACGGAAAGTAGCCGTACACGAACAGGCCGTCGCTCTGCATCTGGCGCGCCAGGTACGACGAGCCGCTGCGCACCAGCTCGAGCACCGACTGCGGGTTGAGCGCCGGCAGCTGCCGGCGGCCTGCGTCGAGCCCCGTGCCCACGAGCTTGTGCACCACGCCGTCGGGCTGGCAGAACACGCCGACCGTGGCCAGCAGGTACACCGTGCGCTCGGACGACTCTTCCAGCGGCAGCGTGCGCTCGAAGCGGGCCTGCGCATAGACGTCGAAGTTGCGCGCGTTCACCACCGAATGGGCGATGGTCGAATCGCCGCACAGCATGGCGTTGGCGTTGAGTTCCTGCTCGGTGAAGGCGAAGCCGAAATCCTGGTCGAAGGCCAGGCCGAGCCGGAAGTAGTTGCGCTTGACCGCAGTGAGCTGGGTCTTGAACTGTGTCCAGTCCATCGGGCTGGCGCCCTCGACCCAGTCGATGCGCAGCCAGGGCGAGACGATGCCGCGCTCGCGCACCCATCGCTCGACCAGGTCGGCGCCTTCGCGCCAGGCGGTCTCGAAGTCGTCGGCCCGCGCATGCACGACGTGCGCACGCTGCGCGCCGTCGCTCACCGAGAAGAAGAGCGTGAAGGCCGGGTACGGGGCAGGCAACGCCGCGCACACGGACACCAGGCGCTCGTGGCAGGCGTGGAGCTGGTCTGAGAAGGACATCATTCGGCCCCGGTCGAATGCGGGCGAAGGCCGGTCGCGTCCGTCATCTGCTCTCGCTTGAATGACGTGATCGCGGACCGGAAGCCGCCCGTGAAATCATCGCGTGCTCCCGATTCAGCGGTAGCTGAACTCGGCGCGACGATTGAGCTGATGGCCCTCCTCGGTGGTGGCAAGCGATGCGGGCTTTTCAAGGCCCCAGCTGATGGCTTCGATGCGTTCGCCCGGCACGCCCATTTGCGTGAGCATGCGTTGCACGGCCTCGGCGCGGCGCTGGCCGAGCGCGAGGTTGTACTCGCGGCCGCCGCGCAGGTCGGTGTGGCCTTCGATCACGACCCGGCTCGCCGGCCGGTTGCGCATGTAGCCCGCGTGCGCCTCGACGATGCTGCGGTCGCCGGCCCTGACGTCGTATTTGTCGAAGTCGAAGTAGACGATCTTGGCCGGCGTGTTCGGCGGCGGCGGTGGCGGCGCCGGCTCCACCTTGGGCACTTCGCGCACGCTCTTGTTGGAGTAGTAGTAGGTCGCGTCGTCGCGACCGCCCTTGGGAGGCACACCGCAGGCAGCGAGGCTTGCGCCCATTGCCACGAGGGCCAGTATCCGGAAATTCTTGTTCATGACGGTCCTTTCGCGGGACGGGCCGCTGACGGCCCGTCCCTGTCTGCTTGCTATCGAGGTTTCCCTTCCTCCTTCTTCGTGTCCTTGGATCAGCCCAGCAGGCCGTGCAGGATGTTCGTCACGGGTGCCAGGGCACCGCCGGCCGGGCTCTGGTCGAGCAGGCTGGTGATCGGGGTGAGCACGTTGTCGAGCACCGGGGCCACCGTGTGTTCGACCGTGTCCAGCACACCGGTCACGACCGCGGCCACCGGGGCTGCCGGGGTGCCGGCGAGGATGTCGGTCACCGGGGCTGCGGCATGGGTCACGGTGTCGACCACCGTCGAGACCAGCGAGCCGGCAGAACCTGCCGAGCCCGTTGCACCCGTCACGCCGTCGAGGATGCTGGTGACCGGCTCCAGGATGCCGGCGACCGGCTCAGCGCCGCCCGTCAGGCCGCCGAGCAGGCCGCCCACGAGACCGTCGGCACCGAGCAGGCTGCCGACCAGGCCGTCGTCACCAAGGACGCCGCCGAGCAAGCCGCCTTCGCTGCCGCCGAGGACGCCGCCCAGAAGGCCGCCGTCACCGCCGAGGACGCCACCGAGCAGGCCGTCGTCACCCAGCACGCCGTCGAGCAGGCCGCCGGCGCCACCGCCAGTCACGCCGCCGAGGACACCGCCCAGCAGGCCGTCATCACCCAGGATGCCGCCGAGCAGGCCGCCAGCATCGCCGCCGGTCACACCACCGAGGACACCGCCCAGGAGGCCGTCGTCACCCAGCACGCCATCGAGCAGGCCGCCGGCGCCACCGCCGGTCACGCCGCCGAGGACGCCGCCCAAGAGGCCGTCATCACCCAGCACGCCGTCGAGCAGGCCACCAGCGCCACCGCCAGTCACGCCGCCGAGGACACCGCCCAGGAGGCCGTCGTCGCCGAGGATGCCGCCGAGCAAGCCGCCGTCACCGCCGAGAACGCCACCCAGCAGGCCGTCGTCACCCAGCACACCGCCGAGCAGACCACCGTCACCGCCGAGGACACCGCCCAGAAGGCCGTCGTCACCGAGGATGCCGCCGAGCAAGCCGCCGTCGCCGCCGAGTACGCCACCCAGCAGGCCGTCGTCACCCAGCACACCGCCGAGCAGGCCGCCATCGCCGCCGAGGACGCCGCCCAGGAGGCCGTCGTCACCCAGCACGCCACCGAGCAGGCCGCCGTCGCCGCCAAGCAAGCCGCCCAGCAGACCGTCGTCGCCCAGCACGCCGCCAAGCAGGCCACCGTCGCCGCCGAGGACGCCGCCCAAGAGGCCGCCTTCACCCAGCACACCGCCAAGCAGACCGCCTTCACCGCCGAGCAAGCCGCCCAGCAGGCCGTCGTCACCCAGCACGCCGC
Organism: Variovorax sp. GW821-FHT10C12; assembly: GCF_059415405.1. NCBI lineage: Bacteria > Pseudomonadati > Pseudomonadota > Betaproteobacteria > Burkholderiales > Comamonadaceae > Variovorax > Variovorax sp. GW821-FHT10C12. The sequence continues at coordinate 49,173 of NZ_JBWKNE010000006.1, forward strand.
CGAGCAGACCACCGTCGCCGCCGAGGACGCCACCCAGGAGGCCGCCTTCACCCAGCACGCCGCCGAGCAGACCGCCTTCACCGCCGAGGACGCCGCCCAACAGGCCGCCGTCGCCGCCAAGGACGCCACCCAGCAGGCCATCGCCACCGATCAGGTTGGCCACGCCGTCAGTCACGAAGTCGACCTGCGTGTCGACCGCGTTCAGCAGGCCGTTCGTTGCGCCGGCGCCGAGCAGCTGGTCGACCACCGGGCTGACCAGGCCACCCACGCCGTCCGTCACGTCGTCAACGAGGCTGTCGGCCGGGTCGAGCACGTTCGGGTCGTTCGGCGTGAAGCTGGAACCAAGCACCGGGGCCAGCAGGCCGTCGACCGTGTCGGTCAGGCTGTCGGTCAGTTGTGAGACCGGCGCCAGCACGTCGCCCAGGCCGAGGTCGCCGAGCACGCCGTTGTTCAGGCCGTTGACCAGGCCGGCCACCACGCTGTCGGCCGGGTCGAGCAGGGCTGCGCCGGTGCCAGGGGTGCCGCCACCGCCGATGCCGCCGAGCACGCCGCCCAGCAGACCGCCGATGAGGCCTTCTTCACCGAGCAGGCCGCCCACGGGGCCGTCATTGCCCAGGAGACCACCGACGATGCCGTCCGGTCCGAGCAGGCCGCCGGCGCCGTCGCCGCCGAGCAGGCCACCCAGCGGGCCGTTGTCGCCCAGCAGGCCGCCGAGCAGGCCGTCGTCACCGAGCAGGCCACCGATGGGGCCGGTGCCGCCGAGCAGACCGCCGACCAGGCCGTTGTCGCCGAGCACGCCGCCCAGCACGCCGTCCTCGCCGAGCAGGCCGCCGATGGGGCCGGCATCGCCGAGCAGGCCACCGAGCAGGCCGTCGTCACCCAGCAGGCCGCCCACCGGGCCGTCGCTGCCGAGCACACCGCCCAGCAGGCCGTCGTCGCTCAGCAGGCCGCCGACGAGGCCGTCGTTGCCGAGCAGGCCGCCGATGGGGCCGCCTTCGCCGATGACACCACCGAGCAGGCCGCCCAGCAGGCCGTCGTCGCCGCCGAGCAGACCGCCCAGCGGGCTGTCGGCGAGCAGGCCGGAGATCGCGCCATCCTGGCCGAGCAGGTTGTCGATGAGGCCGCCCTGGCCGAGCAGTTCGCCGGTGAGGCCTTCCGAACCGGCCAGGCCGGCCAGCACGCCGTCGCCGCCGAGCAGGCCGCCCACGAGGCCGTCGTCACCCAGCAGGCCGCCCAGGGCGCTGTCGTCGCCGAGCAGGCCGCCCAGCAGGCCGTCCGCGCCGAGCAGGCCGCCGGTGAGGTTGCCGAGGGCGCCGTCGCCGAGCAGCCCGCCGACCAGGCCGTCGTCGCCGAGCACGGTGTCCAGCAGGCCGCCGACGGCGCTGCCTTCACCGATGAGGCCGCCCACGAGGCCATCGGGTGCCAGCAGGCCACCGACCAGGCCGTCTTCGGCCAGCAGGCCTTGCACGAGGCTGCCTTCGCCGATCACGTTCTGCAGCAGGCCGCCGAGTGCACCGTCGTCGCCCAGCAGTTGGTCGGTCACGCCGCCCAGGCCGAGGGCGTCGGTCAGGCCGCTGACGATGCCGTTGTCACCGATGAGGTTCTCGAGCCCGTTGTTGAGCGCATCGGTCACGTAGTCGACCTGGTGGAGCAGGCCGCCGGTGATGGCACCGGCCGCGCCGGCACCCAGCAACGGATCGAGGATCGGGCTGAGCGTGCCGCCCAATGGATTGGTGATGCTGCCCACGAGGTTGTCCACCGGGTCGAGCTGGTTCGGGTTATTGGCCTGGAACTCTTCGCCGAGCAGCGGCGCCAGCACGTCGTCGACGACGTCGGTCAGGTTGTCCACCACATCGGTCACCGGGGTCAGCGCGCCGCCGAGGCCGAGCGCGTCGTCCACGCCGTCGAGCACGCCACCCACGATGCCGTCGGCGGGGTCGAGCAGGTGGTCGGCGTCTGCGTCGGAATCCGAGTCGGAGTCACTGTCCGAATCGGAGTCGGAGTCGGAATCCGAATCGCTGTCGGAGTCGCTGTCCGAGTCGGAGTCTGAATCGCTGTCCGAATCGGAGTCACTGTCGGAGTCGGAGTCGGAGTCGGAGTCGGAGTCGGAGTCGGAGTCGGAGTCGGAGTCGGAGTCGCTGTCCGAGTCCGAGTCACTGTCGGAGTCCGAATCAGAGTCCGAATCGCTGTCGGAGTCCGAATCGCTGTCGGAGTCGGAGTCACTGTCCGAGTCCGAGTCACTGTCCGAATCGGAGTCAGAGTCCGAATCGCTGTCGGAGTCCGAATCGCTGTCGGAGTCCGAATCCGAATCCGAATCGCTGTCCGAATCGGCATCCGAATCCGAGTCGCTGTCCGAGTCCGAGTCCGAATCGGAGTCAGAGTCGCTGTCCGAATCCGAATCCGAATCCGAGTCCGAATCAGCGTCCGCATCGGAGTCACCGCCCGGGCCGCCCACGAACAGCGGGAAGCCGGTGGTGCCACCGTCGCCGCCGCCACCGCTGAGTGCGGCGCCCAGCGCCACGGCGCCCAGGGCGCCCAGCGCGAATTCACCGAGGCCGATGCCGCTGCCGGCCGCGGTCTTCTTGGTCACGGCCAGCGCAGCCGCATCGGCGTCGCTGTCCGGCGGGGTCACTTGCAGGTCGCCCGAGGCGACGTCCACATTCACTTGTTCGAGGCCACCGGGCAGCTTGGTCGAGCCGATGGTTGCATCGGTGCCGCCGGTGAAGACGCCGGCCAGCGGCGCCTTGTTGGAAGCCGATCCGGGGAACAGCACGTTGGCCTGGCCGCCGTCCGGCACGATCACGCGGTCGCCGGCCATCAGGGTCTGATTGCCGTCCACCGGAATGCGGACACCCTCGCGCATCACTGCAACGCCGGGCGTAGCATTGGACAATGTGCCCACGCTGGAAGACGCCACGGCCGCAGGCGCGGCGGAGGCGCCGGCGCTCATGCCCGGCGTGCCTAGCGGCGTGACGGTGGCTTGGGCAAGAAGCACGGGCGCAGCGCCATTGGCGGAGAGCCCTTCGGTCGAAACGGTCGATGCTTGTGGAGCGGTCATGGCAGCCTCTGTGACAAAAGATGCATCTACAGGGGCAACTTGCGTGCCGCTTTTCTGCCGCTGTGCCAATGCCGCGCCGTCCGCGCTTCAAGTGATTGATTTACATGGGTATTTTTCTGAAAACCGCCGCGCGCACCGACATCCGAAACAGGCCGTAAGGAGGTCATTTCGCGATTCGTTACGTTACGGTGTAACCCTTCGTACCCGGAACGCCGGACGTGTCCCGCGCACTTTCAACAGCCCCGGCGCTGCCCGTTTTTCTCTTCTCTTCTTCTCTCTTCTATATATGTTCAATCCCTCCCAGGAAGACGTGCGCCGCTTCTTCTGCGACGTGTACGCCAAGCACCGGCAGGGCCTGCCGATGGAACCGCTGGAGACCATCGCGGCCGGCTGGATCGACGAGCACCCCGAGTACCACGAGGACCTGCTCGACGCCGACGCGGCCGTGGCGCGGGTCTATGACGGATCGAACGGCCGCGAGAACCCGTTCCTGCATCTGTCGATGCACCTGTCGATCAGCGAGCAGTGCTCCATCGACCAGCCGCGCGGCATTCGCCAGGCCGTCGAGCTGCTGGCCGCGCGCCGCGGCTCGCTGCTGCATGCGCACCACGAGGCGATGGATTGCCTGGGCCAGATGATGTGGGAGAGCCAGCGCGCGGGACGCCCGCCGGACGGCGATGGCTATGTGGCGTGCGTGCAGCGCCGCGCCACGAAGGACTGACGAACCGTCAGCCGGTCGCGCGCGGCGTTCCTTTGCGCGCCGGCAACGCGCCCTGCGCCTTCGCAGCCTCGCGCAGCAGTCCTGCCATCGCGGCACGCAGCGGCGACGGCTCGGCCTCGCTGCGCTGCAGGAGGCCGACCGGCTCCTCGGTGCCGGTGGTGTCGATCGGCAGGCGCACCAGGCGGCCGTCGGCCAGCTCGCTGCGGGCAGCGCCCAGCGGCGTGATCCACACCGCGTCCGACACCGCCACCAGCGCGCGCGCCACCGCCACGTCGAGCGTCTGCAGGGCATTGGGCGGCAGCGCCAGGCCGCGTGCCGACAAAAAGCTCTCGGTGTTGTGGCGCGGGATCGTGCCCTCGCCGTACACGACCAGCGGATAGTCGAGCACCGCCTGCACCGGCGCCGGCTTGCGCGCGAGCGGATGGCCGGCGCGCACGGCGAACACCAGCGGCTCGGTGTGCAGCAGCTCGAAGCTCAGGCCGCCCATGAGGCGCGGATCGCTCATGCGGCCGACCACGAGGTCGAGCTCGCCGGCGCGCAGCTCGTCGAGCAGCACGGCGTTGGCCGCGCTCTTCACCAATATCTGCACCGCCGGCCAGCCCTCGCGCAGCCGCGCCAGCGCCACCGGCAACAGCGCCGGCGCCACGCTGGGCAAGGCGCCGATGCGCAGGCGCTCGATGCGCCCGCCCGCCGCCGGCGCCACGGCCTGGGCGCTGGCATCCATCGCTTCGAGCACGCGCAGGGCGTGGGCCAGCAGCTGTTCGCCGGCCGGCGTGAGGCCCTGCACGCCGCGGCGCCCGGCCTGGCTGCGTTCCACCAGGCGGGTGCCGACCACGGCCTCGAGCTCCGACAGCGTCTTGGACACCGCCGGCTGGCTCAGCGCCAGCCGCTCGGCCGCGCGCGCCAGATGGCGCTCCTGCGCGACCGCGACGAAGGCGCGCAGGTGCCGCAGCTGCACGTTGCGAACGAAATCCTGGCGAAGCTCGGCGGGAGACTTTTTCAATGCCTTCTGGTTATTGAAACTGGAACAATCTTCAATTTACATCATTGATCGCGACTTCTACAGTGCGGGCTTCGGATTCGTCCCACGACAGGAGACAACGTACATGACCAAGACGAGCGGCGTTCAGCCCACCCTCACCCCGCGCGACTGGGCGGCCCACCCCAGCTACATCTACCCCGGCTACAAGTCGACCGGCAAGCGCGGCCCGCAGAAGCCGCTCATTCCGCTGAAGGCCTCGCTCGGCGAGCTGCAGCAGCCGGTGTACGGCCACGACAGCATCGGCGCGTTCGACCACGACCTCACGCGCAACGCACGCGTCAACGGCGAGCCGCTGGGCGAACGCATGATCCTCACGGGCCAGGTGCTCGACGAGCGCCGCCGCCCGGTGGCCAACACGCTGGTCGAGCTCTGGCAGGCCAACGCCTCGGGCCGCTACGTGCACAAGGTCGACCAGCACGACGCCCCGCTGGACCCCAACTTCCTGGGCGCGGGCCGCTGCCTGACCGACAGCGAAGGCCGCTACCGCTTCCTCACCATCAAGCCCGGCGCCTACCCCTGGGGCAACCACCCGAACGCCTGGCGCCCGCAGCACATCCACCTGTCGCTGTTCGGCCAGAGCTTCGCCAGCCGCCTCGTGACGCAGATGTACTTCCCTGGCGACCCGCTGCTGCAGTACGACCCGATGGTCACCGGCACGCCCGAGCGCTACCGCAACCGCCTCATTGCCGACTTCAGCCTCGACATCACCGAGGAAGGCTACGCCCTGGGCTACCAGTTCGACATGGTGCTGCGCGGCGCCGATGAAACGCCGTTCGAGAACCGCTGAAAGGAATTCCCCATGCCATTGATGACCGCACAGGAAGCCGACTTCGGCCAGACCCCCTCGCAGACCGTGGGCCCCTACTTCGCCTATGGCCTCACCGCCACGCAGTACGGCTACAACTTCAACCAGCCCTTCGACGCCGTGCTGGCACTGGACACCGCCAGCGGCCAGCGCATCCGCCTCGAAGGCCGCGTGATCGACGGCGACGGCAACCCGATCAACGACGCGCTGGTCGAGATCAGCCAGCCCGACGGTGAAGGCCGCTACCCGCAGACGCCCGACGAGGCGCGCGCCCTGGGCTTTCGCGCCTTCGGCCGTGTGGGCACGGGCACCGACGCGCAGAACCGCTTCGTGTTCCACACCGTCAAGCCCGGCGCCGAGACGCCCGGCGAAGCCCCGCACATCAACGTGATCGTGCTGATGCGCGGCCTGCTGCTGCACGCCTTCACCCGCGTGTACTTCAGCGACGAGGCCGAGGCCAACGCGAAGGACGCCGTGCTGCAGAGCGTGCCGGCCGAGCGCCGCCACACGCTAGTCGCCGAGCGCGTGGAACAAGGCGGCGCCGTGACGTACCGCTTCGACATCCGCATGCAGGGCGCCGACGAAACGGCCTTCTTCGACGTCTGACCCCCGGGAAAATCCGGACGAAAAAAAGCCCGCTGATGCGGGCTTTTTCTTTGGGGCAACGGGTCAGTGCCCGTCTGGCTCCCTCTTTTTACTGAGGCGCGTGATGCAGGCGCGACTCCGGCACGATCTTCAGTTCGCCAGGCAGCGAGCTGATGTAGGTGGCCAGGGTCTTCAGCTCGGCGTTGGTGAACTTCTTGGGTTCGACCTGTGCGGCCATCACGGCGTTCGAGCGGCCCAAGTGGGGGTTGTTCTTCACGCGGTACGACTTCAGTGCCACGAACAGGTAGTCGGCGTGCTGGCCGGCCAGCTTGGGCACGGTGCCGTCGTTCGGCGTGTTGAAGTTGGCGCCGTGGCACTTGGTGCAGCTGTTGTCCTTGTCGCGCGCGATGAGCGCCTGGACGTTCTCGGACGCGGCCTTGGCCGGTGTGGCCGCAGGCGCGTCGCCTTCCTTCACGCCCAGCTGGCTGTAGTAGGCCGCGAGGTCGGCGATGTCCTGTTCGGTGAGGCTGTCGGCGATGGCGCGCATCGTCGGGTGCTTGCGGTCACCGCCCTTGTACGCGGTGAGCGCGGACGAGATGTAGGTGGCGCTCTGGCCCGCGATCATCGGGACCTTGTGGATCTCGGGGAAGCTCGCCTGGTAGCCGATGATGCCGTGGCAGCCCACGCACATCTGGACCTTCTTGGCGCCGTCCTGGGCCTTGCCAGTGACTTGCTGGGCTTGTGCCGAGAGCGTCACGCAAGCGACAGCAAGGGCAAACATCGTGGTCAACAACTTGTTCATTTTGCGCGCACAATCTCGTGGAGATACAGTTTTTCGAATCAACATTCGATTATATGCAAGGGTCCCACGGGAACCTCGCGCGAGCTGCACAAGAGGCTGCGCAATGCAGTTCGAGTGTGTTCTTTTCTCCACCCTGCCTCCGCTCCACTCATGAAATTCAAGGGCTCAGACAACTACGTCGCCACTCAGGACCTGATGCTGGCGGTCAATGCGGCCATCACACTCCAGCGCCCCCTGCTCGTCAAGGGCGAGCCCGGCACCGGCAAGACCATGCTGGCCGAGGAAGTGGCGCAAGCGCTCGACATGCCGCTGCTGCAGTGGCACATCAAGTCGACCACCAAGGCGCAACAGGGCCTGTATGAATACGACGCCGTGAGCCGCCTGCGCGACTCGCAACTCGCCGACGTGGACGGCGGCCAGCGCGTCAAGGACATCCAGAACTACATCATCAAGGGCGTGCTGTGGCAGGCCTTCACGGCCGACCAGCCGGTCGCGCTGCTGATCGACGAGATCGACAAGGCCGACATCGAATTCCCGAACGACCTGCTGCGCGAAATCGACCGCATGGAGTTCTACTGCTACGAGACGCGCGAACTCATCCGCGCCAAGCACCGTCCGCTGGTGTTCATCACCTCGAACAACGAGAAGGAACTGCCCGACGCCTTCCTGCGCCGCTGCTTCTTCCACTACATCAAGTTCCCCGATGCCGAGACGATGAAGCACATCGTCGCCGTGCACTTCCCGAACCTGAAGCAGGAGTTGCTCACCTCGGCGATGAAGACCTTCTACGACGTGCGCAACCTGCCCGGCCTGAAGAAGAAGCCCTCGACCTCCGAGCTGCTCGACTGGCTCAAGCTGCTGGTGGCCGAAGACATTCCGCTCGAAGCCCTGCAGAGCAAGGACGACAAAGTCGCCGTGCCGCCGCTGGTGGGCGCGCTGCTCAAGAACGAACAGGACGTGACCCTGTTCGAGAAGCTCGTCTTCATGCAACGCAACAACCGCTAGGCCATGAGCCGGCAACCGCATTCCACCAAGCAGCTGATGAAGCTGGGCATCGCCCAGGCGGTGCTGTTCGTGGTGGGCGCGCTGATCGGGCGCGGGATCGGGCTCTTGCTCGGCCTCGACGCCTTCGGCACCGACAGCAAGTACGGCACGCGCGAGATCGTCGGCATTGCGCTGATCGGCCTGGGCGGCGGCGCCGGTGCGCAGGCCGCGCGTGCGTGGTACGTGCACAAGTACGGCGACCCGCGCGCCTGAGCCCCAGATCCACCGAGACCCGCACGGAGACACGGAGAGTTTGCACATGGCGTTCGTCGAACCCGTCACGCTGAAGGCCCGCGGCCTCGCGCTGGTGCCGCTGGCACTCACCCACGAAGACGGCCTGCGCGCCGCGGCCGCCGACGGCGAGCTGTGGAAGCTGCGCGTCACCTCCGTGCCCGAACCGCAGGACACGCGCGCCTACATCGAGACCGCCCTGAAGACGGCCGACCGCTTCGCCTTCGCCGTGACCGACGAAGCCAGCGGCACCGTGCTGGGCAGCACGAGCTTTCACGACATCCTTCCGGGCGTGAAGCGCGTCGAGATCGGCTACACTTGGTACGCCGAGCGCTGCCAGCGCACCCACGTCAACACCACCTGCAAGCTGCTGATGCTCACGCACGCGTTCGACACGCTGGGCTGCAACGTGGTGGGCTGGCGCACCGACAACTTCAACTTCGCCTCGCAGCGCGCCATCGAGCGCCTGGGCGCCAAGAAAGACGGCGTGATCCGCGGCCACGTGATGCGCCGCGACGGCACCATCCGCGACACCGTCATGTACAGCCTGCGCGCGGGCGAATGGCCCGAGGTGAAGGCCCAGCTGCAGTACCTGCTCGACAAGCCGCGCGGCTGAACGAAACACAAGGAGCGCTCCATGCTCATCGACTTCTTCTACACCCTGCGTTCGGCCAAGCTGCCGGTGTCGGTCAAGGAATACCTCACGCTGCTCGAGGCGCTCAAGTCCGACGTGGTGGGCCCGAACTCCGACGGCGCCTACGGCATCGACGACTTCTACTACCTCTCGCGCACCGCGCTCGTGAAGGACGAGAAGCACTACGACAAGTTCGACCGTGCCTTCGCCGCCTACTTCAAGGGCGTCGAAATGCTCACCGACTTCACCAAGGAAGTGCCGCTCGACTGGCTCAAGAAGACGCTGGAGCGCGAGTTCACCGCCGAAGAAAAAGCCAAGATCGAGAAGATGGGCTGGGACGAGCTCATGGAGACGCTCAAGAAGCGCTTCGAAGAGCAGAAAGAGCGCCACGAAGGCGGCAGCAAGTGGATCGGCACCGGCGGCACCTCGCCCTTCGGCAATGGCGGCTACAACCCGCAGGGCATCCGCATCGGCGGCGCCGGCAAGAACCGCAGTGCCGTGAAGGTGTGGGACCAGCGCGCCTACAAGGACTACGACGACACGCAGGAGCTGGGCACGCGCAACATCAAGGTCGCGCTGCGCCGGTTGCGCAAGTTCGCGCGCGAAGGCCACGAGGAAGAGCTCGACCTGGACAACACCATCCACTCGACCGCGGCCAACGCCGGCTACCTCGACATCAAGATGCGGCCCGAGCGCCACAACAACGTCAAGGTGCTGCTGCTGATGGACGTGGGCGGCACGATGGACGAGCACATCCAGCGCGTCGAAGAACTGTTCTCGGCCGTGAAGACCGAGTTCAAGCACCTGGAGTTCTACTACTTCCACAACTGCGTCTACGACTTCATGTGGAAGAACAACAAGCGCCGCTTCTCCGAGAAGTTCGCGACCTGGGACATCCTGCGCAAGTACAACAAAGACTACAAACTCATCTTCGTGGGCGACGCCACGATGAGTCCTTACGAAATCTTGCAACCTGGCGGCAGCGTCGAATACAACAACGAAGAGGCCGGCGCCGAGTGGATCCAGCGCCTCACGCACACCTTCCCCAAGTTCGCCTGGATCAACCCCGAGCCCCAGGGCGTGTGGCAGTACCGCCAGAGCATCGCGGTGATGCAGCAGCTCATGTCCAACCGCATGTACCCGCTCACGCTGCGCGGCCTCGAAGAGGCGATGCGCATGCTGTCCAAGTAACCCGCGGCCCCGCACAAGTGGGGGGCACCGCCCGCACGGGTGCTGTCAGAATGCCGCCATGGTCAGGGTGGCATCCGTTCTTTCGCCGGCGTTGTGGCCGGCTTTGCTTTTTTCCGGCGTCCTGCTTTTGCAAGGCTGCAGCCTGCTGCCTAAAAAAGAGGCGGCGGACACGGGTGCGTCCACCGTCGGCGTGGTGCGCAGCGGCGACAGCAACGGCGACACCGCCAAGGACGACGACAAGGCCAAGGCCGACGGCCGGCGCCGCGCCTTCACGGTCGACGTGCGCGGCCCCGAGACCGAGCGCGACTACCTGGCGCGTCACCTCGAAATCCAGCGCTACCGCGAGCTCGACGACCTGGGCGTGACCGAGGTCTCGCGCCTCATGGTCGCGGCCGAGGCCAATGCGCGCGAGCTGCTGGGCACGCTGGGCTACTTCACGCCCACGCTCACGCTCGAACTCAACGAAACACCCGACAGCACCGAGGCCCCGCGCGAGGTCGTCATCACCGTGGCACCCGGCGAGCGCACGAAAGTGTCGACCGTGCAGATCCGCTACGCCGGCCAGATCGCCGACGACCCCAGCGCCGAAGCGCAGCGCGACGCCATCCGCACCGGCTGGGCGCTGCGCGCCGGCGAGCCCTTCACGCAAGGCGCGTGGGACGACGCCAAGACCACCGCGCTGCGCAGCCTCACGGCCAAGCGCTTTCCCACCGGCAGCGTGGAGATCAGCCGCGCCGAGATCGACGCCGACCGCCACGAGGCCCGCCTCGGCGTGACCTACCAGTCGGGCCCCGCCTACAAGTTCGGACCGCTGGTGCTGCGCGGCGTGGAGCGCTACGACGCCGACGCCGCGCGCCGCATCGCGCGCCTGCCCACTGGCACCGACTACGACCAGCAGAAGCTGCTCGACGCCCAGCAGCGTCTGGCCAGCAGCGGTTATTACGACTCGGTGTTCCTCACGCTCGACACCGACAGCCACACGCCGCTGGCCGCGCCCGTGATCGCGCAGCTGCGCGAGGCGCCGCTGCAAAAGGTGGTGATGGGCGTGGGCTTCACCACCGACAACGGCCCGCGCCTGTCGATCGACCACACCCACAACCGCATGCCGCTGCTCGGCTGGCGCGCGGTGTCGCGGCTCTCGCTGGACAACGACATCCAGTCGCTGGGCACCGAGTGGAACGCCGTGCCCAACGACCGCGGCTGGCGCTGGTTTGCCGGTGGCGAACTCAAGAGCGAGCAGTCGGGCAGCTACGTGGTCGACAGCGGCCGGCTGCGCGGCGGGCAAAGCAAGTCGAGCGACCACATCGACCGCAGCCTCTTCCTGCAGTACGACTACGCCCACAACCGCGGCACCGACGCGCCGCCCTCGGCCTCGGCCGTCACCGCCAACTGGGGCTGGACCGGGCGCTACTTCGACGACAACTCGGCGCCCTCGCGCGGCTACGGCCTGGCGCTCGAAATGGCCGCGGGCTACACGCTCACCGGCCAGCAACTGCCCTTCACACGCACCTATGCGCGCTTTCTCGGCGTGCTGCCGCTGGGTGCGGCCGAGGACAAGAACGCCCGCGCGCGCCGCAGCCGGCTGCAGATGCGCCTGGAGGCCGGTGCCGTCGCGGCCAAGGACAGCGCGCAGATCCCGTCCACGCTGATGTTCCTCACAGGCGGCGACACCACCGTGCGCGGCTACAGCTACAAGCAGATCGGCACCGTGCGCGCCGACGGCAAGACCGTGGCGGGCCGCTACCTCGGCGTGGCCAGCCTCGAATGGCAGCGCCCCTTCGTCTACAAGGACAAGCTCACCGAATGGGAGAGCGTGGTGTTCGTGGATGCCGGCGCCGTGGCCGACAAGCCCGGCGAGCTCAAGCCCAAGGTGGGCGTGGGCGTCGGCGCGCGCTGGCGCAGCCCGGTCGGCCCGGTGCAGGCCGACCTGGCCTACGGCGTCGACTCGAAGAAATTTCGCCTGCACTTCCGCCTCGGCTTCACCTTCTGACCCGCTTCATGCCGACCACGCCCACCACAGCCACGCCCCGTCCCCGCTCGCGCACCCGCCGCGTGCTGCGCGCGCTGGGCTGGACGCTGACGGGCCTGTTGCTCGTCGTGCTGCTGCTCGCCGCAGGCACCTGGTGGTGGCTCGGCTCGAACACATCACTGGCCTTCGCGCTCGCCCAGGCCGCGCAGCGCCTGCCCGCAGGCCAGACACTCGAGAGCCGCGACGTGACCGGCTCGCTGCGCACCGGCGGTCGCATCGGCTGGCTCAAGTGGCAAAGCGAGAGCCTCGCGGTCGAGGTGAACGACGCCACGCTCGGCTGGCAGCTCGCGCCGCTGTTCCAGCGCAAGGTGCAGCTCGGCGAGATCCACGCCGCGCGCCTGTCGATCGAACGCCGTGGCCCGCCCAGCGACACACCGACCGAGCCGCTCACGCAGGTCGCGCTGCCCGTCGAAGTGGCCGAGGTGCCCTTCCGCATCGACGAGGTGCGCTGGGCCGGACCGCCCGCGCTGGAAGCCAAAGGCCTCGCAGGCCGCTACAGCTACCTGGCCGCGCAGCACGCGCTGGACATCGAAGGCGTCGACATCGCCGACGGCCACTACAGCGCCCGCGTGCGGCTGCAAGGCCCGGCACCGATGGCGCTCGACGCCACGCTCGACGGCCGCGTGAAAGCCCCGCTCGCCGAAGACCGCCACATCGAGGTGCAAGCCAAGGCCTCGGTGAAGGGCACGCTGGCCGGCCCCGAGGCGCGCCTGCAGGTCGCCGCCGACCTGCAGCCCACCGAGCCCGACGCCGAAGCGCCCATGGCCGCCCAGCTGCGCGCGCAGATCGCGCCCTGGCTGCCGCAGCCCGTGGTCGACGCCAAGGCCGACCTGCGCAACGTCGACGCCGCCAGCCTCTGGCCCGGCGCGCCCCGGACCCGGCTCACCGGCACCGTTGAGCTCGCGCCCGATGCCGCCACCGGCCCCGCCGCGTGGAAGGCCTCGGCCGACATCCGCAACGCCGTCGCCGGCCCGTGGGACGAACAGAAGCTGCCCCTCGAGCAGGTCCAGGCCCAGGTCGGCTTCAACGGCACGACCTGGACCGTGCCCGAAGCCACCGTGCGCGCGGGCGGCGGCCGCATCGACGCCGAAGGCAGCTGGAGCCCCGCGCCCTCGCCCTGGCAGGTGCGCGCCACCGTGCGCGGCGTGCGGCCCGGCGCGCTGTACAGCGAGCTGTCGGGCGCGCCCGTCGGCGGGCAGATCAGCGCGCGGCAGGCCGAAGACTCCGACACCCTCGTCTTCGACGTCGCCCTCCGCGCCGAAGGCAACGGCGGTGCCGGCAGCAAGGCGCTGCCCGGCTTCGGCCTGGACCGCGCGCTGGCGCAGGGCCAGTGGAAAGACCAGGTGCTCGACCTGCGCACGCTGCGCGTCGAGGCGATGCGCGCCAGCATCGACGGCAAGCTGCAGGTGCGCGTGGCCGAGCAGGCCGCCAGCGGCAAGCTCGCCCTCTCGCTGCCGGGCGGCAGCGCGCAGCTCGACGGCCGCATCGCGCCCACCACCGGCGGCGGCGACCTCCAGGCGCGCATCGACGACGCCGAGGTACTGCAGCGCTGGGTGCAAGGCCTGCCGGGCCTGTCAGCTGTGTTCGCGAACGCCAGCGCCAAGGGCAGCGCCCGCCTCGACGCCAGCTGGCAAGGCGGCTGGCAGACCGTGCAGCGCCGCATCGAAAACCCCGGCGCTGCCGCGCGCGGCAACGCCGAGCCCAGCCTCAAGGCCGCGCTCGCCGTGCCGCGCCTCGACCTGAACCTGCCCGCGGCCCAGCCCGGCGGCACGGCCACCAGCGTGCAACTGCGCGCACTGCAGGCCGACCTCGCCGGCAGCATCGCCCAGGCCACGCTGACGCTCAAGGGCGAAGCCACCACCGGCACGCAGAAGCTCGCACTCGACACCCGCGCCAGCGGCGGCCTCGCCAGCACCAACCAGTGGCGCGCCACCCTCGCCAGCCTGCGCCTGCAAGCCCAGGACACCGTCACCGCGCGCCCCGGCCAGGGCCCCTGGGTGCTGGAGCTGGGTCGCGAGGTCACGGCCACCGTGCGCGCCGCCGACAACCGCCTCGACGTCGAAGCCTCCGCCGCCGACGCCACCCTGCGCGGCCCGCTGCCCGGCACCGTGCGCATCGACTGGCAGCCGCTGCGCTTCAACCAGAGCGGCGCCGCGCCCAACCGCGTGTTCCGCCTGCAGTCCAAGGGCCAGATGCAGGGCCTGCCGATGGCCTGGGCCGGCGCGTTCGGCGCCAACGCCACGCTGAGCGAACTCGGCATCAGCGGCGACCTGCTGTTCAACGGCGACTGGGACATCGACGCCGGCGACACCCTGCGCGCCAAGGCCCGGCTCGCGCGCCAGAGCGGCGACATCCGCGTGCAGGCCGGCGAGGCCGCGCTCGTCACCCGCATCACCAGCACCGGAACCGGCACCGCGAGCGAACGCACCATGAGCTCGGCCAGCGGCAAGAACGAGGTCAACGGCGTCGACCTCACCGCCACCCCGGCCGGCCTGCGCCGCGCCGAACTGCAGCTCGACGCGCAAGGCGACGCCGTGCGCGCCACCCTGGCCTGGGACAGCGAACGCGCCGGCCGCCTGGACGCCGAGCTCGGCACCCGCATGCAGCAGCGCAGCGGCGGCTGGCAGTGGGCGCCCGACGCGCCCCTGAACGGCACCCTGCGCGCCGCGCTGCCCAACCTGGGCGTGTGGTCCATGCTCGCGCCGCCCGGCTGGCGCATCGCCGGCACACTCGACGCCAACGCCACCCTGTCGGGCAACCGCACTGCGCCGCGCTGGAACGGCACGCTCGGCGCCGACCAGCTCGCGCTGCGCGCCCCGGTCGAAGGCCTCGACCTGCGCGACGGCCGCCTGCGCGCCTCGCTCACCGGCGACCGCCTCGAAATTGCCGAGTTCACGCTCAAGGGCGGCGCCGGCAGCAACGCACGCATCGGCGGCCAGAGCGGCAACCGCAGCACCGCCGCCAGCGAAGCGCGCACCGACGGCGGCTCGCTCACCGCGCGCGGCGACCTCAGCTGGGGCAGCAACAACAGCACGACCAGCACCGGCATCCGCATGGCCCTGCAGGCCGAGCTGCGCGCCCTGCGCGTGCTGGTGCGCACCGACCGCCAGGTGTCGCTGTCGGGCAACCTGCAGGCACGGCTGGACGACGGCCAGTTCAACGTGCGCGGCAAGCTCAAGACCGACCGCGCCGTCATCATCCTGCCCGACGAGACCGCGCCCAGCCTGGGCAGCGACGTCGTCGTGCGCTCGGCCGCCAAGGACAAGGCCGCCGCCGAGGCCGCGCAGCGCGAAGCCGCCAAGGCCGACGCCCAGGCGGCCAAGGCCGCCAACAAGCCCCAGACCGCCAAGCCGCCCGACATCGTCGTCACCTTCGACCTCGGCGACGACTTCGCCGTGCAGGGCCGCGGCATCACCACGCGGCTCGAGGGCGAACTGGAAATCCGCAGCACCCGCCTGGACGCCCCGCCGCGCATCACCGGCGAGGTGAAGACCGTCAAGGGCCAGTACCGCGCCTACGGCCAGCAGCTCGACGTCGAGACCGGCATCGCGCGCTTCAACGGCCCCTTCGACAACCCCGCGCTCGACATCCTGGCCATCCGCCCGAACATCGCGCAGCGCGCCGGCGTGCAGATCACCGGCTCCGCGCAGTCGCCGCGCGTGAAGCTCTACGCCGAGCCCGCGCTGTCCGACGCCGAAACGCTGTCATGGGTCATCCTGGGCCGCGCCTCGGCCACCAGCGGCGGCGAGTCGGCTCTCTTGCAGCAGGCCGCCCTGTCGCTGCTCGGCAAGATCGGCGGCACCACCACCGGCGGCAGCCTGGCCAGCCGCTTCGGCCTGGACGAACTCGGCTTCAAGGGCCCCGGCAACGGCGGCGACCTGCGCGAGTCGGCCGTCACGCTCGGCAAGCGGCTGTCCAAAGACTTCTACATCACCTACGAACGCAGCCTGGGCGGCACCTTCGGCACGATCTTCATCTTCTACGACTTGACCAAGCGCCTCACGCTGCGGGGGCAGGCGGGACAGACGAGCGGGGTGGACCTGATCTATACGATGAAGTACGACTGAGGGCGGCCGGGACACCCCAAGCTGGTAAAGTGCGGGCCGCGCCGCAGCAGCGGCGCACACCGTCTTCGTAGTTCAATGGATAGAACGGGGTCCTCCTAAGACTCAGATACAGGTTCGATTCCTGTCGAAGGCACCATGAGGTCGCATCGCGCCGTCTCATGGACCGTCGAGGCGAGACGCCCGAAAGCCCCTCACTCCTGCCCGCTCAAGAGGTCGCGAACTTCTTCAGGCACGCCGCCGAAGCGTCCACTTCCTTGCTGAAGGGGAGCATGTCGGAGTACTTGGAACGGCGCAGTTCGTACGTACCGTCGTCATGAATGTCGGCCACGATGTACTGAAACGCTTGCGCGATCACGTCGACCCGGTACCCGAAGGCCCGCTTGGTCTGCCGGACATGCGTGGCGATCGCGGTGTTCTGCGCGCCCAGGAATCCATCGAAAACGCAATCCATGAACTCAGGCTGCTCGGCCTTGTTGTAGGTACCGTGATGCACGGTCCAGAACGTATCCGGCTTCGCCGCGGTCGTGGGGGCCGTCGTGCAAGCAGACAAAGCGCCAGCAGCCAGCGCAGCCAATACAACTCTCAACATTCCTCGTCCTCCAAGATTTTTGAGCCCCGATCGTAGTGGCTCGATACGCATGGAGGAGACGTCACCCACCTACTTGAACGGCGGCGGCACCCGGATCTGCTGCCACTCCTCCGGCGTGATGAACTTCGCGCACGTCGGCAACGCGCTGATGACGCGACGCTGCGGCTTCATCGGAACGAGTTGCGCGTTCTCCTCTTCCCGATAGAGGTTCACCCCGCAGGCTTCGTACGAGATGCCCTGCTTGCTCTCGATGTCGCGGCGCGCCTCGAAGCGTTCGCGCAGGTTTCGGAACGACTGCCCGACGATGCGGTAGCGCTTGCCTTCCTCGGGCAGGAACGAAAACGAAATCCGGCACGCGGCACGGCCGTGGTACTCGATGAGCGCCTCTTCCCCCGCGCGGATGAACATCGCACCCTTGAGTTCGGTGCGCCCGCGGTAGCAGCCCTCTGCATTGAGGTTGTTGATGACCACGTCGTCCTTCGACTCGACGGTGACCTGTGCCCGGCTTTCCTGCTCGGTCGGCAAACGGTATGGTGTTTCACAGGCGCTCAGCAATGCAGCGGCGGCGATGGCGAATGCGTGCGAGCGAATCGCTCTGGGTGACATGGTGCGGCCCTCCCCTTGGTCTTGCGGTGCCGCGCGATGCTAAGGCAGCCGCCCCCCGCGTACGCCCCGCCCCGCGCAGGGACGAGATTTCAATCGACGACCCGACGGCGCGATGGACTACTTTTGGATGCACCGCGTAACGGCATGCTGCCCTTCGTAGCAAGAGACAAACAACAGGGGGCACACAATGAACAAGACCGAGGCCTTGGCGGCCATGGTGGAGGTGGCACGGATCGGGCGCGGCATGACGCCCGCCGATGCACTCACGCAGCTGGGCGAGCTGATCGCGCAGGAGTCGCCGGACGATCCGGCGCATGACGTGAAGGTCGAAAAGCTGCTGCGCCTGGGCGCCTGCATCTGGTCGTTGCGGCGCGGGGTGTTCCTGCCGGAGCCGCCCGGGCGCGGCATGGAGCCCGAAGAGGCCACGGCGCCCGCCCGGGTCCGCGAGATCGCGCCCATCGGCACCGTCCCCGCGCGGGTCTCGCACCCCGCCGCCTACCAGCCGGTGATCCCGGCGCTGAGCACGTCGGTGCACTACGCACGCGCGGCCTTCACACCACCCGAAACTCCTCCACCACAAAGGCCGTGATCTCCGCCAGGAAGGTCTTGGCGTGCGCCATGGTGCGCTGGCCTTCGGGCGAGGCGAACGCGGCGTTCAGCGTGTCGGTGTCCTCGAACCACAGTTCCACGATGCCGTCGATCGGCAGCTCGGCGTAGCCGCAGGGCGTGCCCTTCTCGAACTCGCGCGCAACCACCACGTTCTGACGGTAGCCGGCCACGCCGGGCATGCGGCGCACGTGGTCGGCGTGCACCTTCCATTCGCGGCGGAAGTCTTCTTCGGACTGCGCGACCGGGCGGCGCAGGGTCGAGATGCGCTTGAGCATCGCCGGCCCCGCCGACGATGCGGACGACGGCGGCGCGATGACCTCGGTCTGCTCGACCGTCACGATATGCAGCCCGCCCAGGAAGTGGTGCTCGTCGGCGCGGATCTCCGCGGCGAGTTCACCGGTGTTGAAGGCTGCATCGGCCTGCGCCGCCGCGTCGAACTGCAGCTGCGAGAAGCCATCGAAGTCCCACGGTCCGCGCGCGAAGTCGATGCCGCGCTGCAGCCGGTCGGTCACGCGGTTCTGGCGGTAGGCGCGCAGCGTGGGCAGGCGCGCGACGAGCGGGCCGTGGCGTTCGCGCCAGTGGCGGCTGAAGGCCTCGTCGGTCCAGCCGGGCTGCTTGCGGATCAGGCCCATGCGCAGGGTCGTGGTCGTCGTGGGTTCGGTCATCGGTCGGTCTCCTTGTGGGGCTGCGCGTTCTGCGCTTCGGCGCGCGCACGCGCCAGGCCGGGCGCACGCTTGGCGAGCCACACGCCGTGGCGCACGGGCCAGCGCTGGTACTGCGGATCGGCGCCGAGCGCGGCGGCCGCGTGGTGCGGCCAGTAGGGGTCGAACAGGGCTTCGCGGCCGAGCGCGACGAGATCGGCCTGCCCGGCGGCGAGCACGGCCTCAGCCTGCTGCGCGTCGACGATCATCCCGACGGCCTGCGTGACCACGCCGGCCTCGCGCCGGATGCGCTCAGAAAAAGGCACCTGGAAGCCCAGGCCACGCGGCACGGGCAGCGCGCGCGTCTCTTCGGTGAGGCCGCCCGACGAGCAGTCGATCACGTCGACGCCGCAGCGCTTCAGCTCGCGCGCGAGCACCACCGAGTCGTCGAGGTTCCAGCCGTCGAGCGTGCCGTCCACGGCCGAGAGGCGGCAGAACAGCGGCTTGCCGGCGGGCCATGCGGCGCGCACGCGCTGCGCGATTTCCAGTGCGAGCGACATGCGGTTCTCGCGGCTGCCGCCGAGCGCATCGTCGCGGTGGTTGGCGTTGGGCGACAGGAAGCTCGCCACCAGGTAGCCGTGGCCGAAGTGCAGCTCGACCACGTCGAAGCCCGCCCGGTCGGCGCGCACGGTCGCATCGACAAAACGCTGCACGACCTCGGCCATGTCGGCGGCATCGAGCGCGCGCGGCGCCGACCAGCCGGGGCCGGCCGCGAGCGCGCTGGGGCCCAGGCGCTCCCAGGGTTCTTCGTCGGCCGCCATGCGCGCCGGGTCGATGGCCGCCCCGCCCTCCCACAGCGGCTCGCTGCCGGCCTTGCGGCCCGCGTGCGCGAGCTGCACGCCGATGGCGCTGCCTTGCGCGTGGACAAAATCGACCACGGCCTTCAGCGGCGCGATCTGGCTGTCGTTCCACAGGCCGAGGTCGGCGGTGCCGATGCGCCCGCGCGGATCGACGGCGGTGCTCTCGGTGAGGATCAGGCCCGCGCCGCCGAGCGCGAACTTGCCCAGGTGCACCAGGTGCCACGGCGTGGCATGGCCGCGCTCGGCGGCGTGCTGGCACATGGGCGAGATGACGATGCGGTTGGCCAGCATGAGCTCGCGCAGCTGCAAGGGCTGGAACAGCAGGGGAAGAGAAGAGTCAGGCATGTGAAGGAATCAAGGGGCCGGCGCAGCCACGGGCCGCGTGCCGAGCCAGGTGCCGCTCATCACTGCGGCAAAGCCGAACAGGTGCCACCACGTGAGCACTTCACCCAGCAGCAGCGCCGCGAACAGCACGCCGAACACCGGCACCCAGTAGAGAAAGACGGCCGTGCGCGCCACGCCGATGACGGAGATCGCACGGTTCCAGATGAGGTTGCCTACGGCGGTGGCCGCGATGCCCGAGAACAGCACGAGCGCCCACGGCCACAGGCCGGGAAAGAGCTGCGCCGCGCCGAGTTGCGACGGTCCGAGCAGGGTGTGCACCACGAGCATGAACGTGCCGATGAGGTAGATGACCCAGCTGATCGACAGCGGATCGACCTGCCGCGCCAGCCGCTGCACGCCCACGCCGCCGACCGCGAAGCTCACCACCGACAGCGCGAGCATCAGGTCGCCGATGCCGGCGCTCGACAGCCCCGCGCCCGGGTGGCTCAGCACCACCGCCGCCACGCCCGCGAAGCCCAGCGCCACGCCCACCATGCGGCGCGCCGTGAAGCGCTCGCCGAAGACCAGCGCGGCCATCAGCGCCGACACCAGCGGGCTCAGCGCCATGATGAGCGCGCCGTTGGTGGCGGTGGAACGCAGCAGCCCCTGCGCGAACAGGATCTGGTTGCCGTAGACCATGAGGAAGGCGCAGCCCGCCATCACCGCGAGTTGCCGCGCCGTGAGCCGGGGCACGCCGCCGCGCCGCCACAGCACGATGGCGCTGAGCGCGATGCACGCCACGCCCATGCGCAATGCCGCGAGCGGCAGCGTCTCGAAGGACGCGGTGAGCGCCTTCACGGCCGAGACGTTCACGCCCCACACCAGCATCGCGAGCAGCATCCAGCCCTGCACGGACGCGGGCGTGGCGCCGTGCGAAGGCGCGGGTTGGTTCACCTCAGCTCTCGAGGGCGTTCCACATCTCGATGTCGCGCTCGGCGGTCCAGATGCGCGGGTGCACGTGGCCGGTGGCTTCGTCGTAGGCACGGGTCACGTCGAAGGGCATGCAGTGGTCGAAGATCACCCAATGGCCGTAGGTCGGGCGCAGCGCGGCCACGGTTTCCTTGTAGATCACGTTGAGCGACTTGCCCTCGGCCACGCCGTTGTTCACCAGCGTGTAGACGTCGGAGATGAAGGCGCGCGTGGAAGCGATGGCCTTGCGCACGTCGGCGGCGTTTTCCAGTGCGGCGCCACGGCCGGGCACCAGCTTCTCGAAGCCGAAGCCGGCCAGGCGGTCCAGCGTGGTGGGCCAGTCGCGGAAGTAGCAGTCGCCCGCGTAGGCGGTGCTCTGGTATTCGACGAGGTCGCCCGCGAAGCAGATCTTCTGGTCTTCGAGGTAGGCGATGGTGTCGCCCTTGGTGTGGCCGCGGCCCACCTGTGCGATCTTCACTTCGAGCTTCTTGCCGAGCCACACGCTCATCGTGCCGTCGAAGGTCATGGTGGGCCAGGTGAGGCCGGCGGGCACCGACTCGACGTTGCGGAACAGGCGCGGGAAGCGGCCGATCTCGCTGGCCTTGTCCTGCTCGCCGCGCTCGACGATCAGGTCGTAGGTGTCGCGGCTGGCCAGGATCTGCTCGGCGCCTTCCTTGAAGTACGCCGACGCGCCCAGCACGCGCACCGCGTGGTAGTGGCTCAGCAGCACGTACTTGATGGGCAGCGGCGTGACTTCGCGGATACGGCGGATCACGTCCTGCGCCATCGCGGGCGTGGCCTGGGTGTCGACCACCATCACGGCCTCGTCGCCGATGAAGACGCCGGTGTTGGGGTCGCCCTCGGCGGTGTAGGCGTAGGCGTTCTCCGAGAGGCGGGTGAACGAGACCTTCTTTTCTTCGAGGTCGGCCTGGCTGGCGAATTTCTTGGTGGTCATGAATGGTCCTTTGATGTGAGCGGTGAATTCAATGCGTGCCGAGGTACGCGGACTTCACCTTGGGGTTGTCGAGCAGCTCGCGGCCGGAGCCTTCGAGCGTGATGCAGCCGGTTTCGAGCACATAGGCGCGGTCGGCCACGCCCAGCGCCTGCTTGGCCATCTGTTCCACCAGCAGGATCGTGAGACCCGAGCTGCGCAGCTGGCGGATGGCGTCGAAGATGTCCTTGATGATGAGCGGCGCCAGGCCCAGCGAGGGCTCGTCGAGCAGCAGCAGGCGCGGCTCGCTCATGAGCGCGCGGGCGATCGCGAGCATCTGCTGCTCGCCGCCCGACAGCGTGCCGGACAGTTGATGTTCGCGCTCCTTCAGGCGCGGAAAGCGCACGAACTCACGTTCGATGGCGCGCTCCACGAAGGCCTTGTCGTTGCGGCGCGAATAAGCGCCGAGCATCAGGTTCTCGCGCACGGTCTGGTCGGGGAACACGCCGCGCCCCTCGGGCGACAGCGCCACGCCCAGGCCCACGCGCTGGTGCGCGGGCACGTGCGTGCAGTCCTTGCCGTCCACGAGCACGCGGCCTGCGGCCACGGGCTCCAGCCCGACGATGCTCTTGAGCAGCGTGCTCTTGCCGGCGCCGTTGGCGCCGATGATGGTGACGACCTCGCCCGCGCGCACTTCCAGGCTCACGCCCTTGACGGCCTCGATGGCGCCGTACGAGACCTTCACCGATTCGATTTTCAACATGATGGTTTCGGTCCTCTGGCTCAGGCGGGCACTGCTTCGGGTTCTTCGTCGTCCACGCCCAGGTAGGCCTCGACCACGCGCGGGTTCGACTGCACCTCGGCGGGCTTGCCCTCGGCGATCTTCACGCCGTAGTCGAGCACGATCACGTGGTCGGAGATCGACATCACCAGGTCCATGTGGTGCTCCACCATCAGGATGGACACGCCGCACTTGCCGATGCGCACCAGCAGTTCGCCGAGCTCGGCCGTTTCCTGCGGGTTGAGGCCGGCGGCGGGCTCGTCGAGCAGCAGCAGCTGCGGCTCGGTGGCCAGCGCGCGCGCCAGTTCCACGCGGCGCTGCAGGCCGTAGGGCAGGCTGCCGGCGGGCCAGTGCGCCAGGTGGCCCAGGCCCACGAGGTCGAGCAGCTGCAGCGCGCGTTCGCGCGTGGCGCGCTCCTGCTTGCCGGCCGTGGGCCAGGCCACGAGCGACGACAGGAAGCCGTTGCTCATGCGGCTGTGCCGCCCCAGCATCACGTTGTCGAGCACCGAGAGGTCGGCGAACAACCGCAGGTTCTGGAAGGTGCGGCCCATGCCCAGGCAGCAGATGGTGTGCGCCGGCTGGCCCACGATGTTGCGGCCCAGGAAGCGGATCACGCCCGCGTCGGGTTCGACCACGCCGGTGAGCATGTTGATCATGGTGCTCTTGCCGGCGCCGTTCGGGCCGATGATCGCATGGATGTGGCCGCGCTGCAGGCGGAACGACACGTCCTGCGCCGGCTTCACGCCGCCGTACGACTTGGTCACGCCCTGCACCACCAGCAGCTCGCCTTCGCCACCGGGACCGATCTGGCCCGGCACGCCGTTGCCGGCCGCCCCTTCGCCGCGGTGGCGCGACTTCAGGAACCACTTGTTGAACAGGCCCACCACGCCGCCCGGCATCACGTACAGCGCGAACAGCAGCAAAAAGCCGTACAGGAAGTGCTGCGCCGAGGGCCAGCGCGCGAGCAGCGCGTCGGTCGCCGTGAGCAGCACCGCGCCCACGATGGGGCCGTACATCGAGCCCGCGCCGCCGAACAGCACCAAGAGCAGGATGAAGATCGACAGATGGAAGGTGATGAAGTCGGAGTTGATGTACTGGTTCTGCTGCGCCACGAGCGCGCCCGCGATGCCGCAGGTGACGGCCGCGACCACGAAGGCCATGACCTTGGCGCGGTACACGCGCACGCCCACCGACGACGAGGCGATCTCGTCCGCCTGCAGCGACAGCAGCGCGCGGCCGAAGCGGCCCTGCAGCAGGTTGCGCAGCAGCAGGTGCAGCGCGGCGCTGAGCACGATGCCCAGGATCACCCATTGCACGCTGCTCAGCGGCTGGCCGTTCCAGGTCAGCGGGCGGATGCCGTAGATGCCCTGCGCGCCGCCGAACACGTCGGTCCATTCGCCCACGAGCTTCTCGACCACGATGCCGAAGGCCAGCGTGACCATCGCGAGGTACGGGCCTTTCACGCGCAGCGAGGGCAGCGCGATGAGCACGCCGCACACGCCGGAGACAACCGCCGCGATCACCAGCGCGAGCCACGGGCTCAGCTCGGTGCGCGAGGTGATGAGCGCGACCGCATAGGCACCGGCCGCGAACAGGCCGGCTTGGCCCAGCGATTTCTGGCCTGCATAGCCGACCAGCACGTTCATGCCGGCGGCACACAGGTAGTAGACGCACATCATGAAGGCGATGCGCAGGTAGTAGTCGTTGCCGGACAGCGAGACCAGGCCGCACAGCACGGCCGCCACCAGCACCACGGCGGCGGGATGGGCGAGGCGCTTCATACCTTCTCCACCGTCGAGCGGCCGAACAGGCCCGTGGGCCGGAAGGCCAGCACCAGGATCACGAGCGCGAACACCGCGACCTCGCGCCACTGCGCCTGCCAGAGATTCACCATCGACTCGAGCACGCCCAGCAGGAAGCCGCCGATGACGCAGCCGCGCGGGTTGCTCAGGCCGCCGATCATGGCGCCCGAGAAACCCTTGAGCCCCACGGTCAGCCCCATGAAGAGCGACGCCTGCGCGATGGGCGCGAGCAGGAAGCCCGACAGCCCCGCCAGCGCCGAGCTGACGACGAAGGCGCCGATCATCATGGCGTTGGTGTTGATGCCCATGAGGCTGGCGACGTTGCCGTTCTGCGCCACGGCGCGCATGGCCTTGCCGATCATGGTGCGGTTCATCACGCGGTCGAAGCCGATCATCACGACCACGGCCACGCCCAGCGTCAGCAGTTCCTGCGGGCGCACGCCCACGCCGAACATGCGGATCACGGTGTCACCCACGGGTGCGGGCACCACCACGGGCTTCGGGCCCCAGATGGCCAGGCCCACGCTCTGCAGGATCACGCCGAAGCCCAGCGTGCTCATGACCCAGGCCATGCCCGGGCGGCCCGCGAACGGACGCACGCCAAGCACATAGAGCAGCCAGCCCAAGAGGCCCATCACGCCGAGCGCGGCGACCAGCGCGAACAGCTGCGCGCCCGCGCCGGGCACGGCATCGCCGAAGGTGGTGGAACTGAGCGGCTTGCCCAGCACGAGGAACAGCGCGCTCATGCCGATGAACGCGCCGGCCGAGACGAACTCGCCGTGCGAGAAGTTCAGCGTCTTGGTCGTCGTGAACGTGATGCTGAATCCGAGGGCCACCAGCGCATAGGCACCGCCGACGGCGAGCCCGCTGATGAGCGCCTGCAGGAGCGCTTCAACCATGGTGTGTATCTCCGTTGCGGAACGGGGCGGTGCCCCGTTCCTTTTGTCTCAGACGTTTATTGCTTGAAGTCGGCCGGCTTGAGCGCGCCGATCAGCGCGTCGCTGTAGGGCAGCAGCTTGCCGTCCTTCCAGCGGATCCAGACCAGATCCTTGGCCGTCAGGGCTTCGTGGTTGGTCTTGCTGAAGGGCTTCTCGTAGGTCTTGAGCACGCCCTGCACCGGCGTCTTCAGGTCTTCGAGCGCAGCACGCACAGCGGCGCCGTCGGTGCTGTTGGCCTGCTTCATGGCCTGGGCCAGCAGCAGCACCGAGTCGTAGCCGTGCAGCGCGAACGAGAACGAGCCCGGTGCCTTCAGCTTGCTGCCGATGCGGTCGAACAGCTTCTGCTGCACGGGCGTGCGCGTTTCGCTCACGGTGCGCATGAAGATCGGCTTCTCGGCCAGCGCCTTGCCGGCCGCGTCATAGAAGGTGATGTTGTCGGCCGCCCACGAGGTGAGCGTCAGCGGGAAGTAGTTGATCTTCTCCATGCTGCGCACCAGCTGCGCGATGGGCGTGCCCTGCGCCCACACCACCACGGTGTCGACGTTGGCGGCCTTCATCTTCGAGAGCTGCGAGGTCATGTCGGTGTCGCCCACGCCGAAGCGCTCGGTGGCCGCGATCTTGATGTCCTGCAGCTTGGCGATTTCTTCCATGTCCTTCAGGCCGCCCTGGCCGTAGCCGGTGGTCTCGGCCATGAGGCCCACGACCTTGGAGCCGGCCGTGTTGCGCTTCACGTAGGCCATGAGCGCGGCGACCTGCTCGCGGTCGACCATCGAGACGCGGAACATGTAGTTGTCGGCGCCCGCGCTCATGGGCTTGGTGATGTCGGTGCCCGAGCCCACGTTGCCCAGCACCGGAATCTTCTTCTGGTTGGCGATGTGCTTCCAGGCCATGGCGTTGCCCGAGTTGGTGGGGCCGAACACGGCGACGACCTTCTCGTTGTCGACCAGGTCGCTCATGTTCTGGATCGACTTCGGCGGCGCCGAGACATCGTCGCGCGTGACCAGCGTGAACTTCCGTCCGAGCGCGCCGCCGGCGGCGTTCAGGTCGGCAATGGCCGCTTCCATGCCCAGCACCGCGGCCTGGCCGCTCTGCGCCGAAGGCGAAGCCGAGAGGTCGCCGTTGTAGCCGAGCTTGATGTCTTGCGCGTAGGCGCCTGCCGAGAACGCCGCGAAGGCGGCGGTCGCGAGCAGGGTCTTGTACAGACGGATCGTTTTCATTCTTTGTCTCCTAAGGGTTGACGGACGGGGAACGGGAAATCGAAAAGGAAGAGGTGCGGCTCAGACGGCGAGGAAGCCGCCGTCCACCGGCAGCGTGATGCCGGTGACGTAGCGCGACATGTCGCTGGCCAGGAAGATCACCGGGCCCACCAGGTCTTCGGTCTGGCCGACGCGGCCCAGCGGGATGCGCGTCATGAACGACTCGAGGCGCTGCGGGTTCTCGCGCGTGGCCGCGGTCATGGGCGTCTCGATCACGCCGGGGGCCAGTGCGTTCACGCGCACGCCGGCCGGTGCGAGCTCCTGCGCCAGCGACTGCGTGAGCATCTTGATGGCGCCCTTCGAGGGCGAGTAGCCCAGGCTCGCGGCCTGCCCCGCGTAGGCGGCGATGGAGGCGATGTTGATGATCGAGCCCTTCGTCTGCTTGAGCACGGGGATGAAGGCCAGCGTGGTGTTGAAGGTGCCGTGCACGTTCACGTCGATGGTCTTCTTCCAGTTGGCCGCGGCGTTCGGGCTGCTGGTGGTCTCGCGGATGATGATGCCTGCGTTGTTCACCAGCAGGTCGACGTGGCCGACCTCTTGCGCCACGCGCGCCGCCAGTGCCTGGCAGGCCTCGGGCGCGGTGACGTCGAGCACGAACGACCAGGCCTCGCCGCCTTCATTGCGCACCAACTGCGCGGTCTCGGCCACGGTGGCTTCGTTCATGTCGGTGACGACAACGCGCGCGCCCGCCTGGGCCAGGCCGAGCGCGAGCGCGCGGCCGTTGCCCTGGCCGGCGCCGGTGATCAGCGCGAGGCGGCCTTCGAGCAGGCGCGGTGCGACGTGAGGAGGAAAGGGCATGGTCGGCTCCTTGGGTTGACTATCGGAACGGGGATCAGGCGCCGCGCGGCACGGCCACGGCTTCGCGCTGTTCGACGTGCAGGGGCACGGCCACTTCGGCCTGGGCGACCTGCAGGCCCGCGACGTAGCCGAAGGTGAGCGCCGGGCCGAGCGTGATGCCCGCGCCGGGGTAGTTGCCGCCCATCACGCTGGCCGCGTCGTTGCCGACGGCGTACAGGCCCTTGATCGGCTGGCGGTCGGCGTCGAGCACGCGCGTCTTCTCGTCGGTGACGAGGCCGGCGAAGGTGCCGATGTCGCCGATGACGAGCTTGATCGCGTAGTACGGGCCGTTGTCCAGCGGCGCGACGCAGGGGTTCGGCGTGACGTTGGCGTCGCCCTGGTAGCGGTTGTAGGCCTTGCTGCCCTTGCCGAAGGCGGGGTCGTCGCCGGTGCGCGCGCCCTGGTTGAACTCCTGCACGGTGGCTTCGAGCGCGGCGGGGGCGATGCCGATTTCTTTCGCCAGCTCGCCGATGCTCGCGCCGCGCTTGAGGTAGCCGGTCTTCAGGTGGCGGCCGATGGGCAGCGGCGCGGGCGCGACGCAGCCCAGGCCGTAGTCGCGCAGCGCCTTGTGGTCGCACAGCAGCCAGGCCGTGACCTCGGGCTCGCCCTCGCAGGCCTTGACCATCGCCTGCACGAAGTCGTGGTACGAGTTGCCTTCGTTGGCGAAGCGCTTGCCCTTGGGCGTGACCGCGATCACGCCGGGCTTGGCGCGGTCGATGAAGTGCGGCATGACGCCCTTGCTGCCGTCGGGGCGCGTGGTGACCGAGGCCGGCACCCAGGCCGCGGCGTGCGGGATGGTGCCGTCGACGCGGCCGCCCACGGCCTCGGCCAGGCGCAGGCCGTCGCCGGTGTTCGTGGAAGGCGACGGCGAGTAGTGCTCCTTGCCGGTGGGTGCGTGCGGGAACAGCTGCTTGCGGCGCTCCACGTCGTAGGGGAAACCGCCGCAGGCCAGCACCACGCCGCG
This sequence comes from Variovorax sp. GW821-FHT10C12, assembly GCF_059415405.1. Lineage (NCBI taxonomy): Bacteria > Pseudomonadati > Pseudomonadota > Betaproteobacteria > Burkholderiales > Comamonadaceae > Variovorax > Variovorax sp. GW821-FHT10C12. Next base: position 77,489 of record NZ_JBWKNE010000006.1, read on the forward strand.
TTTGGCGGTGATGCGCACCGACTTGCCTTCGTGCTGCACCACGGCGCCCGAGACGCCGTCGTACTCGACCACGAGCTTCTTCACGGGCGACGAGAGCCACACGGGAATGTCCAGGTCCATCGCGGCCTTGGCCAGCCGGCCGGCCAGCGCGTTGCCGTTGGTCAGCGTCATGCCACGGCCGTGGCGCACCACGTCCAGGAAGTGGCGGGTCAGGCGCTTGGTCACGTACCAGAACGAGGTCGGCGACTTGAAGGCCCGCATGAAGTGTTTGATCTCGGGGCCCGAGCCCAACATCATTCCGAACACCGTGAGCTCGGGCAGCGGCGGTGCCAGGTGCTTGATGCGCGCACCGAGCTCGCGGCCGTCGAACGGACGCGTGACCATCGAGCGGCCGCCGGGCTGGCCGCCGGGCGCTTCGGCGTGGTAGTCGGGGAAGACGGCCGGCATGTCGAACTGCACGCAGGTCTGGCGCGTGAAGAAGTCGATGGCCTTGGGGCCCATGTCGAGGAAGGCACCCACGCGCGCGGCGTCGAAGTGCGTCGTGGTCTCGTGCTTCATGTAGTCGAGCGCCGCGCCGGGCGGCTCATGGATGCCCTGCTCCGTGGCCAGGCGCGTGCCCGGAATCCACAGCCAGCCACCCGAGCGCGCGGTGGTGCCGCCGAAGCGCGGCTCTTTCTCGACCACCAGCACCTTCAAACCCTGCGACGCCGCCGTGACGGCGGTAGCCATGCCCGATGCGCCGCTGCCGACGACGAGGACATCGCATTCCCACGTGTTCTGTTCCATCTCTGCCTCTGTTCGCTCTCGTGTTGTGTGTACGACTTAAGTTGCGGCGGAGTGTAGGCAGCGATGTTGATATGGTCAAGTCGTTTAGTTACTATCAGATGATCAGTCATCGTCGATTGAACACGACAATATCAGTAGAAACCCTGATGGCTATACTCGCTCCCACTCTCAACCCCCACGCCGGGCGCCCCATGGAAAAGCCAAGACGTGGCATTCAATCCGTCGAAATCGGAACGCAATTGCTGGTCGCGCTCGGGCGGCACGTGGCGCCCATGGCGCTGCGCGACCTCGGCAAGTCGGCCGGCATTCCGGTCGGCAAGGCGCACCCCTACCTGGTGAGTTTTCTGAAGGTCGGCTTCGTGGTGCAGGACGGCACCGGCCGCTACGAGCTGGGCCCGCTGGCCCTGCAGCTGGGCCTGGCCAAGCTGCAGCGGCTCGACCCGATCAAGGAAGCCTCGCCGCTCATCGAGGCGCTCGCGTCCGAGACCGAGCAGAGCATCGCGGTCGCGGTCTGGGGCAACTTCGGGCCGACCGTGGTGCGGCTGGAAGAACCGATCCACCCGCTGCACGTGAACCTGCGCACCGGCACCGTGATGTCGCTGGCCTACACGGCCACGGGCCGGCTGTTCGCGGCGTATCTGCCGCCGAAGGTGGTGGAAAAAATGATGCTCGAAGACCTGGCGCGCACGCGCCCGGCCGACGGGCGCGGCGCCAGCGAGGAGCTGTCGAAGTCGCAGATCGAGGCGCTCCTGGTCGAGACGCGGCTGCACGGCGTGTCGCGCACGCTGGGCCAGCCGATTCCGGGCATCGACGCCTTCTGCGCGCCGGTGTTCGACTCGACCAATAACCTGGTGCTGGGCATCACAGCCATGGGCCCCGAGGCCACCTTCGACAGCGACTGGAACGGCCGCGTGGCCGTGCCGCTGAAGGCCTGCGCGCTGGAGATCTCGCGCCGCCTGGGCTTCGTGCCCACCGACGAAGCGGGCTGAACCGCCGGCCCATGCCGTGTAGGCAGGCGCTCACGCGCGGGGCCTGACTTTTCCCGCATGCGGGGCATGCCGGGGGCCTCATGCTGAAGGCCTTCGAAACGGAAACGGCCCGATTCCTCCTCACGGCGCCCCTGGCGTCGTTCAGCGCTTCCCCACCCGGGAGGCGCTTTTTTATGCCCGGCGCCGCCGTGCGATCAGGTCAGGTCAGTGGGTGTCGCGGCGCAGCTGCTGCACGTCTTCATGCAGCGAATGCGCCCAGCTGCGGCGCTCACGGCTGTACGAAGGCTGCGGCTCGCCGAAGCGCACGATGGCCAAGAGCGGCGGCGCGCGCAGCGTGTTCCACACCGAGGCCAGCAGGTTGTCGTCGTCGATGTAGCGCGGCGCCTGGCTGGTTTCGCCGGTGGCGGCGTCGGCAAAGCGCAGCGCGGCCGGAATCACCGGCGCACCTGAAGAAATCGCGGCCTGCAGCAGGTTGGCGTGAAACGGCAGCAGCCCGCGCCCGTCGCTCGTGGTGCCTTCGGGGAACACGCCGATCAGGTCGCCGCCGCGCAGCGCCTCGGTCATGTGGTGCACCACGCGCATGGCGTCGCGGCGCCGTTCACGCTCGATGTAGAGCGTGCCGGCGCCGGTGGAGAGCGTGCCGATCACCGGCCACTGCTTGACGTCCGACTTCGACACGAAGCGCACATGGCGCGCCGCATGGATGGCGGTGATGTCGAGCCACGACAGGTGGTTGCAGATGAGCAGCGCGGGCCCGTGCACGGGCGGCTCGCCCTGCACGCGCAGCGTGACGCCCATGATCTGCAGCATGCGCTGCGACCAGGCCTGCACGCGCGCGTTGCGTTCGTCCTGCGGCAGGTGCGGAAAGGTGAAGCGGATCGTCCACCAGCCCGACAGCGCATGCGAGGCCGCATGCAGCAGGCGCCAGCCGGCCTTCAACGAGTGCAGCATCTGGACGCGGGCCCTCTTCTTCTTTGTGACGACGTGCCGTGTGGCGAGCGGCCGTCGATCAGCCGTGCACGATGCGGCCGGCCACCAGCGTGTGGCGCGCGCGCCCTTGCATCGGGTAGCTGGAGAACGGCGTGTGCTTGCCCTGGCTGCGCAGCGCCTCGGGCACCACCTGCCACTCGAGCGACGGATCGGCGATGCACAGGTCGGCCACGCCGCCCTCGGCGATGCGGCCGATGCCGCTGGCCGCGTCGGCCGCGTTCAGCAGGCGCGCCGGCGCCGAGGTGACCACCTCGATGGCGCGCGCCAGGCCCGCGCCGCTGCGCTCGCCCCACTGCAGCGCGAGCGGCAGCAGCAGTTCGAGGCCGGTGGCGCCGGGTTCGGCTTCGGCGAAAGGCAGGGTCTTGGCGTCGGCCTCGACCGGCGTGTGGTCGGACACCAGCGCGTCGATGGTGCCGTCGGCCAGCGCGGCCGAGAGCGCGTCGCGGTCGCCCTGCTGGCGCAGCGGCGGGTTCAGGCGCGCGCGGCTGTCGAAGAAGCCGATGTCGGTGTCGGCCAGGTGCAGCGAGTTGATGCTGACGTCGCAGGTGATCGGCAGGCCCTGCGCCTTGGCCTCGCGCACCAGCGCCACGCCGCGGGCGCTGGAGATGCGGCACAGGTGCACGCGCGCGCCGGTGCTCTTCATGAGCTCGATGATGGTGAAGATGGCGATCGTCTCGGCCGCCACCGGCACGCCGCCCAGGCCCAGCCGTGTGGCGAGCGCGCCGCTGGCGGCCACGCCCTTGCCGAGGTCGCGGTCCTGCGGGCGCAGCCACACGGTGTAGCCGAAGGTGCTGGCGTACGACAGCGCGCGCTGCAGCACCTGCGTGTCGGCCAGCGGCACGTCGGCCTGGCCGAAGCCGATGCAGCCGGCCTCGGTGAGCTCGGCCATCTCGGTGAGCACGCCGCCAGCCAGGTTGCGCGTGAGCGCGCCGAGCGGGAACAGGCGCGCGCACTGCAGCTTTTCGGCGCGGAACTTGAGCATCTCGACCAGGCCGGGCTCGTCGAGCACGGGGTCGGTGTCGGGCGGGCACACGAGGCTGGTCACGCCGCCCGCGATGGCCGCGGCCATTTCGCTTTCGAGCATGCCTTCGTGCTCGTAGCCCGGCTCGCGCAGGCGCGCGGCGAGGTCGACGAGGCCGGGCGTGACGATGCAGCCCGTGGCGTCGAGGGTGCGCTCGGGCTTGAAGCCCGCCGGCGCGCGTCCGATGCCGGCGATCTTGCCGTCGGCGATGGCGATGTCGGTGGGCTTGTCGGTGCCCGAGGCGGGGTCGACCACGCGGCCGTTGGTGATGAGGATGTTCATGCTTCGTTCCCTGCCACGATGCTCATCACGGCCATGCGGACCGCGATGCCGAAAGTGACCTGCGGAAGGATCACGCTCTGCTTGCCGTCGACCACGGCGGAGTCGATCTCCACGCCGCGGTTGATCGGGCCCGGGTGCATCACGATGGCGTCGGGCTTGGCCAGCTGCAGTTTTTCCTGCGTGAGGCCGAAGGTCTTGAAGAACTCCTGCGACGAGGGCAGCAGCGCGCCGCTCATGCGCTCGTTCTGCAGGCGCAGCATGATGACGACGTCGCAGTCCTTGATGCCTTCTTCGAGCGTGTGGCACACGCGCACGCCCATGCCGGCCATGTCGGCGGGTACCAGCGTCTTGGGGCCGACCACGCGCACTTCGGCGCAGCCGAGCGTGGTGAGCGCATGGATGTCGGAGCGCGCCACGCGCGAGTGCAGCACGTCGCCGACGATCGCGACCGTGAGGTTCGAGAAGTCTTTCTTGTAGTGGCGGATCGTGTACATGTCGAGCAGCCCCTGCGTCGGGTGCGCGTGGCGGCCGTCGCCGGCGTTCACCACGTGCACGTGCGGCGCGACGTGCTGCGCGATCAGGTACGGCGCGCCCGACTCGCTGTGGCGCACCACGAACAGGTCGGCGGCCATGGCGCTCAGGTTGGCGATGGTGTCCAGCAGCGACTCGCCCTTGGTGGCCGAGGAGCGCGCGATGTCCAGGTTGATGACGTCGGCCGACAGGCGCTTGGCCGCGATCTCGAAGGTGGTGCGGGTGCGCGTGCTGTTCTCGAAGAACAGGTTGAACACGCTCTTGCCGCGCAGCAGCGGCACCTTCTTCACCTCGCGGTCGCTCACGCTGGTGAAGTTGGCGGCCGTGTCGAGGATGTGCGTGACGATGTCCTTGGGCAGGCCCTCGATCGACAGCAGGTGGATCAGCTCGCCGTTCTTGTTGAGCTGCGGGTTTCGCTTGTAGAGCATTAGGTGTTGTCCTCCACCTTGAGGCTGAAGGCGCCGTCGTCGGCGCGTGCGAGGGCTAGCAATTGGGTGTTCGGCAACGTGAGCGTCGTCGCGGCGAAGTCGGCGGCGACCGGCAGTTCACGGCCACCGCGATCCACCAGCACGGCGAGTCGCACGCAGGCGGGGCGGCCGAAGTCGAACAGCTCGTTGAGCACGGCGCGGATCGTGCGGCCGGTGTAGAGCACGTCGTCGAGCAGCAGCACGTCGGCGCCGTTCACGTCGAAGGGCAGCGCGGTCTGCGCGCTGGCCGAGAGGCCGCGGCGCGCGAAGTCGTCGCGGTGCATGGCCGACGAGATGATGCCGGGGGCACCGGCCAGGCCCAGGTCCTTCTGCAGGCGCTCGACCAGCCAGGCGCCGCCGGAGGTGATGCCCACCAGTTTCGTCTCGGGGCGCATCAGCGCCTTCACGCCGGACAGCAGCGTCGTGTAGAGCGCTTCGGCATCGGGGATTGAACTCACGGGAGACTCCTCAAAAACTGTTCCAGGATGATGCAGGCCGACGCCGCGTCGGCATCGCGGGCGCCGGACGACAAGGCCTCGGTGGTGCTGTAGCGCTCGTCGACCTCGAACACCTGGAGATTGAAACGGCCGCGCAGCTGGCGCGCGAACTTCTGGGCGCGGCGGGTGTTCTCGTGCGGGGCGCCGTCGGGGTGGTAGGGCACGCCGACCACCAGGGCGTCGGGCTGCCATTCCTTGATGCGCGCCTCGACCTGGGCAAAGCGGGCGTCGGCGCCCTCGGCCTTGATGGTGGCCTGCGGGGTCGCCGTGCGCAGCAGCCGGTTGCCGCTGGCCACGCCGGTGCGCTTGGCGCCGAAGTCGAAGGCCAGGAAGCTCTGGAAATGCGCGGGAACGGCGGCGGGGACAGGAACAGGGGCGGATGCGGGCGCGTCGGACATGACGTCGCTCATGCGTGGCCCGCGTCGGGAGACAAGGTCCAAGCCTCGAGCCCCAAGAGCATCAACGCCTTGTCGTAGCGCTTTTCCACCGGCGTATCGAAGATCACGGCCGGGTCGGCCAGCACCGTGAGCCAGCTGTTCTCGGCCAGTTCGGACTCCAGCTGGCCCTCGCCCCAGGCCGAATAGCCCAGCGAGACCAGCACCTTGCGCGGGCCGGCGCCGGTGGCCAGGGCCTCCAGCACGTCTTTCGAGGTGGTCATTTCGAGCCCGCCGGGGATGGTCATGGTCGAGGCGTAGACCGATTCCTCGGGCTTCTCGGCCTGGGTGAACACCGGCTCGTGCAGCACGAAGCCGCGCTCGGTCTGCACCGGGCCGCCCTGGAAAACGGGGGCGTCGCCCAGCTCGGGGCGGGCCAGGTGGAGTTCGATCTTCTCGAACAGCACCTTGAGGTTGATGTCGCTGGGTTTGTTGATCACCAGCCCGAGCGCGCCGCGCTCGCTGTGTTCGCAGAGGTAAACGACGCTGCGGTTGAAAGTTTTGTCTTCCATCCCCGGCATCGCGATCAGAAAGTGATGCGTCAGGTTCATCGGGGCAGAATCGGCAGCCATATGCCCCCGATTTTACTGGCCGTCGACAAGACCTATCCCAAAGGGCTCATGTGGTTTCGCCGGGACCTCCGGGTGGACGACAACGCAGCGCTGTACCGGGCGCTGCGGGCCTGCCGGCAGGTGGTGTGCGTTTTCGTGTTTGACCGGGCGATCCTGGACGCCCTGCCCGGCGCGGACCGGCGGGTCGAATTCATCCGCGAATCGCTGGTGGAGCTCGAAGCCGAGCTGCGCGGCCTGGGCAGCGGGCTCATCGTGCGGCACGCGGTGGCCGCCGAGGAGATCCCGGCGCTGGCCCATACGCTCGACGTGCAGGCGGTGTTCGCCAACCGCGACGACGAGCCCGACGCCCTGGCGCGCGACGCCCGCGTGCTCGGCGCGCTGGCCAACACGGGCATCAGCTTCCACACCTTCAAGGACAGCACCGTCTTCGACCGCGACGAGGTCATGACCAAGGCCGGCCTGCCCTACACGGTGTTCACGCCGTACAAGCGGGCCTGGCTGGCGAAGGTGGATTCGTTCTTTTTGAAGTCGTACCCCGTGCGCAGCCACGCCGACGCGCTGGCGCCGCCGCCCCCGGCCCTGGGCGGGCCGGTGCCCACGCTGGGCGACATCGGCTTCGAAAGCACCAACCTCCAGACGCTGGAGATCCCCACCGGCACGCGCGGCGCGGGCGCGCTGTTCGAAGATTTCTTCGAGCGCATCGACCGCTACGACGAGGCGCGCAACTTCCCGGCCGTGCGCGGGCCCAGCTACATGGGCGTGCACCTGCGCTTCGGCACGGTGTCGATCCGCCAGCTGGCCAGCGTGGCGCACCAGCTGGCGCTGCAGGGCAACAGCGGGGCCGCGACCTGGCTCAGCGAGCTGGTCTGGCGCGACTTCTACTTCCAGATCCTGGCGCACTTCCCGCACGTGCACGCGAACGGCGAATCGAAGAGCTTTCGCCCCGAGTACGACAAGGTCCAGTGGCACCACGGCAAGCACGCCGACCAGCTCTTCGACGCCTGGTGCGAGGGCCGCACCGGCTACCCGCTGGTCGATGCCGCGATGCTGCAGATCCGCCAGAGCGGCTACATGCACAACCGGCTGCGCATGGTGGTGGCGAGCTTCCTGTGCAAGGATCTGGGGCTGGACTGGCGGCGCGGCGAGCGCTACTTTGCGCAGCACCTCAACGACTTCGAGCTGGCCTCGAACAACGGCGGCTGGCAATGGGCCAGCTCGACTGGATGCGACGCCCAGCCCTACTTCCGCATCTTCAACCCGGTGACGCAGAGCGAGCGCTTCGACCCCGAGGGCAAGTTCATCCGACGCTACCTGCCGCAGCTCGCGGGGCTGTCGAACGTGGCGATCCATGCGCCGTGGATGGCCACACCGGTCGAGCTGGAGGCGGCAGGCGTCAGGCTGGGCGAGAACTACCCGAAGCCGGTGGTGGACCACGCCGAGGCGCGGGAGAAGACGATGCAGCGCTACGCGGCGGCACGCGCCAAGGCCTTGCAAAAGCCGTAACCCAAGAGAAAAGGGCCCCGAAGGGCCCTTTTCTTTGCCGCGCCGATTACCGGCGCTGCCGAGCCTGATCAGGCCGCCGCCAGTGCGGCCGGCTCGCTCGTGTAGGCACGCACCAGGCGCAACAGCTCCTCTTCCGAGTAGGGCTTGCCCAGGTAGTGGTTCACGCCCAGGTCGCGCGCGTACTCGCGGTGCTTCTCGGCGATGCGCGAGGTGATCATGATGATCGGCAGCTCGGCCAGCGCGGTGTCGGCGCGGATGTTGCGGGCCAGGTCGAAGCCGTCCATGCGCGGCATCTCGATGTCCGACAGCACCACGGCCGGGCGCTCCTGCTGCAGCCGTTCGAGCGCCTGCAGGCCGTCGGCCGCGAGCGACACGCGATAGCCTTCGCGCTGCAGCAGACGCTGCGTGACGCGACGCACGGTGATGGAGTCGTCCACCACCAGCACGAGCGGGATCTGCGGCACCACCGGGGCGAAAGCCGCCGGTGTCTGCGGCGTGCTGGCGTCTGCCGACGCAGCGTGCGTCGGTGCGGCCAGCGCGGCGGTCTGGCGCGCGCGCGCCTGGTCGCCGTGCACGGCCGCCAGCGCCACCGGGTTGTAGATCAGTGCCACCGCGCCCGAAGCCAGCACCGAGATGCCGGCCAGGCCGGGCAGCCGCGCGAGCTGCGGGCCGAGGTTCTTGACCACGACTTCCTGGTTGCCCAGCACTTCGTCCACGTGCAGGGCGACGCGCTGCGCCGCGCTTCGCACGATCACCAGCGTGTTGTTCTTGGTGGCGGCGTGCTCGCTGCGGATGGAGTGCTGCAGCAGCGCGCCGGCCCAGTAGAACGGCACCTGCTCGCTGCCGAAGGCAAAGCTGTGGTTCAGGTAGGCGGCCTCGAGATCGGCACCGCTCACGCGCTGCACGAGTTCCACGAGGTTCGACGGCACGCCGATCGACACCTCGCCCGCACGCAGCATCACCACGTGCGTCACGGCGGTGGTCAGCGGCAGCACCAGCTTGAAGGTGGTGCCCTGGCCCGGCGTGCTGTGCGTTTCGATGCGGCCACCGATGGCGGCGATCTGTGCGCGCACCACGTCCATGCCGATGCCGCGACCGGCCAGTTCGGACACCTGCCCTGCCGTCGAGAAGCCGGGCTTGAAGATCAGCTCGGTGGCTTCTTCGGGCGACAGGTCCTGGTCGTGGCCGAGCAGGCCGAGCGCGCGGGCGCGTTCGGCGATGCGTTTCTGGTCGAGGCCGGCGCCGTCGTCGCGGAAGCTCACCGACACGTCGTTGCCTTCGTGGTGCAGGTCGATGACGATGAGGCCGCTGGCGTCCTTGCCGGACGCCTCGCGCACCGCCGCGTCTTCGATGCCGTGCGCCACGCAGTTGCGCAGCAGGTGCTCGAAGGCGGGCGTCATGCGGTCGAGCACGCCGCGGTCCATTTCGATGGAGCCGCCGACGATGTCCAGGCGCACCTGCTTGCCGGTGTCCTTCGAGGCCTGGCGCACCACGCGGTACAGGCGGTCGGAGATGCCTTCGAACTCCACCATGCGCGTGCGCAGCAGGCCGCGCTGCAATTCACGCGTCTGGCGAGCCTGCACGCTCAGGTCGTCTTCCGTGGCCTGCACGGTCTTCTGCAGGGTGCGCTGCACGGTGGCCACGTCGTTCACCGACTCGGCCATCATGCGCGTGAGTTCCTGCACGCGGGTGAAGCGGTCGAACTCGAGCGGATCGAAGCTCTGCTGCGAGTCCTTGGCCTGTGCCAGGCGCGACTGCATCTGGCTTTCGGCCTGCACCTCGATGTCGCGCAGCTGCTGGCGCAAGCGGTCGAGGTTGCCCGTGAGGTCGGCGAGCGAGCCGCGCAGCTGGCCGAGTTCGGCCTCGAGGCGCGAGCGCGTGATGATGACCTCGCCGGTCTGCGCCACAAGGCGGTCGAGCAGCTGGGTGCGGATGCGCACCGCCTGGCTCGATGCCGCACGCAACGGTGCGAGCATGGCCGTCGCGGGGCGCGGCAGCGAAGACGGCGAGGCAATGGACTCCACCGATGCCCCATCGGCAGCGGCCTCGGCCTGGTCGTCGTTCGCCGACACCAGGGTGTCGGGCGCCACCTGCACGCGCTGGATGGCGGGTGCGGTCGGGCTGGCGGTCGCGATCAGTTGGGCCACCTCGACCTGGGCGGCGTCGTCGGCCGCGCGCAGGGCGTCGAAGGTGTGTTGCAGCGTGTCGAGGCGGGCCAGCAGCTTCTCGATGTCGGCCCGCTCGGCGCCCTGGGAACCCAGGAGTTCGATCTCGGACTCCATGCGGTGCGCGCGCTCGCCCAGGCGCATGGCGCCGGCCAACCGTGCACTGCCCTTGAGCGTGTGCAGCGTGCGCAGCACCGAGGCGCGCGGCGCGGCATCGTCGGGGTGGTGCGACCACTGGCGCAGCGCCTCGCCCAGCTGGGGCATCAGTTCGGCAGCCTCTTCCTCGAAGATCGGGAACAGGTCGACGTCGACCGCATCGGCCAGGTCGATGGCGTCTTCGTTGTCGTCCAGTGCCACGTCGGCAAAGGCGTCGTTGGCCACGATCTGCTTCGGGATCAGCGTCTCGAAACGGGCCGCGGCGATTTCGGGCGGCATCGGCGCGGCGGCGATTTCGCGCAGCGCCTGCAGCGTCGCTTCGGACGGGTCGCGCAGGAAGCCGACGGCGAACTGGTGCAACAGGCGACGCAGCTCGTCGGCCGCGGCGACCAGCACCACGCCCTGCTCACGCGTGCCGCTGCCCTGCATCTGCAGGTGCTGCAGCGCGGATTCGAGCAGGCGGGCCATGCCCGAGAGGCTGTGGAAGCCGACGGTGGCCGAGCTGCCGGCCAGCGAGTGCGCCAGCGCGATGGTCGAGTCGGGCAGGCGCTCGTGGGTTTCGAGCGCCCATTCGCCGACATCGGTCGCCAGCTGGCGGGACCATTCGTCGGCTTCGTTGAGGTAGACGTTGTACAGCGCGATGCCGATGCGCAGCGGGCCGATCACCTTGACCTGGTCTTCGGCGCTCGGTGCGACGGAAGACTCGGGTTCGGGAATGCTCTCGGCCAGCACAGGCTCGGGTTCCGACACGGATTCCGGTTCGGCCACGACGGCAACAGGCGGCGTTTCGACGACGACGGGAGCCTCGGGTGCGACTTCGATGGCCGCCGACACAGGTTCCGGTTCCGGCTGCAGTTCAGCCGGCACTTCCAGTGCGGGCAGTTCTTCGGCGACTTCAATGACCTCGACGGGCGCCACCACCTCGGCGACAGGCTCTGCAGCAGCCAGCGGCAGCGGCTCGGGCGTCCATTCGAGATCGGGCAGGCCCGACGCGGTCGGCACCGTCGCTTCGATTTCCGGGGCGGGCTCGGGTTCGGCGTGCGACACGGCGGGCTCGGCCGGTGCATGCGTCTTCGGGGGCGCGAGGAAATCGAAATCGTCGCCGCTGGGCAGCACGTCGAGCGGCGCGGGCGCGGTCTCTTGCTTGCCTTCGAAGTCGAGGAAGTCGGTGGACGCGAAATCGTCGTCGGGCTCGGGTGTGACAGGCTTGGTCGGTGCGTGTGGCGCTTCTTGCGCCTGCTGCCAGTCGGAGAAGTCCAACGTGGCGTCAGGGGCTGCGACATCTTGCGGCGTCAGCGACAGGTCGGGGAGCTCAGGCAGCTCCGGCAGCGCGATCGGCGCCGGCTCCGCGGCGATGTGGCGTGCGGCGACCGCGAGTGCTTCGGCGTCGGCCACGCGCACCGGTGCGGGCACGGGCTCGCCGGCCAGCAGCGCATTGGCCACGCGGCTGAACGGTGCCGAGTGCCAGGTGCCTGCATCGCCGGCGGCAATGGCTTCGACCCACTGGCTGAAATCGCCCAGCATGCGCTCGGTGCTCGACAGCAATTCGGGCGTGGCATCGCGCTGGTCGGCCAGCCAGGTGTTAAGCACCTGTTCCAGCGACCAGGCGGCATCGCCGAAGTCGGTGAGGCCGACCATGCGCGAGCTGCCCTTGAGCGTGTGGAACGCGCGGCGCAGGATGGTGAGTTCTTCGGTGTCGCCGGGACGGTGGCCGAGCGCGGTGATCGCGGCCAGGCCGTTGCCCACCACTTCACGGGCTTCGTCCAGGAAGATGTTCTGCAGGTCGTCTTCTTCGAGCTCGGTGACCTCGGTGTCGGGCAGCGCCGACGGGCCGCTGATCTTGGTGGTCCAGCTCTCGGCCTTGCGGCTGAATTCTTCCAACGGCGATGGCTTGGTCTTGCGGTTGGGCGTGGCCAACGCGGCGAGCTTGGAAGCGATCTGCGCGTCGACTTCCTCGATGCTGAGCACAGGCTCGGCGGCCGGTGCGGCGGCGCCTTCGACCGGAGCCGCGGCATCGGCGGCGTGGCGGCCCATCAGCGGCTTGAGTTCGCCGGCCTCAGCGTCGAACACGAACAGGCGCTTGGCCAGTGCAGGCTGGTAGCCCAGCATGTCGATGAGGAAACCCAGCGCGCCCAGGTTGTTGCCGAGCGCGTCGAACGTGGCCATTTCCTCAACGGGCGAGCGATTGACCTGCAGCATCTGCTCGACGTCGTCACGCATGCGCTGCACGGTGTGCGCGGCCTGTTCGAGCCCCAGCACCGAGAACACACCGCGCATCTGCATGAGCTGGGTGGGCACGGTGCGCAGCAGCGGCTTTTCGGCCGGGCGGCGGAAATACTGGTCGAGCGATTTCTCGAGTTCGCTCAGGTGGCTGCGCAGCTCGTCGACCACGGTGCCCATGGTCTGGCGGTCGCTGACGCGGCGGTACAGATCCTCCATCCACGGCTCGAGCGGCTCGGAACGGCCGCCGTCGCGCACACGTTCGATGCGGCCGGCCAGCTGCAGCGTGCGGGCGGTGAGTTGCGGGTCGCTGGGGTCGAGGTCTTCGAGCGCAGCTTCGAGGTACAGCACCGAGGTGGCGACTTCCATCGCCAGTTCGGTGTCGGGCGGCTGGCCGGAACGCACCGAGGCGTCCACGGCGTGCGTCAGCGCCTGCACCATCGGCTGGCTCGGCGGGTGCAGCTTGTGCAGCGATTCGCCGAGCTGCGCGAAGGTGTCGGCCACCTGGCGCGTGCGCGTGATGTCGCCGCCCGAGAGCGCCGACCACATTTCCTTGGCGGTCTCGATGCGCTTGCGCGCCTGCGAGAGCACCAGCGGATCGAAGCGGCCGAACTGCACCACGGTGTAGTCGACGCTCGGTTCCTGCGTCACGCCCCAGGCGCTGCGCACGGTGCGCAGCGTGGCGGCGTCGTCCTGCGCGCCGGGCACGGCCTGGGCGCAGAAGAACAGCAGGTCCTGGCCGAGGCGATCGGACACCACGCTGTCGCCGCGCGCCAGCGTGGCGTACTGCAACAGCACGCGCGAGGCCGCGCGCTTGACGTAGGTGTCGAAGGGAATCAGGCCCAGCGCGAGGGCTTCGAAGAAGCCCGCAGCCAGCGTCCAGAAGCTCGCGACGCGCGGCAGCAGCGCACCGCGGCCAAGCCCCAGGCACAGCGCATGCAGTCGGCGTGCAGCCTGCGGATCGCTGCTCTTGACCAGCTGCAGCACTTCGCGGTCGAGCCGCGAACGCACGGACGGGTCGCAGGCCAGCGCAGCCTGCGTGAGCGCAGGCTTGACCTCGACCCAGCGCCACGCGGTGCTCCACAGGTCTGCCGGGTGGACGCGCTCATTGCCGCCCAGCTCCAGCACATCGCGGTACTGCGGGAACAGCGCCACCGACGACACGGCCTTGCCGGCCAGCAGTGCGCTGAGGAAATCGGTGACGGCAAAGCCGGCACGCTCGATCTTGTGCACGGCACTCTCGGTGCAGCGCTGCGGCTCGGCGATGAAGCCCTGCACCGCGAATTCGATGGTGCCGAGCACCAGGGCGGGCGAGCTGTGGCCCACCATCTGCAGCGCGCCGACGGCCTGGTGCAGTTGCTGGCGGGCCATCTGCAGCGGGCCGCTCTCGGGCTCCGTGGCACTGCCCACGTCGCGCACGAAACGCCGCAGCGACTTGCCGACACCGTCGAGGGATTTCTGGATTTCTCCCAGCACCCAGGCCAGCGGCCCGAGGTCTTCGGTGGCCGGCATGTTGCCGGCGAGGGGGGCCGTGGCAGGGGTTTGAATCGACACGTGGTTGCTCGCCGTTCTTATCTATCTGTTGTCACGCAATCTTGAAACGAGCTACGGAGCGACGCAGTTCTTCGGCCATCTGCGAGAGCTCGCGCACCTGCTGGGCCGTGGTCCGCGTGCCTTCTCCGGTCTGTTCCGTCACGGCAAAAATGTGCTGGATGTTGGCGGCCACCACGTTGGCCGAATCGGCCTCGCGGGAGGCGGACTGCGAAATCTGCTCGATGAGGTCAGCGAGTCGGCGCGACACGCGGTCAATCTCGGACAGCGCGGTACCCGCGTTGTCGGACAGCTTGGCCCCTTCGACCACACCCTGCGTGGAGCGCTCCATGGCGCCCACCGCGTCCTGGGTGTCGGTCTGAATCGCCTTCACCAGCGCCGAGATCTGGCGCGTGGCGTCTGCGGAGCGTTCGGCCAGTCGCTGAACTTCTTCCGCCACCACCGAGAAGCCTCGGCCGGCTTCACCGGCGGATGCGGCCTGGATGGCGGCGTTCAGAGCCAGCACGTTCGTCTGTTCGGTAATGTCCGAGATCAGCTCGGTGATTTCGCCAATCTCTTGCGACGATTCGCCCAGGCGCTTGATCCGCTTGGAGGTTTCCTGGATCTGGTCGCGGATGGAGTTCATACCGCCGATGGCGTTCTGCACGGCCTGCAGACCCGAGGATGCAGCCTGCAGCGACTGGCGCGCCACCGTGGCGGACTCTTGCGCTTGCGTGGACACGCCGTTGATTCGCTCGGCCATGGTCAGCACCGACTGGCCGGTTTCGCGAATTTCGCGCAGTTGTTCGGTCGAGGCGGCCAGCAGCTCGGTCGAGGTGTTTTCCACCTGCGACGTCGTCTGCGCCACGCGGGTTGCCGTGTTCTGCACGTTGCCCACCAGCAAACGCAGTTCTTCCACCGTGTAGTTCACCGAGTCGGCGATGGCGCCGGTGATGTCCTCGGTCACGGTCGCTTCCTGCGTCAGGTCGCCTTCGGCCACCGTTTGCAGTTCGTTCATCAGGCGAAGAATGGCGGCCTGGTTGGCGTTGTTCACGCGGCCGGCTTCGTCGGACGCCTGTTCGGCAGCCAGACGTTCGCGTTCGGCGACGGCGGCACGTTCGCGGCCTTCGCGCACCTGCACGAAACCGATGGCGCCGGCCAGAGCCAGGGCGGCCAGCGAGAGCACGAACAGCAGCACGATGGTGCCGGCGCCCAGGCCGGTGCGGGCCGAGAGCTTTTCTTGCAGGTCGCCCAGCGACTTACGCAGCGGCTCGCTGTCGGTCAGGATGGACGCCTGCGCTTCGCGCGCAGCCACCAGACCTTGCAGGTTGCCCAGAATGGCGGAAGCCTGTGTGCGCATCTGCTCGTAGGTCTTCAGGATGGCTTCGAGCTGCTGGCGGGTCTGCGGGTCTTTCGAGCCGGGGAAGCGCTGCTGTGCGTTGCCGTCGAGCAGGCCGCGGGTGGTTTCCTGGAAGGTGTTCAGGTCCTTGCCCAGCAGGAACACGGCGTCGGGGTTCACACCCTCGACCGTGAAGAACTCGTTGGTCGACTTGCCGATGCGCTGCGTCAGCATCACGAGCTGGCCGGCGGCCGAGATTTCGGGCAGCGTGGCGTTCTGCTGCATCTTCAGCGACGCAACGGTTTCCGTCATTTCGAGCAGCGTGGACGACTGCTGGTTGATGTCGCGCAAGGCGGCACCCACCTGCGTCAGGATCTGGCGCTGGGCCAGCACGGCCTTGGCGCTCGCGTCGGCGCGGGTGACCAGCGGGTTGATCTTGTTCATTTCCTCGTCGTACTGGTTGCCGACGGCTTCCAGGCGCAAGGCGTCGTCGCCGTTGGTCAGGCCCTGCACGCGGCGCGAGAGGTCGTCGGCGCTGTCCTTCACTTCGACGAACGCCGAGGCGCTGCCGACGAGGGCCTGCGAGATCGATTTCGCCAGACGCTGCGATTGCATCAGCGACTGGCCGGTGGCCGCCACCTGCTGCGCGAGGCGTTCCGCGCGAAGAATGGCGGAGCCGGCGACCAGCAACAGCGCCAGCACCACGATGGCCAGCAGGATCGCCAGCACGCGCTGCTGCTTGGCGGGGTTGGCACCCATGCCGCCGCCCGTGACGCCAGCCAGCGGTGCCGCTTCGAGCGTGGCCGCGTTGGCGGCCTCGACGGAGGCGGGGTCGCCCAGCGCGTCGATGCCACCGAAGCCGGTGTCGGTCACGGCGGCAGACGACGAAACGCCGTCGCCCTTCTTGGCGAGGCGGATCGTTTTTTCGTCCGGAACCTGAACCGTGTCGACATCGTCGAGCGATATCGAACCGGAGCCGTCGACGCGGGCCTTGTCGTTCCCGTTGTTCGCGGGGAGTAATTTCTTGAACTTGTCGGCGATCGAGCTCACGGTCGGTCCTTCAGGTGGTTGCCAGTGCCATGTGCCGAAGCACTACGCACCAATACTCAAAAACTGGGGTTGCTGCGAAAGCGCCTGCAGGTTGACTTCCTGCCAGCGCTCCCCTGCTGCGTCGGTGTACAGATGCCCATGCCAGGCAGGTGCGTCTGCGCCCGGGGCATCGGCGGCCGTGAAGGCCTCCGCGCCCCGCAACCCCGCCAGTCGGTCGACCAGCAATGCGCAGTTGACTTCGAGCAGCTCGTTGAATGCCACGAGCCGCGATTGCATGCGTGCCGCCTCGGTGGCGGCGGGGGCGCCCGGCGCACCGGACGCGAACGCCGACAGCTGCACGACGCCATACAGGCCGCCGCGCAGGTTGGAGACGCCGAGGAACCAGGGCTCCGTGTAGGGCACGGGCTGGGGCGGCGTCCAGGGAAAGATTTCGCCGGCGTGCGCCAGCGGAAAGAGGTACTTGCCCTCACCCGCCTCGACCGCCAGCCAGTTCGCGGCCACGCCCGTGGTGCGCGCGGCCTGGAGGCGGCTCGCAAGCCGGGACTGGAAGGCGCGCAGCGCGTCGCGATTCGCCATGGCGTACGCAGGTTCCCGGTCAGGCGAGCGCGCTGATCTTGGACATCAGATCGGCCGCGTTGACCGGCTTCACGATGTAGTCGCGTGCGCCCTGGCGCATGCCCCAGACACGATCGGTTTCCTGGTTCTTGCTGGTGCACAGGATGATCGGGATGGCCGCGTACTTCGGGTCGCGGGCGATGGCGCGCGTGAGCTGGAAGCCGTTCTGGCCGGGCATGACCACGTCCATGAGGATCAGGTCGGGATGGTCTTCCTCGAGGCGGCGCATCGCGTCGTCGGCGTTTTCAGCCGTCTTCACGGAGAAACCGTTCTTCTGGAGGAGGTCGGTCAGGAACACCAGTTCCGTCTTGGAGTCGTCGACGACGAGGATTTTTCGAATCGGCATTACTGCACTTCCTGTTGAACAATGCCAAACTGCTGCACGGCCTGCAGCAGCTGGTCTTTGGTGAAAGGCTTGGTGAGATAGTCCTGGGACCCGACCATGCGGCCGCGGGCCTTGTCGAATACGCCGTCTTTCGAAGACAGCATGACGACCGGGACATTGGAGAAATGTGCGTTGCGCTTGATGATGGCGCAGGTCTGATAGCCGTCGAGGCGAGGCATCAGGATGTCGCAGAAAATCAGGTGAGGCTTGTGGTCGTTAACCTTGGAGAGCGCGTCGAAGCCGTCTTCCGCGAGAAGAACCTCGTGCCCACCCTGCTTCAAAAAAATCTCGGCACTGCGCCGGATGGTGTTGCTGTCGTCGATGACCAGCACCTTGTAACCAGATCCATTCGGGCCCATTGCAAACGCTCCTGCTCATGAGACTTGGATGCCCGCCGCGCCGAACATCGACGCAGATCGCGTAGCCCTATGCCATGCTTGTCAGATCTCAACCATTTCGAAGTCTTCCTTGCGCGCACCGCACTCAGGACAGGTCCAGTTCATCGGCACCTCGGCCCAGGCCGTGCCTGCCGCGATGCCGTCTTCCGGTACACCAACCGCTTCGTCATAGATCCACCCACAAATCAGGCACATCCAAGTTTTCGTGTTCATCGGAGCTTAAAGTCCTTGTTCATTAAATGCAACGAGTGTATCTATGCGTATCTCACTGGCAGACCGTAAACGTCGCGCCTATGCCACCATCCAGGGGATTTCGCCAGGCGTATGACCATCTACTTACATTCAGACGAGAACGCCCGCAAACCGGGCAATCTTAACGACCCCTCGCAGGACGACGAGGCGCTGAGCGAACGCGACCTGAATCCCCCCTGCGTGCTGGTGTTCAATGCCAGCGATCCGAGCGGCGCGGGCGGCCTGGGCGCCGACGCACTGGCCATGGGATCGGTGGGCGCTCACATCCTGCCGGTGGTGACGGGCGCCTACGCCCGCGACACGGCCGAGATCTTCGACCACTTCGCCTTCGAGGAAGAGGCCGTGGCCGAGCAGGCCCGCGCCATCCTGGAAGACGTCGAAGTCCAGCTGATCAAGGTGGGCTTTGCCGGCACCCCCGAGGCGCTGAGCACCATCGCCGAGACCGCCGCCGACTACCCGGACGTGCCCGTGGTGGCCTACATGCCCAACCTGTCGTGGTGGGACGAGAACCTGATCGAGGCCTACCTGGACGCTTTTCGCGACCTCGTGCTGCCCCAGACCACGGTGTTGGTTGGAAACCACAGCACGCTGTGGCGCTGGCTGCTGCCCGACTGGAGCGGCGAGCGCCCGCCCGGCGCGCGCGACATCGCCAAGGCCGCCGGCGAGTTCGGCGTGCCTTACACATTGGTCACCGGCATGGTGCTGCCCGACCAGTTCATCGACAACGTGCTGGCCTCGCCGCAGTCGGTGCTGGCCAGCGAGAAGTACGAACGGCTCGAGGCCGTCTTCGCCGGTGCGGGCGACACGCTCTCGGCCGCGCTCGCGGCCCTGCTCGCCAGCGGCACCGACCTCGTGGCCGCCACGACCGAAGCGCTCGCTTACATGGACCGCTGCCTCGACGCGGGCTTCCGCCCCGGCATGGGCCACGTGCTGCCCGACCGCCTGTTCTGGGCCGAGCCCGAGGACGACGAAGACGACGACGAACCCGACACCCCTCCCGATTTCGCTTTACCCCCGCACGACACGCGACACTGATGACTGACCAGAACGACATTCTTTTCGAGCGCGCCCGCGCCGTGATCCCCGGCGGCGTGAACTCGCCCGTGCGCGCCTTCAAGGCCGTCGGCGGCACGCCCCGTTTCATCCAGCGCGCGCAAGGCGCCTATTTCTGGGACGCCAACGACAAGCGCTACATCGACTACATCGGCTCCTGGGGTCCGATGATCCTGGGCCATGGCCACCCGGCCGTGGTCGAGGCCGTGCAGAAGGCCGTGCTCGAAGGCTTCTCGTACGGCGCGCCGACCGAGCGCGAAATCGAACTGGCCGAAGCGATCCTGGCCCTGGTGCCGTCGATGGAGATGGTGCGCCTCGTGAGTTCGGGCACCGAGGCCGCCATGAGCGCGCTGCGCCTGGCGCGCGGCGCCACCGGCCGCAAGACCGTCGTCAAGTTCGAAGGCTGCTACCACGGCCACGCCGACGCGCTGCTCGTGAAGGCTGGCTCGGGCCTCGCCACCTTCGGCAACCCGACCTCGGCCGGCGTGCCGCCCGAGGTGGTGCAGCACACGCTGGTGCTCGAGTACAACAACCTGCAGCAGCTCGAGGAAGCCTTCGCGCTGCACGGCAAGGACATCGCCTGCCTGATGATCGAGGCGATCGCCGGCAACATGAACTTCGTGCGCGCCACGCCCGAGTTCGCCAAGCGCTGCCGCGAGCTGTGCACGCAGCACGGCGCACTGCTGATCTTCGACGAGGTGATGACGGGCTTCCGCGTCGGCCTGCACGGCGCGCAGGGCGTGCTGGGCATCACGCCCGACCTCACGGTGCTCGGCAAGGTGATCGGCGGCGGCATGCCGCTGGCAGCCTTTGGCGGCCCGCGCGCCATCATGGAACAACTCGCGCCGCTGGGCCCGGTCTACCAGGCCGGCACGCTGTCGGGCAACCCGGTGGCCACCGCCTGCGGCCTGGCCACGCTGAAGGAAATCTCGAAGCCCGGCTTCTACGAGGCGCTGGCGAAGAAGACCCGCACGCTGGTCGACGGCCTCAAGGCCGCCGCGGCGGCTGAAGGCCAGCCCTTCAACGCCGACAGCGAAGGCGGCATGTTCGGCTTCTTCCTGATGAACGAGCTGCCGCAGAACTACGCGACGGTGATGACCACCGACAACGCCCAGTTCAATGCGCTGTTCCACGGCCTGCTCGACCGCGGCGTGTACATCGCGCCGGCACTCTACGAAGCAGGCTTCGTGAGCGCCGCGCACAGCGAGGACGACATCGCGGCCACCATCGCGGCGGCGCGCGAGATCTTCAGCAAGCGCTGACGCGCGTCCTCCCCGCTCAGGCGGGGTCGACCGCCGCCACCGGCCCGGCCTCGGCTTCGAGCACTTCAGCCGCGGCCAGGCAAAGGTCTTCGCGGAAGCGGTCGCTCACGAGCTGCACGCCCGTGGGCAGCCCGTGGCGCAAACCCATGGGCACCGACAGCCCCGGCAATCCCAGGATCGCGGTGGACAGCAGCGGGCTCTGCGCATCCAGGATCTCCCGCATTGCGGCGCTGCCGCGCTGGTCTGCGTCGACCGGGAACGGATGGCGCCACGACACCGGCATCAGCAGCAGCGGATGGCGCTGCAGGAACAGCGCCCATTCACGCATCAGGCCCGTGCGCGCAGCCAGGGCGCGCATATAGCTTGCTGTGTCGAACTGCGGCGCGTGCGCATCCATGGCGCGGTAGGCCTGGCGGATGGTGTCGTCGCCGTCGCGCATCAGCGCCTCTTCCACCAGCAGCCGGCTGTCGGCCATCGTCAGCGACAGCCAGAGGTCCGCCGTCTCGCGCAGGCGCGGCGGCTGCGCGGGCTCGACACGGTAGCCGGCGCGCTCCAGACGGCGCGCGGCGCGCTGCAATGCATCGGCCACCTCGGGGTCGCAGGCGTAACCAGGCAGCTCGGTGCACAGCGCCACGCTGACGGGGCTGCCCGATGTGGCCGATTCCAGCGGCGCGGGCGCCCACCACGGGTCGCGCACATCGCGCTGCGCCATCGCGGCAAAGGCCAGCCGCAGGTCGCGCACGCTGCGCGCCAGCGGCCCCTGCACCGACGTGAGCTGGACCACCATCGGCCGCTCGCCCGCACCTGAAGGATTGAAGGCCGGCACGCGCCCGAAGCTCGGGCGCAGGCCGTACACGCCGCAGGCATAGGCCGGGTAGCGGATCGATCCGCCCTGGTCATTGCCGTGCGCGATGGCACCGATGCCCACCGCGACCGCCGCCGCCGCGCCGCCGCTCGAACCGCCCGGCGTGACGTCGGCGTCGTGCGGATTCAGCGTGCGCCCGTGCGCTGCGTTGTCGGTGAACCAGCGCATCGAGAACGCGGGCGTGTTGGTGCGGCCGACCACGATCGCACCGGCGCGCTGCAGGTTCGCCACCACGGGGCTGTCGTCCTTCGCCACGACGCTGCGGTAAGCCTCCACGCCGTTGGTGGTGGCGTGCCCACGCTGGTCGACGTTGACCTTGATAGTGACCGGCACGCCATGCAGCGGCCCCGTCGCTTCGCCGCTCGCCAGCGCCGCGTCGGCCTGCGCCGCAGCGCCCAGCGCTTCGTCGGCACAGCGGTCGACCACGGCGTTCAGCTGCGGGTTCACCGCGTCGAGCCGCGCCAGGCTGCTGCGCACCGCCTCGACGCACGAGACCTCGCGCGCCTTGATGCGCTGCGCCAGGTCGGCGGCTTCCAGTT
This sequence comes from Variovorax sp. GW821-FHT10C12, assembly GCF_059415405.1. Taxonomy (NCBI): domain Bacteria; kingdom Pseudomonadati; phylum Pseudomonadota; class Betaproteobacteria; order Burkholderiales; family Comamonadaceae; genus Variovorax; species Variovorax sp. GW821-FHT10C12. The sequence goes on from NZ_JBWKNE010000006.1 coordinate 99,390, forward strand.
GCCAGAGTTGCATGCGTTGTCTCCTTGAGAAAAATGAAATCGGTGGCGGGGCCGTTCGTCAGTCGCCCTTGACGCCCGCGCGCCGCACGGCGTCGGCCCAGCGCGGCTTCTCGCGCTTCATCAGCGCGCTGAGCTCCTCGGGGCTTGAAGGCAGCGCCTCGATCGACAGCGCGGCGTTGGCGCGCACCACGGCCGGGTCGGCCAGCGCGGTGCGCAATGCGGTGTTGAGCCGGTCGACCGTCTTGCGCGGCGTGCCCGCCGGCGCCATGAGTGCGCCCCAGGCCACCACATCGAAGCCCGGCACGCCGCTTTCGGCCACCGTCGCCACCTCAGGCAGCACGCCGGCGCGCTTCGCGCTGGTCACGGCGATCGCCTTGACCCGACCCTGCTGGATGAACGGCAGCACCGCCGAGATGTTCTCGATGGTCACGTCGAGCTGGCCGTTGACCATGTCGCCGACCGCCTGCGTGCCGGTCTTGTAGGGCACCTGCACCATCGTCAGCCCGGTCTCGGCCTTCAGCAGCTCGCCGGTCAGGTGGCCCGCGCTGCCGATGCCGGGCGAACCGACCGACAGCTTGCCCGGATGCTCACGCCCGTAGGCGACCAGCTCCTGCAGGTTGCGCACCGGCAGGTCCTTGCGCACGATCAGCACGTAGGCGTTGCTCGAGATCAGGCCGACCGGCACCAGGTCTTTCTCGGGCGCATACGGCAGCTTCGAGAAGAAGGCCGGGTTGATGCTCAGCGTGACGAGGTTGCCGTAGCCGACCGTGTAGCCGTCCGGCGCGGAGGTGGCCAGCGCCTGTGTGCCGACGATGCCGCCGGCGCTGGGACGGTTGTCCACCGCCAGGGCCTGGCCCAACTCGCGGCCCATCGCGTCGGCCACGGGCCGCACGGCCACGTCCACGCCCGACCCGGCGGCGTAGGGCACGATGAATTTCAACGGGCGCTCGGGGTACTGGGCCGAGGCGCCGAGGGTGACGGCAGCAAGCCCGGCCAAAAGGGTGCGGCGGGTCCACGCGAATGACAGTGCAGGCACGAAGGTATCTCCTGTGAGAAGCCCGCCGCTCACCATGAGACGACCGGTGCGCAAAGTCTAGAAATCGGCCGCGCGCCGGAAAAGACAATCGCTTGTCGCGATGACAACCTGTGTTTGTCTGGGGATCACCCGGTGGCGCCGCCCGGCAGAATGCGCCGCATGAAGGACCACCAGCTCAAGGCCTGGCTGCGGCTGGCCGACACCGGCAGCATCCGCGCCGCTGCGCGCAGCCTGCACCTGAGCCAGGCGGCCGTGACCAAGGCGATCCGCGAACTCGAGGCCGAGGTCGACGCCCAACTGGTGCTGCGCAGCTCGCGCGGCATCGAGTTCACCGAGTGCGGCCGCCAGCTCACCGTGCGCGCGCGGCTGGCGCACCAGCAGCTCGAACTCGCGCGCCAGGACATCCGCATCCTGCAGGGCAGCCAGCACGGGCGCGTGGCCGTCGCCGTGACGCCGATGGTGTTCCTGGGCGTGCTGCCCGAGGTGGTGCGCGCCTTTCGCAAGGCGATGCCGCATGCGCAGCTCAAGCTCTTCGATGGCCTGATTCCCCAGGTGCTGCCGCTGCTGCGCGAAGGCACGATCGACTTCGCGGTGGCGGGCCCGGTGGCCGCGGCGCTCGACGCCGACTTCGCGTTCGAGCGGCTCGACATGATCGAGATGGCAGTGCTCTGCCGGCGCGGCCATCCGCTGAACCGCGCCACGCGCTGGGAAGAAGTGGCAGGCGCCGAATGGCTGATGCACCTGGCGCCCGGCAGCCAGCACACCTTCCTGCTCGAACAGTACGCCGCGCAGGGCCTGCCGCTGCCGGAGCACCGCATCGAGGTGGCGTCGTTTGGCGTGAGCTGGGGCCTGCTCACGCGCAGCGACGCGCTGATGGTCGGGCCGGCCGGCATGCTCACCATGCCGCCGTATGCCGATCTGGTGGAGCGCGTGCCGCTCGCGATGCCGGTGCCGCCGCTGGAGCTGGGCATCGTCTCGCCGCGCGGCAAGCCGCTGTCGCTGGCGGCGCTGCGGCTGGCCGAGCTGTTTCGCAAGTACCTGGCGCGGCCCGCCTGAGCGATGTCATCGTTTTCGCGAAGGCCGCGTGTATATTGCGCCGGCGTTCGCGGGGCCATTCCCGCGCGCGCAGACCCAAGGGAAGCCGTCATCGCAGCCACCATCGAAGCCGCGAGACAGACCAAATTTCAGGATGCCCCGCCCATGACCCCCTTGCGCATGCTGCCGCTGCTGAGTGCCCTTCTTTTGCCGGGCCTCGCGCTGGCGCAGTCCTTCGAGCCGAAGAACATCTGGGTCAACCCCGGCTTCTACTCGGCCCATTTCGACAGCGGCAAGGGCCTGGAAAACGCCAACCCGGGCCTGGGCTTCGAGTACCCGCTGAACGACACCTACCGTGTCACGGCCGGCACCTTCCACAACAGCAACCGGCGCCAGTCGCACTACGTCGGCCTGTACATCCTGCCCTTCGAGTTCTACGGCGTGAAGTTCGGCGCGGTGGTGGGCGGCTTCGACGGCTACCCCGACTACCGCAACGGCAACTGGTTTCCCGCCATCATTCCGACGGCCGCCATCGAGGGCAAGAACTGGGGCCTGAACATCGCCTACGTGCCGACGATCAAGAACCGGTTGTACGGCGCGATCAGCTTCCAGCTCAAGTACCGCTTCGGCACGCACGAGTAGCAACGACGGCCACAAAAAAAGCCAGGGCCGCGTGAGCGACCCTGGCCTTGTTCGGGCAGGCCCCGCAGGGCCGCAGGCTCAGTGGCGGAAGTGGCGCACGCCCGAGAACACCATCACCACGCCGCGCTCGTCGGCCGCGTCGATCACTTCCTGGTCGCGCATCGAGCCGCCCGGCTGGATGACGCAGCCCGCGCCCGCGTCCACCACCACATCGAGGCCGTCGCGGAACGGGAAGAAGGCGTCGCTCGCCACCGCCGTGTCCTTGAGCGACAGGCCCGCGTGCTCGGCCTTGATGCTGGCGATGCGCGCGGAATCGAGGCGGCTCATCTGGCCGGCGCCCACGCCCATGGTCATGCCGTCGGCGCAGAACACGATCGCGTTGCTCTTGACGTACTTCGCGACCTTCCAGGCGAACAGCAGGTCTTGCAGCTGCTGCGGCGTGGGCTGCTTCTTGCTGACCACCTTGAGGTCGGCCAGCGCCAGCTCGTGGTTGTCGGCGGTCTGGATCAGGAGGCCCGAGCCGACGCGCTTGACGTCCATCGCGTTGCGGCCGTTGTCCCAATCCGTGCTGCCGCCCTTCGGCAGTGCGATCTCGAGCACGCGCACGTTGAGCTTGGCCTTGGTGGCCTGGAACACTTCCAGCGCTTCGGGCGTGTAGCCCGGTGCCATCAGCACTTCGACGAACTGCTTGTTGACGGCCTGCGCGGTGGCCAGGTCGACCGGGCGGTTGAAGGCGATGATGCCGCCGAAGGCCGAGGTCGGGTCGGTCTTGAAGGCCTTGCTGTAGGCCTCGAGCGCATCGGCGCCCACGGCCACGCCGCAGGGGTTGGCGTGCTTCACGATCACGCAGGCCGGCACGTCGAAGCTCTTGACGCATTCCCACGCGGCATCGGCATCGGCGATGTTGTTGTAGCTGAGTTCCTTGCCCTGCAATTGCTTGGCCGACACGAGCGAACCGGGCGCCGGGTACAGGTCGCGGTAGAACGCGGCCTGCTGGTGCGGGTTCTCGCCGTAGCGCAGGTCCTGCACCTTCACGAAGCGGCCGTTGCTCTGCGCCGGGAACAGCGAGCGCTTGGGCGCGGGCTGGCCGATGCTGGCGTCGAAGTCGATGGCCGAGAGGTAGTCGCTGATCGCGCCGTCGTAGTCGGCGATGCGGTTGAACGCGGCCACCGAGAACGCGAACTTGGTCTTGTCGCTGAGCTTGCCGTCGGCCTTGAGCTCGGCCAGCGCCACGGCGTACTGCGAGGCGTCGGTAAGCACGCCCACGTCCTTCCAGTTCTTGGCCGCGCTGCGCACCATCGCCGGGCCGCCGATGTCGATGTTCTCGATGGCGTCCTCGAGCGTGCAGCCGGGCTTGGCCACGGTGGCTTCGAACGGGTACAGGTTGACCACCAGCAGGTCGATGGTGTCGATGCCGTGTTCCTTGATCGCGGCGACGTGCGCGGGCAGGTCGCGGCGCGCCAGCAGGCCGCCGTGGATCTTCGGGTGCAGCGTCTTCACGCGGCCGTCGAGCATTTCGGGAAAGCCGGTGTGGTCGGCAACTTCGGTCACCGGCAGGCCGGCATCGGCCAGCAGCTTGGCGGTGCCGCCGGTGGACAGCAGCTTGACGCCCAGGCCATGCAGGGCCTGCGCGAATTCAAGGATGCCGGTCTTGTCGGAAACGGAAAGGAGTGCGGTCTGAGCCATGGGATATGCCGTGGAGTTATTTCAAAAGTTTGTGCTCGACCAATTTCTTGCGGAGCGTGTTGCGGTTCAGGCCCAGCCATTGGGCGGCCCGGGACTGGTTGCCTTCGGCGCGCGTCATGACGACGTCGAGCAGGGGTTTCTCGACCACACGCACGAGCATCTCGTACATGCCGTCGGGTTCGGTGCCCCGCAGATCGCGAAAGTAGCTGTCCAGACTGCTGCGAACGCAGTCCTCGATGTGTTTCTTGCTCATTGCTTGCTTCTTCTCTTTTTGTCTTCGCTCAATCGACGGCGCACGCCGTCTCCTCTTCTCCCGCCGGCTCCTCGTCTGCCGTCGGGGCGGGCATGCGGTCCATGCGGTCCGCAAGCCCCTGAAAATAGTCGTCGACCGCGCGCAGCTGGCCGGCGCAGTCTTCGATGGCGTTCATGCGTGCGCGGAACGCCTCGCCGTCGGGCAGCGCACGCACATACCAGCCGATGTGCTTGCGCGCCGTGCGCACGCCGCTGAACTCGCCGTACAGCGCGTAGTGCTCCACCAGGTGGTCGAGCAGCAGCCGGCGCACCTCCGCTACCAGCGGCGGCGCCAGGTGGGTGCCGGTGTCCAGGAAATGCGCGATCTCCCGGAAGATCCACGGCCGGCCCTGCGCGGCGCGGCCGATCATGACGGCGTCGGCGCCCGTGGCCGCGAGCACGTCGCGCGCCTTCTCGGGCGAGCGGATGTCGCCGTTGGCCACCACCGGCACGCGCACCGCGGCCTTCACGGCGGCGATGGTGTCGTACTCGGCGTGGCCCTTGTAGCCCTGCTCGCGCGTGCGCCCGTGCACGGTGAGCATCTGCACGCCGGCCGATTCGAAATCGCGCGCGAGCTTCACCGCGTTGCGGTGGTCTTCGCTCCAGCCGGTGCGCATCTTGAGCGTGACCGGCACGTTGAAGGGTTGCGCCGCATCGACCACGGCCTGCACGATTTCCAGGGCCAGCGGCTCGTCGCGCATCAGCGCCGAGCCGGCCCACTTGTTGCAGACCTTCTTGGCCGGGCAGCCCATGTTGATGTCGATGATCTGCGCGCCGCGCTCGATGTTGTAGACCGCGGCCTCGGCCATCATGGCCGCGTCGGTGCCGGCAATCTGCACCGCAATGGGGCCCGGCTCGCCGTCGTGGTTGGCGCGCCGCGAAGTCTTCAGCGTGTTCCAGAGTTCCTTGCGCGAGGTGACCATCTCGCTGACCGCATAGCCCGCGCCGAGTTCGCGGCACAGCATGCGGAAGGGCCGGTCCGTCACGCCGGCCATGGGCGCGACGAACAGCCGGTTTTCCAGCGTGTGGGTGCCGATCTGCAAGGTCATGGGAAGGAGTGCTGTGCGGGTCGGCTGCTGAAAAATGAGGCACGATTGTAGCCACGTGGCATTTCAGCGACTGAAACGATTTACGCCTTTTTGCGCTTGCGACACAGGCGTAAACACCAGTATTTCGCGGGGCCTTCTCCGACGCGGTCGCGACGTGAGCGCTGCCTATACTTCGCCGACCTTATGCAAGCCTGGCTCGACGCACTCCTGGCGCTCCTCGCGCTCCCCCAGTACGGACTTTCGACGCTGTTCATCGCGGCCTTCGTGTCCGCCACCTTGCTGCCGGTGGGCTCCGAACCGATCCTGTTCGGCCTGCTGAAACTCAATCCCGAGATGTTCTGGCAGGCCATCGCCGTGGCCACCATCGGCAACACGCTGGGCGGCGCGGTCGACTGGTGGATGGGCTACGGCGCGCACAAGGTGGCCGACAAATACTCGCACTCGAAACACCACCTGCGCGTGCTCGGCTGGCTCGAGCGGCTGGGCCCGAAGGCCTGCCTGTTGAGCTGGCTGCCGATCGTGGGCGACCCGCTGTGCGCGGTCGCCGGCTGGCTCAAGCTGCCGTTCTGGCCCTGCGTGGGCTACATGGCGATCGGCAAGTTCCTGCGTTACGTGACGATGACCTACGCGCTTCTATACGTCTTTCCGTCATAAGGACTTGGCTCGCCCCCAGGCTGCGCGCACTTCGTGTCGCTTCGCCAACCCCCTACCGGGGGCAGGCAGGCCGCTTCGGGCGGCCGTGCGCGGCGGCCTCGCGCAGATGCAAGAAACTCAGCTCAGCAGTTCGTAGGGGCCGCCGCGTTCCAGCGCGCGCTTATAGGCCGGACGCGCATGGATGCGCTCCAGGTAGGCCATGAGCTTCGGCCGCTTCGCATCGAGGCCGCCGCGCGCCCGCGAGGCTTCGACCACGAAGCTCATCTGGATGTCGGCGCCCGTGAATTCATTGCCCGCGAACCACTCGCTGCGGCCGAGTTCGGCCTCCATGAAATTCAGATGGCCCGTGATGTTCGGATGAATGAAGGCCGACTTCGCCTTCGCCGCGATGGCCTTGGCGATCGGCTTGGCGAAGAAGGGCATCTTGCTCGTCTCGATCCGGTCGAACACCAGCTTGAGCAGCAGCGGCGACATCGCCGTGCCTTCGGCGAAGTGCAGCCAGTAGCGGTAGCGCAAGGCCTCCGGCGAGCCCGGCGCGGGCGCGAGCCGGCCCTGGCCGTAGCGTTCGATGAGCGACTCGATGATCGCGCCCGATTCCGCCAACGTGGCGCCGTCGTCGGTCGTCACCACCGGCGACTTGCCCAGCGGATGCACGGCCTTCAGCGAAGCGGGCGCCAACATGGTCTTGGGGTCGCGCTGGTAATGGACGATCTCGTAAGGCAGCTCGAGTTCTTCGAGCAGCCAGAGCACACGTTGCGAGCGCGAGTTGTTCAGGTGATGGACAGTGAGCATGGCGAATGAAAGCCTTCCGGCGGAGGATGCAGCGGGCGCGCAGTCTAACCACAACGCACGCGGGTTCCGGGCGCCCGCTGCGACAGCGTCACCGCCTACGGCAAACCGTGGGTCGGGTTCCTACACTGACCCGGATGGCTCCTCACTTCACGCGGCGCCGCCGCACCTCGCTGTTCATCACCGGACTCTGGCTCGGCCTCGCGGCCTGCCAGGCCTGGGCGCTCACGCCCGAGGAGGTGTTCCGCAAGGTCGCGCCCGCTGTCTGGACCGTGAAGGGCGAACGCGGCAACAACCAGACCGCCATCGGCAGCGCGGTCGCCGTGACCCCGGGCGCGCTGGCCACGGCCTGCCACGTGGTCGACGGCGCCGTCGCAGTCACCGCGGAGCAGGGCCCGACCACATTGCGCATCGCCCGCATCGTGCGCGACCCCGATCCGTCGCGCGACCTGTGCGTGCTCACGAGCGAAACGCCGCTGCAGCTGCCCGCCGTGCAGATCGTGCCCGCCGCCGAGTTGCGCGTCGGCCAGCGCGTGTTCGCCGTCGGCAGCCCGCATGGCCTCGAACGCACGCTGAGCGAGGGCCTGATCTCGGCGCTGCGTCCGCGCGCGCCCGGGCAACTGCCGATCGTGCAAACGTCGGCGCCCGTATCTTCAGGCTCCAGCGGCGGCGGGTTGTTCGACACCGAGGGCCGGCTGGTCGGCGTGACCGACAGCGTGGCGCCCGGCGGCGCGAACCTCGGCTTTGCCTACCCGGCTCAATGGGTGATGGAACTGCCGCAGCGCGTGACCACGGAGCTGGCGACATGGCGCGATCTGCTGAAAAGCACCGGCGTGATGTTCGGCCCCAACGGGGAACCCGCGCCGTCCGGCCATGCCGAGCTGTCGGACCTGCAGGCCCTGCCCTCCATCGGCGCCGACCCGACCCCGGTGCGCAACGCCTACCGCCAGTTCCTGCTGCAGGCCCGGCCCCGGATCTTCCTGATCACCGGCGATCAGAAGTTCGGCACTGCCACCAGCTCGGCCGCGCTGACCGAGCATCTGAAAGGCTGCACCGAACGCAAGGTGACATGCGCCGCCTACGCGGTCGATGACACCGTGGTGTGGGGCAAGCAGAAGACCGAATGATCGAAGCGGCTCGCCGCAAGGCGGCCCCTTCGTGAAACACCGAGGAACCGGCTTCGCCGGGCCTCAGGTGTTGCCCCCGGTAGGGGGTTGGCGTAGCGGACACGCAGTGCCGCGCAGCCTGGGGGCGAGCGAAATCAGGAGCTGAAGAGGAAGTTCATCACGTCGCCATCCTTGACGACGTATTCCTTGCCTTCCGAACGCATCTTCCCCGCGTCCTTCGCACCCTGCTCGCCCTTGAAGGCGATGTAGTCGTCGAACGCGATGGTCTGGGCGCGGATGTAGCCCTTCTCGAAGTCGCCGTGGATCACGCCGGCGGCCTGCGGGCCGGTGTCGCCGATGTGGATGGTCCAGGCGCGCACTTCCTTCACGCCGGCGGTGAAGTAGGTCTGCAGGCCCAGCAGCTTGAAGGCGGCGCGAATGAGGCGGTTCAGGCCCGGTTCTTCCTGGCCGATTTCGGCGAGGAACATCTTCTTGTCTTCGTCGTCCATCTCGGCCAGGTCGGCTTCGATCTTGGCGCAGATGGCGACCACGGGCGCGCCCTGCTTGGCGGCGTACTCGCGCAGGCGGTCGAGGTAGGGGTTGTTCTCGAAACCGTCCTCGGCCACGTTGCCCACGAACATCGCGGGTTTGGCGGTGATGAGCGTGAAGCTCTTCACCAGCGGCTGTTCTTCCTTCGTGAACTCCAGCGCGCGCACGGGCGTGTTCTCGTTCAGCGCGGCCTGGCAGCGTTCGAGCAGGCCGACAAGCTTCTGCGCGTCCTTGTCGCCCGAGCGGGCGACCTTGGTGTGGCGGTGCAGCGCCTTCTCGACCGTGGCGAGGTCTGCCAGGCAGAGTTCGGTCTGGATCACTTCGATGTCGGAGATCGGGTCGACCTTGCCGGCCACGTGGATCACGTTCTCGTCGTCGAAGCAGCGCACCACGTTCACGGTGGCGTCGGTCTCGCGGATGTGCGCCAGGAACTTGTTGCCCAGGCCTTCACCGGTGCTGGCACCGGCCACCAGGCCGGCGATGTCGACGAACTCGACGATGGCGGGCACCACGCGCTCGGGCTTGACGATCTCGCTCAGCTGGTCGAGCCGCGGATCGGGCACTTCCACCACACCCACGTTGGGCTCGATGGTGCAGAACGGATAGTTTTCCGCTGCGATGCCGGCCTTGGTCAACGCATTGAAAAGGGTGGATTTACCGACGTTGGGCAGGCCGACGATGCCGCATTGCAAACTCATGGGAGGTCCTCTTGGGTAACCCCCGATTTTAGGCTGACCGGGTTCTCCCCCGGGCTGGGCCCACTTCCGGCCACTGCCGCGCACCTTTTCCCAGACGTTCTGAGGCGCACGAAGACCCTCTGGCAGCGGCTTTCCGGCCCGAAAAGCTCAGGGTTAGACCCGACTCGCAAACGTTTGCGCAAACGTTTCCCTCGATTAACATCGGAGCCCCCGGCACAGACCGGCGTTCCGCTCTGACCCCTCATTTCAGGAGACATCCACCATGAAGTTCACCCGCCGTACCCTGCAAAGCGCTGCCGCATTGACCTTGCTGGGCGCCATCGCCGGAACGCCCGCCTTCGCGCAGGACAAGCCGAAGGTCGCGCTGGTCATGAAGTCGCTGGCCAACGAGTTCTTCCGCACCATGGAAGACGGCGCCAAGGCGCACCAGAAGGCCAACGCCGCGCAGTACACGCTCGTGGCCAACGGCATCAAGGACGAAACCGACACCGCCGCCCAGATCAAGATGGTCGAGCAGATGGTGGCGCAGAAGATCAACGCGCTGGTCATCGCGCCCGCCGATTCGAAGGCGCTGGTGCCGGTGATCAAGGCCGCCATCGACAAGGGCATCCTGGTCGTGAACATCGACAACCAGCTCGACGGCGCCGCCCTGAAGGAAAAGGGCATCCAGGTGCCCTTCGTCGGCCCCGACAACCGCGCCGGCGCCAAGCTGGTGGGCGACGCGCTGGCCAAGGAGCTGAAGTCGGGCGACAAGGTCGGCATCATCGAAGGCGTGTCGACCACCTTCAATGCACAGCAGCGCACGCTGGGCTACCAGGACGCCATGAAGGCCGGCGGCATGACCGTGGTCGGCGTGCAGTCGGGCCAGTGGGAAATCGACAAGGGCAACACCGTGGCCGCCGGCATGATGCGCGAGCACCCCGACCTGAAGGCCCTGCTGGCCGGCAACGACAGCATGGCGCTGGGCGCCGTAGCGGCCGTCAAGGCCGCGGGCAAGACCGGCAAGGTGCTGGTGGTGGGCTACGACAACATCGGCGCCATCAAGCCGATGCTGAAGGACGGCCGCGTGCTCGCCACCGCCGACCAGTTCGCCGCCAAGCAGGCCGTGTTCGGCATCGAGACCGCGCTGAAGGCCATCGCCGACAAGAAGAAGCAATCGGAAATGCCGGCTGAAGTGAAGACCGACGTGATCCTCGTCACCAAGTCGTCCAAGTAAGCCCAAGCCCTCCGTTTCCCTCAACAAGAAGAAGACTCCGTTTTGACTGCCGCCACCGACGCCGCCCTGCACCCGCCCTTACCCACCGCGGTGCTCTCGTTGAGCACCGTGGGCAAGGACTACGCGGCGCCGGTGCTCGACGGCGTTTCGCTCGAGCTGCGCGCCGGCGAGGTGCTCGCCCTCACGGGCGAGAACGGCGCGGGCAAGAGCACGCTGTCGAAGATCGTCTGCGGGCTGGTGCAGCCCACGCGCGGCGGCATGCTGCTCGATGGCCAGCCCTTCGCGCCGGCCTCGCGCCGCGATGCCGAGCGCCTGGGCGTGCGCATGGTCATGCAGGAACTCGGCCTCGTCACGACGCTGTCGGTGGCCGAGAACCTGCTGCTCGACCGCCTGCCGCACAAGAGCGGCTGGATCCGTCGCGCCACGCTGCACGAGCTGGCCGAGCGCCAGCTCGCCAAGATCGGCCTGGACGGCATCGACCCGGCCACGCCGGTGGCGCGGCTGGGCATTGGCCAGCAGCAGATGGTGGAGATTGCGCGCAACCTGCAGGACGACACGCGCGTGCTGGTGCTCGACGAGCCCACCGCCATGCTCACGCCGCGCGAAACCGCGCACCTGTTCGAGCAGATCGAGCTGCTGAAGCTGCGCGGCGTGGCGATCGTCTACGTGTCGCACCGCCTCGAAGAACTGCAGCGCATCGCCGACCGCGTGGCAGTGCTACGCGACGGCAAGCTGGTCGATGTGCGCGCCATGGCCGGCGTGCGCGAATCCGAACTGGTGCAGCGCATGGTCGGGCGCGCGGTGCACGAGCACGAAGGCCGCGCGCGCCGCGTGGCGGGCCCGGTGCTGCTGAGCGCGCGCGGCATCGGCCGGGCGCAGGTGGTGCGCGACGTCGATCTCGAACTGCGCGCGGGCGAAGTCATGGGGCTGGCCGGCCTGGTCGGCTCGGGCCGCACCGAGCTCGTGCGGCTGCTGTTCGGCGCCGACCGCGCCGACCGCGGCGAGGTCGTGCTGCACGACGGCACGCCCGCCGCACAGCCCGTGCAACATGCGCGCAAAGGCTGGCGCTCGCCAATGCAGGCCATTCGCGCGGGCATCGGCCTCGTCACCGAAGACCGCAAGTCGCAGGGCCTGCTGCTGTCGCAGCCGATCCGCGTCAACGCCACGCTGAGCGACCTCGGCGCGATCTCGCACGCCGGCTGGCTGCGCCGCACCAAGGAGCGGCAGATTGCACGCCGGCTGGTCGAGCTGCTGCGCATCCGCTCGCGCAGCATCGAACAACCCGTGTCCACACTCAGCGGCGGCAACCAGCAGAAGGTGGTGTTCGCGCGCTGGCTGCACCGCGAATGCAAGGTGCTGCTGCTGGACGAACCCACGCGCGGCGTGGACGTGGGCGCGCGCGCCGACCTGTACGCCGAGCTCGACCGCATGACCGACGCCGGCAAGGCGCTGCTGATGGTGTCCAGCGACCTGCGCGAGCTGATGGCCATGTGCGACCGCATCGGCGTGATGAGCGCCGGCCGGCTGGTCGCGGTGTTCGAGCGCGGCGAGTGGAGCGAACAGTCGCTGCTCGCTGCCGCCTTCAGCGACGCCACGGGCCGCGTGCCCGGTTCCCCGGCGGATTCCACCGCCCCTGCCCCGACTTCTGCCGACGCATGACGACCATGAACGCCGCCTCCCCTTCTTCTTCCGCTGCCACCAGCAAGCCGCCGTCCGCGCTCAAGGGCCAGCTCGGCACCTACCTGGGCCTGACCGTCGTGCTGCTGGGCATGATTGCGCTCTTCGGCTCGATGAGCGAATACTTCCTCACGCGCGAGACCTTCATCTCCATCGCCAACGAAATCCCGGCGCTGGCCGTGATGGCGGTGGGCATGACCTTCGTGCTGATCATCGCGGGCATCGACCTGTCGGTGGGCTCGGTGCTCGCATTGAGCGCGGCCGTCACGGCCGCCGCCATCCTCGAATGGAAGCTCTCGGTGCCGCTGGCCGCCATGCTCGGTCTGGCCACCGGACTGATCTGCGGCACGGTGACAGGCGCGGTGTCGGTCGCCTGGCGGCTGCCGAGCTTCATCGTCTCGCTGGGCATGCTCGAGGCCGTGCGCGGCGGCGCCTACCTGGTCACCGACTCGCGCACGCAGTACGTGGGCGATGCCATCTCGGGCCTGGCCGCGCCGTGGATCGGCGGCATCTCGGCTGCCTTCGTGCTCGCGGTGGTGCTGGTGGCCGTGGGGCAGCTGGTGCTCACGCGCTCCGTGTTCGGCCGCCATGTCGTGGGCATCGGCACCAATGAAGAAGCCATGCGCCTGGCGGGCATCGACCCGCGGCCGATCCGCATCATCGTCTTCGCCGTCACCGGCCTGCTGGCCGGGCTCGCGGGCCTGATGCAGTCGGCCCGCCTCGAAGCGGCCGACCCGAACGCGGGTGTCGGCATCGAGCTGCAGGTGATCGCGGCCGTGGTCATCGGCGGCACCAGCCTCATGGGCGGGCGCGGCTCGGTGGTCAACACCTTCTTCGGCGTGCTGATCATCGCGGTGCTCGAGGCCGGCCTGGCGCAGGTGGGCGCGAGCGAACCGAGCAAGCGCATCATCACGGGCGCGGTGATCGTGGTGGCCGTCATCATCGACACCCTGCGCCAGCGCCGGGCCGATCGTCGACTGGCCTGAGCCTCAAGGAACCCACACAACCATGGCCACCATCAAGGACGTCGCACTCCAGGCGGGCGTTTCCGTCACCACCGTGTCGCACGTCGTCAACGACACGCGCCACGTGAGCGCCAAGGTGCGCGAGCGCGTCGAGCTGGCGATCCGCGAGCTGGGCTACGTGCCCAACGCGATGGCGCGCAGCCTCAAGAGCAACACCACCTCGACGCTGGGCATGCTGATTCCCAACAGCTCCAACCCCTACTTCGCCGAGATCGTGCGCATCGTGGAAGACCGCTGCTTCGGCGCCGGCTACACGCTGGTGCTGTGCAACACCGACGACGAGCCCCGGCGCCAGAGCGTGTACCTGCAGGTGCTGGCCGAGCGCCGCATCGACGGGCTCATCGTGGTGTCGACCGGCGCCGACGAGGACGACTCGCTCGCCACCCAGCTGCGCGGCCTGCGCATTCCCACCGTGCTGGTCGACCGCGAGATCGCCGATCCGGCCTGCGACCTGGTGGAAACCGCCCACATGCAGGGCGGCCTGCTCGCGGTGCGGCACCTGCTGTCGCTGGGCCACAAGCGCATCGCCTGCATCGGCGGTCCGCTGGGCGTGACCTCGAGCGAGCAGCGCATCGAAGGCTGGCGCATGGCACTGGCGGAAACCGGCTCGGCGCCGAGCGCCGACGCGCTGCTGTGGCGCGGCGGCTTCACCAGCCAGGGCGGCTACGAGGCGATGCACGCCATCCTGCGCACCGAGCAGAAGCCCTCGGCCGTGTTCGTGTGCAACGACCTGATGGCCATCGGCGCGCTGCGTGCCGCACACGAAAGCGGCGTGCGCGTGCCCGACGAACTGTCCATCGTGGGCTTCGACGACATCGAACTGTCGGCCTACACCAGCCCGCCGCTCACCACCGTGGCCCAGCCCAAGGAGCGCATCGGCGCGCTGGCGGTCGACATGCTGCTGGAGCGCATGGGCGGCAAGCGCCGCGACGCACGCAAGGTCGTGCTGCAGCCCGAGCTGCGCGTGCGCGCCTCGACCGCGCGCCACGCGGGCTTTCGCGAAACCGGCGTGACGCCCGCCCCTTCCACCACCACCGCCACACCTTCCAAGTCCCGCACCTCGTGAGCCTTCCGCCTCTTTCTTCCTCCACGCCGTCTTCGCCGCCGCGCATCGTGGTGCTCGGCAGCCTGAACATGGACATCGTGCTGCGCGTGCCCTACGCGCCGGCCGCGGGCGAAACCCTGCTGGGCCGCTCGATCGCCGCCATCCCCGGCGGCAAGGGCGCCAACCAGGCCGTGAGCTGCGCACGCGAAGGCGCGCAGGTGCAGATGATCGGCTGCGTGGGCGACGACGCGCATGGCGCGGCCCTTCGCGATGCGCTCGCGCGCGACGGCATCGACACCGCCGCGCTGCGCACCGTGGCGGGCGAGCCGACCGGCACGGCGCTGATCCTCGTGGAAGACAGCGGCCAGAACCGCATCGTGATGATCCCAGGCGCCAATGCGCAGGTCACCATCGACGAGGCCTCGCTGACGCAGCAGGTGCAGGGCGCGGCCTTCCTCGTCGCGCAGTTCGAGACCCCGATGGACCAGGTGGCACGCGCCATCAACGCCGCGCACGACGCGGGCTGCGCGGTGATGCTCAACCCCTCTCCGGTGCAAGCCATCGCCGAGGCGCTCTGGCCCCGCATCGACACGCTGGTGGTCAACGAGATCGAGGCGCAGACCCTGTCGGGTCAGAACGCCGACAGCCCCGAAGAAGCAGCACAGGCCGGCCAGGCACTGCGCGCGCGCGGCATCGCCCGCGTGGTCGTGACGCTGGGTTCGCGCGGCGCCGTGGCGGTCGACGCCGACGGGGCGCGCCACCATCCCGCGCCGAAGGTGCAGGCGGTCGACACCACCGCCGCCGGCGACACCTTCCTGGGCGCGCTCGCCGTGGCGCTGGGCGAAGGCCAATCCTTCGACGAGGCCGTGCGCCTGGGCATCCGCGCCGCCGCGCTGTGCATCCAGCAGCCCGGCGCCCAACCCTCCATTCCGCTGCGCGACGCCGTGCTGCGCAGCCCCCTGCCCCCCGACTGGATCACGCTGTGAAACGCTCTCCCCTGCTGCACGCCGAACTCTCCCACGTGATCGCCTCGATGGGCCACGGCGACATGCTGGTGATCGGCGACGCCGGCCTGCCGATTCCCGACGGCCCGCGCCGCATCGACCTGGCCGTGGCGCGCGGCGTGCCGGGGATCAGCGATGTGCTGAAGGCGGTGCTGTCCGAGATGCAGGTCGAAGCCATCGTGGTGGCCGACGAAGCGCTGCAAGGCGATGCGAAGGCGCTGCCGGGCTGGTACCCGCAGTCGCTGGGCATCGCGCCGCAGACGGTGTCGCACGAAGAGTTCAAGCGCCGCAGCGCGAAGGCCCGTGCCATCGTGCGCACGGGCGAATGCACGCCCTACGCGAACATCATCCTGATCGCCGGCGTGAGCTTCTGAGGCTCAGTCGGGCGCGCGCTGGCGCACCAGCGGCCCGATCTGCTCGATGCGGTTGGTCCACAGGCCGCCGCGGTAGTCGGGCGGCAATGCCGCCAGTGCCTCGGCACTGTCGATGCCCCCGTTGAAGTCGCCGCCCGTGTAGGGACCGACCACGATCAGCTGCGTGCCCACGCCTTCCAGCCGCTGCTGCAGCCGGTGCGGCCAGCCCCAGAGCCAGGGCGCGACATTGGCGGGCACCAGCATCAGCCCGTCCCGGCACGCCTCGGGCACATGGCCCGACCAGCCGAGCGCCTCGTAGCGCAGCAGGCATTGCACCAGCGCCCCGCGTGGCGCCACGCGCACGGCCGGCAGTGCCTGCTTCAACGCGACGACGGGCTCGTCGCTGCCATAGACCGCCAGCCGCGCCAGCGCCGCCGTGTCGAGCGCCGCGAGGTGGCGCGCGAGCAGCCGCCCTTCAGCCGCATCGCGGCTTTTCATGTGGATCAGGAAACGCTGCGACGGAAAGGCGGCCAGCACCTGCGCCAGGCTGGGCATCAGCCCGACGCCCTGGCCGCGCAGCGGGTAGGTCTTGCCGCCATCGGCCGTGTAGCCGTGGCCCACGTCCAGCGCCTGCAGCGCGGCCAGCGTGTGTTCGCGCACCACGCCGCGGCCGTCTGTGCGGCACTCGAGCGTCCAGTCGTGGAACACCGCGAACTGGCCGTCGCGCGTGGGATGCACGTCGAACTCCACCCGGTCGGCGCCGGCCTCGAAGGCAGCGCGCATCGACGGCAGCGTATTCTCGATCAGGCCGTGCGTCGGCGCATGGATGCGCTGCGCGGTGCAGGTGTCGTTGCGCAGATCGTGCGTGTCGAAGGTCTGGTGCACGCCGCGGTGCGCGAGCAGCGAGGGCGAGGTCTGCGGCGGCGCGACCCAGCGCGACTGGTTGCCGGCGTAGAGCAGCGCCGCGACGGCGAGCAACACGGCCACGAGGGCACGCCGCATGCTCCGCCCCTCACTCGAAGCGGTAGTTCGCGCCCACCACCTGCCCCACCTTCAGCATGTGCTCCACGCCCTGCACCACGATGCAGTTCATGCCGAAGGTGATGCCGCCGTCCACGCGCGCGTCGGCGCGGTAGGTGCGCAGCATGTCGCCGACCTCGGGGCTGCTGAGCGCGGTGGCCGGGTCGATGTCGGGAATCGGGCAGCGCGTGCAGGGCTTGACCGGGCGCAGCTCGGCTTCGCCTTCACCGGTGGTGACGTGCAGCGCGTCGACCCGGTCTTCGTCGTGCGACTCGATGCCGGCCAGCACGATGTTCGGGCGGAAGCGCTCGATGCCGACCGGGTCGTGGCCCGCCGCCGCCAGGCGCTCGTTGAGTTCGGCGATCGAGCCTTCGCTGGCCACCAGCAGCGGAAAGCCGTCGGCGAACTGGTTCAGCGCCTCGACGCCGTCGGTCCACTTCAGGCTCGACAGGCGCTGGTGCTCGGGGTCGAAGCGCACCAGGCGCAGCGTCTGCGGCTTGCCGGGCTCCGAAAGAAAGTCGCTGAACCACTGGGCGGCGATGTCGCCCATGTCGTAGGCCGCCACCTCGTCCTTCCACACGCGCACGCGCACCGGCTGCTCGACGCGGTCGAAGGCCAGGTGCAGCGCCAGCATGCCGGGCGCGCGCAGCACGACCTCGGTGTGCTTCATCTGCGGCTGGATGAGCGCCATGCGCGGCAGCTGCCGCTGGGTGACGAACTCGCCCTGCGCATCGACCACCATCCAGGCGCGGTCGAATTCCAGGCCGGTTTCGGTGAGCAGCATCTCGTCGAGCTCGACGCCGGCGCACGACTTGACGGGGTACACGAACAGGCGGGCGATGGTGGCCTGGAGATCGAAAGCGGACGGCTGCGACACGGTGGGGGTTCCTTTGAAATCGCTGGGCATTCTCCCGCATGAACGGGTATCGGCGCCCGTGCGCGAGGCAACTCCTACAATCATCCGATGGCCCTTTCCCCCGAAGTTTGTATCCGCGGCGCCGGCATCGTCGGCCGCACGCTGGCGCTGCTGCTGGCGCGCGAACGCGTGCGTGTCGCGCTGGTGGTGCCGCCGGCCCCGTCGGCCAAGGAAGACATCCGGGCGTACGCGCTCAACGTGGCATCCCGCACCCTGCTCGAATCGCTGCGCGCCTGGCCCGACACGGCCCATGCCACGCCGGTGCACGAGATGCAGGTGCACGGCGACGACGGCGGCCGGGTGCAGTTCAGCGCCGCGCGCCAGAAGGTCGAGGCGCTGGCCTGGATCGTCGACGTGCCCGCGCTCGAACAGCAACTGGCCGACGCGGTGCGCTTCCAGCCCCTGATCGACGTGGTGACCGAGCCCGTGGCCGCGCCGCTCACGGTGGTGTGCGAAGGCAAGGCCAGCGCCTCGCGCGCGGCGCTGGGCGTGAGCTACGAGGTCACGCGCTACCCGCAGCACGCCATTGCCGCCCGGCTCGAGGCCGCGCACACGCACGACGGCATCGCACGCCAGTGGTTCAACGACCGCGGCGAGGTGTTCGCCCTGCTGCCGCTGGGCGGCGTGCACGGCAAGACGCTGGCGCTGGTGTGGTCGGTCGACCAGCTGCGCGTGCCCGAGCTGGTCGCGCAAGGCGCCGACGAATTCAGCGCCGCCGTGAGCGAAGCCAGCCACGGCGAGCTGGGCTCGCTGCGGCTCACGAGCGAACGCGCCGTGTGGCCGCTGTCGCGCGCCATCGCCGACCGCTGGTCGGGTGCGATGCCGGGCCAGCCCACCCAGTCGTGGGTGCTCGCGGGCGACGCCGCGCACACGGTGCATCCGCTGGCGGGCCAGGGCCTGAACCTCGGCCTGGCCGACGCGGCCGCGCTGGCCGACGTGATCCGCACCCGCGACTACTGGCGCAGCGTGGGCGACGCCCGCCTGCTGCGCCGCTACGAACGCGCCCGCCGCGCCGACGTGCTGCAGATGAGCCTGGCCACCGACGGATTGCAGCAACTTTTCTCGCACAACCTGGGTCCACTGCCTGCGTTGCGCAACTGGGGCATGCGCGGTTTCGACCGCACGCGCTTCGTGAAGCACTGGATCACCGCACAAGCCATGGGCCTGAAGTCCTGACGCCCCGCGCCCTCCAGCCCTCCACCTTTTTCCCGAAACCTTCCCGATGACCTTCGTCCGCCACCTTCTCGTCGCCGCCTGCGCGCTGCTCACGCTCTCCACCGCCGGCGCGGGCGAGGCCGAGATCCGCAAGAACCTGCCGACGCACATCCCGCAGCTGCCGCCCATCGAGGAAGTCACCAAGACGCCCGTGCCGGGCCTGTACGAAGTGCGCGTGGGCGGCAGCCAGCTGCTCTACACCGACGAACAGGGCAACTACCTGCTGCAGGGCAACCTGATCGACGCCAAGACCCGCCGCAACCTCACCGAGGAGCGCGTCGAGAAGCTCACCGCCGTCGCCTTCGACAAGCTGCCGCTGAAAGACGCGATCAAGATCGTGCGCGGCAACGGCAAGCGCAAGGTCGCGGTCTTCGAGGACCCGAACTGCGGCTACTGCAAGCGCTTCGAGAAGGACATGAAGAAGGTCGACAACGTGACCGTCTACATGTTCCTGTACCCGGTGCTCGGCCCCGATTCGACCGCCAAGTCGCGCGACATCTGGTGCAGCAAGGACCCGGGCAAGGCCTGGGCCGACTGGATGGAAAGCAGCGTCAAGCCCGCCGCCGCAGGCACCAGCTGCAACGTGACGGCGCTGGAGCGCAACGTGGAGTTCGGCCGCAAGTACAACATCACCGGCACGCCCACGCTGATCTTCACCGACGGCAGCCGCGTCCCGGGCGCGATTCCCGCCGAGCAGGTCGAGAAGCAGCTCGCCGCCGCCAACTGATCCGATGGCGACCACCTCGACTCCCCGGCGCACGGCCGCAGCCACCGCCATGCCCGCCGTGCATTGCCGCGTCGAGTGCGCCGACCTGCATGCGCGCCTGTTCGCCGTCACGCTGACCATCGCCACGCCCGCCGCGCAGCAGCGCGTGGCGCTGCCGGTGTGGATTCCGGGCAGCTACCTCGTGCGCGAGTTCGCCAAGAACCTGCAGGGCCTGCGTGCCACGCAGGGCCGCCGCAAGCCGGTGCTGACGCAGCTCGACAAATGCAGCTGGCAGATCGACTGCGTGCCGGGCCAGCCGCTGGTGCTGCACTACCAGGTGTGCGCCTACGACAACTCGGTGCGCACCGCCTGGCTCGACGCCACGCGCGGCTTCTTCAACGGCACCAGCGTCTGCCTGCGTGTCGAAGGCCAGACCGAGGCGCCGCACGCATTGGAAATCGTGCCGCCCGCGCTGCCGGCCGACGCCGCGCGCTGGTCGTGCGCCACCGCGCTCGTGCCGACGAAGGCCGACAAGCACGGCTTCGGCAGCTACCGCGCCGCCGGCTACGACGAACTGGCCGACAGCCCGGTCGAGATGGGCGCCTTCTGGAGCGCCGAGTTCGAGGCCTGCGGCGTGCCGCACCGCTTCGTGATCGCGGGCGCCGCGGCCTCGTTCGACGGCGAGCGCCTCATCGCCGACACCAAGGCCATCTGCGAAGCCGAGATCCGCTTCTGGCACGGCGACAAGGCCGGCAAACGGGGCGGCCCGAAGCTGCCGATCGACCGCTACGTGTTCATGCTCAATGCGGTGGACGACGGCTACGGCGGGCTCGAGCACCGCCATTCCACCGCGCTCATCTGCAACCGCCGCGACCTGCCGCTGCGCGGCGAAAAGAAGAAGCAGCCCGAGGGCTACACCACGCTGCTGGGCCTCATCAGCCACGAGTATTTCCACACCTGGAACGTCAAGCGCATGCGCCCGGCGGAGTTCGCCGGCTACGACTACAGCCGCGAGAACTACACGCAGCTGCTGTGGTTCTTCGAGGGCTTCACGAGCTACTACGACGACCTGCTGCTGCGCCGCGCCGGCCGCATCGACGACGCCGCGTACCTGCGCCTGCTCAACAAGACCATCAACCAGGTGCTGCAGACGCCCGGCCGGCTGGTGCAGCCGGTGGCCGACGCGAGCTTCGACGCCTGGGTCAAGTACTACCGCCAGGACGAGCAGACGCCCAACAGCACCGTCAGCTACTACACCAAGGGTGCGCTGGTGGCGCTGTGCTTCGACCTCACGCTGCGCCACGAAGGCAAGGGCACGCTCGACGACGTGATGCGCCACCTCTGGACGCACAGCAACGGCGGCCCGATCAGCGAGGCCGACATTGCCGCCGCGCTCGAAGCCGTGGGCGGACGCTCGTTCGCACCGGAACTCGCGCGCTGGGTGCATTCGACCGACGAACTCCCGCTGGCCGACTTGCTGCGCGCCCACGGCGTCGCCACGCTCGACGATCCCTCGCAACCCGCGCAGGCGCTCGGCCTGCGCGTGGCCGAGAGCGGCGGCAGCGTGCAGATCAAGGTGGTGCTGCGCGGTGGCGCCGCCGAAAAGGCGGGCTTCTCGGCCAACGACGAATGGCTCGGCATCGAACTGCCGGCCGTCGGTGGCCGCGGCAAAGGTGCGGCGCAACCCGCGCAGGCCTGGCGCCTCACCAAGCTCGACGACCTGGCGCTGTACCTCGGCGATGCCAGCAAGTGCACTGCCCTCGTCGCGCGCGACCGCCGGCTGCTGCGCCTGCCGCTCACGCTGCCGACAGGCTCGACCACGTGGCGGCTGTTCTCGCACGACGCGGCCAAGATCACGGCCTGGCTCGCCGCCAAGCCTTGATTTCTTCCGTTCAGGCGGAGTGATCGACGGCCGCCGCCAGCGGCGGTCGCACGAACAGCATCGGCTGCGGCTCGCCCACCAGCACGCAGGGCTTGCCGGTGCGGCGACAGTGGTCCTGCACGCGCCAGTAGGCGCCGTGGCTCACGCAGCCGGTCTGGCAGATCACAAGGTCGGCGGCGCGCAGGCCCGCCTCGAGCGCCGCGGGGTCGTCGGCCTCGTCGCCGCCGTCGTGGTGCAGGTAATGGCCGCCGGCAATCTCCACGAGCTGGCGCGCCAGCGAAGGCGCCTCGGGCGCCGCTTCCGAACGGCCCACGCACAACACCGACTTGGCCCGCAGATCGGCCGGCACCTGCGGCCCCGGCGGCAACGCATGGTGGCGCCGGCCGCCCGGCGCCAGCAGCGCATGCAGGCGCTGGGGCAAGGCGCTGCCTTTGGCGGCGCGCGCCGCCAGTTCCTCGCGCACGATGGCAATCGCCGAGTCGCGCGCCACCA
This sequence comes from Variovorax sp. GW821-FHT10C12, assembly GCF_059415405.1. Classification (NCBI taxonomy): domain Bacteria; kingdom Pseudomonadati; phylum Pseudomonadota; class Betaproteobacteria; order Burkholderiales; family Comamonadaceae; genus Variovorax; species Variovorax sp. GW821-FHT10C12. The sequence continues at coordinate 121,476 of NZ_JBWKNE010000006.1, forward strand.
GTGCGCCGCGCAGCCGCACGATCTGCGCTTCGAGCCGCTCGACCCGGGCGGCCTGCTCCACCAGCAGGCGCGAGCAACGCTCCTGCACCCGGGCATAGGCCCGCAGCAACACGGCATGTTCTTGCATCGGGAAGTCCATGGCGGCCATTCTAGATGAGAACAATTCTCAAATGAAACACCCGCGCGTCAGCGGGTCCGAAGCCTGGCTGGGTATAGTGGGACGCGTTTTTTTCCCCACCTCCCCCGGAGACAGCGACACCATGAGCTACGAAAACATCGACGTGCGGACCGAAGCAGGCAAGGTCGGCATCATCACCCTCAACCGCCCCAAGGCCCTCAATGCGCTGAACGACGCGCTGATGACCGAGCTGGGCCAGGCGCTCAAGGCCTTCGACGCCGACGACGCCATCGGCTGCATCATCCTCACGGGCAGCGAGCGCGCCTTCGCGGCCGGCGCCGACATCGCGGCGATGGCCAAGTACAGCTTCATCGACACCTACAAGGGCGACTACATCACGCGCAACTGGGAAACCATCCGCTCGATCCGCAAGCCGGTCATCGCGGCCGTGAGCGGTTTCGCACTGGGCGGCGGCTGCGAACTCGCGATGATGTGCGACTTCATCATCGCGGCCGACAACGCCAAGTTCGGCCAGCCCGAAATCAAGATCGGCGTGATCCCCGGTGCCGGCGGCACGCAGCGCCTGCCGCGCGCGGTGGGCAAGAGCAAGGCCATGGACATGGCGCTCACCGCCCGCATGATGGACGCCGCCGAAGCCGAGCGCGCGGGCCTCGTGAGCCGCGTGGTGCCGTTCGAGAAGCTGGCCGACGAAGCGCTGGGCGCCGCGCTGATCATCGCGGGCTTCTCGCAGATCGCCGTGATGGCGGCCAAGGAATCGGTCAACCGCGCCTTCGAGAGCGGCCTGAGCGACGGCGTGATGTTCGAACGCCGCCTGTTCCACGCACTGTTCGCCACGCAGGACCAGAAGGAAGGCATGGACGCCTTCCTGGCCAAGCGCCAGCCGGATTTCAAGAACGCCTGATCCGCCAGATCGTCGCGGGCCCGGCGGCCGCAGCAGCGGTTGCCGTCAGCGGGCTCGCGACAGCGCCGTGCGCAGCGCGTCGAGCGCCTGCGCCGGCGGCGTGCCGATGGAGGCGGTGCCGCCCGGCTGCGGCGTCCACCGCACCTGGTCGCCCGCGATCTCGAGCACGGCCAGCAACGCGCCGTCGCGCCGCAGTTCGATGCGCGCCTCGACCGGCGCACCCCATTCCCCGCCCGACATGGTGGCCGCGCGCGCCACGGTGTTCACCAGCGCCGCGAGGCCCTCGGTGTCGCCGCGCGCCTGGCGCGTGGTGGCGCCGGCGCGCGTGATGTCGAGGGCGGTCCAGCGGTCCAGTGCGGTGAAGCCGCCGCTCGCCACGGCCTTGGCGGCGGCCGATGCAGGGGCCGGCGCGGCTTGCACCGACGCGGCGCGGCGCTGCATGCCGGCGACGTTCGCGCTGGCACCGCCTTGCGCGGCAAGCGACGAGGCCGTGTCTGCGGACTCGCGCTGCATCGACGCTGGCGCTGCAGGTGCTGCAGGTGCTACGGCCGGCGCCGGCGGTGCGGCTGCGTAGGGCATCGGACTCTGGCCGACGTCGGCCATGGGCGGCGCGGCCGGCATGGGCGCAGATGCGATGACCGGCGCAGCAGGCGCAGGCACGGGCGCCGGGACTTGCGCCATCGGGGCCGCAGGCGCCGCCTTTTCCATCGTCCGTGCTTCGTCTTTCTGGACCGACGCCGCCGCCGCAGGGGCTTCGCGCCGCCGCGACGCTTCACGCGTGTCCTGCGTCTCGCGCTGCTTGAGGGTTTCCTTCGCATCGCGTGCCGCTTCGCTGCGCTGCGCAGCGGGTGGCGTCGTGTCCGCCGTTGCGGCCGGCTCAGCGGCGGGCGCAGGTGGCACCGGTGCCGCTGCCACTGCCGGCGCTTCCGCCGTTTGCGCAGGCGGTGCCGACGCCGGCGCGGGCGCCCCGGCCACTTGCGCCTCGCCATCGAGCCCCGCTTCGGGCACCGGCTCGCGATGCCACAACACGGTGACGAAGGCCGCCACGAGCACGGTCGCGAAGGCCGCGTTCCACGGCATGCGCGAGCGGGGACTGCCGCCGCCGAACAAGCGTCGCCACCACGGCGCGGTCTCCGCCGGGCGACTGGTCGTCGGTGCGGAAGCCGCGGCGAGGTTGTGCGCCATCTTCAGGATCGCCTCGCGCGTGTGGGCCGCGGGCACGGCGTCGCGGTCGGGCGCATGGTCCAGCGCGCGACGCAGCCGCGGGTCGTGCAGGTCGTCGTCCAGGCCGGTGCTCATGCCCGCTGCTCCAGCGCCGACAGGTAGCGTTCCATGCAGCCGCGCAGCTTCTGCAGCCCGTAACGCAGGCGGCTGCGCACGGTCTCGAAGCCGATCTCCAGCCGGGCCGCGAGCGCGTCGACCGTCAGGCCGTCTTCATGGTGCAAAAGGAAAGCGGCGCGTTGCTCGGCCGGCAGTTCGTCGAGGCAAACCAGCAGCCGGCGCCCGGCGGCGCGCCAGAACGCCAGCTCTTCGGCCGACGGGTGCGCCGACAGGTCGGTGGCGCCGTGCACGCCACGGTCGAGTGCAGGTACCGCGTCGCCGTCGTCGTCGGTCGCATGGCCATCGAGCGTCACCTCGCGCCCGCTCACACGCAGGCGGTCCATCGCGAGGTTGTGCGCGATGGTGAAGGCCCAGGTGCGCCAGGTGGCGCCCTGCGGCGAGAAGCTGTCGCGCGCCGAGATGATCCGCACCCAGGTGTCCTGGAACACCTCGTCGGCCTGCGCCGCCAGCCGCGCGCCGAGCAGGCGCTTGACGAAGCGGAACAGGCCGCCTTCGTGGCGTGCGTAGAGCACGTCGAAAGCGGCGGCGTCGCCGTGGGCGTAGGCCAGCATCAACTGATCGTCGGGCATGGCGTCGCGCGCAGTGGCGGCTTGGGCAGAAGGGGCGCGGGGCAGCGCAGACATCGAAGGATTGTCACCCGAGCTTGTACGGGCCAGCGGCGCGATCGGGGTTAAGTCGGGGTGCGATCCGATGCGTTCGAACGCAGAAAAATCGACCAGAAAACGCGGGGTGTTGAACTGAGCCCAAAGCCTGGGCTATAATTTTGGGCTTCGGTGCAGTTTTGTACTGAACGGCTCTTTAGCTCAGTCGGTTAGAGCGATGGAATCATAATCCACAGGTCCGCGGTTCGAATCCGTGAAGAGCCACCAACACCACTTCCCCGCCTCGGCGGAGAAGTCAAAAAAGCCCTAAGTTTTCAACGACTTAGGGCTTTTTTCTTGCCCGAAACGTCCTCAGGAGCCCACCGGCACCCGGTCCAGCCGGAACGCCTCGGGCTCGCAGTGCACCAGGCGCCAGCCGTGGGCGCCGTGCAGTTGCAGGTCGTCCACCACGTCCGTCAGCGTGCCGATGAGTTCGTTGCCCCAGAACCTGCGCGCGCCGCGCACGGGGTTCAGCATCTGCCGCAGCCGCGGAATCGACAGCACGCGCTCCGCATTGAAGAAAAACTCCAGCGCGAGGTCGAAGGTGACCGGGTCGACGCGCTGCGTGCGGCCCGGGAAGCTCACGCTGCGGTCCATCGGCTGGAAGCTGTAGTCGCCCCACACGAGCGGTGCCCCGCCTTCACCGACTCCGCATACAGGCCCGCACCCAGGTCGACCGGGGGCGTGAAGCTCCACGAACCGTCGGCCTTGACCACGGTTTCGCCCAGCAGGGTCGAACCGTCGTACACCTTGACGGTGCTGCCGGCCTTGCCCGTGCCCTGGATCTCGGGGCGCTGGTCGTCGGTGATGCCGTTGGCGTCGATGGGGCCCTTCTTGCTGCCCTGGTCGTCCACCAGCGCGCTGATCCGCAGCTCGCCAGGGATGGTGTCCACGATCAGGTTCAGCGGCGCGCTTTGGCCGCTCGAGTTGCCCGCCGGGTCCACCACCTCGGTCGTGAGCGCGTGCGAACCGTTGGCCAGCGGCGTGGGAGGCGTGAAGCTCCAGTCGCCGTTGGCGTCGACCGGCACGCTGCCCAGCAGCGTGCCGTTGTCGTAGACCTTCACGGTCGCGCCCGGCTCGGCCTTGCCCTTGAACTCGGGCTTGGTGTCGTCGGTGGTGTCGCCGTTGTTCAGCACCCCTTGCTTGCCGCCCACGTCGTCCAGCAGCTGGACGGTCGCCGCGTCGGGGGCCTTCGTGTCCACCGAGAAGTTCCAGATGCCGGTGGCAGGACTGACCGCGCCCACCGCGTTGGTGGCCGTGGCGGTGATGTTGTGCGTGCCGTCGGCCAGCTCGGCGTCAGGCGTGAAGCTCCACTTGCCGTTGGCGTCGGCCACGACCTGGCCCAGCAGCTTGGCGCCGTCGTAGACCTTGACGGTGCTCCCCGCCTGCGCGGTGCCGATGATGGTCGGCTTGGCGTCGTCGGTGACCTGGCCCTTCTGCAGCATGCCCTGGTGCGGGCCCACGTCGTCCTGCACGTTCTGGATCACCGGCATGAGCGACGGGCCGTTTTCCACGATCACGGTGTAGGGCGCACTCGGTGCGGTCGGGTTGCCTGCCGGGTCCACTTCGATCGCGGTGAACTCGTTGCTGCCCTGCAGCAGCGGCGTGGTCACCTGCAGCGTCCACTTGCCATCGGCGCCCACGGTCGCGCGGCCGAGCTCGCGGCTGCCCGTGCCGTCCTTGACCATCACGACGATGGTGTCGCCGGCCGTGCCGGTGCCGCTGATCGCGGGACGGCTGTCGTCGGTGGCGCTGCCCGAGGCCACGTTGCCCGTGATGCTGCCCTGGTCGTCTTCCACGCCTGTGATGGCCAGCTTGCTGGCGTCAGCCGGCGTGTAGTCGGTGGTCAGCACGAACCCGGCCGAAGGCGCGCTCGTGTTGCCCGCCTTGTCGGTGGCGGTGACGGTGAACGTGTGCTGCTCTTCCGTCAGCGGCGTGGTGGGCGTGTACACCCAGTTGCCTTCGGCGTCGGCCGTGACCTCGCCGAGCACGGCGCCGTTGTCCTTGATGACCACGGTGCTGCCATGAGATTCCTAGTGCTTGCTGAATGAAAAACGGGACCGAGGCGGCACGCGCACGCGCGGCGCCAGCTCATACGGTTTGTTGACCGATGACTTTAGGAAGACGGTCCCGATCCATCCATCGGACGAGTCCGAAAGCGGGTGCGACAAACATAGGCACAGGGCGAAACTGTGAACAAAGCCCCTGGGAGTTCGTACAAAGCACAAGGCCCTTGCAAGTCGACGACTCGCAAGGGCCTTGAAGAAGACAGCGCCGCGGCGCGAAGCGGTCAGCGTCCGAGGTCTTTGGCGGACACACCGCCGATGCCCCAGTTTTCCTTGGGCATGTCGTGCAGCCACACGCGCACGTTCTCCTTCGGCGCGTCGACGGCCTCGACGATGGCGCGGGTCACTTTCTCGATCAGCGCGCGCTTCTGTTCTTCGGTGCGGCCTTCGATGAGGTAGATCTGTGCAAAGGGCATCGTGTACTCCTGTTCGGTTCTTCAGTGCTTGATGCAGATCAGACGAAGCGCAGGCCCACGCTGCCCATGCCCTGCACCTTCAGCGTGACGGCATCGCCCGTCTGCACGGCCACGGCCTCGGTGATGCCGCCCGACAGGATCAGCGTGCCCGCCGGTATCTCCTCGCCGCGCGCGCCCAGGTGGTTGGCCAGCATCGCAATCGCCGCGGCCGGGTGGCCGAGCACCGCGGCGCCCGCGCCGAAGGCCACGGGCTGGCCGTTCTTCTCGAGCACGATGCCCACGGTGCGCAGGTCGACCTCGCTTGCGGGCACGGCCCGTCCGCCCACCACGAAGCGCGAGGCGGAGGTGTTGTCGGCCACCACGCTCTTGAGGTCGAACTTGAAGTCGCGGTAGCGGCTGTCGATCACCTCGATGCCCGGCAGCACGAAGTCGGTGGCCGCGAGCACGGCGCCGATGTGGCAGCCCGGGCCACTGAGCGCGCGCTTCGTGACGAACGCGATCTCGGGCTCGACCTTCGGGTGGATGAGCTCGCTCACCTTGCATTCGCCGCCCTCGGGCAGCGCGTAGTTGTCGGCCATGAAGCCGAAGACCGGCGTGGTCACGCCCATCTGCTTCATCTTGGCGTGCGAGGTGAGCCCGGCCTTCAGCCCGATGATGCGGTGGCCGCGCGCGAGCTTGCGGCGGCGGATCTCGTTCTGGATGGCGTAGGCATCGTCCCAGTCCATCTCGGGATGTTCGTCGGTGATCTTGGGCGTGTCGCGCGCTTCCAGCTCGCAGGTCTCCAGGTGCTCTGCGAGCGCGGCGATGGTGTTCTTGTCGAGCTTCATGCCGCGACTCCTTCCTGTGGTTGCTGCACCGCGTGGCGTGCGCGGGCCAGCGTGATGGCCGTGTCTTCGATCATGTCTTCCTGGCCGCCGACCATGCCGCGCCGGCCCAGCTCCACCAGGATCTCGCGCGCGGGCACGCCGTACTTCTTCTCGGCGCGCTTGGCGAACAGCAGGAAGCTCGAGTACACGCCCGCGTAGCCCAGCGTGAGCGAGTCGCGGTCGACGCGGATCATGTGGTCCATGATCGGCACGACGCGGTCCTCGGCCACGTCCTGGATGCGGAACACATCGACACCGGTCTCGATGCCCATGCGGTCGCACACCGCCACGAACACCTCCATCGGCGTGTTGCCCGCGCCCGCGCCCAAGCCTGCGGCGGCAGCGTCGATGCGGTTGGCACCGGCCGCCACGGCCGCGACCGAGTTGGCCACGCCCATCGCGAGGTTGTGATGGCCATGAAAGCCCAGCTCGGTGTCGGCCTGGAGCGCCGCACGCACCGCGCCGATGCGCGCCGTGACGTCGTCCGGCAGCATGTGGCCGGCCGAGTCGGTCACGTAGATGCAGTTGGCGCCGTAGCCTTCCATGAGCAATGCCTGGCGCACCAGCGTCTCGGGCGAGGCCATGTGGGCCATCATGAGAAAGCCCACCGTGTCCATGCCGAGCCGGCGCGCCATGGTGATGTGCTGCTCGGACACGTCGGCCTCGGTGCAGTGCGTGGCCACGCGCACGGTGTGCACGCCCAGGCCGTGCGCCATGCGCAGGTGGTCCACGGTGCCGATGCCGGGAATCAGCAGCGCCGACACCTTGGCCTGCTTCATGAGCGGAATCACGGCGCCCAGGTACGCCTCGTCGGAATGCGCGGGAAAGCCGTAGTTGACCGAGCTGCCGCCCAGGCCGTCTCCGTGCGTCACTTCGATCAGCGGCACGCCCGCTTCGTCGAGCCCGCTGGCGATGTGCGTCATCTGTTCGAGCGTCATCAGGTGGCGCTTGGGGTGCATGCCGTCGCGCAGCGTCATGTCGTGCAGGGTGACGCGGCGGCCCTGCAGGTGGGTGTTCGTGGGGGTGGTCATGGGTGTGCTCCTAGGCCACGGCGGGCTCGGGTTGCGGAAGGCTGGCGAGCATCGCTTCGGCGAACATTTCGGCCGTGCGCGCCGCGGCGGCGGTCATGATGTCGAGGTTGCCGGCGTACTTGGGCAGGTAGTCGCCCAGGCCCTCGACCTCCAGGTAGATCGACACGCGGTGGCCGTCGAACACCGGCCCGTTCACGAGCTTGTAGCCCGGCACGTACTTGCGCACCTCGGCGATCATTTCGTGCACCGAGGCCGTGATGCGCGCCTCGTCGGGCGGGCCTTCGGTGAGGCAGTGCACCGTGTCACGCATGATCAGCGGCGGTTCGGCCGGGTTGACGATGATGATCGCCTTGCCCTTGGCCGCGCCGCCCACGCGCTCGACCGCACCGGCCGTGGTGCGCGTGAACTCGTCGATGTTCTTGCGTGTGCCCGGGCCGACCGAACGGCTCGACACCGTGGCCACGATCTCGCCGTAGGCCACCGGCTGCACGCGCGACACCGCCGCCACCATCGGGATGGTGGCCTGCCCGCCGCAGGTGACCATGTTGACGTTGGCCGGCCGCGCACCGCCCGCCATGAGCAGGCTCTTGAGATTGACCGGTGGCACGCAGAACGGGCCGATGGCCGCGGGCGTGAGGTCGATCATCAGCACGCCCAGCGCATTGAGCTTGGCGCTGTTCTCGGCGTGCACATAGGCGCTGGTGGCGTCGAACGCAATCTGCACGCCGTCGGCCTGCACATGCGGCAAGAGGCCGTCCACGCCCTCGGCCGTGGTCTTCAGGCCCATCTCGCGGGCGCGCTTCAGGCCGTCGGACTCGGGGTCGATGCCCACCATCCACACGGGTTCGAGCACCGGGCTGCGCTGCAGCTTGGCGAGCAGGTCGGTGCCGATGTTGCCGGGGCCGATCAGCGCGCACTTGATCTTCGTTGCTGTCGTCATGGGGTTGTCTCCTTCAGTGGAAGCGCACCGAGCAGCCACCGAGGCCGCCGATCGAGACGCGGAAGTTGTCGCCGGCCTTGGCGGGGAACATCGCGGCGAGCGCGCCCGACAGGATCACCTCGCCCGCCTTGAGCCCGATGCCCAACGCACCCAGCGTGTTGGCCAGCCACGCGACCGCGTTCACCGGCGAGCCGAGCGCGGCGGCGCCTGCGCCGGTGGCGATGATTTCGCCGTTCTTCTCCAGCACCATGCCGCAGGTCGCCAGGTCGATGCGGCGCGGATCGACCGCGTGGTCGCCGAGCACGAACACGCCGCACGAGGCGTTGTCGGCCACGGTGTCGGCGATCTGGATCTTCCAGTCGCGGATGCGCGAATCGACGATCTCGAAGCAGGGCATCACGCACTCGGTGGCGGCCAGCACGTCGGCGTTGCCGATGCCGGGGCCCATGAGGTCGCGTTTGAGCAGGAAGGCGATCTCGCCCTCGGCCTTGGGCTGGATGAGCGTGCGGCTGTCGATCGACTCGCCCTCGCCGACGACCATGCCGTCGAGCAGGTAGCCGAAGTCGGGCTGGAACACGCCCAGCATGTTCATCACGGCGCGCGAGGTGACGCCGATCTTCTTGCCGACGACGCGCTCGCCGGCGTCGAGGCGGCGCGCGATCATGCGCTGCTGGATGCCGTAGGCGTCGGCGATGGTGATGCCTGCGTGCCGGCTGGTGAGCGGCTCCACGACGCTGCGCTCGCGCAGTGCGTCGTAGAGCTCGTCGCCGAGCCGCTGGATGAGGGTGGGGTCCATGGTGGGTTCTGTCCTTTGCTCTGTCTCGGGTGAATCAATCAATCGGTCGATCGGCTTCGTTGAGGAAGTCGCCGACAAGGCGGGCGAAGCGCGCGCTGTGCTCGATCTGCGTCCAGTGGCCGCAGTGGCCGAACACATGCAGCTGGCTGCGGGGAATCCACTGGCTCAGCGTGAGCGAGGTGGCCAGCGGAATCACCTGGTCTTCGCGGCCGTGGATCAGCAGCGTCTCGTGCGGCAGGGCGCGAATGGCGGCCTCCGGGCTCGCCATGGCGTCGACCCAGCGCTGGCGCGGCGCCGGGAACATCGCGCCGAAGGTCTCCTGGAAGCCGGGCCGCGTGCTGGCTTCGTAGCGCAGCTGCGCGAGCTCGTCGGTGACGAGGGCGCGGTCGAACGCGAACACGTCCATGATCCGGCGCATGTTCGCGAACGAGGGTGTGTAGCCCCACACCGCGTCGAGCCCCGGCGTGATCGCGAAGGGCACGCCCACGCTGCCCATGAGCACCAGCCGGCGCACGCGGTGCGGCGCGCGGATGGCGAGTGCCAATGCCAGCGCACCACCGAAGGAGTTGCCCACCACGTCGGCGCGTTCGATGTCGAGCGCGTCGAGCAGGTCGAGCGCCTGCTGCACCCACGCGTCCATGGTGTAGGCCACGCCGGGCACGCGCTCGGTGAAGCCGAAGCCGGCCATGTCGGGCGCGATCACGCGGCGCGTCTGCGCGAGCACCGGCAGCACCAGCCGCCAGTTGGCCCACGCACTCACGCCCGGGCCCGAGCCGTGGATGAAGAGCACCGGCGCGCCCTCGCCCAGGTCGTGGACGTTGGTGTGGAAGGCGCCGGTGCGCACGCTGTTCGCGATTTCGGGGTTGCTCACCGCCGGGCCCTCACAGCTTGATGCAGACGTTGCGAAGTTCTGTATAGAACTCGAGCGAATGCACGCCGCCCTCGCGGCCGATGCCCGACGACTTGGCGCCGCCGAAGGCCGTGCGCAGGTCGCGCAGGAACCAGCTGTTGACCCAGCAGATACCGACCTGCACCTGCCTGGCCACGCGGTGCGCGCGGCCCAGGTTCTCGGTCCACACGGTGGTCGCCAGGCCGTAGTCGGTGGCGTTGGCCAGCGCGATGGCTTCTTCCTCGGTGTCGAAGGGCGCGATGTGGCAGCAGGGGCCGAAGATTTCCTCGCGGATCACCGAGGCCGTCTCGGGCAGGCCGGTCCAGATGGTGGGCTGCACCCAGTGGCCCTCGGCCAGCGCGCCGGGCATCGAGGGCACGCCGCCGCCGGTGACGACGGTGGCGCCTTCCTTCACGGCCTTCGCGTAGTACGACAGCACCTTCTGCTGGTGCTCGCGCGAGATCAGCGGGCCGATGCCCACGCCGGCTTCTTCCGACGGGCCCGGCTTGAGCGCCTCGGCCCTGGCCTTGAGCGCCGCGACGAACTTGTCGAAGATCGGCCGCTGCACGTAGACGCGCTCGGTGCCCAGGCACACCTGGCCGCAGTTCTCGAAGACCGAGCGCGTGATGCCGGCCACGGCCTTGTCGAAATCGGCGTCGGCGAACACGATGCCGGCGTTCTTGCCGCCGAGCTCGAAGGACACGGGCCGCACGCCCTTGGCGGCCGCCCCCATGATGGCCTCGCCGGTGCGCGTCTCGCCCGTGAAGGTGATGCCGTCCACGCCCGGGTGCGTGGTGAGGAATTCGCCGGCCGAGTCGGGGCCGAAGCCGTGCACCACGTTGTAGACGCCGGGCGGGATGCCGACCGCGTTCATCACCTCGCCCAGCAGCGTGGCGGTGGCCGGCGTTTCTTCCGAGGGCTTGACCACCACCGTGTTGCCGCAGGCCAGTGCGGGGCCGACCTTCCAGGTCATGAGCAGCAGGGGCAGGTTCCACGGGCACACGACGCCGATCACGCCCAGCGGCGAGCGCACCGCGTAGTTCAGCGCCTGCCCGCCGTCGGGCGTGGCCATCTCGAAGCTCTCGGTGGGCACGTTTTTCACGATGTCGGCAAACACCTTGAAGTTGGCCGCGCCGCGCGGGATGTCGACGTGCGAGGCCAGCGCGTGCGGCTTGCCGGTGTCGGCCATCTCGGCCGCCAGGAAGTCGTCGAAGCGCCGGTTGATCTCGTCGGCCACGGCATGCAGCAGCTCGACGCGGCGCGCGACGCTCATGTGGCCCCACTCGCCGTTCAATGCCGCACGCGCGGCGCGCACGGCCGCGTCGACCTCGCCGCGGCCGGCCTCGTGCACCTTGCCGATGACGCGGTTGTCCACCGGCGCGCGGTTGTCGAAGGTCTTCGCCGTGGCGACGAACTCGCCGCCGATGAAGTTCATGAACTGTTTCATCGCACCGTCTCCTTCAGGTCACCACGCTCAGGAAGTTCTCGTTGAGCTTGCGGTCGTGATAGAAGATCGCGCGCCCGAGTTCGTCGTCGGTCCACACCAGCGGCGGCTTGTCGGGGTAGAAGATGTAGCCGCCCGAGAACACCTCGTTGCGGTTGCCGCTCGGGTCGAAGAAGTAGATCGTCTCGCCGCGCGTGATGCCGTGGCGCGTGGGGCCGATGTCCAGCGACACGCGCTTCTTGGTGATGATGTCGGCCGCCTTGAGCACCTCGCCCCAGTTGTCGAGCAGGAACGAGGCGTGGTGGAACTTGTTCTTTTCCGGGTGGCGGATGAACGCGATGTCGTGCGGCTTGGTCGAGCAGGTGAGGAAGGCCGCGATGTGCATGCGCTCGGGGCCGGCCACCACGCTCTCGGCCAGCTGGAAGCCCAGCACCTCGGTGAACAGTTTCATGGTGCCGTCGAGGTCGTCGCCGTACAGCAGGCAGTGGTCGAAGCGCGAAGGCGCCATGCCCTTGAGGTCGTCGGGATAGACCTCGGGGTTCTCGTAGGGCATGCCGTTGCCGACCTTTTCCTTCTCGGCGAAGAGTTCGATGGCATGGCCCGTGGGCACGGTGAAGCGAAAGCGCTTGCCGGTGCGCAGGTGCTCGCCGGCGTCGATCCACTGCATGTCGGTGGCCAGGCCGCTGGCCTTCAGGTCGGCGGCGAGTCGGTCGAGCGTGGCGGGCGAATCGACGCGAAAGCCCATGAAGTCCATGCCGGCCTCGTCGGCTTCGCGCAGCACGACGCTGTGGTGGTCGTGCTCGTCCCAGGCCTTGAGGTAGATGCGGCCCTGCGCATCGCGCCCGGTTTCGATCAGGCCCAGCACGTCGCGGTAGTGCGTGAGGGCGGCCCCGAGGTCGAGCACGCGCAGTTGCACGTGTCCGGGGCGAATGACGCCAGTGAGTGCCATGGAAGTCTCCTTTGGTGGGTGAGGGAAAAGTTCAGGTGGGGGAACGGGGAACGGCGGGCTGCGACGCGGCCAGCCGCCGCTCGATGCAGCGCGCCAGCTTCTCGACGGCGCGCAGGGCCAGGTCGCTTTGCGGGTACGCGCGGCAGGCCAGCACGTAGCCCTGGGCTTCTTCTTCGGCGCTGACGTGGCAGCGGCTCATGCGCTCGCGGCGCACGGCGCCCGACTCGATGCGCACCTTGCACACGCCGCAGCCGCCGCCGCGGCAGCCGACCGGGATGCCCTTGCGGCCCAGCTGCTCCATGCCGCCGAGCAGGGTCTGGTCGGCGCGGCACAGGTAGTGCTCTTGGGTGTTGCCGATGGCGACAGAGAAGCTCATGGACGGCTCCACGTCACAGCGCCTTGAACAGCGGGCTGCGCGGCGCTGCAGAGGCCGCATCGGCGGCGGTGAAGAATTTCTCGGTGTAGATGTCACGCTCGAACAGGCGGCCCTGCATCAGCGTGGCGATGCAGGCCTCGGTCATCGGCGGCGGCCCGCACAGGTAGGCCTTGTGGCCACGGAAGTCGTTCGCGAAGTGGGCCTTCAGCACCTCGTGCGCAAAGCCGCGCGCGCCGTGCCAGTCGCTGTCGGCTGGCAGGTCGGACAGCACGGGCACGTAGGTGAAGTTGGGGTGCTGTTCGGCGAGCTGCTCGAAGAGTTCGCGAAAGTACAGCTCTTCGGCATTGCGCGCGCCCTGCACCAGCGTGATCGGCAAGGTGCAGCCTTCGGCCAGCAGGTCGAGCACCATCGACTTCGGGCTCGACAGGCCCGAGCCGCCGGCCACGAAGATCATCGGCAGGCCCGCCGACTTGCGCACGAAGAAGCGGCCATTGGGCGCGGTGAAGCGCAGGCGCTGGCCCAGCTGCAGTTCGTCGTGCAGCCAGCCGGTGGCGCGGCCGTTGGGCACGCGGCGGATGTGCAGCTCGACGAGGTGGTCGTCGGGTGCGTTGGCGATCGAGAAGGCGCGCGCGCCCTCCACGCCCGGCACGTGCAGCATCACGTACTGGCCGGCCTGGAACGGCGCCGGCCGGTCGGTGCGCAGCCACAGGCCGCGGATGGTGGGCGTGAGCATGCGGGCCTCGACCAGCTCGGCGTCGAAGTCTTCCAGCGGCAGGAACTGCGCGTCGGGGTCTTCGTCGATCTCGGCCTCGATGACCAGGTCGGCCTGCGCCATCGCGCAGCACGCGAGGATCTTTCCGTCGTCGCGCTCGAAGTCCATCAGCGCGAAGTTGGACGCATCGCCGTGCTCGCACTCGCCTTCGAGCACCTGCACCTTGCAGGTGCCGCACACGCCGTGGCCGCAGGCGTGGGGCAGCCACACGCCGGCGCGCAGGCAGGCGTCGAGCACGGTCTGTCCGTCGCGCGCCGCCACAGCCTGGCCGAGCGGCTCGATCATGATCTGGAAGCTCATGGCAAGGCCCTCCGGTACTCAGCTGAACGAGCCGCCGATGCCCGTGAGCCCGGGCGTGCGAAAGCGCAGCGCCGACTTGTGGACCAGGCCGTTGTCGGCCAGCGACTTCGCCGCGTCGGGCGCGAAGGGCTTGCCGGAGTCGAACCATTCGACCTTCGACCAGTCGACCTTTTCGAAGTCGGGGTGGCTGCCGTACACGCCGGGCAGCACGTCGCTGATGAGCGCGCCGAAGGGCATGGTCGCGGGCAGCGGCAGGCACACGGGGGCGCAGAAGAGCAGGTGGTCTTCCCAGCCGATGTAGAGCAGGCGGTTGCCGTGGAAGCGGTCTTCGCTGTCCATGACGGTGCCGGTGTAGCCGGGGGCGAGTGCAACAACAGACATGTCGGTCTCCTTTTTTGGGGTGAGCGCCGCCCGCACCGTGCGTGGGGCACGGCGAGAGCGCGGGGGTCGATGAGGGGTGGTGGGGCCTGGGTGCTCAGGCCACCTTGGGCTCGGCCGCCGACAGGTCCTGCCCTGTCCAGCGTTCCCAGTTGGCCTTGTCGGGCGAGGTGTTGAACTCGCCGTTGTCGGCGCCGACGTTGATGTGGTAGTAGTCGAGCACGGCCGCCAGCGGGTTGAAGCCTTCCACCGTCGGGTCGGTGCCCTCGGGGAAGCAGTTGCCCTGGTAGATCTGGTGCACCGGCAGCCAGGCCTGCACGTACTTCTCGGGCTCGCCGTCGAACACGTCCTTGCAGCCGTCGGAGCAGAAGTGGTACTTCATGCCGTGGTAGCTGCTCTCGCGGTAGCAGATCTTGGTGGGGTCGTCGGGCTCGGTGAAGGCCATCGGGATCTGGCAGGTCTGGCACAGCATGGGCAGCGTGTTGTTGAACCAGCGCTTGCCCTGCTTCTCCTGCTCGGCCAGCCACTCGAAGCGCGGGCGGTACAGGCTGTCGAAGGTCTCGGGGTACTTCTCGGCCAGCCAGGTCATCTCGTCTTGCTTGGGCACCCAGACGTTGAAGTTGGCAGCGTGGCCGTAGTTGTTGAAGATGGCCCAGGCCTCGTGCGAGATGCGGCTCTTTTCCTTCGAGGCCACCTCGTGGTACTTGGGCATGCGGATGCCGTAGCGCGCGAGGTCTTCGAACAGCGCGCCGCCGTTCTTCTCGAAGTACATCTCCCAGGCCTCGGACCAGCTCATGACGCGCTTGGGCAGCATGTAGTCCATCATCATCGCGACCAGCGTGAGCAGGCGGTAGCCGCGCCAGAACCACTTGTCGACCCACTTCTGCACGATGGGCACGTTGTCCGGGTCCTGCTCGAGGATGAACTTCACCACCTCCAGGCCCAGCGTCATGTGGCGCGACTCGTCGCTCTGCGCCGAGAAGCCGAAGGTGACGGTGGCCATGTCGCCGTTGTAGGCGGCGCCACTCATGAAGGGCATGAACAGCAGGTTGGTCAGCACGTACTCGAACGAGAACGAGATGGCGGTGATGAACTCGAAGGGCCCCGCGCTCATCGCGTCCTCGAAGTAGCTCTTGGGCACCGACAGGTACCACACGCGGTCGTGCATGTGCTGCGGGTCGTGCAGGCCGTGGAAGTACTTGTTGAAGTGGCTGATGGTGTGGAACTGCGTCTGCGCATGGCGCAGCTCGTCGATCGACTGCATCTGGCAGGCCACGCGCGCGCCCACGCCGCGCAGCGAACGCCCGGCCATGGCATAGCCGCGGTGCGCCGCGTACTCCAGCGGCGAGACGCCGGTGAGGAACAGCTTGAGCGTGTTCAGGTAGCGCGGGTCGCTGATGTTGAACTGGCCGTTGTTCTGCTGGAACGCATCGATGATCGCGTAGAGCTTCTTTTCCTTCTCGCCCTGGAACTTCCAGTAGGCGTCCATCGTGAGGCGGAACGGGTCTTCCCACTGATCCCAGTCGTGGATCTTGATGCCCTCGAACTTGTCGAAGGGAAACACGTCGTCCATCGACTGGTAGGTGGTCTCCCAGCCGAGGCCGCGCGTCATCATGGCGTAGCGTTCCTTCAGGCCGAGGCGCGGGGTCGTGGGGGTCTTTGCTGCTGCTTGGGTGGTCATGGCGTGGTCCTTGGTCGTGGTCCGGTGGGGGCTGGGCTCAGGCACCCCAATGGAGGGTGAATTCGTCGTCGGTTTCTTCGATGCTTCCGGACAGCGAGATCAGGCTCAGGTGCAGTTCCTGCAGGTCCCAGCGGCGCCCGACCAGGGCTTCGACGCTCTCGCGGCGGATCACGAGGCGGCCGGGCGCATCGATCTTCACCATCGCGGGGTACTCGGTGACGGTGGCCCCGGGGTTGTCGGCCACGATGGCCTCGACGATGGCGCGCGCGGCCTCGCCGGTCTGCAGGGCGATGAAGACGGGCGGTCGGGACACTTCGGCGGTGGCGGTGGTCATGGGAGGGTCTCCTTGGTTCGATCGGTTCAGGCAGTGGTGCCCGTGCGCACCAGCCGGGCCACGCGCGCATCGAGCGCGGTGTGCAGCGTCTTCAGCACCTCGGCACCCTGTGCGCCCAGGGCCAGCGCGGCCAGCGGCGCCAGCGCCTGCACGGCCTGGTCGCGCCAGCTCGCGTACCACTGCGCGAGCAGCTCGGCGTTGGCGGGCGATTCGTCGGCGGCGGTCTTCAGCGTGGCGTCGACCCAGCGCACGTTCTCGTCGAACCACTCGTTCATGAACTCGGTCAGCATCGCCAGCGCGTTGCCGGTGGCGGCGCTGTGCGCGTTCACGTAGTGGCGGTAGACCAGCGGGTACAGCAGGCCGTCGAGCACGAGGTTCTGGGCCACGAACACCTCGAACCAGTCCTTGGTGACGAACAGGTTCTCCATCAGGCGGCGCACGCCCTGCCAGGCCGGGTGCGCGAGCCAGGCCTGCTTGCCGGCGTCCAGCGCGCGGCCCGAGTTGGCGTCGATCTGCAGGCCGACGCGCGAGAGGTACTGCGCAATGCCCAGGCGGTCCATGGCCGCGTAGATGAAGGGCTGCGTGATCGCCGTGCCGTAGCCGTAGCCGCAGCAGTAGCTGTGGTTCATGTTGGCGCCCCACTCGTAGTGGCGCAGCGGCACCAGCACCTGCTGCAGCGACTCGCGCACGCCCGCATCGGCCTGGGCCAGCAGCTGGCGCTTCTCGGCGAACTCGAACTGGCGGTCGGCGCCTTCCCCCTGGCGCGCGCGGGTCATCGTGTACACGCCGTAGTAGTAGTGGCGCGGGTCCTTGAAGCTGTACCAGTCGGCCATCACGAGCGCCGTGCGGCGCTTGTCGTACAGCGCGTGCTGCGGGTCCCACAGCGGCCGGTAGTGGAAGTTGGCGGTGGGCTGCATGTCCAGCGTGGCCTCCTGGTAGCGCGAGGCCGGCTTGTCGCCGAGCCGCCGCGCCACATGCGAGAAGGTCTGCCGGATCGGCCGGATGTCCGAGGTCTTGATGTCGACTTGCACGGGGTGTCTCCTTGGTTGTCGCGGGAAAAACTGCGGGGGGTCGTCAGTGGTCGATGCCGGGCGCGCCGAAGCGCCACTTCATGCGCTCGAAGTCCAGCCGCGCGCCCTCTTCGGTGCTCAGGTGGCGCACCGCGTGGCGCGCGCAGAACTCGCGGAACTGGTCGAACTGCAGCACCAGCTCCACGGCCAGCTCGGGGTCGCCGATGGCGAACTCGAACTCCACGAAGCGCGTGCCGCGCGTGCCGGTGACGCGCACGAAGCACGGCTGGCCGGTCATCTGGGCGGCGCTGCCGCTGCGGGGGTCGGGCTGCATCGAGGGCATCACTTGTTCAATCCATCAACAGGTGGACGGCACCAGCGCCGCCCGGCCTGATAAGGGCAACGGGCGTGCCAGCGTGGCTAAGTGATTGATTTGCATGGGCCCGCTGCGCCTGCGGGCCCGAAGCACCGGGAAGTCCCGGATGCTGGTTTGATCATTTGCTGCAGTGCAGCTTGATCAAATGGTGAAAAACCGGAAAACGCCGGCCGGCGTCCGCTCAGGACGTGGGCAGGCCTTCTTTTTTCAGACGGTAGGCCAGCTGCGGGCGCGTGATGCCCAGGATGCGCGCGGCCTGCGACAGGTTGCCCTTGGCGCGCTGCATCGCGGTCTGCATGAGGCGCTGCTCGAGCGAGGCGATGTCGATGTTCTGCTCGAGCACGCGCTGGCACAGCGCGTCGAGTTCGCTCGCGTCGGCACCCGAAGCCGACGCGCCCGTGGCGACCTTGCCGCTGGCGTCGAGCTGGTTGTCGGGCGGCGCGCCCGGCGGCTGCATCCACAGGTGGCAGGCTTCGATGTCGCCGTGGTCGGGCGCCAGCAGCACGGCGCGCTCGATCACGTTCTCGAGCTCGCGGATGTTGCCGGGCCAGGCGTGCTTGTGCACGTCGAGCGCGGCCTTGTCGGTCAGGCCGCGCAGCTTCTTGCCGTACAGCGCGCTGTACTTCTCGACGAAGCGCGCCACCAGCGCCGGGATGTCGGCGGTGCGCTCGCGCAGCGGCGGAATCTGGATCGGGAAGGTGTTGAGCCGGTAGAACAGGTCGGTGCGGAACTTGCCCGCCTGCATGGCCTGCTGCAGGTTGACGTTGGTGGCGGCCACGATGCGCACGTCGACCTTGGTCGGCTGCTCGGCGCCCAGGCGCTCGACCTCGCCGGTCTGCAGCACGCGCAGCAACTTGACCTGCGCGGCCAGCGGCAGGTCGCCCACCTCGTCCAGGAACAGGGTGCCGCCGTGGGCGCGCTCGAAGCGCCCGGCGCGCGCATGGTGGGCGCCGGTGTAGGCGCCCTTTTCCACGCCGAACAGCTCGGCCTCGATCAGGTCGGCCGGGATCGCCGCGCAGTTGACGGCAATGAAGGGCTGCTTGCCGCGCGGCCCGTTGTCGTGCAGCCAGCGAGCGAACACTTCCTTGCCGACGCCGGTCTCGCCGAGCAGCAGCACGGTGATGGCACTGTCGACCGCGCTGCGCATGAGCTCGAAGGCGGCACGGAAACCCGGCGACACGCCGACCAGCTTCTGGTCGTACTCGCGGCGCGGCTGCAGGCGGCGCAGGTGCTGCAGGCCGAGGTTGAAGTCGATGAGCTTCTCGGCCACGTGGTGCTGGCGGAAGTACTCCAGGTAGTGCTCGTCGTTCCACGCCTCGGCGGCCTGGCCGACGATGCGGCAGCGGCTGTCGCCCATGCTGGTGCACTCGACTTCCTTGAACACCACGAGCCGCCCCATGAAGGCGGTGGTGTAGCCCGAGGCATAGCCGATCTGCGACCAGCACTGCGGGTCTTCCCCGTAGCCGAAGTCGGCCACGTGGGCTTCGCATTCCCAGGAGTTCTCCCAGAGGAATTCGCCGTAGAAATGCTTGGTGGCCACGTCGAGGTCGACCTGCACCTTCTGCACCGAGACGATGCCCTCGATGGAATGCAGGCGCGGCCCGAGCATGAAGGCGTCTTCGGCGCGCATGCCGGCAAGGCGCTCGCGCACGGCCACCTCGCCGTCGCGCAGGCCGGAAGCAAAACCCATGCGCACCAGCAGGCCGCGCGCACGCTCGATGCCCAGCGAGTCGAGCAGTTCGCGGCGCAGTTCGGCGAAGGCCCGGGCATGCATGAGCAGCATGCGCTGCTCGTCCAGCCAGATGTGGCCCGAGCCGGCGCTGAAGCGCAGGAGAGAAAGAAGTTCTCCCACCATGTCCCCTTTACTTGTCTGGAATCCGTTCCTCCTACATTCTCCTGCAAGGACGGACGACAAGGCTGCTCAATCAACAGGCAACGTGGTGCGAAGCCGCGCCAATGCTCGCTCTGCGGGTCCGCCTCCTCAAGCAACCCACAGAGTTATGCACAGAAAGAACGAACAACTGTCATCAGGTTGACTTGGCCGCGACGTAGCCCTTGAACTGCTCGCGCAGCTTGGTCTTCAGCAGCTTGCCGGTGGCTGTATGCGGCAGGCTGTCGACGAAAGCCACGTCGTCGGGCAGCCACCACTTGGCCACGCGCTGCGAAAGAAAAGTGAGCAGTTCCTCGCCCGTGACCTCCGCGCCTGCACGCTTCACGACGATCAGCAGGGGCCGCTCCTGCCACTTCGGATGCGCGATGCCGATCACTGCGGCCTCGGCCACGGCCGGGTGCGCGCTGGCCGCGTTCTCCAGGTCGATCGACGAGATCCACTCGCCGCCCGACTTGATGACGTCCTTGGCGCGGTCGACCAGCTGCACATAACCGTCGGCGTCGATGTTGGCCACGTCGCCGGTCGGAAAGAAGCCCTCGGCGTCGAGCACGTCGCCGCCTTCGCTGCGGAAGTAACCGCTCGCAATCCACGGACCGCGCACATGCAGGTGGCCGAAGGCCACGCCGTCGTGCGGCAGGCGCTGGCCGTTCTCGTCGACGATCTTGAGCTCCACGCCCCACACGCCGCGGCCCTGGCGCATCTTGACCGTGGTCTGCTCATCTTTCGGGAGCGCGAGGTGCTTGGGCAGCAGGTTGCCGATCACGCCGATGGGGCTGGTCTCGGTCATGCCCCAGCCCTGCACGAAGTCGGCGCCGAAGTCGCGTTCGAAGCGCTCGATCATGGCGCGCGGCGTGGCGGCGCCGCCCACGCCGATGCGCTTCAGGCCGATGGCGCGGGTGTCGATCTCGGGATGGGCGTCGAAGTACTGGAACAGCATGAGCCACACGGTGGGCACCGCCTGCGAGAAGCTCACCTTCTCGTCGCGCATGAGCTCGTACAGGCTCTGGCCGTCCAGGTGCGGGCCGGGCATGACGAGCTTGGCGCCCACCATCGGCGCCGAATACGGCATGCCCCAGGCGTTGGCGTGGAACATGGGCACGGCCAGCAGCAGCGTCATCTGCGAGCACACGCCGAAGGTGTCGGGCGCGCATTCCATCAGCGAATGCAGCACGGTGGAGCGGTGCGAATACAGCACGCCCTTGGGATTGCCCGTGGTGCCTGACGTGTAGCACAGCGACGAGGCGGTGCGCTCGTCGAACTCGGGCCAGGTGTAGTCCTCGCTCTGCGCGCCGATGAGCTCGTCGTAGCACAGCAGGTTAGGCACGTCGATGGCCGGCATGTGGGCGCGGTCGGTCATGGCGACGAAGGCGCGCACGCTCTTCAGTTTGGAGGCGAGCTTCTCGACCAGCGGTGCGAAGCTGGTGTCGAAGAACAGCACCTTGTCTTCGGCGTGGTTGACGATGTAGTCGATCTGTTCCGGAAAGAGGCGCGGGTTCACCGTGTGCAGCACCGCGCCCGAGCCCGACACGCCGTAGTACAGCGCCAGGTGCCGGTAGGTGTTCCACGCCAGCGTGCCCACGCGGTCGCCGGGCGCCACGCCCAGCGCCTTCATCGCGTTGGCCACCTGCTTGGAGCGCCGTTGCACCTCGCGGTAGTTGGTGCGGTGCACCGGGCCTTCGACGGTGCGCCCGACGATCTCGACGTGAGGGTGGAAGGTGGCCGCGTGGTCGATCAGCGACGAGATCAGCAGCGGGCGGTCCTGCATCAGTCCGAACATGGTGTGTGTCTCCTGTGGTTCTTTTGAGCGTGCGTCTGCGAAGGCTACTTCACGGCAATCGAATCGCCCATGGGCTCGAACTCCTTGCCGTTGAACTGCACCAGCTGCAGCGTGTTGAACGGGAAGTAGTCGGTGGCCGAGGTGTTCAGCGCAATGCCCGGCAGCAGCATGCCGGTGCGCATGTTCTTCAGCGTGGTGGCCTGCTTGAGCACGTTCTCGCGCGTGAGGTTGTCGCCCGAGGCCTTGAGCACCGTCTCCATGGCCTGCGCCACGCCGTAGCCGTACACGCCGGCGGCGTTGTTCACGTCTTCGTTGGGTGCGTACTTCTTCATGAAGGCCAGGAACTCCTGCGTGGCCGGGTCGTTGGCCCAGCGCGGCTGCGCGGCGTCCTTGAAGAAGGCCATGGCCATGATGCCCTTCGACTTTTCGAGGCCCGCGGGCTCCAGCGTCATCTTCACGTAGGCCGACACGTAGGTGAGGTACTGCTGCTTCGGCTTCCAGCCGATGTCCCAGGCCTTGCGGATGGCCTGCGCCGCGAAGCGCGCGGTGGCGAAGTTGACGAACACGTCGGCGCCCGACGACTGCAGCTTGATGATCTGCGAATCGACCGTCGGGTCGGCCACTTCGAACGAGGCCTCGGCCACCACCATCGAGGCCTTGTCGCCCAGGCCCTTCTTCAGGCCCTTGAGCAGGTCCTTGCCGAAGTCGTCGTTCTGGTAGAGCACGGCGATCTTCGCGTTCGGCATCGTCTTGAGGATGTTCTTCGCGTAGAGGCTGCCCTCGCCCTCGTAGCTGGGCATGTAGGGCGTGGTCCAGGGGTAGGCCTTGGGGTCGTTGAAGCGGTCGGCGCCCACGCCCAGGAACAGGTGCGGCACCTTCTTGGCGTTCATGTAGCGCTGGATCGCGGCATTCGAGGCCGAGCCCAGGTTGCCGTACACGGCGAGCACTTCGTCCTGCTCGACCAGCTTGCGCACCACCTCGGTGGTGCGCGGCGGCGTGTACTGGTCGTCGTAGCTGATGAGCGTGACCTTGCGACCGTTGATGCCGCCCTTGTCGTTCACCATCTTGAAGTAGGCCTCGTTGACCTTGCCGACGATGCCGTACGAAGACACCGGGCCGCTGTAGGGCATGGCCA
The DNA here is from genome assembly GCF_059415405.1 of Variovorax sp. GW821-FHT10C12. NCBI lineage: Bacteria > Pseudomonadati > Pseudomonadota > Betaproteobacteria > Burkholderiales > Comamonadaceae > Variovorax > Variovorax sp. GW821-FHT10C12. The sequence continues at coordinate 143,925 of NZ_JBWKNE010000006.1, forward strand.
TGCCGAGCTTGATCTCGGTGTCGGAGGCGCCGGTGTCGTACTTCTTCTGCGCGAGGGCCGCGCCGGCGGTGAACAGGAGGGCCGCGCCGCCCAGGGCGGCAGCCAGTCGAACGATGGAGGTCATGGAAGCTTCAGTGGAAAAACGAAAAGGGAGATCAGGAAAGAAGCGCTCAGTCGCCGAGCACCTTGCCGAAGGGCTCATAGCGCGTGCCGTTGAAGCGCACCAGCTGCATGCGCTCGATCGGATAGAAGTCCGTCGGCGAGGTCTTCACCTCGATGCCCGGGTAGAGCATCGGCGGGCTGTACTGCAGGTTGGCCGCCACCTTCATGATGTTGGCGCGCGTGAGGTCGTCGCCCGCCTTGCGCAGCACCTGCTCCAGCGTCTGCGCCGACGAGTAGCCCAGCACGTTGAGCGAATCGCTCAGGTCGCCCGAGGGGTAGTACTTGCTGAACCAGGTCTTGTAGTCCTCGTACTCCTTGGAGCCCTTCCACATGTCGTCGGCCGGGTCGCGCAGGTAGGTGGCCGAGATCACGCCCACCGCGTTCTCGGGGCCGGCCGGCTTGATCACCGCCGACACCGACACCGACACGCTCGACAGGTACTGCGTGGGCTTCCAGCCGATGTCGGCCGCCTTGCGGATCGCCTGCGCCGCGAACTTGGGCGTGGTGATGCTGAAAAAGGTGTCGGCGCCCGAGGCCTTCAGGTTGACCATCTGGCTGTCGATGGTCGGGTCGGTCACCTCGTAGGTCGACTGCGCCACGATCATCGTCTTGGCCTTGTCGCCCAGCGCCTCGAGAAATCCCTTCAAAAAGTCCTTGCCGAAGTCGTCGTTCTGCATGAGCACGGCGATCTTCGCGTTGGGCTTGGTGGAGAGGATGTGCTGCGCGTAGATCTTTCCTTCGGTCTGGTACGTGGGCTGCCAGCCCATGGTCCAGGGGAAGGCCTTCGGGTCGCCGAAGCGCGTGGCGCCCGTGGCCACGAACAGCTGCGGCACCTTCTTGGCGTTCATGTAGCGCTGGATCGCCAGGTTGTGCGCCGTGCCCAGCGGCCCGAAGAGCACCAGCACTTCATCTTGCTCCACCAGCTTGCGCGCCTGCTCCACCGTCTTGGAGGGGTTGTAGGCGTCGTCCAGCGAGATGAACGTGACCTTGCGGCCGTTGATGCCGCCCTCGGCATTCACCTTGGCGAAGTAGCCCGCCGCCGCCTTGCCGATGGTGCCGTAGGCCGACACCGGGCCGGAGTACGGGACGATGTGGCCGATCTTGATCTCGGTGTCGCTCGCGCCCGGGTCGTAGCGCTTCTGGGCCTGCGCCGTGAAGGCGGTGGCGAGGCCGAGCGTGGCCGCGAGGCCTGCGCCCAGCAGGCGGCGGCGCGTGCCGGGGCGGGCGGAAATGAGGGAACGTGTCATGGTGTTGTCTCCGTCGTTCTCGTGAAAAAGAAGCTGCGGCCGCGGGCCTCTCACCGGCCTCGTGTCGGTCTCTGTCGGACCTCGTGCGGCGTTCGGGCTGGATGGTAGGCAGCGCCCCCTGCGCGTCACATCGTCGGAACGGACGATTGAGAGCGGCCGAGGGTTGCCCCTAGCATGAGCCTCGACACGGAGACAACATTCACCGCCGCGCAACGCGGCGCGCACCGAAGGCAAGCACCGCATGGACCTCACGCTCAATCCCCGCTACGAAGCCTTTCGCGACGAGCTGCGCGCGTTCCTGGCCACGCACGGCCACCGCTCGGCCTTCGCGCGCACCGCCGAACGCCCCGACGCCGACGCCCTCGCGTGGCAGCGCCTGCTGCTGGACCACGGCTACGCCGGGCGCACGGTGCCGCGTGAGTACGGGGGCCACGGCGCAGCGCCCGACGTGATGGCGTCGCACCTCATCACCGAGGAGTTCGCGCGCGCCGGCGTGGCACCGCCGCTGGGCAACCAGGGCATCTCGATGCTGGTGCCCACCCTGCTCGAGCTGGGCAGCGAGGCGCAGCGGCGCGAGTGGATCGGCCCCACCCTGCGCGGCGAGGTGGTCTGGTGCCAGGGCTACTCCGAGCCCGGCGCGGGCTCCGACCTGGCCTCGCTGCAGACGCGCGCCACCGAAGACGGTGGCGACTTCGTCATCAACGGCCAGAAGATCTGGACCTCGACCGCGCACGTGGCCGACATGATCTTCTGCCTCGTGCGCACCGAGCCCGGCGCCGCGAAGCACGCGGGCATCAGCTACCTGCTGTTCTCCATGAAGACGCCCGGCATCGAGGTGCGCCCGCTCAAGACCATGACGGGTCACGCCGAGTTCAACGAGGTCTTCTTCACCGACGTGCGCGTGCCGCAGCACCAGATCGTGGGCCAGCGCGGCGACGGCTGGAAGGTGGCCAACGCCACGCTCAAGCACGAGCGCGGCTCGCTCGGCAACCCCAACCTCACGACCCAGCGCTACCAGGAGCTCGCCACGCTGATGCAGACCGAGACCGTCGACGGCACGCGCCTCATCGACCAGCCCGTGCTGCGCGACCGCCTGATGCGGCTGCAGGGCCAGGTGCTGGCGCAGAAGTGCCACGGCCTGCGGCTGCTCACGGCCGCGGCCACCGGCGAAGACCCGGGCCTGGCCGCGCTGGTCGTGAAGCTGCAGGGCTGCGAGCTGCGCCACCAGCTGGCCGCGCTCGCCATCGACGCGCTGGGCGAGCTGGGCCTCCTGATGCCCGGCAGCGCGCACCTGCGCGCGCAGGCGCTCTGGCAGGAGCGCTACATGTTCGACCTGGGTTTGATCATCGGCGGCGGCACCGCGCAGATCCAGAAAAACATCATCGCGGAACGCGGGCTGGACATGCCGCGCGAACCACGACTGGCTTGAGACAAACGGAAAGAAGCACCCCATGGAATTCGCCCTCTCCGCCGACCAGAAGCTGCTGCAGGACAGCCTGCGCCGCGCGCTCGAACGTGCCTGTCCGCTCGACCGTGTGCGCCGCGTCGCGGTCGACGACCTGCCGCTGGACCGCGAGGTCTGGCGCACGCTGTGCGAGGTCGGCGTGCCGGCCCTGCTCGTGCCCGAGGCCTTCGGCGGGCTCGGCCTGTCGCTGCTCGACGCCGCGCTGGCCGCCGAGGAGCTGGGTCGCCATGTCGCGCCCACGCCGTTTCTCGGCACCGCCGTGCTCGCGCCGCTCGCGCTGTGCGAGGCCGGCAGCGCGGCGCAGCAGGATGAATGGCTGCCGCGCCTGGCGGCCGGCGAATGCATCGCCGGCGTGGCCATCGCCGAGGCCGTGGCCGGCGCACGCGACGGCGCCGGCGTGACGGCCAACACCAATGGCACGCTCGACGGCAGCGCGCTCTTCGTGCTCGACGCGGGCGCGGCCGATGTGTTCATCGTGGCCGACCGCTCAGGTGGCCTGCACCTCGTGCGCGCCGATGCACAGGGCCTCACGCGCGGCGCGCTGCGCAGCATCGACGCCACGCGCCCGCTCGGCGAGCTGCACTTCGCACAGGTGAGGGCCGAACCACTGCCCAACGCCAGCCCCGCCACGCTCGCGCGCCTGCGCAGCGCGGGCTGGGCCCTGCTCGCGGCCGACACGCTCGGCGCGGGCGAAGCCATGATCGGCCAGGCCGTGGCCTACGCCAAGGAACGCCGCCAGTTCGGCCGCGTGATCGGTTCCTTCCAGGCCGTGAAGCACCTGTGCGCCGAGATGGCCGCCGCGCTGGAGCCCGGCCGCGCCCTCGTCTGGTACGCGGCGCATGCCTTCGACGCATTGCCCGAAGAAGCCGCGCTGCTCGCCGCGCACGCCAAGTCGCACCTGAGCGAAACCGGCACTTTCGTCGCCCGCACCGCCACCGAGGTGCACGGCGGCATGGGCATCACCGACCTGCTGGGCCTGCACTACTGGTTCAAGCGCATCGGCTTCAACCGCCAGCTGCTCGGCGGGCCGGAGCGCGTGCGCCACCTGGCCGCCGAGATGCAGGGCCTTGTCGCCGCATGACCTCCCATCCCATGACCACACCATCCACCGCCCCCCGCATGCTCGAAGGCCTGCGCATCGTCGACCTCACCACGGTGATCTTCGGCCCCTACTGCACGCAGATCCTCGCGGACCTCGGCGCCGAGGTGGTCAAGGTCGAGCCGCCCGAAGGCGACAGCATCCGCATCATCGGCACGCCGCCCGTCACGCCGCTGATGAGCCCCGTGCACCTGCGGCTGAACCGCGGCAAGCGCTCCGTCGTCTGGGACCTGAAGAGCGAGGACGGCCGCGCCGCGATGCGCCGCCTCATCGAGACCAGCGACATCTTCATCCACAACGTACGCAGCGACGCCATCGCGCGCGCGGGCCTCTCGTACGACGACGTGCGCGCCATCCGCCCCGACATCGTCTACGTGCACTGCACCGGCTTCGACCAGCGCGGGCCGTATGCCGCGCTGCAGGCCTACGACGACATCATCCAGGCCGCCTCGGGCATCGCCTCGCTGCCGCCCAAGGTCGACGGCAACCCGCAGCCGCGCTACGTGCCGATGACCATGGCCGACAAGGTCTCGGGCCTGCATGCAGCGTACGCCGTGCTCGCCGCCGTGGTGCACCGGCTGCGCACCGGCGAGGGCCAGCAGGTGGAGGTGCCGATGTTCGAGTCGCTCGCCAGCTTCAACCTCGTGGAGCACCTGTGCGACAAGACCTTCGTGCCGCCCACCGGCCCCGCGCTGTACCCGCGCCAGATCGACCCCATGCGCCAGCCCATGCGCACGCGCGACGGCTACATCGCCATTGCGCCCTACCTGGACGACCGCTGGCTGCGCTTCTTCGAAGCGACCGGCCACCCCGAGGTGCTCGAGGCGCCCGAGCTGGCCGACAAGGCGCTGCGCCGCAAGCACATGAGCCGCATGTACGAAGCCGCCGCCGCCATCCTGCCCGAGCGCACCACGGCCGAGTGGCTCGACATTCTGAAGAAGGCCAACGTGCCCGCGATGCGCGTGAACGACATCGCCGACCTGCCCGACGACCCGCAGCTGCAGGCCGCCGGTCTTTTCCGACAGCGCACGCATCCGACCGAAGGCGCGTATCTTGAGGTGCGCCCGCCGGTGCGCTTCTCGGGCTATGCCTACGCCGACCTGTCGCACGCCGCGACACCCGGCCAGCACAGCGCCGAAGTGGCGCGCGAGCTGGGCGTGACCCTCATGAACGAACGAAAGAACGCCGCATGACCATGACCGTCTACGACGCCGTCGCAAGCCGCCGCTCGGTGCGCGAATTTCTCGACCGCCCCGTGCCGCCCGACACCATTCGCCGCGTGCTGCAGGCCGCGCTGCGCGCGCCCTCGGGCGGCAACCTGCAACCGTGGCACCTGCACGTGGTGGGCGGCGAGCGGCTCGATGAGCTCAAGGCCCTCATGCGCACCCGCGTGCAGGAAACACCCGGCGGCGAAGGCAGCGAGTACGACATCTACCCGCGCGAGCTGGTGGCACCGTATCGCGACCGCCGCTTCGCCGTCGGCGAGGCGATGTATGCGCGCCTGGGCATTCCGCGCGAAGACAAGGCCGCGCGTTTGAAATGGTTTGCGCGCAACTTCCAGTTCTTCGGCGCGCCGCTCGCGCTCTTCTGCACCGTCGACCGCCGCATGGGCCCCCCGCAGTGGTCCGACCTTGGGATGATGTTGCAGAACGTGATGCTGCTGCTGCGCGCCGAGGGCCTGGACAGCTGCCCGCAGGAGTGCTGGGCCATCTACCCGCAGACCATCGGCCGCTTCATCGACCTGCCGCCCGAACGCATGCTCTTCACCGGCATGGCCATCGGCTACGCCGACCGCGACAAGCCCATCGACGCCCTCGAGACCGAGCGCGCGCCGCTGGACGACGTGGCCGAGTTCATCGGCATCTAGGAAGGCAATCACCCATGGACGATTGGGAAAGCGCCTGGGCGCCGATGGTGGCGCGCGTGGGCGAAGACTTTGCGAACGGCGTGATCCGCTGGGGCGCCGACGTGATCGAGGCCGGCGCGGTGCGCCGCTATGTCGAGGTGCTGGAGTTCGACTGCCCGTTGCATCAAGGCCCAGATGCAGTGGCGCCATCGACCAGCCTCGCAAGCCTCACGCTGCCGCCCATGTGGGCCCCGGGCCAGCCGCCCGTGTTCACCAGCGAGGCGCGCAACGCCGAGCCCGAACGCAGCCCGCTCAAGGGCACGCGCCCCGAAGGCATGCCGCCCACCACCGCCTACATGGCGACCGACTACGAGGTCGACTACCTGCAACCCGCGCGCCTGGGCGACCGCCTGGGAAGGCGGGGCAACCGGCTCGTGCGCTGCGAGCCCAAGGCCACGAAGGTGGGAAAAGGCGCCTTCACGACGTGGGAGTACGACATCGTGAACCAGCGCGAAGAGGTCGTGGCCCGCTGCCGTTTCGGCATGTACCACTACCTGCCGCACTAGCGAACAAGCATCCGATTCGGTGCGGCCTCCCGCACCGGCGCACTGCGTCCCGTGCGCAGGGCATTGGGTGCTCCCCGCAGCGAAATCAAGGAGGAGGGGCGAAGCCCCGGGGGACATTCGCGGAGGGGAGTACCCGATGTCCTGTGCACGCGCCCTGAACCGACCCACAACGCCTCACAAGCAGAGCAACAAGATGAACTGGCAAACACAACGCCGCTGGGAAGAAGTCAACGAGGGCGACCCCTTGAACCCCGTGCCCTTCCCCCTCACCGTCTACCGCCTCGTGATGGCCGCCGGCGCCAACCGCGACTTCAACGCCATCCACCACAACACCGAGCACGCCCGATCGACCGGCGCCCCCGAGATGTACGCCAACGTCATGCTGCTGCAGGGCATGTGGGAGCGCGCGATTCGCGAGTACATCGGCACGGCCGGTGTGCTGCATGCCATCCGCGGCTTTCGCATGAAGTCGTTCAACACCGCAGGCGACACCGTCACCGTGCGCGGCCAGGTCGAGCGCAAGTGGATCGACGACAGCGCCGACACCGCGCACCGCCACCGCCTCGACCTGCGCCTGTGGAGCGAGAACCGCCACGGCGTGTCCGTCGGCCCCGGCATTGCCGTCGTGAGCCTGCCGCCCTGACAACGCACCCACACAGAAAAACCATCGGAGACAAGACAAACATGCACAGCAGATTCACCCGCCGCCACGCCCTCGCGCTGGCCGCCGCCCTGGCCACAAGCAGCGCCTTTGCGCAGCAGCCAACCTGGCCCGACAAACCCATCCGCATGATCGTGCCCTACGCCGCGGGCGGCGGCACCGACGTGTTCGCGCGCATCGTCGCCGAGGGCCTGGGCAAGCGGCTCGGGCAGAGCGTCATCGTCGACAACCGCCCCGGCGGCAACGGGCAGATCGGCATCACCGCCGTGCAGCGCGCACCGGCCGACGGCTACACCGTGCTGTTCTCGCTCACCTCCATCATCCAGAACCCGCTGCTGTACCCCAACGCCGGCTTCGATCCGTTCAAGGACTTCGTGCCCGTGTCGGAAGCCGGGCGCCTGCCCATCGTCTTCACCGTGAGCAACAAGCTCGGCGTCGACACCCTCGACGGCTTCGTCAAGCTCGCGCGCGCCGCGCCCGGCAAGTACTCGTACGGCTCCTACGGCAACGGATCGAGCGCCCACCTGTACGCCGAGGTGCTGCAGGACGCCGCGGGCATCCAGCTGCTGCACGTGCCCTACAAGGGCGAAGCGCCGGCCATCACCGACCTGCTCGGCGGCACCGTCGATGCCGTGTTCGTCTCGGCCAAGGGCGTGGGCCCGCACGTCGCGGCGGGCAAGGTGAAGTCGATCGCCGTGGTCGGCACCGCACGCGCCCCGCTCGCGGCCGGCGTGCCCACCTTCAAGGAACAGGGTTTCGCCGGCATGGAGTCGGTCGGCTGGTTCGGCATCTACCTGCCCGCCGGCACGCCGCAGCCCATCGCGCAGCGCCTGTCGGCCGAGGTCGCGCAGGTCGTGCAAAGCCCCGAGCAGGCCGCGCGCATCGAAGGCCTGGGCGTGATCCCGGTCGGCAGCACGCCCGCGCAGCTCACCGCCACCATGCGCGCGGACCATGCGCGGTGGAAGCAGGTGATCCAGGCCAAGAACATCAAGCTCGATTGAGGCCGCACGCCATGACACGTCTTTCCTCCACGCTCGGCATTGCACTCGCAGCCTTGTTCGCTCTGCCCGCCGCCGCGCAACAGCCACCGGTCGACTACCCCTCGCAACCCGTCACGCTCGTCGTACCCTTCCCCGCCGGCGGCATCACCGACAACATCGCGCGGCTGGTCGCGCAGGAACTCGGCACCGCCTGGGGCAAGCCCGTCGTCGTCGACAACCGCGTGGGCGCCAGCGGCACCATCGGCGCCGCCGCCGTCGCACGCGCCCCGAAGGACGGCCACACGGCCCTCTTCACCATCACCACGCACGTGCAGATGCCCGCGCTGCAGCGCAAGCTCTCGTACGACGCGGTGAAAGACTTCGCGGCCGTGTCGCAGATCGGCATCTCGACCTCGGCCCTGGTCGTGACGCCCGACGTGCCCGCGAAAACGCTGGCCGAACTCGTCACGCTGCTCAAGGCCGAGCCCGGCAAGTACTCCTACGGCTCGACCGGCGTGGCGACCACCTCGCACATCTACGGCGAGCTGTTCAAGAAAGAGGCCGGCGTCGACATGCCGCACGTGCCCTACAAGGGCGCCGCGCCCATGGTGACCGACCTGCTCGGCGGCCACATCCGCGTGGCCGTGCTCGACACCGGCACCGCCCTGCCCTACCTGCAAAGCGGCAAGCTGCGCGCGCTGGCGGCACTGGGCACGCAGCGCTCGGCCACGCTGCCGCAGGTGCCGACCTTCCAGCAGGCGGGCTACGCGGGCTTCGAGCCCTATGCGTGGATCGCGCTCTTCCTGCCGGCCGGCACGCCGCAGCCGCGCGTGGACAAGATGTCGAAGGCCGTGGCCGCCATCATCGCCAAGCCCGAGGTTCAAAAGAAGATGCGCGACATGAACATCGAGCCCGTGGGCAGCACGGCCGCCGAGTTCGCCGTGGTGCTGCGCCAGGACGCCGACACCTGGAAGCGCGTGATCGACAAGACCGGCATCCGCCTGGAGGACTGACCGATGACGCTCCCTCCCCTTTTTCGCGGCGCCCTCGAAGGCGTCAAGGTGCTCGACCTGTCGTCCGTGGTGCTCGGCCCGTTGGCCAGCCAGATGCTGGCCGACATGGGCGCCGACGTCATCAAGGTCGAGGCGCCGCAGGGCGACCTGGCCCGCTCGGTCGGGCCCGCGCGCCACAAGGGCATGTCGTCGCTGTACCTGTCGTGCAACCGGAACAAGCGCAGCCTCGTGCTCGACCTGAAGCAACCCGCCGCGCGCGGGGTGCTCGACACGCTGGTGCGCGGCAGCGACGTGCTCGTGCATTCGGTGCGCACCGACGCGGCGGCGCGCATCGGCATCGACGCGGCGCGGCTGCTGGAACTCAACCCGCGCCTCGTGAGCGCGCACGTCAAGGGCTTCTCGGACGAGGGACCGTATGCGGGCCTGCCGGCCTTCGACGACATCATCCAGGCCGCGTCGGGCTTGGCGCAGCTGCAGTCGATCTACACCGGCGAGCCGCGCTACATGCCCGCGCTCGTCGCCGACAAGACCACAGCGCTGTACGCGGCGTACGCCATCGTCACCGCGCTGTTCCACCGCGAACGCAGCGGCCAGGGGCAGGCCGTCGACGTGCCGATGTTCGAGACCATGACCGCCTTCAACATGGTGGAGCATCTGTGGGGCCACACCTTCCAGCCGCCCATCGACGACATGGTGTACGGCTCGATCCGCTCCGGCGTGCGCAAGCCCTTTCGCACGGCCGACGGCTACATCGCGCTGGTGCCCTACACCGACGCGCAGTGGCTGCGCTTCTTCGAAGTGGTGGGCCACCCCGAGCTGCGCGAGGACGAACGCTTTGCCACGCTGGCCGCGCGCGTGCGCAACCACACGGTGGTGTTCGGCGAACTCGAACGCGCCACCGGCGCACGCACCACAGCCGAATGGGTGTCTGCCTTCCGCCAGGCCGACATTCCGGCGATGCCGATCCAGACGCTGCAGCAGCTGCCCGACGATCCGCAGCTGAAGGCCAGCGGCCTGTGGCACGACGCCGAGCACCCGACCGAAGGCACGCTGCGCTTTCCCGGCGTGCCGTTCACGCTCTCTGCCACGCCGGGCGGCGTGCAGCGGCTCGCACCGTCGCTGGGGGAGCACACAGACGAGGTGCTGGGGGAGTTCGGGTTCGAACGCGCGGCGGTCGATGCGCTGGTGACCGCCGGCGTGGTGGCACGGGCCTGAGGTCTATTCGAGCTTCAGGTTCATGTCCTTGATCAGCCGCGACCACAGCAGGTTCTCGCGCCGCACCGCCGCCATCAACTCACCCGGCCCTTCACCCGAAGGCTCCAACCCCAGGCCGATCATCCGTTCCTGAAGATCGGGCTGTGCCACGGCCTTTCGCACCGCACCGGCCAGCTTGTCGATGGCCGGTTGCGGCGTGCCGGTGGGCACGAAGAAGCCCCAGAAGCCGCCGTGCTCGTAGCCCTTGAAACCCTGCTCGGTGAAGGTGGGAATCTGCGGTGCGAGCGGCATGCGGCGCGTGCCGAACACGCCCAGCAATTTCGCGCGGCCCGACTTCGCGTGCGGCAGCGCCTCGCCCATGGTGACGAAGCCGCCCTGTACCTGGCCGCCGAGGATGTCGATCATCAGCGGCGCGCCACCCTTGTAGGGCACGTGCGTCATCTGCAGGCCCTCGTCGCGCATGAGCTTCTCACCATAGAGGTGGCCCGACGAGCCCTGCCCCGCCGAGCCGAAGCTCAGCTTGCCGGGCTGCGCCTTGGCCATGGCGACGAACTCGCGCATGCTCTTGGCCGGCACGCCCTCGCCCACCGCGAACACGAGCAGGCCGTAGTTCGACAGCGACACGGGCGCGAAGTCCTTGAACACGTCGTAGCCGGGCTTGGCCATCAGCAGCGGCGCGAGCACGAAGGAGTTGACGGCGAACAGCAGCGTGTGGCCGTCGGCCGGCGCCTTCGCCACGAAGGACGCGGCAATGGCACCGTTCGCACCGGGCTTCGGGTCGATCAGCACCGGCTGGCCCAGCGGCTTGGCGATGCGTTCGCCGATGGTGCGCGCGATGCCGTCGACCAGCCCGCCGGCCGCCGACGACACGATCACCTTGATCGGCTGGGTCGGGTAGGCGTCGGCCGCCTGCGCCTTCGGCAAGGCACCGAGCGCGGGGGCCAGCAGTCCGCTCGCGCCCCATTGCGCGAATCGACGTCGTTGCAGCATGGAAGATGTCTCCTGTTGGTTTTCTTGACGAGGAAGGTCGTTCAGCCCGCCGCGCCCCACACGGCCAGCGCATCGAGCGCCTCGACCGTGCGGCCGTCCACCCGCAGCGGGTTGACTTCGAGCGAGACCAGCTCGGGGCCGAGCGAAAGCGCGGCGTTGCCGATGGCGGCCACGGCTTCGGCGATGGCGTCGCGGTCGGCCGCGGGCGCGCCGCGCCAGCCGTCGAGCAGGCGCGCGCCGCGCAGCTCGGCCAGCATGTCCTTCACCTCGGCGGGCGTCACGGGCAGCAGGCGCAGGCTGGTGTCGCGCAACGCCTCGACCCAGATGCCGCCGAGCCCCACGGCGAGCGCCGGGCCCCACTGCGGATCGCGCACGGTGCCGACGAACAGCTCGAGCCCGCCCTGGCGCATCGGCGCGACGAGGATGCCGTCGATCTCGGCCTCGGACCGCGCGGCACGCACGCGTGCATCCATCGCCTGCCAGGCAGCGCGCACCGCGTCGGCGCCCTGCAGGTTGAGCGCCACGCCGCCGACCTCGGTCTTGTGTGCGATCTGCGCCGAGGCGATCTTCAGCACGACCGGGCCGCCGAGTTCCTGTGCAATGCGCGCGGCCTCGTCGGCGCTGCGCGACAGCCGCACGGGCACCACGGGCACGCCGCGCTGCGAGAGCCACTCGAGCGTCTCGCGCTCCGAACGCAGAGGCTGCGCGGGCGGCGTGGCCGGCACTGCAGCAGCGACACCTTGCGCGCCCTGACGCCGGCGCAGCGTTTCCGACCAGCGGCGCACCGCCCCCGCCGCGCTCATCGCGTGGTGGATGCCGCAGGCGATGTGGCGGATGCCGGTCTCGGCGATGAGCTCGCGCGACCGCTCGCTCACCTGCATCACGTAGTGGCTGCAGACGATGGCCGGCACCGGGCTGGCCGACAGCCCGCGCGCCACCTGCGCGAGCACGGCGCGGTTGAGCGGCGTGTCGTTGGCCGGTGCGTTGGGCACGTCGGCCACCACGATGGCGGCGCCCAGCGCGGGGTCGCGCACCAGCGCTTCGAGCGCGTTGCCGAACAGCTCGGGCTGCAGCATGGCCGCGCCGGTCACGTCCAGCGGGTTCTGCGGCGTGCCGTAGCCCGGCAGCACCTCGCGCAGCGCGGCCTCGGTGGCGGGCGCGAGCGGCGTGAGCACCAGGCCTTCTTCCTCGGCGCGCTCGGCAAAGATCTCGCACATGCCGCCCGACATCGACACCGCCGCCAGCCCGCCGGCCGCGAAGGGCCCGGTCATGCTGGCGAAGGCGGCGGTGAACACCAGGTCCTCGATGGAGCGCACGCGCATCAGGCCCAGGCGCTGGCACATGGCGTCGAACACGCGGTCGTCGCCCACCAGCGAGCCGGTGTGGGCCTGCGCGGCCTGCGCGGTGATCTCGCTGCTGCCCATCTTCAGCACGACGATGGGCTTGGCCACGGCCAGCGCGCGCTCGGCCGCGGCGGCAAAGCGCTGCGGGTCGCGCACGGTCTCGGCGAACACGGCGATGGAACGTGTGTGCTCGTCGTCCACCAGGTAGTCGATGACCTCGGCGATGTCGATGTCCGACTCGTTGCCGGTCGACACCATGCGGCTCAGGCCGATGCCGTGCACCTGCGCCATGAACGACAGCTGCCCCGCCAGCGCGCCGCTTTGCGACACGATGCCCAGCGTGCCCGCCGGCAGCGGCTCGCGCAGCGAGGCGGTCCACACGGCCGAGCGGTCGACGAAGTTGACGAAGCCCAGGCAGTTCGGCCCGAGGATGCGCAGGCCGCGCGATCGCGCCTTGGCCGTGAGCTGGCGCTGGCGCTCGCGGCCTTCCTCGCCGGCTTCGGCAAAGCCCGAGCTCAGCAGCACGGCGTTGCCGATGCCCGCGCGCTGCAGGTCGGCCAGCGCGTCGTCGAGCGCGTCGGCCGGCACCATCAGCAGCGCCGTATCGACCGGCTCGCCGATGGCCTCGGCCGAGGTGGCCGCCGCCATGCCATGAAAGCTGCCGCCGCGCCGGTTGACCGGGTAGAGCTGGCCCGCATAGCCCAGCGTGCGCAGGCTGGCGAGCGCCGCGTTGGACCACACCGAGCGCTCCGTGGCGCCGACGAAGGCGATGGCCTTGGGGTGGAGGAAGCAGTGAAGAGAAGAAGAGGAAGTCATGGCAGCAGGAAGGAAGGTCGGGTTCAGTCGTCGAGCTTGATGCGCAGGTCGCTCACGAAGCGCTTCTCGTCGGCGTAAGTCTTGTGCGCCCAGGCCGTGTAGGCGGGGCTGTCCATGTAGAACCGGACGTAGTCGTTGAGGTCGAGCGTGCGCAGGAACTCGGGGTCGTCCACGGCCTTGCGGAAGGCCTCCTGCAGCGCCTGCACCACCTTCGGGTCCATGCCGCGCGGGCCGGCGATGCCCCACGAGCCGTTGGCGACCACGTCGTAGCCGAGTTCCTTCACGGTCGGCACGTTCAGCCGCGTGGGCGAGCGCGCCTCGTTGAAGGTGGCCAGCAGGCGCACGCGCCCGCCCGCCACGGCGGCGCCGAAGCCGGCCTCGGAGACCGCGTCCACATGGCCGCCCATGAGCGCGTTGTACAGCTCGGCCGCGCCCTTGAAGGGAATGAAGTTGAACTTCACGCCGGCCAGCGCGGCCAGCCGCTCCATCGACACGTGCGAGGTGCCGCCGCGCCCGGTGGTGCCGTACGACACCTCGCCCGGCTTGGCCTTGGCCGCGGCCAGCAGCGCGTTGAGGTCTTTCCACGGCGCGTCCTGGCGCACCGTGATGCCCAGCGTGGCGGCCGTCACGTTGGCCACGTAGGTGAAGTCGGTGGCCGGGTCGTAGCTCACCTTCTGCAGGTGCGGCAACCGGTACAGCGAACTCAGCATGAGCGACAGCGTGTAGCCGTCAGGCGCGGCCTTGCGCGCCATGGTGGTCGGCGCCAGCGTGGCGGCCACGCCGGGCTGGTTGAGGATCACGATCTGCTGCTTCAGCTCGCGCGAAGCCGCCAGCGCCAGCGCGCGCGCCTGCACGTCGGTGGCGCCACCCGCGGGGTACGGCACCAGCAGCGTGATCGGCTGCTTGCCGAACAGGCCCTGGGCGCGCGCCAGGGAGGGCAGCGCGGTGCCCGCGGCGGCGAGCGCGGCGCCGTGGATCAGGCGGCGGCGCGCCGGGTCGGTCGGGAAGGAATGCATGGCTTGTCTCCGGTCGGTCGGTCGAATCTGTCGTTCTGCGGCGATGGTCGCGCGCTGCCCTGTGCCGGTCACCGTCGCTTCGGACGACTTTGGCCGCCACGGCGTTTTCGATCCCGTCGCTTCCGACGATGCCGGCGCGACGCGTCCCTTCCATACTCGGCGCACAACAACGAACCGACCGACGGAGACCGCAGTCCATGGACCTCACCCAGCCCCTGCACAAGGCCCTGCAGGAACGCCCCGGCGCCACCGCCCTCGTGTGCGGCGAGCGCCGCAGCACCTTCGCCCAGTTCGTCGACCGCGTGGCGCGGCTCGCGGCCGTGCTGCAATCGCTCGGCCTGCAACCCGGCGACCGCGTGGGCCTGCTGGCGCTGAACTCCGACCGCTACGTGGAGTACCTGTACGCCACCTGGTGGGCGGGCGGCGTGATCAACCCCGTCAACATCCGTTGGAGCGCGCGCGAGGTCGCGTACTCGCTGGACGACTGCGACACACGCATCCTGCTGTCGGACGCGCACTTCGGCGCCGTGGCGCAGCAGCAGCGCGAACTCTCGCGCTCGCTGAAGACGCTGGTGCACTTCGGCGACGGCCCCGCGCCCAACGGCATGGCCGATGCCGAAGCCCTCATGGCGCAGGCGCAGCCCGTACCCGACGCGCGGCGCGGCGGCGCCGACCTGGCCGCCGTGATGTACACCGGCGGCACCACCGGCCTGCCCAAGGGCGTGATGCTCACGCACGGCAACCTCTACACCGGCCAGCTCTCGGCCAACATGGCGGCCACGCGCCCCGCCGAGGCCGTGGGCCTGAACATGGCGCCCATGTTCCACGTGGGCGGCACCGGCCTCACGCTGCAGCTGATGATGCGGCTGTGCACGCAGGTCATCATTCCGGCCTTCGACGAAGTGAAGGTGCTCGAGGCCATCCAGAACGAGCGCGCCAGCGAGACCTTCATGGTGCCCACCATGCTCAAGCGGCTCATCGAGCACCCGCGCTTTGGCGAGTTCGACACCACGCCGCTGCAGCTGGTGCTGTACGGCGCCGCGCCCATCGACGACGCGCTGCTGCTGCAGGCCATCGACAAGCTGCCGCGCGCGGGCTTCTGCCAGCTCTACGGCATGACCGAGCTGTCGCCCGTGGTCACCGTGCTGCCCGCCTGGTGCCACCAGCCCGACCAGCCGGCCGCGCGCCGCCGCTCGGCCGGGCGGCCCGTGCCCATCGCCGAAGTGCGCATCGTCGATGCCGACGGCCGGCCCGTGCCGAACGGCACCGTCGGCGAGATCGCCGCGCGCGGGCCGATGGTGATGGCCGGCTACTGGAACAAGCCCGAGCAGACCGCCGAGGTGCTGCGGGACGGCTGGATGCACACCGGCGACGGCGGCGTGATGGACGCCGACGGTTTCGTCTACGTGGTCGACCGGCTCAAGGACATGATCGTGAGCGGCGGCGAGAACATCTACTCGGCCGAGGTCGAGAACGCCATCACCCAGCTGCCGCAGGTGTCGATGTGCGCCGTGGTCGGCGTGCCCGACGACCAGTGGGGCGAGCGCGTGCATGCCGTGGTCGTGCTGCGCGCCGGAGAAAGCCTGAGCGCCGAGGCGCTGGTGGCGCACTGCAAGACGCTGATCGCCGGCTACAAGTGCCCGCGCAGCGTGGAGTTTCGCGAAGAGATTCCGCTGTCGCCGGCGGGGAAGATGCTCAAGTACAAGCTGCGCGAGCCGCACTGGGAAGGGCGCGCGCGCAAGGTGGGGTGACGCGCCGGCGGTGTGTGTGCGGATGTGTGCGGGTGTGTTTCACCTGCTTGGGGTATGGTGGCGGGCCGCCACCTGCACCTGCACCTTCTGCGACATGCACCGCCGCCTCCTCGCTCTCGCCCTGCCCTGCTTTCTGCTCCTCGGCCTGTCGCCCGCCTTTGCGAACGGCAGCCTGCAGTGCGACGGCCGGCCGTATGCGGTCGAGATCCAGTTCAGCCTCTCGACCGGCCAGCTGACCGAACTGGTCGTCGCGCGCACCGGCCCGGGCACCGAGGGGAGCGAGCGCTTCACCCTGCAGCAGCGCTTCGTCGACCATCGTCAGCAGCTCATCCGCGCGCGCGGCACCGGCCTCGAACGGCCGCAGGTGGCCGTGGCGCTGCGCGTGGCCGGCGCGACGGGCACGCTCAGCTACCGCGGCGCGCAGTACGAGCTGCGCTGCAGCTGGACCGCGCTGGGCTGATCCACCCTTCACGCTTTCCATGCCTCAAGACCGCACCCTTCTTTACGCAGGACGCGGGTTCGAGGTGGCGCATGTGCGCCTGCACGCGCCGCAGGGGCCCGCGTGGAGCGACCTGTACACCGTGGCCTCGCCGCGCGTCGTCTTCCCCATCGGGCGCACGCGGCTCGACGTGCGCTCGGGCGATCACACCTGGCTGACCGACGCGCTCACCGCCATCCGCTTCGGCGATGCCACCGCCTACCGGCTGCGCCCCGAGACCGCGACCGTGCGGCACAGCCTCGTGGTCAGCGGCCAGGCATCGGTCGACCCCGCCCACGGTGCAGATACGGCCGCGGGCGTGAGCGTCTGCCTGCTGACGCCGCAGGCGCTGTACCGCATGCACGCGGCACGGCGCCAGCTGCCGGACACCGACAGCGCCCAGGCCGCGGCCCTGGTGGCTGCGCTCGTCGCCGAGCTGGGCAGCGCGCCGCACCAGGCGCCCTGGCACGGCGCCGTCGCGCGCGCACGGCAACTGCTGCTGTCCGAAGGCAGCGGCCCGGGCGCGCGGCCTGCTCTCTCGCTGGACGAACTGGCCGAGGCCGTGTCGCGCTCGCCCTTTCACTTGGCGCGGCGCTTTCGCCAGCAGACCGGCCTGAGCCTGCACCAGTACCGCCAGCACCTGCGGCTGGCGGCGGCGATGGAGCGGCTGGCCGACGGCGAACGCGACCTGGCGGGCCTGGCGCACGACCTGGGCTACTGCAGCCAGAGCCACCTGGGCGCCGTGTTCCGGCGCGGCGTCGGCGTCACGCTCGGCGAGGCCCGCCGCGTGCTCGGGCCGGTCGGCGCAGCAGGCGCACGAATCTGATAGCTTTCGCGCCGGCCGGGCCACAGACTGGCCCGATGACGACATCGCCTCGCACCCTCTGGACCGGCGCGCTCGCCGCGCTGGCCGCCGCCCTCATCGGCAGCGCCTGGCAGCTGCTGTCGCGCCACGGCGTGACCGCCACCGCGCTCGGGCCGATGGACCTCGCCCTGCTGCGCTACGGCATTCCCGCGCTGCTGCTCAGCCCGCTGTGGCTGCGCGGCAGGCTCGTGCCGCCGGGTGCGTCGCGCGGCGCGCTCGTGCTGCTCGTCGTCGGCAGCGGCCTGCCCTTCGGCCTGCTGGTGCTGGCCGGCGCGCAGTGGGCGCCCGCCAGCCACATGGGCATCTTCATGGCCGGCAGCCTGCCGCTCTTCACCGCCCTGGGCGCGTGGGTCTACCGGGGCGAGCGCGTGCACGGCCTGCGCCTGCTCGGGCTGGCCGGCATCGCCGTCGGCATGGCCGTGTTCGCAGCGGGCAGCTTCGGCGAGGGCCTGCGCCAGCAGCACTGGCGCGGCGACCTGCTCTTTCTGCTGGCGGCCCTGCTGTGGACCGTCTACTCCCTGGCCTTCGGCCGCTGCGGCATAAGCGCGTGGCAGGGCGCGGCCTTCGTCAACGGTGCGTCGACCCTGCTGCTGTTGCCGCTGCTCTGGCTCGCCGGCCCGCCGCGACTGTTCGCCGCTCCGTGGACCGACATCGCGATGCAGGCCGCAGGCCAAGGCGTGGTCGCCGGCCTGCTGGGGCTGGTGGTCTACGGCGTGGCGATCACGCGGCTGGGCGCCGCACGCGCCGCGCTGTCGTCCGCGCTCGTGCCCGTGCTGACCACCCTCGGCGCGGCATGGTGGATGAACGAGCCCGTCACGCGCGCCGCGCTGCTGGCGCTGTCGTTCGTGGTGCCCGGCGTCGTGCTCGCGAGCGGCGCGTTGCGGTGGCGGGTGCCGGTGCCACGCGACAGCGAACGACAGGCCCCGGGGCAGAATGCGGCGGCGTCCTTGCCCACTTCCGAAAGCACTCGCCCATGAAGAAAAAGATGAATCGCCTTCGCACCGCCGCGCTCGTGACTGCCTCGTTCGCGTCGCTCTTCGCCTTCTGCGGCGCGGGCTGGGCGCAGCGACCGGAGCCGCAGCAGCAGCCACAGGTACAGCAGCAGCCGCCACTGCAACGCAGCGTCGTGCGCGTGCCCACGCCCTTCGTCGAGAACGGCGCGCCCGTCACGCTCGAGATGGTCATCTACAAGCCCGACGGCGCCGGCCCGTTCCCCACCGTCGTGTTCAACCACGGCTCCACCGGCATCGGCAACGACCCGGCCTTGTTCAAGCAGACCTGGGCCCCCGAGCGAACCGCCCGCTGGTTCACGCAGCGCGGCTGGCTCATCGCCTATCCGCAGCGGCGCGGACGCGGCCAGTCGGACGGCCTCTACGACGAAGGCTTCACCGCCAAGCGCGAGCACTACAGCTGCGAACCCGCCATCGCCCTGGCCGGCTTCGACCGCGCCGTGGCCGACCTCGACGCCGCGGTCGCGTGGTTGCAGCGCGACCCCGACGTCGACACCCGCCGCATGGAAATCGCAGGCCACTCGCGCGGCGGCATCCTCGCCGTGGCCTACGCAGGCCTGCACCCCGACATGTTCCAGGGCGTCATCAACTTCGTCGGCGGCTGGATGGGCGACAAGTGCCCCGGCAACGCCGCCGACGCCATCAACCCCGCCACCTTCCGCCGCGGCGCGGCCTTTGCCAAGCCCACGCTGTGGCTCTACGGCGAGAACGACCCGTTCTACGCGATGTCGCACAGCCGCAAGAACTTCGAAGCCTTTCGCGAGGCGGGCGGCAAGGGGCGCTTCGAGAGCTTCACGCTGGAGGGCGGTGCGAGCGGGCACGGGCTGCTCGGGCAGCAGGGGCTGTGGGGGAAGGCGGTGGAGGGGTATCTGGCGGCGCCGTGAGGTGGTGGTGCGGCGCCTCGGTCCGCTAACGGCGCAGGTCGGCTGCCGCGGCGTTCAGTTGCGCGATGAAGTCAGGAAGAGGAATGCGTGCGCCCAGGCTTCCGTCCTTCGCGGGGAACGCAACGCAGAGGTGCTCCCGGCCTTCCTCGCGGTCGAGCAGCAACAGGAACTGACCATCGAAACTCAGTTCCGCCACGAGGTGCTCGTACGCCCTGTCGCTCAGGATGGTGGTTTCCCATTTCTCGTTGTTCATGTCTGCTCTGCGGATGGAAGATGACGCTGCCGTGCGCTGCGGGTTGAGGTTCAGCAGGGCCGGATGATAGGTCGACAGGTCTGCGAATCCGCCCTCGTCCGACCAGCCAATCACTGCGTGCAGCTCTTGGTGGAAGCGGTGTGCAATGAGCGCCTCGCGCCATTCACCCCTTTTCAAATCGGCTCGAAACGGAAGCTGAAAGAGCCAGCGGCGCGCCGAATGGTCGGGGATAGCCTACCTCGCTCAGGATTTCGTCGAAGTCCAGGTGCAGCAGTTCGACAAGCTTGTCGATATCCCGCAGTTTCATGGTCCCGTTCGCCATCAAGTCTTGTGCACGCCGTTCGGACGTGCCGATCGCGCTCGCCACGTCGCCGAGGGTGAGACCGGCGTCGGCAAGCTCTCTTCGAAGAATCGCAAGTAGATGCGGAGTTCCGGGCATCGCTGGACTGGCAAGTTGAAATCCGCGCTTGAATCGCGCGGAGCTATTCAGCGCGATTGTTCCGAGCATGGCGGTGATCGCGACGTGTTATCCGGGAGGTAGCGTCTCCTGACACTCCGGGTATCCCGGTATCGCGAACCCGCCCAAGGTTCAAACCGTTGCAACCGGTCATGGCTCAGACGCCGCTTCGGATGACGCCGAGCACGCGCGTGCTGCTCGCGCGGATGCCGTGGGCGTCGCAGCCGAAGCTGGCGGTGTTGCCCGTGGCGTCGAAGCCATGTCCGTGGCTATACTGCGCCGGTCACGTCAACACAGGGCGTGATCGGGCTTGGACTCCCGTTGAAATCACTGCGACGTAAAAGCCGCAGCCACCCCGCAGGGTCTGCGGCTTTGTCGTTCGTGCTTCCTGTTTAGGCGGCTCGATGGGCGGGCGCGAGCCCGGCCGGTTTCACGCAAGTGGTTTCCCGGTAGTCCAACCCGTCGAGCCGCCGCCCCCGCTTGGACTCGGGTGCGTCGGTTTCAGCAAACCGAAACCCTTGGAGGCCATTCATGGCTGCATCTGCATCTCCCCGCGCGTGCGCGCACGCGTCTTCGCTTCCTGTATCTTCTGAAACCGCCAGTGCCGAATCGCTCGCGCTGCAGGCGTGTGATGACGTCGACAGTCTTCACGCGGTGCAACGGGCCTACGCGTGCATCGAGAAGCTCATCGTTCCGCAGCGTGTGGGGGAGACGGAAGAAGTCTTTCCGACGCGTACGGAGTTGGGGGCGTTGGTGCGGTTGGTGAATGAGGAACTTCAACGGCGGATCGAAGCTGCCGATGCAACGACTCAGTCACTGCGTGCGGCGCTTGGTGAAGGCGGTGTGCAATGACCGACCTCAGCGCCATCGATTACTCACGATACAAGACGTTCACCATTTCGCCTCTTGCCAAGGCGAGAACTTCATCGAACGTATCGACCTCGAGCACCGAATAGGTCAGCTCTTGTCCACTCGCCAACGCTGCGCGCTCAGGCAACGGCGCTGTTTCTGCTTCGACTATTTTTCTGATGCCTGCGAAAAGGTAGATCGCCTTCTTTTCGTTCAGCTCCAAGTGCCCTTCAGCTCCTGAGTCCTCGTTTGCCCTGGCGATGATTTCCGCCTTGGCTCTTGCTTCGCCTGAGTCAGCTGCATTGATGACGTACACGTTCTCATGCACGAGGAAGGAGTCTTGGCTCTGATCAATCAGCTTGAAGTAGAACAGTGCGTGTGCCGCGTACCACATAGAAGTCCCCCCTGGAACGGAATTCAAGAAGCGTTTGACCTTGTGCTCGGAATCCGTGCCGTCGCGGTCCCCACGACGACCCATTTTCCCCTTTCACCCCTTCTCTGGTTGCACTCGCTTCGTATGCGCGGGGCAAAGCACAAGCCCCGCCGAATCAACAGACCACCCTTCACTTCGGGCGGAGCGAGCCATCATTTCTGACCATCCTTCGACAGGGTCAGTTGCTGGCTGGTCAAGACTCTTCTTGAACACGTTCGAGCAATTGCCGAGCCGGCAGAAAATCAACAGCTCGGTGAATGCGAGATTCACCATGGGGTCAATCGAATCACTCATGACTAAACAACTCCATGAACGATGTAAGGACATGCCGGCACATCAGCTTTTTCAATCGCGAAACGACTGCGACGATTTCTGCTTTACTGCTTGAGAGGAACCGCTCGAACTCACGGGCACAGTCGTCAATGGCATGCTGAACACCCTGATCGCCCTCCGTCTCATGTGCTCGAACTGCCAGGACCGATAGTCAACTCCGCCAAGGATTCACGAGCCCATTCTTCTCCCCTCGCAGCGGCACGTCGATACCAGATCTTCGCCAACTTGGTATTGCCTTCACTTCGATAGTGCGAGCCAAGCGCCGTCGCCCCATACGCACTCCCTCGCCTGAACGCGGACTTATAAAGCTGCTTGGCGAGCAGAGCGTTCTTGGTAACGCCTTCGCCTGCGCTGTACAAGTTTCCGAGATTGACCTTAGCCTCTGGTGACCCAAGCGCGGCAGAACGCCGGTAGTACCGAATTGCCGCCGCCAAGTCACCAGATTCGTGGGCTTCGCATGCGGCTTCCAACAGAACACGAGCATCGTGGCGATCTTTAGGATTTATAGAAAATCCTGTCCTTCTTTTTCTCATTTTTTGCACCTCGATTCTTTAACGAATTTCTAGCCCCGAGAGCAGCGAGGGCATCGCGGCCGTTCGAGAAATCTTCGAACGAAAGGTGCGAAGGGTCCGCCCGAAGCACCCAGCCTATGCCGGCCTTGGCAGGTTGGGAAAAACCTCGACGCCGATGCGAACACCAAGTCTTGCAGCGAGCGCCATTGTCTCTAGTGATAGATCACTGCCAATGTTGACGGCGCCCGGCAGTTGCGCAATCACCTGCAATTTGCCGCCAGAAGACAACAAGCGCGCGACGAACTCGTGCGCTTCCTCCAGCCATTTCAGAACATCATGGATCTCTTCGAAGAAGAAACGCTTTCCCTCAGTCCATGAGGTATGACTCCACATCGCACCCGGGGTGAAACGACGCGCCCCAGCACTCCAGGCGTGCGTGGGTCCCATATTCAAGGCGACGGTGATCTCGTCGGCTGACATGGACGGGTGAGTGATGAGCAATCGAATGCTGTAGTAGCAGGGCGTTTCGTTCTCGGTATCACTCGAATTTTCTTCATCCATCACTGACCACCTCCATGCTTTCGGACCTCGACACGAGCGTGCCAGCACATCAACTCTTCAATCGCGAAACGGCGGCGGCGATTTCTGCCTCGCTCTTTGACAGGAACTGCTCGAACTCACGCATCCATTCGTCTAGCGCTGGCTGAACACTCTCAGTCCACTGAATCTTCGCAAGAGGCCCTATCACCAACACCGTACCGTCTTCTTTGCACACGTCAGATTCAATCGCCATCTGCTTGTCGTCGCCCCGGATATCCACCGTGATCGCGAGCTCTTCGCCATCAACACGCCGCCGGAAGGCCAGGTACGCCCTGAGCAAGAACGCTTCATTGCTGGTACGTCTCACATCGCGAATCACGGATGAATCGCGCATCTCAATCTTCCCCGCGAACGTGGACAGTGTGGTTTGAAGACGAAGCCACAGGGCCTCAATGAGGGCTCCACGGGCGTGCAGCCTCTCGCGGCTCACGACAACTCCCAACGACGTAAAAAACGGGGAGAACTTCTTCGACGTCTCATCGTCCCGTTGCAGGGTCCCGCGATCAGCGTAGAGCAACCGCTCGGTGTCGAGATCGATAGATTCAATCTCGTAGTCACCACTTTCCCAGACGGTGATCCGACCTATCGCTGCCGGTGTATCGACATCCAGACGTGCCGAGGGATTGGCTGAAGGCTCGCTTTCGGTCAGTCGCATGTCGATGTTCTTTGGCCCCAGGGCTCGGTCTGCCCGAACCGTTTGGGCCCAGTCCACGAATCTTCTCAGCATCATTCTTCCAATGTGAGCACTCGGGCTCGTTCCTCGGAGCAGACCTCTGTCCGGTGCCGGTTCATCACTGTTCATTGCCATTTCCCGCTTGGGCGCTCAGGGTGCCATCACCTTCAACTGAAGTGGAATGAAGCCTGACTCCAATACTTCTACTGCTTCACCCTGAGCAAGATGTTGCTGCCAGATTTGACGACCAGATAGGGATGCTCATACGTGACCACGGGGTCTTCTTCTATTTCTCTCGATGTCCCTAGATTCGCCATCGCGATCAAGTCACACACGGCGCCATCACTGGCACAGGAATAGAACCAGCCGTCAAGTTGACCTATGCCTGAACCCCTCGGCGCATAGAGAGCATAGATCTCCGCATTCCGCCCAGTTGGAAGTTTGACGCTGTAGCGCCTCTCTACATGCGAGGAATAGATCTTATCGATCCAAGTGCCTGCCTCCTTGAGGCTGCCAACACGCACGGGCGCATCCTGAGCTGCGGCGCAGAAGGACATCAGCACGAGCGAGATCACTGCTAGTTTGGCAAACATACAACTCCACATTGAGTTGGATAGGTTGATGATGGAACCGGAGAATCGCCAAGTGACTTTGTGGAGACCGAGTGGTCTATCAGGCAAAGCATCGATGCGACCGCAAAGCTTCAGACGCTGAAGATGGAGCGCAAGGATGACCGTCACCGACAGTTGATGCTGTAGCAGCCACGCGGCCACAAGCAACGCCGCCCGCCAACCCCAGCCCTAGCGGCTAAGGGGTGGCAGGCGACTTTTCTTGTTGAAGATCAGGGGCAACGAGCAAGGCCTGACCTTGAACCCCACTAACTGCTGTACTCGAGAACTGGCTTCCCAAGTGCAGCAAGGTACAAATCGCAGTTGACTCGTAGCTCTTCAACCGTTTCGCCCGCAGGAACCGCTGGTTCCGCGCTGTGACCCTGCATCCTACCGTCTTCATAGTAATAAACCTCGTAGATAGCGACCGCACCGTCTCGGCTCATTACTCGATATTCCCAAGTCATACATCCTCACTTGTGGTAATCGACGATGTCATGGATAGTCACCACACCGTCTTTAACGCTAAATATGACGCGTTCTGCACCGCGTCCTTTTCCACTGCCACCAAGGTCAATTGCAGATTTACCCGCCAAATCGCCTCGTAGCTCATGTTGATTCCCGCCGGGTAAGTCCCGTGCAAGCATGTCCTTGATGCTCTCGTAGGACTGTGCTTTTCGTCCAGTCAATGCATCCGCCTTTTTTTTCACATCTGGAGCCTCGACTATCGTCTTCATGGGGGGACACGATGGGTTGAGGAACCCTCGCCCAGCACCAGCCAGTGCTCTCGCTTGCGCCCCTGCTGCACCCGCTTGAGAGCCTCTCATCGCCTCTGCTATGGCGGATACGACTCCCCCCGACCCAGCTCCCCCCCCAGGAATAGGAACTCTCGGGGTCGAGCGAGGAGGTCCGCCTGCCAATCCCTCAGGATCAACATGGCTCAATGGGTTGGCGCCGACGTAGCCGAACCGATTCCATCCCCCTTCAAGTCCAATAGGATCGCCTTGGGTATAGCGCCCAATTGTTGGGATGTAGGTCCTGAACCCGTTGTAGAACAGCCCCGACTCCTCATCCGCATACTGCCCCGGATACCGCAGGTTGAACTTCACCTCCGACACGCCCGTGGTGCCCGGATTCGGCGTCACATCCAGGTCCGCGAACCGGTTCCTCGCCGTCGTCGGCTTGTCTTCCCCGAACGCGCTGTAGCTCCACTGCCAGGCCGCTTGCCCGCTCACATCGGTGAGCTTGCGCGGCGTGTTCAGGTGGTCGCTGTGCACCGCGTAGGTCGCGCCGTTGATCACCGCCGCAATCGGCATCGGGCCGTTGGCCGTCGGCAGGTAGATGTACTGCGCCTGCCCACCGCTGTTGGTGCCGCCGCTGCCCACTTCGGCGATCAGCGTGCCCTGCTCGTCGTAGACATACGTGTAGCCCTGCTGCTCGGCCTGGTTCGTCGCGGGGCTCCACAGCCGGGTGAAGAACACGATCAGGCTTTGCATGAAGCCCGGGTCGGCCTCATCGCCCTGGCTCGGTGGGTACAGCGGCTCGGTCTTGAACACGCGCTGGCCCAGCGCGTTGTGCGCGTAGCGCGTGGTCGGGCTGATGTCGGTGGCGCCCGTGGTGGCGGCGGCCAACCGACCCTCGGCGTCGTAGGCGTAGCTGCGCAGGCCGTCAGTCACGAGGTCGCCGTTGGCGTTGTAGCCGTAGGTGACGCTGGTGTTGCTCGCGCCGTTGATGGTTTGCGCAAAGCCTGTCAGACGGTTGCTTGCGGCTCCCACGGTGTAGGTGCGCTGGGTGCTCTGGCCGTCGAGCACGCGCGTGCTGCTCGCGCGGTTGCCATTGGTGTCGTAGCCGAAGCTGGCGGTGTTGCCCGTGGCATCGAAGCCGGTGATGCGGCCGACCGGGCTGTAGCCGACGGCCCAGGTGACATTGCCGTTCGCGACGGTGGTGTGCGTCGGGTCGGTGTCGCCGGGGCCGTACAGGTTTTGCGTGAGGCTGGTGATGCGGCCTGCGGCGTCGTACACGTAGCTGCTGAATTCGGTGCCGGTGAGCCGACCCGCGGTGTCGTACACGCGGCTGGCGGCCACGGACGCGGGCGGTGCGGCGGTAAAGGCCCACTGCCACGCGGTGGGCTGGCCGAGCGGGTTCCACGCGATGCCGGTGACGAGCGGGCTGCCGTTCCAGTTCAGGCCCGCGAGGCGGCCGGTGGCGTCGTACTGGTGGGCGAGCGTGGCGCCGTTGGGGTAGCCGATGCTGGCCAGCGTGCCGTTGGCGTTGTAGCCGTAGCTCACCTGCTGCACACCACCGTTTGCGAGCGTCTGCTTCTTGAGCGTGACGCGCCCGAAAGCGTCGCGGGTGTACTCGGTGGTGCCGCTGCGGTCGATGACCTCCGAGAGGTAGCCCTTGCTGTTGGCCGTGAGGTCGTAGCGCAGCGTGGTCGTCTTGCCATCGGCGAAGACGAGGCTGGTCGGCCGGCCGAGCAGGTCGCGCGCGATGGTGGTGGCCTGCCCCAGGGCGTCGGTGATCTGCCTGGGCAAGCCGAGGCTGTCGTACTGGGTGCTGGCGCCGCCCGTGTCGGCGCTGGTCTCGGCGGTGGCGTTGCCCTGTGCGTCACGGGTGTAGGCGGTGGCCACGCCCTTGAAGTCTTTTGCTTCGGTGACGGCGTCGAGGGCGTTGTACTTGAGGGTGGCCGTGGCGTTGGCCGCGTCGGTCACCGCCTTGACGCGGCGCAGGCTGTCGAGGCCGTACTGGGTGCTCTGGTTGAGGCCGTTGGTGGTGCGGGTCAGCTCGCCGTTGGCGTCGTAGCCGAAGGTGTGGGCCTGATTGGGGCCTTCAGTGGAAGCCGAGAGGCGGTTGATGTTGTTGACGGTGCGCGCCACGCTCCAGGCCACGTTGCCCGCGCTGTCCTTGATCTGCTCGGCGGTGCGGTTACCCATGCCGTCGAGCGTGTAGCTGCCGCTCTCTCCGCGGTTGCTGCTCCAGCCCGTGAGGCGGTGAGCGGCGTCGTAGGTGTAGGTGAGCACGAGGCCGCTGGGCAGCGTCACCGACTCGACGGTGCCGAAGGGCTTGTAGGTCAGCGTGGTGGTCTGTGCACCGGCAAGGCCCGCGCCGACGGTCTGGGTCAACAGGCGGTCGCGCAGGTCATACGTGTAGGTGGTGACGAGGCCATTGGGGGCGGTGGTGCTGGCTACGCGGTTGGCGTTGTCGTAGGTGGAGGTGGTGACGTGGCCCAGCGCGTTGGTCGATGTGAGGGCGTTGCCCCGGGTGTCATAGGTGTAGCTCGTGACCGCACCGTTGGGTTCCGTGGCTGTGGCCACCAGCTGCTGGGCGTTGTAGGTCCACTGCCAAAGCTGAGCCTTGTTCGTGGCGGTGTCGGTGACCGTTCTTGAAAGCGTGTTGCCTGCGGTGTCGTAGGTGTAGGCGGTGGTGCGGCCGGGTTCAGTGACCAGTGCGGGGAGCGAGAAGGTGGGATGCCACTGGGTCGTGGTGGTCTGTGCTTCGGGGGTGCCAGAAGCCCGAATGACCGTCGTGGGCAATCGGCGAGAGATGTTCCACGAGATATTGGTGCGCACACTTCGAAAGTCGTCGACACCAACAATCAGTCCGTTGTCATCGATACCTCGCCACGAGGCACTATTCGAACTTGTTCCCGACACCGCACTGCTACCCAACGCAAGGTAGCCGGCACGAGTTGCGAAAAAGTAAGTACGCCCGGTATTGAGGGGATCGACCACATAGGTCTGCCCCCCACTCGGATAGCTGACCTGATAGCGATCAACGCCCCCCGCGTGTTCTGTAGAAATCCCGCGCCCAAAAGAATCATAGGAATAGGTTGCGAATCGCACCCCACTCTCATCTACGATGCCGGTCAGCGCAAACTGGTAAGCGCTGTTCTCATAAAGGAATTTTCGATTCTTGGCGTCAGGATAGGTGACGGCAACCAAACGGCCGAGTCCGTCATAGGTATAGGCGACGACTCGGCCATCTGACAACGTGACAGAAGAAAGCTTGCCATTGGCATATGAGAAAACCAGCGTACGGCCGAATGCGTTGGATACCGAGGACAAGCGCCCTGACCCGTCATAGGCATACGACGCAATCTTCCCACCCCGTTCCGTCCTGGTCTGAAGCTTTCCATCAGAGGAGAAAGCAAAAGTACTGTCGTCTTCCGCGCGTTTGTAAATCCAGCCATCACCACTCGCAATAAGACTATCGGCGCTATTGCTGGTGGTCCAGCTTGCTGCGCCATCTACCTTGAAGAACCCACGCCCCCCCCCATCCGGCGAGACGACCGCTCTGAAACCAACGGACGCCCCCTCTGGTCCCTTTCGCATTGTCCAGGCGTGGTTGTGTGACCATCCCCGTCCAAGCATCTGGGCGTTGGTGGAATCTTTCGCAGCGCGACTGCTGTAGATGCGGGAAAACTCGATGCCCGCGATTCCCAGTTCGGAGTAGTCAACCTCCTCGGTAACTTTCTCCCCCGTGGTCGGACGTATGGGATTGCCAATCGCACTTTCTGCCCATCGATTCGATTCGGACGCCAAACACATGTCAGGGGCCAGCTTGGGCTCGCTGGGCGTCGCGCCTACGCAGATGCCAGCGGCCGAGTCCTCCATGAAGCCATCGGTACATCCGCAACCCGAGCCTTGCTGCGTGCTTCCGGCAGGACAGTAGACCGCTTGGTTCGCCGAGATGGCTCGAGTGATCGGGGCACCGTCAGGAGACCCATATCGGTTAGCCCATGCGCAGACAGATGCATGTGGTTCGGTGGCTAGCAGCTGCCAACCAAATTCGTAGTAAATCACCTTTTTCATAAACCACTCGCTGGCAACACAGGCTTCTGGTGTTGTGCGATACCAATCGGTGGCGTAGAAAGTCCCGTCTCCAGCGAGCATTTCGACTCGGTGCTCGACGGTCATCGGAATCACTGCGTGCGCGCTTGAAGCGCCAAGCAAAAGAGCACACAACATCGCCTTGATCGCACAAGCGAAAGCGCCGATAGAACCTGTCTTCTCTCCCTCAATCCTCATAGAAACCACCTTGAATTTCTTGTTTTCACTACCGTTTTCGCGACGCGCACTGCCATGCGGCACGCTCCGTACAAGTTGTTTCAAGATAGCCGAAACGCCGCATGCAAACAACGACGGACTGACGCCACTCGACTCAGCGTCGAACTCCTGAAACTAAAAGTACGCCGAAGCCTTCAGCACCTGTTGTCCGCAAGCGACTGAAATCACAAACTACGCGGCTTCGCATTTGTGTCCCCAAATTGAGCACAATCCCCCCATGCCAAACATCGCCTCCATCCTCAAAGCCGAAATCTCCCGTGTCGCTCGCAAGGAAGTGCGAGCGGAGATCGAAACTCTCAAGAAAGCCTCCGTCGCACACCGCGCATCGATTGCCGACTTGCGCCGTCAAGTGAGCGCGCTCGAAAAGGAATTGCGCAAGGTTGCCAAGGGCTCCGTGCGTCAGGCGCCGGCCGCCGCCGGTGCTGCAGGTGACGACGCCGACGCAGGCAGCCCCAAGCGCCGCTTCAGCGCCAACCGGCTGGCCGCGCACCGCGCCAAGCTCGGGTTGTCCGCGGCGATCTATGGGCAGCTGGTCGGCGTGTCGGGCCAGACGATCTATCACTGGGAACAAGGCAAGGCGCGCCCGCGTGCGGCGCAGCTGGAGCGGCTGGCCACAGTGCGGGAACTCGGGGCGCGCGAGATTGCAGAGCGGCTGGAAGCGCAGTAACCAAGTCACCCTCCGCACACCATGAAACTCGGCTACACCATCGTCTACGTTCCCGACGTCGCCCAGTCGCTGAAGTTCTTCGAGCAAGCCTTCGGCCTGCCCACGCGCTTCCTGCACGAATCGGGCACTTATGGCGAACTCGAAACTGGCGAGACCACGCTGGCGTTCGCCGCGCACGCGCTCGGCGATTCCAACTTTCCGGGCGGGCATGTCGCTGCCTCGGAATCCGCGCAACCGCTGGGCATGGAGCTGGGCCTCGTGACGCCCGACGTGCCCGCGGCGCACAGCCGCGCGCTCGCAGCCGGCGCCACGCAGCTGTCGGCGCCGGTGACCAAGCCCTGGGGGCAGGTGGTCTCGTACGTGCGCTGTCCCGACGGCACGCTGGTCGAGCTGTGCTCGCCCATCGGCGGCTGACGGGCGCTCTGCCCGCTCGCCAGTTCGCTGGCGGCTATTCGATCAACGCCACCGCCCGCCGCGCAAACCCCGCGGCCTGTGCGCCCACCTGCACCGCATCTGTCGCCGCAGCGCTGCCGCTCTTTGCGCGCGCCGCGATGCCTTCGAGGATCACGGCAAAACGGAACAGCGAGAACGCCAGGTGGAAGTTGGTCACCGGCTCGGCGCAGCCGCCGGCCTGCTGGTAGTGGGCGACGTACTCGGCCTGCGTGGGAATGCCTTCGGCCGCGAGGTCGATGCCCTGCATGCCTTCGAACTCGTCGGCGCCGGTGTGCCAGGCCATGCAGTTGTAGGCCACGTCGGCCAGCGGATGGCCCAGGGTGGACAGCTCCCAGTCGAGCACGGCGATCACGCGCGGCTCGGTGGGGTGGAACATGAGGTTGCCGAAGCGGAAGTCGCCGTGCGCGATGGTGGTCTGGTCGCCCGGTGGCAGGTTGACGGGCAGCCAGGCGATGAGGCGGTCGATGTTGGCGTCTTCCCGCGTACGCGAGGCCTCCCACTGCCGGGTCCAGCGCGCGATCTGGCGCTGGAAGAAGTTGCCGGGGCGGCCGTAGTCGGTGAGGCCGACGGCGGCCAGGTCGACCGCGTGCAGGCGCGCCAGGGTTTCGGCCATGGCGAAGTAGTACGCGCGGCGCTCGGCGGGCGCGATGCCGGGCAGCGCGTAGTTCGACAGCACGCGGCCTTCGAGCTTCTCCATCACATAGAAGGGCGTGCCCACCACGGCGCGGTCGTCGCAGTACAGCACGGTGCGCGGCACGGGCACGTCGGTGGCGGCCAGCGCGCGCAGCACGCGGTACTCGCGGTCGACCGCGTGGGCCGAGGGCAGCAGCTCGCCGGGCGGCTGCTTGCGCAGCACCAGCGCGCGGTTGTCGAAGTCGACGAAGAAGGTGGGGTTCGACTGACCACCGCCGATGCGCGCCAGGCGCATCGGGCCTTCAACATCGGGCAGCGCCTGTCGCAGGTGGCGCTGCAGGCGGTCGGCGTCGAACTCGATGCCTGCTGGGGTGGCGTCTGCAGCTGCGCTCATGGCCGGCGGAACACGGGCTCGCGTTTCTCCAGGAAGGCTTTCACGCCTTCGGCGAAGTCGGGCCGGTCGATCAGCTCGCGCTGGCGCTCGGCCTCGTGGCGCATCTGGCCGACGAGCGACTGGCCCGCGGCCGATTCGTACACGGCGCGGATCTCGTGCGCGGCGTGTGCAGGCAGGCGCGCGAGCCGCTGCGCGACGGCCACCGCCTGGGCGCGAAGTTCGGCGTCGTCCACACAGGCCCACACGAGGCCCCATTGCGCGGCCTGTTCGCCCGACAGGCGTTCGCCGAGCAGCGACATGCCAATGGCTCTTGCGCGGCCCACGAGCCGCTCGAGGAACCAGGTGGTGCCCAGGTCGGGCACGATGCCCAGGCGCGGCATGAAGGGCAGGTAGAAGTAGGCCGAGCGCGCCACCAGCACGACGTCGGCCGCCAGCGCCACGCCCACGCCGGCGCCCGCGGCGGGGCCGTTGATGGCGCTCACCACGGGGAAGGGCATGCTGCGCAGGTCTTCGATGAGGCGGTTCGACATCGCCTCCATCGCGTCGGCCGTGCGCTGGCCCAGGCTGCCGGGCGCGCTGGCGTCCATGCTGCCGAGGTCGGCGCCCACGCAGAACGATTTGCCGACGCCGGTGAGCACCACGGCGCGCACCTCGCCTTCGTCGCGCAACTGCGCGAGCCGCTGGCGCAGGGCCTGCTGCAGCGGCACGGTGAGCGGGTTGAGCCGCTTGGGAATGTTGAAGCTGAGGATGGCGACGTCGCCGTCGCGCTCGTACAGAAGGGGGTCCTGGTCGTCAGGCTGGCTCATGGGTGGGCTCCGAAGGGCGTGAGTAGGTAAAGGGGTTCACTTCATGTTCAGCGCGGGCCCGACCGGGTCGAGGTCCACGCCGTTGAAGCGCACGGGCTGCATCGATGCATAGGCGTGCAGGTCGGCGGCCGAATTGGCCATGGCCACGCCGGGCAACAGCATCGAGATGCGCGGGCTCTTGAGGGTGCTGGCGGCCACGCGCACGCTTTCGCGCGTGGGGTTGGCGCCGGCCTCGCGCAGCACGTGGGCCATGAGCTGCGCGACGATGTAGCCCGACACGCCGCTGCTGTTGCTCGGGTCGACGCCGCTGGCGTGGGTCTTGAGCAGCTCGAGGTACTCGAGCACCTCGGGGTCGCGGCTCCAGCGCGGGCTCATGGGTTCCTTGTAGACGGCGAGCGCGACCACGCCCTTGGCCTTGTCGGCGCCCGCGGGTTCGAAGGCCATCTTCACGGAGGCGGCGGCAAAGTTGAGGTAGCGGTCGGGCGTCCAGCCCACGTCGGCGACCTTGCGGATGGCCTGCGCGGCGGTGCGCGCGGTGGCGGCCATCACGAGCACGTCGGCGCCCGACGACTTGAGCTGCACCACCTGCGAATCGACGGTGGGGTCGGTCACCTCGAAGGTGGCCTGCGCCACGATCCTGGCCTTGCCCTGCTTCGACAGGCCCTCCTGCAGGCCCTTGAGCACCTCGCGCCCGAGGTCGTCGTTCTGCATGAGCACGGCGATCTTGGCGTCGGGGCGGTTGTCGATGATGTGGCGCGCGAACACGCGGCCCTCGCCCTGGTAGCTGCCGAGAAAGGGCACGGTCCACGGGTACTTGGCGGCGTCGTCGAACTGCGCGGCGCCCGACTGCACGAACAGCTGCGGCACTTTCTTGGCGTTCATGTAGCGCTGGATCGCCATGTTGGGCGCGGTGCCCAGGTTGCCGAAGATGGCGAGCACCTGGTCTTCCTCGACGAGGCGGCGCGCCACCTCGACGGTCTTGGGTGGCGAGTACTGGTCGTCGTAGATCAGCAGGCGCACCTTGCGCCCGTGGATGCCGCCCTGCTCGTTGAGCTTCTTGAAGTAGGCCTCGGCCACCTTGCCGACCACCGAGTAGCCCGACACGGGCCCCGACAGCGGCATGGGCATGCCCAGCACGATCTCGGCGTCGCTCACGCCGGCTTCGGGCTTCTTCTGGGCCAGGGCCGGCAGGCTGATGCAGAGCGTGGCAAGGCCCACAACTAGGCCGGAAGCCAAGGCGGTGCGGCGGGAAAGCAAATGAACCATGTCGCGTGTCTCCTTCTGTGTTGCTGCGTGGCCGGGTGGCCTGCGTCGTCAGTCGTCGTCGGAAAGTGGTTCAGGCGGTGGTGGCCCGGTTCGGCCCCATGTAGCCGAAGAGGTGGCCCGCCACCTTGCGCATCTGGATCTCTTCGGAGCCCTCGGTGATGCGGTAGCGACGGTGGTGGCGGTAGATGTGTTCGAAGGGCTTGTGGCGCGAATAGCCAATGCCGCCGTGCACCTGCATCGCGCGGTCGGCGGCCTCGCACACGAGGCGATTGGCCCAGTAGTTGCACATCGAGACCTTGTCGGACAGCTGCTTCTCGACCTGCGGCTTGGGCATCTGGTCCATCTGCCACGCGGTCTTGCGGATCAACAGGCGCAGCATCTCGACCTGCGTGGCCAGCTCGACCAGCGGAAACTGGATGCCCTGGTTGCGCGCCAGCTCCTCGCCGAAGGGCTTGCGCTCGCGCGCGTACTTGACGCTCTCGCGCACGCAGTAGTCGGCGGCGCCCAGGCTCGACGCGGCCTGGCGGATGCGGTTCTCGTGCACGAAGTGCTGGGCAATGGCCAGGCCGCCGTCGAGCGGGCCGAGCACGGCGTCTTCGGGCACCCACACGTTCGTGAAGCTCACGCGCGGATGGTCGGTGGGCATGTTGAAGGTCCAGAGGTACTCCTCGATCTTCACGCCCTCGGCCTTCGCGGGCACGAGCAAGGCGCTGATGCCGCGCGCGTCGCCATCACGCCCGCTGGTGCGTGCGAACAGCACGCAATGCGTGGCGGTGTGCATGCCGGTGGTCCACATCTTTTCGCCGTCGATGCGAAAGCCGGCGCGGCCGTGGCGCACCTCGGGCACGGCGCGCGTTTCCATGTGGGTGGCATCGGAGCCGTGCTGCGGCTCGGTGAGGCCGAAGGTGAGGCGCACGCGCTCGTCGAGCATGCCCTGGATGAGTTCGTCGCACTGCGCGGGCGTGCCGAAATCGCGGATGGCGAGTACGAAGGGGTTGTTGGCGACGATCGAGTGTTCGTTCTGCAGGTCGTTGTGCAGGCCCAGGCCGCGCGCGGCAAAGTGCTCGCGGATCACGGCCATCCAGAGGTTGCTGCCGTCGCGCCCGCCGAACGCGGCGGGCAACGCAAAGCGCAGGTGGCCCGCGCGGTCGGCACGGCGGCGCGCCTCGGCCAGCAGCGCTTCCCACTCGGGGCGCGGCAGGCCGCCGTTCTCGAAGTCAGTGCGGGCCCATTCGCGGCGGTGGTCGAAGAAGCGCTCGTTGTCGTCCTGCGCCTGCAGCGGTGCGATCTCGCGGTCGATGAAGGCGTCGAGCTCGGCGAGGTAATCGACGAGGTCGCGGGGCAGGTCGAAGTCCATGGCTCAGTCTTTCTTCTTCGTGCCGGCGGCATAGCCGGGCTGGTCGATGGCGAGCTTGTCGCGCGTGGTCTGGCGCAGGTGGTCGATCAGGCCGGGGGTGGCGGGGTCGAGTTCGCCTGTGGCGATGCGGGTGCAGAGCAGGCGGTTGGCTTCGGTCAGGTCGGTCGGTGCGCCGGGGCCCAGCAGGGCGAGCAGCCGCGCCCGTTCACTTGCTTGCGCCGTGGGGCCGAGCTGCACTTCGCGCCGCGCGATGTCGAGCGTGTTCGCGGCCACGCGCGCATGGAACGCGACCTGCCCTTCGGTGGCCGGCACCACCTGCTCGCGCAGGAAGGCGGCAACGGCCCCGAGCAGCTCGGCGATGTCGGGGCGGTCCTGCATCAGGCGGCCTCTTCCTCGGGCGCAAGCAAGGCCAGCAGGTCCGACTCGGCCTCCGACGCGCGGCGGCCGATGGCGGCCTTCTCCACATCGCGCTCGCGGCCGCTGAGCCAGGCATGCCCCATGGCCTCGCAGACGATGCCCCACTTGAGCGTGCCCAGCACCTCCCACCAGCGCACGCGCCCGGCATCGACCTGCCCGCCTTCGGCCGTGTAGCCCTCGAAGAGCTGCTCGCGCGTGCCGAAGCCGCCCACGGGCAGCGCGCCGTGGCCGAAGCGCCAGGAGCGCACGCACATCCAGCCGAGGTCTTCCATCGGATCGCCGAGGTGCGCCAGCTCCCAGTCGAGCACGGCGCGCAGGCCCTCCTCGTCGACCATCAGGTTGCCGTTGCGGAAGTCGCCATGCACGAGCACCGGCACTTGCACATCGGCCGGCGCATGCGCGCGCAGCCAGCGGAACGCGAGTTCGAACACGGGGCGCGCGGTGCCGTGGCTGCGGTGCAGGCCGATCTGGAAGTCGAGTTCCGCGCGTGCGGCGGCCGTGCGCAGCGGCGGCAGCTGGTGCGCGGGCAGGCGGTGGATGCGTGCCATGGCGGCGCCGCACTGGCGCGCCAGCACGCGGCGCGCGCCGGCCAGGCGTTCGTCGCGCACGATGCGCCGGCCCAGGGTCTCGCCCTCGATGCGGTCCATGACGAAGCCTTCGCCGAGCCCGTCGGCCGGCTGCAGCACATGGCGCACGCCGGGCACGGGCACGCCGCCTGCGCGTGCGGCCTCGATGAGCTGCGCTTCCGCCGCCAGGCCCGCGGTGCCCAGGGCGCGTGCGCCGCTGGCATCGGCCGCGCGGCGCAGCACCAGCGGCTGGGCTTGGCCCGCGCCGCCTGTCGTCACATCGAAAGCCCAGGTCTGCTGGCTGGCGCCGCCCGAGAGCCGGCGCACGGCTTGCACCGCCTGCACCGGATGCGCCTCGGGCACGAGCCGCCCGGCCAGCCGCTGCAGTGCGTTCGCGATCAGCGTCGCGTCATCGTGCACGGGCGACGCGTGCCTGGAGCTTGCGCAGCAACCCGACCACGCCGCCGGGCATCGCGAACATGAAGGCGATCAGCACCACGCCGTACACCGCCCAGGGCGCGGCCTTGGAGACCTTCTCGGCCAGCGAGGGCACGAACATGATGAAGATGGCGCCGAAGATCGCGCCGTACAGCGTGCCCACGCCGCCCACCACGATGCCCACCAGCAGCGAGATCGACAGGAACAGCGTGAACGAATCGGGCGCCACGAACTGCACCGCGATGGCCGACAGCGCGCCGCCCACGCCGGTGTACGCGGCCGACACGCCGAAGGTCATGGCCTTGTAGTGGCTGTTGTCCACGCCCATCGCCTCGGAGGCCATGGCGTGGTCTCGGATGGCGCGCATGGCCCGGCCGCTGCCGCTTTGCAGCAGGTTGTGGGCAATGAAGAACATCACGACCGCGACGAACAGCGAGAACAGGTAGAGCCACTGGTCTTCGTTGAGCGGCAGGCCGAAGGGCGCGGCGGGCTTCATGAGCACGATGCCCTGCACGCCGCCGGTCCAGGCCTCGAGGTGCTTGTACTTGAGCAGTTGCGGCATCGCCACGCCGAGCGCGAAGGTGGCCAGTGCCAGGTACAACCCTTCGAGCTTGAGCGCGGGCCGCCCGAACAGGTAGCCGACGATCAGGCACACCACGGCCGCCGCCGGCACCGTGAGCCAGTACGGCACGCCCGCGTGCTCCATGAGGATGCCGGTGGTATAGGCGCCAATGGCATAGAAGGCGCCGTGGCCCAGCGAGATCTGCCCGTTGTAGCCCGTGAGGATGTTCAGGCCCAAGAGCGCAATGGCATACGAGATCACCATGGTCGCCTGGAACAGCTGGTAGCCGCGCGCCACGAAGGTGATGCCGATGGCCAGCACGATCAGCAGGCCGACCCACAGGAGCGGGGAGCGCGAGGGCTTGGCGGCGGTGCGTGCATCGGCCGACCCCGCGAGCGGTGCCATGGCGGTCGGCAGGGAGGAAGCTTGAGGAGAGTTCATGCGATCAGACCCGGGTGACCAACTTGCGGCCCATGAGGCCGGAAGGCTTGACGATGAGCACGCCGACGATCAGCACCAGCGCGACCGAGAGCTTGAGTTCGGTGCCCACCACGTAGGTGCCGATGAGGTTCTCGAGCACGCCGACGATGAAGCCGCCGAGCACCGCGCCCACGGGGCTGTCGATGCCGCCGATGAGCGCACCGGCAAAGGCGTAGAGCAGCACGCCGGTCATCATGTGCGGGTCGAGGAAGACCACGGGCGCGACCATCATCCCGGCCACCGCGCCGATGGCGCCGGCCAGGCCCCAGCCCAGCATCAGCATGCGCCCGACATTGATGCCCACCAGCCGCGACGAGGCCGCGTTCTGCGCCGCGGCGCGCATCGCCAGGCCCAGCGGCGTGAAGCGGAAGAAGGCGAACAGCAGCAGCACCACCAGCAGCGTGACGCCGATGGCGCCCATCTCGTGCGCCGACATCATGGCGCTGCCGAACCACGCGTCCGACGGGAACGGGCTCGGGAACTGCTTGATGGTGTAGCCGAAGAGCCAGCCCGCCAGGCTGTGGAAGATCACCAGCAGGCCGATGAACACCACCACCACCGACAACGCCGGCTTGTCGTGCATGGGCCGGATGACAGTGAACTCCACCACGGCCGCGAGCACGAAGGACAAGGCCACCGTCGCGACGAAGGCGGCCCAGTACGGCAGGCCGGCCTGCATGAGGCTCCAGGCGATGAAGGTCGAGAACATCGCCATCTCGCCCTGCGCGAAGTTGATGTGGTGCGTGGCCTGGTAGATCATCACCAGCGCCAGCGCAACGCTGGCGTAGATGCCGCCGGTGGCCAGGCCCGCCAGCAGTTGGTGCAGGAATGCGTTCATCGGTGTGAGGCCCTTATTCGCCCAGGTACGCTTTGCGCACGGCGTCGTTGCGGCGGATCTCGGCGGCGGTGCCCGAGAGCACGATGCGGCCGGTTTCCAGGAGGTAGGCCGAGTCGGCCAGATCGAGTGCGAGCTTGGCGTTCTGCTCGACGAGCAGGATCGACACGTGCTCTTCCTTGTTGATGCGCCGCATGATCGAGAAGATGTCCTTCACGATGAGCGGCGCGAGCCCGAAGGAGGGCTCGTCGAGCAGCAGCAGGCGCGGCTTGCCCATGAGCGCGCGGCCGATGGCGAGCATCTGCTGCTCGCCGCCCGAGAGCGTGCCGGCCTGCTGCGCGCGGCGCTCGCGCAGGCGCGGGAAGTAATCGAACACGCGCTCCATGTCGGCGTCGATACCGTCCCTGCTGGCACGTGCGTACGCACCCAGCCGCAGGTTCTCCTCGGTCGTGAGGCCCAGGAAGGTGCCGCGCCCGTCGGGCACGTGGCCCACGCCGGCCTTGGCGATCTGCTCGGTGGAGCGGCCGTCGATGCGCTGGCCGGCCAGCATGATGCGGCCCTCGGTGCTCACCATCATCTGGCACAGCGCGCGCAGCGTGGTGGTCTTGCCGGCACCGTTGGCGCCCAGCAGCGCCACGACCTGGCCGGTGGGAATGTCGAGGTCGATGCCTTGCAGCACACGCGTCGGGCCGTACGCCGCGTGCAAGCCGCGCACTTCGAGGATGTTCGTCGTCATGCCATCGCCTCCGCTTCTGCTTCCTCACCCAGGTAGGCGCGGATCACCTCGGGGTGCGCGCGCACCTCGGCCGGCGTGCCCTCGGCGATCTTCTTGCCGAAGTTCAGCGCCACCACCTTGTCCGACACGCCCATCACGAGGCTCATGTGGTGTTCGACCAGCAGCACCGTCACGTTCAGGCGGTCGCGGATGTCGCGGATCAGCGTGCCCAGGCTTTCGAGCTCTTCGTGGTTGAGGCCGCAGGCCGGCTCGTCGAGCAGCAGCAGCTGCGGCTCGGCCGCCAGCGCGCGTGCCAGCTCGACGCGCTTTTGCGTACCGAACGGCAGGTCGGCCACTTCGCGTTCGGCCACGGCCTCGAGGTCGAGAAAGTGGATCAGCTGGTCGGCCCGCGCCCGCGCCTGCGACTCGATGGCCGCCACGCCGGGCAGCCGGAAGGCGTTGCGCAGGAAGCCCGCGTGGTGCTTGCTGTGGCAGCCCACCAGCACGTTGTCGCGCACGGTCATCGTGCGAAACAGCGCCAGGTTCTGGAAGGTGCGCCCGATGCCCAGGCCCGCCATGCGGTGGCGCGGCAGGCGCGTGAGCGGATGGCCGTCGAACTCGATGCGGCCGGCGCTGCACTCGTACAGGCGCGAGAGACAGTTGAACAGCGTGCTCTTGCCCGCCCCGTTCGGCCCGATGAGGCCGCAGATCTGACCCCGCCGCACGTCGAACGAGACGCCGTCGAGCGCCACGATGCCGCCGAAGCGCACCGACACCGCGTCGATGCGCAACAGGGGGGTGTTCTCTTTGTCTCCGCGATCGGTGTCATGAATCATGCGTCGATCTCTTTTTATGGAGCCGCGGTCGATGGCCGCAGCGTTCTCTTATCCAGAAACACCGCGGAACCGGCTTTGCCGGGCCGCAGGTGTTGCCCCCTGCAAGGGGGTTGGAGGCCACACGAAGTGGGCAAGCCTGGGGGTGTGCCTGTCTACAGCCGTTCGATGATGGTCACATTCGCCATGCCGCCGCCTTCGCACATGGTCTGCAGGCCGTAGCGCTTGCCGCGCTGGCCCAGGGCGTTGACCAGCGTGGTCATCAGCTTGGTGCCCGAGGCGCCCAGCGGGTGGCCCAGCGCGATGGCGCCGCCGTTCACGTTGATGCGGGCCGGGTCGGCGCCCAGCGCCTTCAGCCAGGCGATGGGCACGGGCGCGAAGGCTTCGTTGACTTCGTACAGGTCGATGTCCTCGATCTTCATGCCGGCCTTTTGCAGCGCGCGCTGTGTGGCGGGCAGCGGGGCCTCGAGCATGATGACCGGGTCGTGGCCCAGCACGCTCATGTGGTGGATGCGCGCCAGCGGCTTCACGCCCAGCGTCTTCAGGCCGCGCTCGTTCACGACCATGAGGCCGCTGGCGCCGTCGCAGATCTGGCTGGCGGTGGCCGCGGTGCAGCGCCCGCCTTCGGCGATGAGCTTGACGCCGGCGATGCTCTCCAGCGTGGCGTCGTAGCGGATGCCTTCGTCGGTGGTGTGCAGCTCGCCGGTCTCGGTGCCGTCGGCCATGCGCACGGCCACGGGCACGATCTCGCGCTCGAAGTGGCCGGCCTTGGTGGCGGCGATGGCGCGGTGGTGGCTTTCGAGCGCGTAGCGGTCGAGCGCGTCTTTCTCGATGCCGTAGTTGCGCGCGATCATCTCGGCGCCCGTGAACTGGCTGAACTGGATGCCGGGGTAGCGCTTTTCCATGCCGGGGCTCACGTAGAAGCCCAGGTTGTTCTTCAGCGGCAGCGTGGTGGGCAGGCCCATGGGCACGCGGCTCATGCTCTCGACGCCGGCGGCGATGACGATGTCCATCGTGCCCGACATCACGGCCTGCGCCGCGAAGTGCAGCGCCTGCTGCGACGAGCCGCACTGGCGGTCGACCGAGGTGGCGGGCACCGACTCGGGCAGGCGCGAGGCCAGCACCGCGTTGCGCGCCACGTTGGAGGCCTGCTCGCCGGCCTGGCCGACGCAGCCCATGATGACGTCCTCGATCAGGGCGGGGTCGGCGTCGGTGCGCTCCACGAGGGCGTTGAGCACCTGTGCGGCCAGGTCGGCCGGGTGCCATCCGGCGAGGCGGCCGTTGCGGCGGCCGCCGGCGGTGCGCGCGGCGGCGACGATATAGGCTTCGGGCATGTGAAATCTCCGGTGATGGGTTCGGTTCGGCAGTCCAGCGCATTGTTCGCGCCGCGCCGCCGCACAGCGTCGTCGGAACCGACGATTTTGGGCGGCAGCCTTTGCGGGCTCAGAAGGTGTGAATGAATCCGGCGTGGCCGAGCAGCACGCCCAGGCGCGGCCCCTCAAGGCGCAAAGCGCAGCCATAGCTCGGGCTATGGCGAGCATTTGCAACGCCGAGGGGGCGTGTCTGGGCGGGATGAGCGGACATGGCGGGTTCGTTCACACCTTCTCAAGCCTTGGCCAGGCGCTTGGCCATGCTCCAGCGGTGCACTTCCGACGGACCGTCATAGATCCGGAAAGCCCGCATGTCGCGAAAGATGCGCGCGGCCACGGTCTCGTCCGAGACGCCGCTCGCGCCCAGGATCTGCACCGAGCGGTCGACCACGCGCCACTCGGCCTCCGAGCACAGCACCTTGGCCACGCTCGACTCGTGGCGGCCCTTGCCGCCCTGGTCGAGCACCCACGCGCAATGCCAGATGGTCAGGCGCGAGACGTGCAGGTCCATCTCGTTGTCGGCCAGCATGAAGCCCACGCCCTCGTGCTCCACCAGCGCATGGCCGAAGGCCTGGCGGCGGCGGGCGTAGTCGGCGGCGAGTTCGTGCACGCGGCGCGCGGCGCCGAGCCAGCGCATGCAGTGCGTGAGGCGCGCGGGCGCCAGCCGCACCTGCGCGTAGCGAAAGCCCTCGCCGATGGCGCCCAGCACGTCGGTGGCCGGCACGCGCAGGCCGTCGAAGCGCACCACGCCGTGGCCGCCGGTGAAGCAGCTGTCGAGTGCGTCGATCTGCCGTTCGATCACGATTTCGGGCTGGTCCATGTCGGCCAGGAACATGGTCGACGACCCGTCTTCCATGCGCGCCATGATGATCGCGAAGCCCGCGCCGGTGGCGCCGGTGATGAACCACTTGCGCCCGGTGATCACGTAGTGGTCGCCGTCGCGCACGGCCACGGTCTGCATCATCGACGGGTCGGAGCCGGCGCCGGGCGGCGGCTCGGTCATGCAGAAGCACGAGCGCACGTGGCCGTCGATGAGCGGCTGCAGCCAGCGCGCCTTCTGCGCCGACGTGGCCACCACCTCCATCAGGTGCACGTTGCCTTCGTCGGGCGCGTGGATGTTGAGCGCCACCGGGCCGAGCGGCGAGTAGCCCGCCTCCTCGAACACGATGGCCTTGTCGACATGCGACAGGCCCAGCCCGCCGTGTTCCTTGGACGCATGCGGCGTGAGGAGGCCGGCGCGGCGCGCGCGTGCCACCAGCTCGTCGCGCAGCGCCTCGGCGGGGCCGTGCGAATCCTGCCGGGGGTCGGATTCGAGCGGAATCACTTCCTCGGCGATGAAGCGGCGCGTTCGTTCCTGCAGGTCGAGCTGGGCCGGGGTGAGGCTGAAGTCCATGGTGGGACGCTCCTTCTTTCTCTCAGTGGATTCAAGGACGGATTGAAGACAATGCGGCGCATGGTGCCGACGCGGGCGCGGGTTTCGAGTCGTGAGCGGGACAAGCCCGCCGGATTCGTCCGTTCCGACGATGCCGCGGCCCGGCCTGCGCCCAACACTGACACGCCATGAACACACCTGCAACCGACAACGACGCCGACATCCTCCTGCTCACCCGTCCGCAGGACGGCTGCGCCTGCCTCACGCTGAACCGCCCGCAGGCCATGAACGCCCTGTCGATTGCGCTGCGGCGTGCGCTGGTTCGCACGCTCGACACACTCGCGCAGGACGACAGCGTGCGCGTGCTCATCCTCACCGGCGCGGGCCGCGCCTTCTGCGCCGGGCTGGACCTGCGCGAGATCGACCCCGACGCCATCACCGGCGACGCCGGCACCGACGTGGCCACCGCACTCGCGAACTTTCCGCGCCCGGTGATCGGCGCCGTGAACGGCGCAGCCATCACCGGCGGCCTCGAGGTGGCGCTGGCCTGCGACCTGCTGATTGCGTCGAGCGAGGCGCGCTTTGCCGACACCCACGCGCGCATCGGCGTGATCCCGGGCTGGGGGCTGTCGCAGCGGCTGTCACGGCTCATCGGCATTGCGCGGGCCAAGGAGATGGCCTTCAGCGGCAACTTCGTCGACGCCGAGCAGGCCGAGCGCTGGGGGCTGGGGGCTGGTCAACCGCGTGACCACGCCCGAGCAGCTGATGCCCCAGGCGCTGGCACTGGCCGCCGACATCGCGAGCGCGCTGCCCGAGATGCTGCCGGTCTACAAGCGCCTGATCGACGACGGCCATGCCCGCAGCTTTGCCGAAGGCATGGCGCTGGAGCAGGCCGCCACGCGCGAATGGGCCGCGTCGCTCACGCCCGAGGTGCTGCGCGCGCGGCGCGAGGCGGTGCAGGCGCGCGGGCGGGCGCAGAAAGACCTACCGCGCGGGGAATGACGCGGAGGTCGGAATCCAGACCTCGACCGTGCGGCGAGTGGGATTGAGGCGAGGCGACAACGGTTCGACCAGCCAGTTGGGATAACCGACTTGCGGGCCCAGTGCGACAGCACAGTCGATTGAGGCCTCGTCGTGAAAGCGCACCGTCGGCTGGTTCACCTGCCGGGGGGGCAGACGGTTGTATTTGCGTGCGGACTCGCTGACGTCTTCGATCGGCGGCACGTTAGCGAGCATTTTTTGCCAAGGTTCGCGATA
This sequence comes from Variovorax sp. GW821-FHT10C12, assembly GCF_059415405.1. Classification (NCBI taxonomy): domain Bacteria; kingdom Pseudomonadati; phylum Pseudomonadota; class Betaproteobacteria; order Burkholderiales; family Comamonadaceae; genus Variovorax; species Variovorax sp. GW821-FHT10C12. The sequence goes on from NZ_JBWKNE010000006.1 coordinate 187,537, forward strand.
GGTTCGGACAACGTCCCGTTGGCTGTTGTCGTAGATCTGGATATAGACCGTCACGCCTTTGCAGCGCTCGCCCATGAACACCCTCTTGCCGGACGGCTCCACGGACGGTGACGCCGCTGCAGGCGCTGTCACCGCCGCAGGTGCTGGTGCCGCCGCAGGTGCTGGCACCGCCGCAGGTGCTGGCACCGCCGCAGGTGTTGGCACCGCCGCAGGTGCTGGCACTGCCGCAGGTGCTGGTGCCGCCGCAGGTGCTGGCGCTGCCGCAGGTGCTGGTGCCGCCGCAGGTGCTGGTGCCGCCGCAGGTGCTGGCACCGCC
>NZ_JBWKNE010000006.1:187951-354655 GCF_059415405.1 Variovorax sp. GW821-FHT10C12
CGCCGCAGGTGCTGGTGCCGCCGCAGGTGCTGGTGCCGCCGCAGGTGCTGGCACCGCCGCAGGTGCTGGCACCGCCGCTGGTGCTGGCACTGCCGCAGGTGCTGGTGCCGCCGCGGGTGCTGGCACTGCCGCAGGTGCTGGTGCTGGTGCAGGTGCTGGTGCTGGTGCTGGTGCTGGTGCTGGTGCTGGTGCTGGTGCTGGTGCTGGTGCTGGTGCGGGGGCCTTTGTAGGCACCGGTGCCGCAGTAGGCGCGGCTGCCTTTGCGGGTGCCGGTGCCGCTGTAAGCGCTGGTGCCTTTGCAGGTGCGGGTGGCACTTCTTTTGGCAAGTTCGCAGCGCGCTCCTCTACAAGCTTCTCTCGCGCATCTGGAGGGCATGCGCGTTGCGTGGCACGACCGTCCTTGCCCGCGTTGCCCTCGGGGAACAGCGCCTCCCGGTCGTAGGTTTCCTGGTACTTTCGGCGAGCGCTCAGGGAGTCCTTTCGAATGGAGCTGCAAGGATGCATGCCATCGATCGGTGCCACGGCCGAATAGTCGTAGCCCCAATAGCGCGGAAGTGGCTCTTTGCTGCGCGTCTCCTTCCGCGGGTTGAGGCAGGCCGCCAGCGGACTCTGTGCCTCCGGGTTGTATGACTCCACAAGCCCCTTGCAGCCGCGGCTGAACGCATACGGCAAGGCCTTGCTGCACGCGCTGACTGCATCCGAATGGATGCGCACGGCGAGCATGGAATGCCCGAACCAGCCAGCCTCGCCCGCCGGACACAACGTGTCCGCGGTTTTCAGGAGTTCGGCCGCCAGCGCATCGAGTTCAGGAGAGACCTTTTCCGACTGCTCGCCCCGGACGTCGGAGGGTGGCAGCTTGATCCAGAGGTCGGTCAACTCGTCCAATGCCTGGCGTTCCCGCTGCACGCGGCTGGCGCCAGCGACTTTCACGGTATCGATCGCCTGCCACGCCGAAACCCCCAGCGTCGCCGCCGCCCCCAACCCGATCGACGCCCCCACAGCGGTGGCCCCCACGCTGCCGATGAGGCGCCCGCGCGTCGCTTTTTCCTCGCCATTCAGCACAGCGCCCGACAGCGCCACCGCGCAGTCGTCGAGAACAAAATGCGCCGGCGCGTCCTTGACGCAATCCTGGCACAGGGCTTCGATGAACACCGGACTCAGGTCCTGCGCCAGGACCTGGCCGAGCCGGAAGTAGCTCTCCCACTGCGCCTCCGAGAAGAACTGGTCGGCGGTGGTCTCCTGCGGAAAGGTCGGTGCCGCGCGTTTGAAGTTCTGCAGATCGATCGGCAGACCCTTGCACATGTTCGGTTTGACGATCAGCAGGATGGCGCGCTCCCGCGCTCGCGGTGGTTCACCCTCCACGGCTTCTTCTCTGTCGGCATAGGTGACACGGGCCACCGCCAGGCAGGCGTTGCTCGCGTTGGAGGCCAGTTCCTGCAGCGAACCGAATGCGTGCAACGCGCCATAGAAGCCCTCGGGCTCCAATGCCAGTCCGCGCGGGATCTCGTCCGGCAGTGCGCGCCGGGGCCGCAGGAACTCGATCTCGGCCTGCAGGTCGATGCGCGCCTTGCGCACCAGGTTCTCGATATCGCCGAAGGTGTAGTCGGGGTCGGCCCCGCAGTCCGCCACGACGATGACCTCTGCACGCTCCGCGAGCAGTGCATAGGCGCCGGTGTTCTCGAAATGCCCGCCGTCCGTCATGAACCAGTCACGGCCTTGCCTGCCCTCGAAGATTGCCAGCGTCTCGCGCATCAGGCCCAGGGACTTGGTGAGGGAGACCGGCCAGCGCCTCTTCTTTCTATCCTTCTTGAACTTGCTTTTTTTCTCCTCCTCTTCTTCCTTCGGCGGTGGTGGCTGGCGCCACCAGTAACCCAGCCGCACGCCCGCAAACACGAGCAGCGCCGCCACGCCGCCGCGCGTGAGCTTGCCCAGGCCCGGTGCCACGGCGGCACCCGACACCGCCATCCAGCTGCCGAGCGTCATCGGCTCGTCGCTGCGGTCGAGCGCCTTCCAGTTCTCCTGCGCCACCCGCATGAAGCCGCCCGATGCGACGGTCACCAACAGGCCGCGGCGGTCCTGGTTGAAGAGTTGCCCCCTTGGGTCCTTGGTCTGGTTGAGGCACACATTGAGCAGGTGAACCGGCCCTCCGAGGGCCTGTGGCCGGTAGTTCGCAAGAGACACGTCGTCGTCGGGGACGATCGCGTCGACCGGCGCCGTGTTCAGCGTGCGCGACAGCACGGCCGGCACGGGGTCCAGCGCGCCCAGCGGGCCGTGCGCCACGGTTCCGTTGAAGCGTTGCGCGTTGGCCGCTCCCAGGTAGCTGCGGGTCAACCGTGCCCGATAGAAGGCATGCAGCGACGAGAGGTTCAGGAATTCCGGTGTCTTTCCCGTGACCCAGAGATAGCCCACCACTGGCACCAGCAACAGCGCCCAGATGAGCCAGGCATCGCAAAAGTCCAGGTCAGCGGTCGGCACGAAGAGCCCACCCAGCACGGCCTTGTAGACCAGCGACACCCACCAGGCAAACAGCAGGAAGGCCAGCACATAGCCCAGCAGATGCGCAATGGCCAGCAGGCTCTTCGATGTCGGCCGCCCCGGCACCAGGCTCGATGCAAGCGGCAACACCGTTCGCAGCACCGCCGCCGCCATTGCGAGATAAAGACCCGCGCTCGCCAGCCCCATCTGCTGGAACGCCACATGCCACGCCAGCCGGTCGGCCAACCCGACGATCAGCACGATCACCAGGACGCGGAAACTGCCGGCGAGCTTTTCCGTCAGCTGATTGCGCGCCTCGTCGGACTGCAACGAAGGCGACCCCGAGTCCTCGCACTCCTTCAGCACGCCATTCGCCACCCGCACGCCGAGGAACCAGACAGCGACCAAGACAGCGCAGCCGCCCCAGAGAAATTGGCGAAGGTCCTCGCCGGCTTCGCTACGGAGATTGCCGAAGCTCCAGGCCACCCCGAGCAGCAGTGCACTCACGACCAGCACGCCCAGGCAGTTCCTCCAGAATTTGCCGTCTTCGCATGTGGTTTTCACCCAAGGCACCGCCCAGTAGGCCGATGCATGGACCAGCACAAACACCCCGACCACCGGCAGCCCCAGCCAGACCACCGAGGCCCACGACGGCAGCCACTTGGCCAGCCACGGAAAGTAGCCTGCAATCCCGGGCAGGTACCCCACTTCCGCCATGCCCCACCAGACCAGCAGATTCGCCCCGGCCAACGCGAGTCCCGCCAGCACGGACACCAGCGCCAGTTCCACGTGCACGCCGATCAGGTTGCGCACGTACAGCGCCACGGCAAAGGTCCGGTCGAGTGGCCCGCGCGGAATCAGGTAGCGACCGTTCGCACGCAGCCACCAGATGAACCAGCTCGCCCCCGCCTTGCCCACTTCGTCCTGGATGCGGTCGAGGTCCGCACGCTTCTGCGCTCGGCTGAAGAGCCGCCCGAGCATCGAGGCGGCGTAGCCACCACCCGATACCGAGGACATCAGGTCGAAACGCAGCAGCGCGCCGCGCCGCGCGAGCGCGCTCAAAACACCGAGGCAGAAGGTGGCGCTGCGAATGCCGCCGCCGGACAGCGCCAGACCCCACTTGCGGCCTGAGCCGGTGAGCGCGGGATCGCCCAGGGCCGCGCGGCGCTGCTCCACCTGCTCGTCGATCTTGCTCATGGCTGTCTCCTCCTGCGCCCGATGCGGCGTCGGCTACATCGCGGCGGCCTGTGTGTACTCCGCCAGCACCCATCCTGCGCGCGCACCCGATGCGGACGCCACGTCCACGCGAATCCATCCGCCCTCGCGCGCCTGCACGACGAGCTTGGAATGCATCACCAGGGGTTCCCCTGCAAGCGCGTGGCCAACGCCGGGGCCCTGGCGCAGGTTGAGGCGCTTCACGCCCACGTACCGCACCTCGTCGCTGTCGTTCGCGACGTCTCGCCCCAGCGCCTTGCCGCGAATGCCGAGCGACGGAAAGGCGGGACCCGGGTCCTGTTTGCGATCGGGGGCGATGTCGTCGTGCCCCACCACGTCGCTCAGGCCGTAGCGCTGGGTCAGCAGCACCGCCAGCTGCTCGCAGGTCTCGACCTGGGCCGGGGTGTAGGCCTGCCAATACCGATAGGGCAGCCTGGCGTTCTTGTGTCGCGCTTCGACGACCTCGTCTGGATCGAAAGGCAGCGGCTTGCCGTTGCCGAGCCGGAACGCACCCGAGGCCATCTTGAGCAAATAGCCGAAGTTGACGACCTCGATGCCGATCGAATGGGTGTTGATGTCGTGCAGGTCGCCCCAACTGCTTTCGCCGGCGTGCCAGGCGCGCCGGTTGAAGGGCACGAACTGGGTCACGGCGCCGTCGGTGTCCACCAGCAGGTGCGCCGAGACCCGGTTGCTTCCGGTCGTCGACAGAAACGTGGCCTTGGCCGCCGCAAAGTTGCAGGCCGTGTAGTGAAACACCAGCAGTTTGGGCGCAATGGCGCCGCCGTGGTTGGGGCTGGGTGCGGCGCCGACGGCCTGGCCCTGGATCTCGCCACTCAACAGGTCGTTCGCGATGTTCAACATGGCGTCCCCCTTCAGCCGAGGGCCGGCTCGTCACTGGCGAGCGCTGTGCGCGTGCCGCTCCAGGGAGTCGAGCTTGCAGCCACGCCAGCTGCCAAGCCGGTGGCAGCGGCCGTCAGGGCGGCGCCGGCGGTGGCGACGGTGCCTGCCGCGCTGGTGAGTCGCTCGGTGGCCGCAGTGGATGTCGGCGGCGACGCGCCAGCCGGCTCCGAGGCACCCGGCATGAACTTGCCCGCCACCCCCTCGATGAAATCGGCGCCGGTGTAGCCCGCTGCGGCAATGCCCAGGATGGTGGAAATCTCCACGCCCTTGGTCGGGTCCACCGGGTACAGCGATCCCATCATGGCCAGGGCGGCGGCAGCGCCCGCCACACCACCGATCACGAGGCCCACCACCAACGTCGACACCTTGAAGGCCTCGACCTCGGCGGTCGCTCGCTCCCGGTTGCGTCGGGCGATGCCGGAGATCGATCGAACAAGCTGCCCGATGGCGCCGACGAGCGCGCCCAGCAAGACAGCGCCCGTCCACTGCGAAACCGAATAGGCCATGGCGAATCCCTCCATTGGGCTGTGAATTCAACCCAATGGCGCCCGCCCGCGCATCCCCCGTTTGGGTGAGGGCGCCGCCGAAGCCGCGCCGCTCACCCGTTCGCCATCAGCGCGGCGCCATCCGGATCGCGCCGTCCAGCCGCACACTCTCGCCGTTGAAGTAGCCGTTGGTGATCATCAGCTCGGCCAGCGTCGCGTACTCGGCCGGGTTGCCCAGGCGCTTGGGGAACGGCACCGAGGCGGCCAGCGCGGCCTTCACGTTGTCGGGCGCGCCCTGCAGCAGCGGCGTGTTGAAGATGCCCGGCAGGATGGTGTTCACGCGAATGCCCTCGCCCATGAGGTCGCGCGCGATGGGCAGCGTCATGCCGACCACGCCGGCCTTCGAGGCGGTGTAGGCGGCCTGGCCCATCTGGCCGTCCTGCGCCGCGACCGAGGCGGTGTTGACGATGGCGCCGCGCTCGCCGTCTTCCAGCGCATCGAGCGTGAGCATGCCGGCCGCCGACTTGGCGATGCAGCGGAAGGTGCCCACGAGGTTGATCTGGATGATGCGGTCGAAGTTGGCGAGCGGAAAGTGCTTGATCTCGCCCGAGGCCTTGTCGCGGCTCGCGGTCTTCACCGCGTTGCCGGTGCCGGCGCAGTTGACCAGCACGCGCTCTTGCCCATGTGCCGCGCGCGCCTTGGCAAAGGCCGCGTCGACCTGCTCTTCCGACGTGACATCGACCTTGCAGAACACGCCGCCCAGCTCCTTGGCCAGGGCCTCGCCCTGCTCCACGTTGAGGTCGAACAGCGCGACCTTCACGCCGTGGCTGGCCAGGCGGCGCGCGGTGGCGGCCCCGAGGCCCGAGGCGCCGCCCGTGACGACGGCGGCAATGCTGGAATCGAGTTGCATCTCTTGTTGTCCTTGGATAGAGAGAGAAAGGAAGAAAGAAAACCGAAAACGCCTGCCGTTCAGACCGGGTAGTAGCGCAACTTGCGCGCCGCCATCTCGCGCATGCGCGCCGTGGGCACATACGGCGCGCCGAGCGCCGCATGTTTGTCGCACAGCGCGACCACGCGGTCCAGCCCCAGCCAGTCGGCGTACTTGAGCCCGCCGCCCGCGTAGGCCGGGAAGCCCACGCCGAGCAGCAGCGCCATGTCGAGCTCGGCCGGCGTGGCGACCACGCCGTCTTCGAGCGCGTGCGCGGCCTCGACGACCATCGGCAGCATCATGCGTTCGACGATCTCCGCGTCCGCGAAGTCGCGCCGCCCTTGCGGCTGCAGCGTGGCGACCAATGCATGTGCCTCGGGCGCGGCCGACTTGCGCGGGCGGCCCGTGGGGTCGTTCTCGTAGCGGTAGAAGCCGGCGCCGTTCTTCTGGCCGTAGCGCTTGTTCGCCACCATCAGCTTCACGGCGTTGCGTTCGATGGCCGGCATGCGCTGCGGGTAGCCCGCGGCGATCACGTCGCCCACGTGCGCGCCCACGTCCATGCCCACCACGTCCTGCAGGTAGGCCGGGCCCATGGGCCAGCCGAAGGCTTCCATCGAGCGGTCGACCGCCTCGAAGTCGGCGCCATCGGCCACCAGCTGCACGAAGGCATTGATGTACGGCGTGAGGATGCGGTTGACCAGGAAGCCCGGGCAGTCCTTCACCACGATGGGCGTCTTGCCCATGGCCACGGCATAGCCCACGGCGGTGGACACGGCGGCGTCGCGCGTCTTCGCGCCCTGGATCACTTCCACCAGCTGCATCACCGGCACGGGGTTGAAGAAGTGCATGCCGACAAAATCTTCGGGCCGCGCGAGCGGCTGGGCGATGTCGTCGATGCGCAGGCTCGAGGTGTTCGAAGCGATCACGGTGCCGGGCTTCACACTGCCTTCCAGCGCGGCCAGCACCTTGCGCTTGACCTCGAGGTTCTCGACCACGGCCTCGACCACGCAGTCCACCGTATCGAAGCCGGCCTCGTCGAGCTGCGGCACGATCGACGCTTGAATGGCATCGGCCTTGGCCTGCGCGAGCCGGCCGTTCTTCACCTGCTTGGCGAGCTGCTTGCCGGCCTCGGCCATGCCCAGGTCGAGTTGCGGCTGCGCGATGTCCTTCATGCGCACCGGCGTGCCGCGCAGCGCGCTGGTGTAGGCGATGCCGCCGCCCATGATGCCGGCGCCGAGAACGGCCGCCTGCTTCACCGGACGGCCTTCGCGCGCGTGGCGCTTGTAGAGCTTCTTGAGCGCTTGGTCGTTGAGAAAGGCCTGCACCAGCGAGGCGGCGGCCTGCGTCTTCGCGACGCGGCCGAAGGCGGCCGACTCGAGGTCGAGCGCGCCCGCGCGGTCGCGGCCGGCGGCCTCGGCCATCATCTCGAGCGCGATGAGGGCTGCAGGCTGGTGCTTGCCGCTGCGCGCCGCCACCTGCGTGCGCGCGGCCTCGACCAGCGCGCCCGCCTCTTGCTTCGACAGCGCCAGCGGCGCGCGCTTGCGTTGCTGCGCCGCCTGCCAGTCGATCTCGCCGCGCACCGCACGCTGCAGCAGCGCGAGCGCGCGCTCGCGCAGGGCCTCGGGCGCGGCGACCTCGTCGGTCACGCCCGCGGCCAGCGCGGCCGGCGCCTTGGCTGGCTTGCCGCTCGCCACCCAGTCGATGGCCGTGGCCAGGCCCGCCAGGCGCGACAGCCGCACCGTGCCGCCGAAGCCGGGGAATAGCCCGAGCTTCACCTCGGGCACGCCGACCTGGGCCATGTCGGCCATCACGCGCAGCGGCGCGAGCATCGCCAGCTCCAGCCCGCCGCCGAGTGCGAAGCCGTTGATGGCGACCACGCTGGGCACGCTCAGGTCCTCGAAGGCGTTGAACAGCTCGTTGCTGGCGCGCACACCGCGCGCAATGTCGGCCTCGGCCTGCTGGAAGGTGGCACCGAACTCGGTGATGTCGGCACCGACGATGAACACGTCTTTCGCGCTCGTCACGAGCACGCCGCGCACGGCGGGCGAGGCCGCGATGCGCTCGGTGGCCTGGCGGAACTCGTCGACGGTGCGCGCGTCGAGCTTGTTGATGGCCTCGCCGCGCCGGTCGAAGCGCAGCTCCACCAGACCGTCCTGCAACGGCAGGACTTCGATACTTTCGCCTTGGAACAAAGGGGGTCTCCTCGCGGCCGGCGACGCGCCAGCCTGTGGGAAAAAGTTTAGGGACGCGCCCTGCGCGCAGGCATCGTCCGAAGCGACGATTACAGGCGGCCGCGTGCCTGCAGGTAGTCGCGCACCGCCTCGGCGGCGGGGTCGCCGACCACGGCGAACTCGTCGGTGAAGAAGATCGGCGAGGCGGCCAGGTCGATGAAGCGGCGCTCATCCGCCAGCAGCTCGGCGCTCGCACGGCGGGCTTCTTCGCGCCGCGCGCCGGTGCGCGCTTCGAGGCTGTCCCACCACAGCTCGGCCACGCCGTCGAAGGGCGCGGGGCTGCCGCGCGGCACGGCCAGCGGCTGCACGAGCGCATCGTCGAGCGTGTGCGACTGCACGTAGCGCCGCAGGCCCAGCACCACGGCGCGTTCGGCGACGAGCGGTGCATGCACGTCTCGCCAGTGGTGCTGGAACTGCGCGCGGTCCAGGTGCGGCAGCCGCCGCAGGCAGAAGACGAGCTTGATCATCGGCGCACCCGGATCAGCCCTTCCTGCGCGACCGAAGCCACGAGCCGGCCGGCGCGGTCGAACAGCGCGCCGCGGCAGAAGCCGCGCGCATGCTCGGCCGAGGGCGAGTCGGCGTCGTACAGCAGCCAGTCGTCGCAGCGGAAGTCGCGGTGGAACCACATCGCGTGGTCCAGGCTCACGCCCTGCACGCCCGGTTGCTGAAACGCCAGGCCGTGCGGCTGCATCGCCACGCCCATGAAGCTGTAATCGGAGGCATAGGCCAGCATGGCCTGGTGCAGCAGCGGGTCGTCGGGCAGCGCGTCGGCGGTGCGCAGCCAGAGCTGGCTCTTCGGCGGGCGCGGGCCGGCCGTGACCGGGTCGCGCGGATCGACGTAGCGGAACTCGATCGGTCCTTCGACGCGCACGCGCGGGCCGGCGCGCGGCGTGAGGTCTTCCGGTGGTGGCGCCTCGGGCATGGCGCACTGGTGCGACACGCCCGCCTCGCGCCGGTGGAACGAGGCCGACATATGGAAGATCGGCTCGCCATGCTGGATGGCGACCACGCGCCGCGTGGTGAAGCTCGCGCCGTCGCGGATGCGGTCGACGTCGTAGACGATGGGCGCGGCCTTGTCGCCCGCGCGCAGGAAGTAGCCGTGCAGCGAGTGCGCCGCATGCCCATCGACCGTGCGGGCCGCCGCCATCAGCGCCTGCCCGAGCACCTGGCCGCCGAAGACGGCGGGCGCGCCGATGTCGGTGCTGGTGCCGCGAAACAGGTTCTTCTCGAGCTGTTCGAGCTGCAGTTGGGCGACCAGCGACTGCAGCGCCTGCGCGCGGCCTGGGCTCACGCGGCGTGCTCCGTGGAATAGAACGGCGTGTTCGATTGCGCGCGTTGGCGCAACGCGGCCGTGGGCTTGAAGCGCTCGCCGTGGCGCTGTGCGAGTGCATCGCAGCGCGCGACGAAAGCCGCGAGGCCGACGGTCTCGATGTACGAGAGCGTGCCGCCGGTCCAGTCGGGGTAGCCCAGCGCGAGCACGGCGCCGAGGTCGGCCTCGACCGGCTGCTTCAGCACGCCTTCTTCGAGGCAGCGCACCGCTTCGATCGCGAGCAGCGACAGCAGGCGTTCGCCGACGGCGCGTGCGTCGGGCTGCGATGCAGTGGCTTGTGCCGCCGTTGCATCGGCAGCCAGCGGACTCTCGCCCAACCCCGCCTGCCGCGCGGCGTTCGCGATGAGCGCAGGCGACACGCCCTCGCTCAACAGCGCCGCACCTTCACTTCGGTACAGCTGCCGCAACCGCTCGACATACGCAACGTTGATCGCACTCAGGTCGCCCTTGCGCCGCAGCGCCGCGCCCCGGTTCACGAACAGCGTGCGCATCAGGTTGCGCGCCACCGGGCCGGCCAGCAAGGGGCCGAAGCACTGCGCCTCGACCGCCAAGCCCGCGTCCATCGGCAGCTGCGTGCCTTCGTACACGGCCGACAGGATGGCCAGCGGCGCGGGCAACTGGTCGTGCGTGTCGCGCCGCACCTGCGCCAGCGTGGCGCCGAAGCTCGCGCCCGCGTGCGGCGCCAGCGCGCCCGCGCCGCCCGGCACCTGGAAGCCCTTCACGTCCCACGGCTGCTGGCCGGCGTCGGGGTGGTCGAGCACCCAGCGACGGGCCACGGCCACGAGCTGGTCGACCGGCGCGAGCGCATCGACCATGCCCAGCGCCAGCGCCTCGGCCGGCGCCACATGCCGGCCCGACAGCAGCAGCGGCAGCGCACGCGCAATGCCGATCAGGCGCGGCAGCCGTTGCGTGCCGCCGCCCACGGGCAGCAGGCCGACCGTGACTTCGGGCAGCCCGACCACCGCGCGCGGCTCGTCGAGCAGCACGCGGTGATGGCAGGCCAGCGCGAGCTCGAAGCCGCCGCCCAGCGCCACGCCGTTGATGGCCACCGCCACGGGCTTGCCGCAGCGCTCCAGTTCGCGCAGCGCGCGCCCGCCGGGTGCGATCGCCTCGATGGCCTCGGCCGCGCCGCCGCCCGTGGCATGGAAGCCCACGAGGTCCTTCAGGTCGGCCCCGGCCATGAAGCCGCTGGCCTTGCCCGAGGTGATGACGGCGCCGCGCACGTCGGCGCGCTGCGCGATCTGCGCCACGGCTTCGCGCAGGTCGGCCGTGAAGCCGGGCGTGAACACGTTCATCGGCCGCTCGGGCACGTCGAGGGTGAGGAGCGCGACGCCGTCGGCATCGACCTCGAATCGGATGTGGGAAGGCATAGGAAAAAAGGAAAGAGAAGACGTGCTGCTCAGACGCGCTCGATCACCAGCGCGGTCGACTGCCCCGCCGCGGCGCACAGCGTGACCAGGCCCAGGCCTGCATCGCGCCGTTCCAGCTCGTCGAGCAGCGTGCCCGTGAGGATCGCGCCGGTCGCGCCCAGCGGGTGGCCCAGCGCGATGGCCCCGCCGTTCACGTTGATGCGCGCGGGGTCGATGTCGAAATGGCGCGCATAGCGCATCGGCACCACCGAGAAGGCCTCGTTCACTTCGAACAGGTCGATGTCGCCGATGCTCAGGCCGCAGCGCGCCAGCAGGCGCTCGGTGGCGGGCATCGGGCCGCCCAGGCTCAGCAGCGGCTCGTCGGCGCACGAGGCGCTGCCGACGATGCGCGCGCGCGGCACGAGGCCGTTGCGCGTGCCGTAGGCGCGGTTGCCCAGCAGCACCGCGCAGGCGCCGTCGACGATGCCGCTCGAATTGCCGCCCGTGTGGATCGGCGCGATGTGCGACAGCTGCGGATAGCGCTGCAGCAGGATGGCTTCGTAGCCCTGCGCGGCCACGCCCGCGAAGGCGGGCTTGAGCTTGGCCAGGTCGGCCATCGTGGTGCCGGGGCGGTTGGCCTCGTCTTTCGCGAGCACGGTGCGGCCGAGCCGGTCGCGCACGGGCACGAGCGAGCGGTCGAAGCGGCCCTCGGCCTGTGCCACGGCGGCGCGGCGCTGGCTTTCCACGGCGTAGGCATCGACCGCCTCGCGGTCCACGCCGTCGAGCATGGCCATGAGGTCGGCCGCCACGCCGTTGGGGATGTAGGGGTAGCGCTGGCCCACGGCGGGGTCGGTGTAGACCGCGCCGCCGTCGCTGCCGATGGTCACGCGCGACATCGACTCCACGCCGCCGCCGATCACCGCGTCGGCCTGGCCCGAGGCCACGAGGCCGAAGCCCATCCTGAGCGTGTCGAGCGCCGAGGTGCAGAAGCGGTTGAGCTGGAAGCCCACCACGCTGTCGCCGTAGCCGGCCGACAGCAGCGCGACGCGCGCGATGTCGGCGCCCTGCTCGCCCACCGGCATCACCACGCCCAGGCCCACGTCCTCGATCTGCGCGGGGTCGAGTGCATGGCGTTCGCGCAGCGCCTGCAGCACCTGCGTGGCCAGCTGCACCGGCGTGATGGGATGCAGCGCACCGTCGGCGCGGCCCTTGCCGCGCGGCGTGCGCACGTGGTCGTAGATGAAAACGTCGTCGGTCATGGGCAGGGCGCTGCCCGGGTGCGCAGGGCCACCGGATGCAGGGGAATTCAGTTTGTCTGCGGCCAGTTTAGGAAGCAGAATCGGTTGCCGGAATCGTCGGAAGCGACGGAATTTCCAGGCACTCACTCCCCCTTCGCGATGCCTGCTCCAGCCCCCGTTCCCCCTTCTTCGCTCCGGATTCTCGAGACCAAGCTGAACCCGCCGGCCTTCGTGGCCACGCAGGTGCCGCGCACCGCCATCAGCGAAGAGATCGCCGCCGCCACCGTCAAGCTCGTGCTGGTGCGCGCGCCCGCCGGCTTCGGCAAGACCACCGCCATGGCGCAGATCCGCGAGCGCATGGACGCGCAGGGCATCGCCACCGCCTGGCTCACGCTCGACCGCGCCGACAACGACGTGTCGCGCTTTCTCAACTGCCTGGCCGAGGCCGTGCAGCGCATCGGCGTGGACGAGCCCGCAAGCCACGCGCCCTTCGACGCCGTGGCCGCATTGGCTGCGCACGACTCGCCCTTCACGCTCTTTCTCGACGACTTCGAGGTGGTGCAGGAACCCGCCGTTCTCGGCCTCGTGCGCGAGCTGGTCGAGCACCTGCCGCGGCGCGGCCAGATCGTGATCGGCTCACGCAGCCTGCCCGACCTGGGCCTGGGCCGGCTGCGCGCGCGCGGCCAGCTCATCGAGATCGACACCGACCGCCTGCGCTTTTCGCTGGAAGAAACCAGCGCCTTCATCGGCCTGCGCCAGGCGCATGCGCCGCACGCCGCCGCGCAGCCGCCGCAGGCGCTGCCGGCCGACCTGCTCTCGCAGCTGCACCGCAAGACCGAAGGCTGGGTGGCGGCCATCTGGCTGGCGTCGATGGCGCTGGAGCGGCACGGCATCGAGACCGGCTTCATCGAGCGCTTCTCGGGCTCCGACCGCGCCGTGGCCGACTACCTGGCCGAAGACGTGCTCGCGCACCAGCCGCCCGAGATCCACGACTTTCTGCTGCGCACCAGCATCCTGCGCCAGCTCGACGCCTCGGTGTGCCAGGCGCTCAACCCGCGCGGCGACAGCGCCGTCATCCTCGAGCAGCTGGCCGCCGCCAACCTGTTCCTCACGCCCGTGAGCGGCGATGCCGGCGGCGAGGTGCGCGCGTGGCGCTACCACAGCCTCTTTGCCGATTTCCTGCGCGCGCAGCTGGCGCGCGAGCGGCCCGGCGAACTCGCGCGGCTGCACCTCGCGGCCTCGGGCTGGTACGAATCGCACGGCCGGCCCGTGCCCGCCATCGACCACGCCATCGAGGGCGGCGACCATCCGCACGCGCTCACGCTGCTCGACAGCTACGCCGAGCAGTTCCTCGAGCAGGGCCGCATGCGCATGCTGGCGCGCTGGTTCTCGGCGATTCCCGAACATCAACTGCGCGAACATCCGTTCCTGCAGCTCATCGCGCTGTGGGCCACCTGCTTCACGCACGGCCCGTGGGACGCCATGCGGCTGCTCGAACAGTCGGGCTGCCTCGACAGCCCCATTCCCGAGGTGCGTGCCAACGCCCACACGCTCATTCCGCTGCTGCTGGCGATGGAAGACCAGCACGACGCCGCGTACGAAGCCGGCCGCGAAAGCCTCGCGCGCCTGCCCACCGGCCTCGCCTTTGCCGAGGGCGTGCTGCTCAACGCGATGGCCCACATCCTCGCGGTGCGCGGCGACCAGCGCGAGGCGCAGCGCCTGCTCGAGGCCGCGCGGCGCGAGCAGGGCAACAGCACCTTCAACCGCATGTACACCGAGTCGCTCGCGGGCCTGTTCGACCTCACCGAAGGCCGGCTGCGCCAGGCCACCGCGCGGCTGCGCATGGCGGTCGATTCGACGCATGCCGTGTCGTACAACCACAGCCACGGCAACGCCTGGGCCGGCGTGCTGTATGCGGGCGCCGTGTACGAGACCAACCAGCTGGTGCAGGCCGAGCACCTGCTGAACGTGTACCTGCCGCTGGCGCGCGACGTGGGCCTGCCCGACCACATGATCCTGAGCCACGTCATGCGCTCGCGCATCGCGTTCCACGCGGGCGACATCGACGCCGCGTTCCAGGCGCTCACCGAACTCGAGTACCTGGGCCACCACCGCCAGCTGCCGCGCGTGGTCGCGGGCGCCAAGCTGGAGCGCGCCCACATGCTGCTGCTGCAGGGCAACGGCCCCGCCTCGCGCGACGAGCTGCAGCGCGCCGACGATCCCGAGCTGTGGGAGCGCGAGCGCCGCCAGCGCCTGCCCGCGCACGACCTCGACTACCTCGCGCTGGCGCGGGCGCGCTGGGACATCGCCTTCGGCGACGCGCGCGCGGCCCTCACCGTGCTCGACGCCGAGCTGCACGCCGCCGTCGCCGCCAACCGCAACCGCCGCGCCCTCAAGCTGCGCGTGCTGCGTGCGCTGGCGCTGCAGCGCGCGGGCGACCTCGCCACCGCCATCGAAGAGATCGGCGCCGTGCTGCAGGCCGCGAGCCAGGAAGGCTTCGTGCGGCTGATCCTCGACGAAGGCCCGGCCGTGGGCACGCTGGTGCACCGCTATGCCGCCGCCATGCAGCAGGAAGCGGGTGCCGTGGCGCCCGTGCTGCGCAGCGACCCGATCCTGGCCGACTACCTGCAGCGACTGCTGCAGGTGCTGGGCCCGCCGCCCTCGCCGATCGACGCCGAGGCGCCCTCGGGCGACGCCACCAAGGAGCCGCTCACGCGCAAGGAGATCCGCGTGCTGCAGCTCCTGGCCGAGGGCTACTCGAACAACGCGATGGGCGAGAAGCTGTTCGTGTCGGAGAGCACGGTGCGCACGCACCTGCGCAACATCCACATGAAGCTGGGCGCGAAGCGGCGCACGGAGGCAGTGGCGATTGCGCGCAAGCTGGGCGTGATCCGCTAGCCAAAAAAAAAGGGCCCGCCCGCCGACACATGGCAGACGGGCCCAAACCCTCGCCTTTCGTCAGAACGACACGTTCAGATTCGCCTTCACCGACTGGTCGCGCGCCTTGCCGCCGAACTGCCCGCCATACGACACGCCGAAGGTCGCGCGCGGCGAGAACGCGAAGTCCAGGCCGAGTTGCAGCACCGCTGCGTTCTTTGCGACCGCGACACCCGCGATGTCCGAGAAGCCCGTGGCGCCCGGCAATGCGACGCTGGTGAACGGCGTCAGGTCCCCGTAGGCGCGGCGCCAGCCGACCATGCCCTTGAGCGTGGCGTCGACGCTGCCCAGGCGCACCGCGGTCGATGCGCGCAGGCCCAGCGTCGACAGGCCGACGTTCGCGCTGCTGCTGCGCGCCTGCAATGCCGCCCACGTGCCGCGCTCCGAGAACGCGTCGGTGTGCAGCGTGACGTGCGCCAGGTTGGCGAAGGGCTCCAGCGCCACGTCGCCGGCGGCCAGGCTGTAGCCCACTTCGCCGAAGACCTGCGTGGTCGATGCGTCGTGGTTGCTCTTGAGCGAATCCGACAGGCCCGCCACGCGCGCCTGGCGCGTGGTGTCCACGTCGTGCCGCGCATAGGCCGCGCCGGCGCGCAGGGCCCACGGGCCGAGCGTGGTGCCGCCGTACAGGCCCAGGTGGTAGCTGGTGGCATCGCCCGAAGATGAGCGCGCGTCCACGTCGACCTTGCTGCGGCTGTAGCCGCCGGTCACACCCAGGCGCGCGTTGTCGCCCACGCGCACGTCGCCGCCCATCAGCAGGCCGTCGACCGAGCGATCGAGGCGCGCGGCGTTGCCGTCGCCGCGCGCACGGCCGGTCGAGTGCAGGGCCTGGCTCCAGAAGACGGTCTCGCCCGTGGTCGGGGCGGCCATGTGCGACTGGCCGGCGCCGTCGTTGATCTTGACCGGCGCCGTGGACGCGCCCGCCGTACCGGCCGAGGCGCGCAGGCGTTCCAGCGCCGCTTCGCGCACGAAGCGGCTGTCCTCGATGAGCGCCGTCTTCGCGGACGCATGCACTTCGCCCGACAGGCTGTCGAAGGCCGCGCGCGCGGCCGGCACGCTCTCCAGCTGCAACGCCGCGGCCAGCGCGGGGCTCCAGGCGGCCGCGCCATCGAGGTTCACGCCCATCGCACGCTGGTTGCCCGACTGCGCGACCGATGCGAACGACACGCTGTTGCGCATGGCTTCCGTGTAGACCTGCGTCGCGGTGTAGCCCAGCTTCGGCGAGAGAAAGAGGTAGTCCTTGGCCACGCTGAAGTCGGCGAAGGTGCCGCTCACGCCGCCTTCGGCGTTCAGCAGCGTGTAGCGCGCACCGAGAACGTAGCCGCCGAGCACGCGTACCGTGCCGCCGTCGAGCGTGGCGTGGCCGCTGACATCGAGCCGGTCGGCCTGCGCATCGGTGCCGCTCAGTTCGGCTTCGAAGGTCGCGCCCGGCGCGAAGCGTGCGTGGCCGGCCACGTGCAGCGTGCCGATGGAATTGCCCGGCGCCACGACACCGCCCGCCGCGATGGTGGTGCTGCCGACCGTGCCGGTGCCCTGCAAACGCCCGCCCGACAGCACGGCCATCGTGCCGCCCAGCGTGCCGTTGACCGACAGCATGCCCTGCGCCACCGAGGTCCTGCCCGTGAAGGCGCCCGAGTCGCCAATGAGCTCGAAGCGGCCCGCGCCCGCCTTCACGAGGCCGCCGCTGCCGCTGAAGCGGCCCGCGAACTGCGTCGAACGGTCGTTGCCGCCGGTGGTCAGCGTGCCGGTGCCCACGGCGACGTCGCCCACGCCGGCCAGCGAGCCGATGGTGGCGTCGAAGCCGTTGAGGTCGAGCTTCGCCTTGCCGGCCACCGTGAACGCGCTGGCGCCCGACAGGCCGGTGGCCGAGCCCGCACGCAGCGTGCCGCCCTGCACCCAGGTCGCGCCGGCGTAGCTGTTAACGCCGCTCAGCGTGATGACGCCTTCGCCGTTCGTGCCGCCCGTGGTGCGCAGGTCGCCCGCGCCGGTGATGTTGTAGGCGAAGTCGTAGGCATCGCTTCGGTCGATGGCGAAGCTGGCGCCCGCGTCGATGGCCACGTGGCTGGTGATGGAACCGGTGGTGCCGCCCTCGCCCAACGCGAGCTCGCCGGCCTGGATGCGCGTGTCGCCCGAGTAGGTGTTGGTGCCCGTGAGCACCAGCCGCCCGGCGCCGGCCTTCACGAGGCTGCCGCGGTAGTCTTCGTCGGTCTTGCTGCGCAGGTGGGTCAGGCGGTCCCAGTCGACGTTGGCCGTCCTCGCCTTGGTTTCGGCGTCGGCGGCGATATCGTCTTCGGGCACCATCAAGAGATTCGGGAGGTAAGGCCAATACTCGTGTCCCGGGCCGATGTCCCGACGTACCCTCTCGAATCGCTCGGCACTGCTCTTCGCCATCGGATTGGCCTTCGCGGCGGCCAGCGCGTCGGCGTAATCGACGCCGGACAGTATGGCCGTGCGCAGAGCCTGGAGCAGCGCGACGGCCTCCTGGCCCAAGGGCTTGAAGGCGTCCAGGGCCACCGGCCCTTTCACGAGCGCACCCAGGCGTGCGATCTCGGCGGCCTCTTCCTGCTTGCGCTGGACCAGCCCCGTTTCCGAGATGTCGTTGCGCCACGTGTCGGACGCACCGCCGGGCATGTCGATGACCGTGCGCTTGAGCAGCTGGCCCGGCCCCTTCATGGCGTTCTCGAGGTTGACGAGGCCCCAGCCGATCACCGCGTCGGGCGCCACCTGGCGCGTGCCGTCGAGCTTCGTGGCCGTGGTGAGCAGCACCTGCAGCGCCTGCTCGTTGGTCATGTACGGAAAGCGCTCCATGATGATGCCCAGGGCCCCCGTGGCATGCGGCGCCGCCATCGAGGTGCCGGTGTAGGTCCCGTAGGCCCCGTCGAACACCGTGCTCGTGATGTCGGCCCCCGGGGTGGCCACGCACCAGTACTTGGCGATGCCGCACTTGTTGAGGGAGCTGTGCTGCTCGTAGCCCGTCCACGTTTTTCTGACCCCCGTCACCGTCAGCCAATGCCCCTCCACGTCGGGCCTGAAATACGGCAGCGCCCCGCGCGCCGCCGGATTGGCCTGCCCCTGGTTGTCGGCGGCGAACACCTGGATGACCCCTTCCTTGCCATCGGCCTGGGGCTTCGTCGCGTCGATCGCGGCATCGACCCAGGACAGCCCGCGCAGGTACTGCAGGTAGTCGGCAGTGACCCTTTCCGTGGTGCTGAAATTCCGATTGCTCGGATTGCCCCAGCTGTTGTTGACGACCCGCACGCCCGCGTCGCGCATCCCCTGGTAGAGGTTGCGGAAGTTCTCGGTGGTGGCGTGGGTATAGCGGTCGGGACTCAGCCCCGCACTCGAACTCAGCGCGTCGGGCGCATTGGTGTTGCCCACGAACACGTTGGCATTGAACGCCACGCCGTGCATGTTGTTCTGGATGTCCTGCCCGTCCCGGCTGGCGCCCACGGTGCCGGACACGTGCGTGCCGTGGAAACCGTAGCCCGCGTCCTTGCTGTTCAGCACGGAACCATCCGCCGCGAACTCGCTGTACGCCCCGTTGGACGTCGCCGTCACCAGCGCCGTGAAGCGCGTGAGCGGCAGCTCGCGCGCGTGGCGCAGGTCGAACCCGGAGTCGATCACGCCCAGCTTCACGCCCTTGCCGGTGAAGCCCGCCGCGTAGGCGTACTCGGTCTTCATCGCCCCGAGCCCCCAGTCGGCCAGGAACTCCTTCGTGCGCCAGCTGGCCGGGTTGCCGATCATGCCGGGGTCGCCCGGATAGGCCTGCGCACCGGCCGCGGAGGCCAGCATCGAACCCAGCACGCACACGGCGGCGCGGGCCACGGCCCGGCGCTTGAACTTCGGTGATCTCGTCATGACGGAACGAACCCTCTTTTGTCTTGGAATGGAATGAAAAGACCGTCGCCCCGCCGGTGAAGCCATGTCGGGAAGACATCGCGCACGGGCCGGTTAACGGTCGTTAAATTCTGGAAAGAGGGGTCGTTCTTTGTGATCTCGTCGGGGCTTGTTCCGATACTTTGAAATCCTGACGCTGGAGTTTTTCCCTAGGTTGCGGCGCTTCAGGCCGCCAGCCGCTGCCGCTTGTCCTGCGCGTCGCGCCCCGCGATGTGCTCGCGCGCGCGTTTCCAGTCCTCGTCCTGCCACTGCGACATGCGCGAGAAATTCCCGCCCGTGGCCTGGAACTGCGCGCCGTCGATGGCGATGGTCTGGCCGTTGACGTACTCCGAGCCCGGGCCCAGCAGGTAGGCCGCGAGGTTGGCCAGCTCGGGCATGCGGCCGTTGCGCTCCATCGGGTTGCGCTCGGCCTTGTGCTCGCCGCCACCGGGGTTCAGCCGCGCGCTCATGCCCTCGGTGGGGAACAGGCCCGGCGCGATGGCGTTGAAGCGGATGCCGCGCCCCGCCCACTCGACCGCGAGCGACTGCGTCATGGCATGCAGCCCGGCCTTCGACATGGCCGAGGGCACGGTGAAGGGCGAGCCGTTCCACACCCAGGTGGTGAGGATCGACAGCACCGACGCGGCCTTGCCTTCGGCCAGCCAGCGCTTGCCGCATTCGAGCGTCATGCAGAAGCTGCCGCGAAAGACGATGCTCGAGATGGCGTCGAAGGCGCGCGGCGACAGGTCTTCGGTGCGGCTCACGAAGTTGCCCGCGGCGTTGTTGACCAGGCCGTCGAGCGCGCCGCCGTCGGCCCAGATTTCATCGAGCATCTCGGTGATCTGCGTGTCGTGGCGGATGTCGCAGGTCTTGGGCGTCACGCGCCCGCCGTGCAGGTGCATCAGCTCGGCCGCGGTTTCTTCGAGCACGGGCGCGCGGCGCCCGCAGATGTAGACGTGGGCGCCGAGCAGCAGCAGCGCCTCGCTCATCACGCGGCCCAGGCCGCTGCCGCCGCCGGTCACGAGGTAGCGGCGGCCGGCCAGCAGGCCGGGCTTGAACATCAGGTCGTCGAGGGTCATGGGAATCCTTGTGTGCGGTCCGTTGAAGTTCGGAATGAAGCTCAGCGCCCCGTGTAGACGGGCGCGCGCTTCTCGAGGAAGGCGGTCATGCCTTCGCGGAAATCGCGGGTCTGGGTGCACAGCACCTGGTTGCGGTCTTCCATGGCGACGACCGCTTCCATGCTGCCGGCGTCCACGGCGATGCCGAGCGCCTCCTTGGTCAGGCGCAGCGCCACGGGCGTCGCGTTGAGCATGTCGTCGGCCAGCGCCTGCGCCTCGGCCTGCAGCGCGGGCAGCGCATCGACGCGGCTCACGAGGCCCAGCGCGTACGCGCGCTGCGCGTCCATGAAGCGGCCGGTGAGCATGTACTCGGCCGCGACCGAGCTGCCAACCATGCGCGGCAGGAAGTAGCTCACACCCACGTCGCAGGCCGACAGGCCGATGCGGATGAAGGCGGCGTTCATGCGCGCGTCGGGCGTGGCCAGGCGCACGTCGGACGCCAGCGCGAGCGCAAAGCCGCCGCCGCTGGCCGCGCCCTGCACCACGCTGACGATGGGCTGTGGGCAGCGCCGCATGGCCAGCATGATGTCGCGGATGCCCTTCTGCTGTTCGAGCATGTCGGCCACGCCGAGGTCTTCGCCGCCCACCTGCTCCTTCAGGTCGAGCCCGGCGCAGAAGGCACGGCCCGCGCCCTGCAGCACGACCACACGCTCGGGGCTGCGTGCATTGAGCCCTTCGAAGTAGTCGCGCAGCGCGCGCACCAGTGCCGGGTCGAGCGCGTTCAGGCGCTCGGGGCGGTTCATCGTGAGCCAGGCGACCTCGCCGCGCCGCTCGACCTGCAGCACCTCGTTCATCGCCGTCACAGCGCGCGCGAGATCACTTCTTTCATGATCTCGTTGGTGCCGCCGTAGATGCGCTGCACGCGCCCGTCGGCGTACATGCGCGCGACCATGTACTCGGTCATGAAGCCGTAGCCGCCAAAGAGCTGCAGGCATTCGTCGACCACGCGGCCCTGCGTCTCGGAGCCCCAGAGCTTGGCCATGGAGGCGGTGGCGGTGTCGAGCTTGCCGGCCACGAGGTCTTCCACGCAGCGGTCGATGAAGGCGCGGCCGACCTTGATCTGCGTGGCGATCTCGGCCAGCTTGAACTTGGTGTTCTGGAAGTCGGCGATCGGCTTGCCGAAGGCCTTGCGGTCGCGCACGTAGTCGAGCGTGGCCTGGTAGGCGCCTTCCATGGTGGCCAGCGCGTTCACGCCGATGATGGTGCGCTCGTACGGCAGGTCGCTCATGAGCTGGAAGAAGCCCTGCCCTTCCTGGCCGCCGAGCAGCGCGTCGGCCGGCACGTGCACGTCGTCGAAGAAAAGCTCGGAGGTGTCCTGCGCCTTCATGCCGATCTTGTCGAGCACGCGGCCCACGCGGTAGCCCTCGCAGCCCTCGGTCTCGACGATGAGGATGGAGGTGCCCTTGGCGCCCTGCGTCGGGTCGGTCTTGGCCACGACCAGCACCACGCCCGCGAGAAAGCCGTTGGTGATGAAGGTCTTGGAGCCTCGGATGCGGTAGCTGCCGTCGGGCTGCTTCTCGGCGCGCGTGCGCACGCCCTGCAGGTCGGAGCCGGCGCCGGGCTCGGTCATGGCGATGGCGCCGACCAGCTCGCCGCGCGCCATGCGCGGCAGATAGCGTTGCTTCTGCTCCTCGGTGCCGTGGTTCAGGAAGTAGTGCGCCACGATGGTGTGCACCGAGCTGGCCATGCCGGTCAACGCGCGGCGCGCCTTCTCCTCGTAGAACACGGCCTCGTGGCGGAAGTCGCCGCCGGCGCCGCCGTAGGCCTCGGGGATGTCGGAACACAGCAGGCCGAGCGCGCCGGCCTTGCGCCACACCTCGTGGCCCACGTGGCCGCGCTTGCGCGCCTCTTCGTCGTGGGGCACGACTTCGGTCTCGACGAAACGCACGACGTTGTCGCGGTACAGCTCCAGTTCTTCGTCGCTCCACGAGCGGCGGAAATCGATGGGCATGGGAATCCTTCTTTCTTGGGGTCTGTCTGGTTGTTTCTTGAGGTGGCGCGGAGAAGGGGTGAAGAAACCGTAGCGAGCGCCCCGAGGTCGCGTCGAGGACCGGAGCCGTACACCCGTACGGTGAGGACCGCAGATGCGAGATCGGGGCGCGCAGTAGGTTTATTCGCCCCTTCTCAGCCGACGCGGCGTTCTTTGCCAGCCCAGAAGGGCTCGCGCAGCTGGAACTTCTGCAGCTTGCCGGCGGCCGACAGCGGCAGCGCATCGCGGAACTCCACGCTGCGCGGGCACTTGTAGTTGGCGATCTGGTCGCGGCAATGGGCGATGACGTCGTCGGCCGTGAGCGGCATGCCTTCGCGCAACACGATCACGGCATGCACGCGCTCGCCCCACTTGTCGTCGGGCACGCCGATGACGGCGGACATGAGCACCTGCGGCATCTGGGCGATGGCGTTCTCGACCTCGGCCGAGTACACGTTCTCGCCGCCGCTCACGATCATGTCCTTCATGCGGTCGACCACGAACAGCAGGCCGTGCTCGTCCATGTAGCCGCCGTCGCCGGTGTGCATCCAGCCGCCGCGCAGCGCGGCCTCGGTCTCGGCGGGCTTGTTCCAGTAGCCCTTCATGACCATCGGGCCGCGCGCGACGATCTCGCCGACCTGGCCGGGGGGCAGCTCGTTGTCCTCGCCGTCGACGATGCGGATCTCGGCCACGGGCACCGGCGTGCCGGCCGCGCGCAGCAGGCGGTTGCGGTCGGGCCCGGGCAGGTGGAAGTGCGGCATCAGCACGGCCACGGTGGGCGACAGCTCGGTCATGCCGTAGGCCTGCGAGAAACTCGTGGCGGGCAGCGCGGCCATGGCCTGCTCGAGCAGCGCCACGTCGATGGGCGCGGCGCCGTACAGCAGCATCTGCAGGCTCGACAGGTCGAACTCGGCAAAGCGCGGGTGCTCGATCACGCGCTTGATCATGGTGGGCACCAGGAACATCTCGGTGGCGCGCGCGGCCTGGATGGCCTGCAGGATCGCCACCTCGTCGAACATGGGCACCACGTGCTGCGGCACCAGCCGCAGGATGCTCTGCAGCGACAGCCCGCAGCCGGCCACGTGGAACATGGGCACGGCGATGACCACGGCGGCGTTGCGCGTCTCGCGCGGCACCGCGGCCACCGAGCTCAGCGCGTTGATGTAGAGGCTGCCATGCGTGAGCATCACGCCCTTGGGCCGGCCGGTGGTGCCGCCGGTGTACATGATGGCGGCCAGCTCGTCGGCGCTGTGCGGTGCGTCGTCGATGGGCTGCGCGTCGGCCAGCAGCGCCTCGTAGCCGACCATGCCCTCGGGCACGGGGCCGTCGCCGCAGTACACCACGGTGCGCAGCGAGGTCGAAAGCTTGCGCAGCTCGCCGGCCATGGGCGCGAACAGGTCGTCGACCAGCAGGATGCGCGTGTCGCAGTCGTCCAGTGAGTAGGCGACCTCCTTCGGGTTCCAGCGGATGTTCACCGGATTGATGACGCCGCCGCCCCACCAGGTGCCGAAGAAGAACTCGACGAAGCGGTGCGAGTTGAGGCTCATCATGCCGACGCGGTCGCCGCGCGCCATGCCGAGCTGCTGCAGCACGGCGCCCAGGCGCGCCACGCGGTCGGTGAGGGTCGCGAAGTCCAGGCGGTGGTTGCCGCAGACCACGGCGGTTTCGCGGGCCTTCTCGCGGCGGCCTTTGTGCAGGGGCTGGGTGAGGAACATGGTGTCGTCTCCTTGGTGGTTTTTTTGTCAGGCAACCCGGCGTGCGTGGCCGGCCCAGTGCGGCTCGCGCAGGCGGTACTTCATGACCTTGCCGGCGCCCGAGATCGGCAGCGCGTCGACGAACGCGACGCTGCGCGGGCACTTGTAGCCGGCGATCAAATCGCGGCAGTGGGCGATGAGCGCGTCGGCATCGGCATCGCTGCCAGGCTTGCGCACCACCACCGCATGCACGGCCTCGCCCCATCGCTCATCGGGCACGCCGATGACGGCGGCGGCGGCCACGGCGGGGTGGCGCGCGAGGGCGCCCTCGACCTCGGCGCAGTAGATGTTCTCGCCACCGCTCACGATCATGTCCTTGTAGCGGTCGACGATGAAGACGAAGCCGTCGTCGTCCATGCGGGCGGCGTCGCCGGTGTGCATCCAGCCATCGCACAGCGCGGCGGCCGTCTGCTCGGGCAGGTTCCAGTAGCCCTGCATCACGCACGGGCTGCGCACGGTGAGTTCGCCGACGGTGCCGCGCGGCACCTCGCGGCCGTCGCCGTCGCACACGCGCAGGTCGATGCCCGAGAGCGCCTGCCCGGCCGAGGCCAGCTTGCCGAGCTTGCGGCCTTCGGGCGAGTGGTAGTGGCGCGTGAGGTAGCTCACGCCGGCCGACAGCTCGGTCATGCCGTAGCCCTGCGCGAACTCGGCCTGGGGAAAGGTCGCGAAGGCGCGCTCCAGCAGCGCCTCGGTGATCGGCGAGGCGCCGTAGCCCACGAAGCGCACGCTCGACAGGTCGGCCTGCGCGGTGCGCGGGTCGTCCACCAGCATCTGCAGCATGGCGGGCACGGCCATGAGGTTGGTGGCGCGGTCGCGCTCGATGGCGGCGAGCATGCCGTCCACCGAGAAGCCCGGCAGGATGATCTGCGCGCAGCCCATGAGCACGCCGCGCAGCAGGAACGACAGCCCCGCCAGGTGAAAGAGCGGCGCCACCTGCAACAGCCGCGCGCTGTCGTCGAAGAAGGCGCCGAGCATCGACACCTGCGCATTGATCACCAGCGCCGCGTGGCTGAGCATCACGCCCTTGGGCCGGCCGGTGGTGCCGCCGGTGTAGAACACGCCGGCCAGGTCGTCGCCGCCACGCAGCGCGTCGGGCACGGGCTCGCTCTCGCGGACCAGCGCTTCGTAATCGGTCATGCCCGTGGGCGTCTGGCGCTCGCCCATGTAGACCCAGGTGGTGACGGCGCGCGCGGCGGCGCGCAGTTCGTCCGCCGTCGCCAGGAACTGGTCGTCCACGAACAGGATGTGCGTCGCGCAGTCGTCGAGCGAGTGCGCCATCTCGGCCACGCTCCAGCGCGTGTTGACCGGGTTGACCACGCCGCCGGCCCACCACACGGCCAGGTAGTACTCCAGCGTGCGATCGGCGTTGAGCGCGAGCACGCCCACGCGGTCGCCGGGCTGCACGCCCAGGCGGCGCAGCCCGCCTGCCAGGCGCGCGACGCGCTCGCCGAGCTCGCCGTACGTGCGCGTGCGGCCCTGGAACACGGTGGCGACGGCGCGCGGGCTGCACTGCATGGCGCGGTGCAGGGCCTGCGTGAGGTACAGCGGCGGTGGCGTGGTGGGCATGGACAAGGCTCCTGTCGGTGCGGTGCGGAAATGCCATGCATGCGCGAACGCGCATGCCCGGGACACAAGGACGTCAGCGTGCTTCGGCCACGGGCGCAGCCACGCCCCAGCGCTTGAGCAGCGCCGGCCCGTCGTCCGGCGACACGGCCGGCGGCACGACCGGCGCGGTGCGGCTGAAGCGCGGCGCGGGCGCGGGCTGCACCACGCCGCCCACGGTGGCGAAGGTGCCGCGCGCCACGTTGTGCGGGTGCTGCGGGGCCTCGTCCCAGTCGAGCACGGGGGCGAAGCAGGCGTCGCTGCCTTCGAGCAGCACGCACCACTCGTCGCGCGTGCGGGTGCGGAACACGTCGGCCAGGCGCAGCTTGAGCAGCGGCCAGCGGTCGGCGTCCATCTGGGCGTCGAAGGCGGGGTCGTCGACCAGGCCGCAGCGCTCGCGCAGCAGCGCGTAGAACTGCGGCTCGATGGAACCGATGGCCACGTACTTGCCGTCGGCGCAGGCGTAGGTGTCGTAGAAGTGGGCGCCGCCGTCGAGCAGGTTTTCGCCGCGCTGGTTGCTCCACTGGCCGGCCGACTTGAAGCCGTACATCATGGCCGACAGCAGGGCGGCGCCGTCGGTCATGGCGGCGTCGACCACCTGGCCCTGGCCCGAGGCCTTGACCTCGTGCAGCGCGGCCAGCAGGCCGAAGGCCAGCAGCATGGCGCCGCCGCCGAAGTCGCCCACGTAGTTCAGCGGCGGCACGGGCGCCTCGCCCGAGCGGCCGATGGCGTGCAGCGCGCCGCTGATGGCGATGTAGTTGATGTCGTGGCCGGCCGCGTGCGCCAGCGGGCCGTGCTGGCCCCAGCCGGTCATGCGGCCATAGACCAGGCGCGGGTTGCGCGCGAGGCATTCGGCCGGGCCCAGGCCCAGGCGCTCCATCACGCCGGGGCGGAAGCCCTCGATGAGGATGTCGGCGCGCGCGATGGCGTCGAGCACCGGCGCGGCGGCGTCGGGGGCGCGCAGGTCGACCTCCCAGGTGCTGCGCCCGCGCGCCAGGATGTCGTGGGGGTCGCGCCGCGTGCCGGGGCGCGCGATGCGCAGCACCTCCGCGCCCATGTCGGCGAACAGCATCGCGCAAAAGGGGCCGGGGCCGATGCCGGCCATCTCGACGACCCGAAGTCCTTTCAGGGGTCCTGCCATGTGTGTCTCCTCTGGCGCGCACCCGGCGGCCTGTTGTGTGAAGGCATCTTGGCGCGCGGGCGCCAGCGTCGCATCGTCGGAAGCGACGAAAGCGCGGAAAGACGGTTCAGCGCCCCGTGAAGACGGGCGCGCGCTTGGCCGCGAAGGCCGCGGCGGCCTCGCGGAAATCCTCTGTTTTCAGCGCCAGCACCTGGGCGCGGTTCTCCACCTCGAGCGCGGCGTCGAGGCTCGGGGCCTCGAGGTTGGTCCACATGAGCTGCTTGGTGTGGCGCGTGGCGTAGGGGCTGTTGCGCAGCACGTCGGCGGCCAGGGCGAGCGCGCGCGGCAGCAGGGCCTCGTCGTCCACCAGCGCGGCGACCAGGCCGATGCGCTCGGCTTCGTCGGCCGGCACGGGTCGGCCCGTGAGCATGAGCTCGAAGGCGCGCGAGGCGCCCACCAGCCGCGGCAGGTGGTAGCTGATGCCGCACTCGCCGGCCGTGAGGCCGATGCGCACCGCGCCCACATGGAACGACGCCGAGCGCGCGGCCACGCGGATGTCGGCGCCCAGCGTGAGCGCAAAGCCCGCGCCCACGGCCACGCCGTTGACGGCGGCGATCACCACCTTGTCGAGCGCGCGCAGCCGCCGCACCATGCCGGCGAACAGCTCCTGCCCCGCCATCAGGTCGGCCACCGAGGGCTCGCCGTCGAGCGGCTGGTCGTCGCGGCGCGTGAGCGGCGTCGTGAGGTCCCAGCCGGCGCAGAAGCCGCGCCCGGCGCCGGTGAGCACCAGCACGCGCACGTTGTCGTCCTGCGCCAGTGCGTCGAGCGCTGCACACAAGCGCCGCACCGTGGGCTGGCTCAGTGCGTTGAGGCGCGCCGGGCGGTTCAGCGTGAGCAGTGCGATGCCGGCGCGGCTGCGGTCGATGAGGATGTCGTCTGCTTCGCTGTCGGGCATGGCGGTCTCTTCCTTGTTCAGCGACCAGTCCAACGCGGTGCGCGCTTCTCGATGAAGGCGCGCGGACCTTCCTTGAAGTCTTCGCTCGCGGCCACGCGCTCGAAGGCGTCGCGCGTGAGGGCGCGCAGCGCGGCCTCGTCGAGCCCGCTGTTCGCCTCGCGCGCCACGCGCAGGCTCTGGCGCACCGCCACCGGGCCGTTGCGCGCGATCTCGGCGGCCAGCGCCGGCGCGGCTTCGCGCAGCCCCTCGACGTCGGGCACGAGGCGGTTGACCAGGCCGAAGCCGTGGGCGCGCTCGGCATCGAGCTGGCCCGCCGTGAGGATCAGTTCGAGCGCGATGTTCGGCGGAATGGCGCGCGGCAGCCGGTACAGCCCGCCCGCCGCGGCGATCAGCCCGCGCAGCACCTCGGGCAGGCCGAAGGCGGCCTGCCGCACGGCCACGACGAGGTCGCAGGCCAGCACGAGCTCGGTGCCGCCGGCCAGCGCCTTGCCGTTGACGGCGGCGATCCACGGCTTGCTGCGCTCGCGGTACACGAAGCCCGCGAAGCCGCCACGCTCGGTGCGCAGCGCGCTGCCGCGGCCGGCCGACACTTCCTTCAGGTCGGCGCCCGCGCAGAAGGCCTCGCGGCCGGCGCCCGTGAGCACCACGGCGCGGATGTCGTCGTCGGCCTCGGTGGCATCGACGGCGGCTTCGAGGCCCGAGGCCACATCGCCGTTGACGGCGTTGCGCGCCTCGGGGCGGTCGATGGTGACGAGGGCGACGTGGCCCGGCAGGCGTTCGACAGTGACTGCGCTCATGACACGCTCCAGTTCAAGAGTTCATCGGTACCCGCTGTCACCATGCCGCCGCAACCGACGGGGCTGCGGTCCAGGTCGGTCAGCACCTTCAGCGAGGCCGTGTCCGTGGCCTCGACGCGCGCCATGAGCCGTTCGCCGGCCGGCGTGCGCGCGATCACGATGCCCTGCGAAGGCTGGCCGTCGCGGCCGTAGACCACGGTGAAGGTCTCCAGCGTGGCGGCGCCCGTGTACTGCAGCACCAGCGGCGGCACCGGCCCGCGCCGCGCATCGGCGGCGGCCTGCACGTCGTAGTCGGGCTTCGGAAGCCCCTGCGGCGGCGGGCTGGAGCCCAGCACCAGCGCGTGGTGCTTGGTGACGTACTCGCCCTGCCCGTAGAGCAGCGCGGCCTTGCCCTTCGGCGCGGCGCGCAGCGCGCGCACCAGGCCGGCGGCGGCGTGCGTCATGTAGTCGTTGAGCGGCGCGCCGAAGAAGCTCAGGCCGCCGGTTGAGGTCATGCGCGCCTCGGGCGCCAGGCCCAGCGTGCGGCGCGCCATCTTGGGCACGATGGGGAAGCAGCTGTACAGCTCCAGCATCTCGAAGGCCGAGGCGTCGCCGCCGACCTGCGCGAGCACGGTTTCCATCACCAGGTCCTGCGCGTGCGAGCGGTGGTACTGGTCGCGCTGCAGGTAGTCGCGCGGCTCGCGCGCGGCGGCGCCGTCCCACACGTAGACCCAGCGGTCTTCGGGAATGCCCAGTTCGCGCGCGTGGCCCACGCTGGTGAGCAGCACGGCCGCGCCCATGTTGACCAGCGGGTTGGCCACCATGTGCTTGGTGTAGGGCCAGGCGATGAGGCGGTTGGCCGCGTCGACGCGCGCGATGTCTTCGGGCGTGAAGGGCTTGCGCAGCCAGGCATAGGGGTTGGCGGCGGCCACTTCGGAATAGCGCGCCCACAGGCGCGACGACTCGTCCTGCGCCTGGCGCGGCGTCTGGCCCCAGTGCGCGAGCGCGGCGTTCTCGTAGAACGGGTAGATGGTGGTCGGCATGGCCGCACCGAGCTGGATCGCCACCGGGTGACAGATGTCGGTGCCGCGCACCAGCTTCACGCTGTCGTCGCGCGGGGTCCAGTCGAGCGGAATGCCGAGCTTGGCGGCGGCGTCCACCGTGTAGCGCGCCTCGGCGCCGGTGATGGCCGCCACTTTGCTCTCGCCGCGCGCGATGCGCAGCGCGGCTTCGTGGATGTAGCGCACCGGCGCTTCGCCACCGGTGACGCCGTAGACGCTGCGCGCCGGGTTGCAGCCCAGGCGCGCGTTGAGCAGCGCGGGCGCGTCGGTGTAGGGCCACGAGTACTCGCAGACGACGTCGAGCGAATCGAGGCCGGCCAGCAGCGCGGCGGCGCCGCTGTCCTGTGCGGCCGCGCGCATGGCGCGCGCCATCAGCTCGATGGGTTCGAGGCCTTCGGCGGCCTCCTTGGTGCGGTGTGTGATCTCGCCGACGCCGACGATGACCGGCGTGCGGTCGTCCAGTGCTGTCATGGGGTTAGTGCTGTGAGAGGGTTTGTTGTTGCTGCAGCTGCGCCACGCGGCGCAGGTGCCACGCGGGCGGGCCGAACTGGCCTTCGATGAGGGTGGCGCGGCGCACGTAGTGGCCGACGGCGAGTTCTTCGGTCATGCCCATGCCGCCATGCAGCTGCACCGCGCCCTGCCCCACGGCGCGGCAGGCCTCGGCGACCGCGACCTTGGCGGACGAGACGGCGCGTGCGCGCTCGGATGCGGTCGTTCCCGTGCCGAGCGCCTCACCCACGCTGGCGGTGAGCGCGTCGGCCTGCTCGAGCGCCATGTGCATGTCGGCCAGCCGGTGCTGCAGCACCTGGAAGCTGGAGATCGGCACGCCGAACTGCTTGCGCTGGCGCACGTAGTCGAGCGTGTCGCGCATCAGCCGGCGCAGGATGCCGATGGATTCGGCGCAGACCGCGAGCGTGGCTTCGTCGAGCGCCTGCTCGATCTGCGGCAGCGCTGCGCCTTCCTCGCCGAGCAAGGCATCGGCGTTCAGGCGCACTGCGTCGAAGGCGATGTCGGCCGCGCGGCCGCCGTCGCGCGTGCGGTAGACACGCAGCTGCACGCCGGGCGCATCCTTGGGCACGACCAGCAACGACAGGCCCTTGTCGCTGCGCGCCGTGACGATGACATGGCTGGCCCAGGGCGCGGCCTGCACCACGGCCTTGCGGCCGTCGAGCCGCAGCCGGCCGTCGGCCTCGCGCACGAGCCTCGTGCGCACGTCGTCGCGCGCATGGCGGCTGTGCGGCTCGTCGTGCGCGAAGGCCAGCACGGCCTGCCCCGCGACGACGCGCGCGAGCAGCGCATCGGCCATCGCGCCGGGGTGGCTCTGCAACAGGCCGGCGCCGATCACCAGCGTGGAAATGTACGGCTCGGCCGCGAGCGCGCCACCCAGCGTGGGCAGCAGCGCGAGGTGCGCGGCCAGGCCGAGGCCCAGGCCGCCCTGCGCTTCGGGCAGGGCCGCGCCCAGCAGGCCGAGGTCACTTGCCAGGCCTTGCCAGAACGGCGGCGGTGCGTCGTCGGCGGCGGCCAGCGCATGAAGTCGCTGCTCGAAGCCGTGCTGGTCGTCGAGGTAGCGCGCGAGGCTGTCGCGCAGCATCGCGAGGGTGTCGTCTTGGTCGGTGAGGGTGGTCATGGCAAGCGGGCCTCAGCGGGATTGCAGGAGCTGCGCGGCGATGATGTTGCGCTGCACTTCGTTGGAGCCGGCATAGATCGACGCGGCGCGGTCGTTGAGGTAGGCCGACATCGAGAACACCGCCTCCTCGGGCACGGCCAGCGCGCCCTGCAGGCTGTCGTCCAGCGGCAGGTCGGCCGCCGCGTAGTGGGCGGCGATCTCCACGCCGAGTTCGGTCAGGCGCTGGCGCAACTCGGAGCCCATCACCTTGCCCATCGAAGGCCGGATGCCGTGCGGCTCGCCGCGCGCCTGGGCCCGCAGCGACTGCAGCTCGGTGGCCTCGACCGCATCGATGGCGCAGTCCATCTCGGCCAGGCGCAGCGCCATTTCGCGCGCCTCGTCGGCGGCGGTGTCGCTCGCGGCGGCAAAGGCGCTGTCTGCCGCGGCGCGCAGCCGGCGCAGACGCGCGCGCAGCATCGGCGCCCAGGCCCCGCCGCGCTCGTGCTGCAGCAGGTACTTGGCCACCGTCCAGCCCTGGTTCTCCTCGCCGATGAGGCCACTGGCGGGCACGCGCACGTCGTCGAAGAACACCTGGTTGAGCTCGTGGTCGCCCGAGATGCTGATGATCGGGCGGATGGTCAGGCCCGCCTGGGGAATGTCGAAGCACAGGAAGCTGATGCCCTGCTGCGCCTTGCCGCCCGAGGCGGTGCGCACGAGGCAGAACATGCGGTTGGCGTACTGCGCGTGGGTGGTCCAGATCTTGGTGCCGTTGATGACGTAGTCGTCGCCGTCGCGCACCGCCTTGCACTGCAGCGAAGCCAGGTCGGAGCCCGACTGCGGCTCGGAGTAGCCCTGGCACCAGTAGTCCTCACCCGAACGGATGCCCGGCAGCCAGGCCTGCTTCTGCGCCTCGGTGCCGAAGGCGATGATCACCGGCGCGACCATGCCGGGGCCCATGGGCGCGCGCGGCGGCGCGTCGGCCGCGGCCAGTTCGCTCGCGAAGAGGTAGTGCTGCATCGGCGTCCAGCCGGTGCCGCCGTGCTCCACCGGCCAGTGCGGCACGCTCCAGCCGCGCCGGGCCAGCACGCGGTGCCAGCGGTTGCCGTCCGCGTAGTCGGTGAAGATGCCGGAGCAGCGGCGCCCTGCGGCACGCAGCTCAGGCGTCAGCTCGCGCGCGAGAAAGTCGCGAACCTCGTCGCGAAACGCGGTCTCCGCCGCGCTGAGGGTCCAGGCCATGGTGTTGTCTCACAGGGTTCACACCCGGCAAGTGTGCGGCGCGCGCGCCGGCGCGGCATCGTCGGATCGGACGAACGTGGGCGCCCCGCCGCGGCGGTGAGCGCTTTTTTCTTCAGTTGAGACCGGTGCAGGGCCGAACGCTCAGGCCGCGACCGCTTCGCGCGCCGGCACCGCTTGCGTCCCGACGGGCATGTGCTGCGCCCAGTCGATGATCTCGAGCGTGCCGTCGGCATGCTCGGCCAGCGCGGTGAGGCTTTCCACCCAGTCGCCGTCGTTGCAGTACAGGATGCCGTCGATGTCGCGCATCTCGGCGTGGTGGATGTGGCCGCACACCACGCCCTGCGCGCCGCGGTTGCGGGCCTCTCGGGCCACGGCGTTCTCGAAGTCGCCCACGTAGCTCACGGCACGCTTGACCTTGCCCTTGAGGTACTTCGAGAGCGACCAGTACGGCAGCCCCATGCGCGCGCGCAGCGAGTTGAGGTGGCGATTCAGCTTGAGCGTGAACTCGTAGAGCGAGTCGCCCACGTAGGCCAGCCACTTGGCGCACTGGATCACGCCGTCGAACAGGTCGCCGTGGATGATCCACAGCTTGCGGCCGTCGGCCGTCTCGTGGATCCATTCGTCGGCCACGTCGATGCCGCCGAAGTTGTGGTTCAGGTACTTGCGGGCGAACTCGTCGTGGTTGCCCGGAATGAAGATCACGCGCGTGCCCTTGCGCGCCTTGCGCAGCAGCTTCTGGATCACGTCGTTGTGCGCCTGCGGCCAGTACCAGTGGCGCTTGAGCTGCCAGCCGTCGATGATGTCGCCGACCAGGAACAGGGTCTCGCACTCGGTGTACTTGAGAAAGTCGAGCAGTGCCCGCGCCTGGCAGCCGGGCGTGCCCAGGTGCAGGTCGGAGATCCAGAGGGTGCGATAGCGCAGCGCCGGACGCGCCGCATCGTCGTCCTCCGGCTCGGGAGGCTGGATCGCGGTGTCGCGCCAGGCGCGAAGGAAAGCGTCGTCGCGTTGCATGGTCCGGCAGGTTCGCATCCGCGCATGACCGCGCGATGGCGACTCCGTGACATCCCGGTGACGCGTGGCACCGGGGCAACGCCACAATCGGACGATGCGCTCTGGCCAGATCATCGTTCTCGTGTCCCCCGTGTTCTTTTTGCTGATCGCGATCGAGTTCGCGGTCGGCCGCGCACGCGCCCGGCGCGGCACCGGGCAGGACACCTACCGCCTGGCCGATGCCGTGAACAGCATCGGACTGGGCATGCTCAGCCAGATCAGCGCGGTGCTCACGGGGCTGTTGCGCGTCGGCATCTACACCGCCGTGTATTCGGCGGTGGCGCTCTTTCCGCAAGAGGCGGCGCGCGAGTTCTGGACCACCTGGTACGGCTGGCTGCTGGCGCTGGTGTTCTACGACTTCTGCTACTACTGGCTGCACCGCATGGGCCACGAGTCGGCCGTGCTGTGGGCCGCGCACGTGGTGCACCACCAGAGCCAGCACTACAACCTGTCGACCGCGCTGCGCCAGACCTCGAGCGGCGCGCTGCTGGGCTGGATCTTCTACCTGCCGATGGCCGCGGCCGGCGTGCCGCCGCTGGTGTTCGTCGTGGTGTCGCTCATCGACCTGCTCTACCAGTTCTGGGTGCACACCGAACAGGTCGGCAAGCTCGGCTGGTTCGACCGCTGGTTCTGCTCGCCCTCGAACCACCGCGTGCACCACGCGGTGAACGACACGTACCTGGACCGCAACTACGGCGGCGTGCTGATCGTGTGGGACCGCCTCTTCGGCACCTTCCGCGAGGAGGACGAGCGCTGCGTGTACGGCACGCGCGGCGAGCTGAAAAGCTGGGACCCGCTGTGGGCCAACGCCGAGGTCTACTGGGCGCTCGCGAAGGATTCATGGCATGCGCGCCGCTGGTCCGACAAGCTGCGCGTGTGGTTCAAGCCGCCCGGCTGGCGCCCGGACGACGTGGCGGCGCGCTACCCCAAGCCGGCCTTCGACATCGCGAAGGTCACGCGCTACGAGCCCGTGGTGAGCCGCGGCGTGCAATGGTTCGCGGGCCTGCAGTTCCTCGCGCTGCTGGCCGGCGTGACGGTGTTCCTCTGGTACTCCGACGCCGTGCCGCTGCCGCAGGCCGCCGTCTGGCTGGCCGCGCTGACGGCCGGGTTGTGGGCGGTCGGCGCGGTGCTGCAGGGGCGGCTCTCGGTCACCGAGGTGCTGCTGGTCGAGGCCGCCGCGCTGGCCACGGCGAGCGCGGCCTTGGGCATCGGCTGGCTGCACCTCGTCTTCAAGCCATTGGCGCTGGCCATCGCCATCGCCTTCGCGGCCCGCCGCGCGCAACGCCAGCCCGGCGGCATCGCGCGCTTCGATGCGCTGCTGTTGACTGGCCTGGTCTTCTCGCTCGCGGGCGACGTGCTGCTGATGGGGCCGGCGAACCTCTTCGTGCCCGGGCTCGTGTGCTTCCTGCTCGCGCACCTGGCGTACATCGCGCTGTTCCGCATCGGCGTCGGGCTGTTCCCGCGGCCACGCGCGCTGGCAGCCACCTTGCTGATCGGCGCGGGCATGTACGCCTTCCTGTGGCAGGGCGGCCTGCCGGTGGCGCTGCGCATTCCGGTCGGCTTCTACGTGGTGGTGATCGCCTGCATGGCGGCGCAGGCCATCGGGCGCGCAGCAGTGCTGCGTTCCAGCGACCCGGCCGCGCTGTGGGTGGCGGTGGGCGCCTGCTTCTTCATGCTGAGCGACGCGCTGCTGGCGATCAACCGGTTCGTGTCGCCGCTGCCGCTGGCGTCGCTGTGGGTACTCGCGACGTACTACACGGCGCAGATGCTGATCGTGCGGCACGTCCGGCGGCCGACGCCTTGACTGGCTGCCGAAGGCACAGCCCGGCCTGCTAGTCGGCCGGGCGCCCCATCGCCGGCGGGCCAATCTCGAACGATGCCGTCTGGATGAGGCCCTGGCGGACCACATAGACGCACACCATCTCCACGGTGCCGATCCCTTCCGGGAAGTTGCGCGTCACCACCTCGTGATCGACAACGACATGCCCCATGACCGAGCGCTGCAACAGGCGTGCATGAAGGTCAGGCTCGGCAAAGCGAATCGCGGTCCGGGCGCGCAACTCGGCATGACCGGCCGCCAGCAGCTTGCCTGCCAGTTCGAATTGCCTGGCGTCCTCGGCGTAGGTGGCCAGCCACGCCTCGAGATCCCTGGCGTTGTAGGCGGCCAGCTGGCGCTGCACCACGGCTTCGGGGGATACATCGAGGGTCATGGATTCCAGCCTTGGTTCGACAAAGCAACCCGGCGTCTCAGTCCGCGCAGCGCTGGATTTCGACCGTCGAGTGCCGGATCTCCTCATGCATCGAGAAGCACGCCCGCACCTGATCTGCGGTGAGCGTGGGCGAGTGCGTCACCACCGTGAGCGCGCAGGCGTACGCATCGCGGCCGACGCGCCAGACGTGCAGGTCGGCCACGCAGGTTTCGGAATCGGCCAGCATCGTCTCGACGCCTTCGCGGATTTCGGCGGTGACGGGGTGGTCCATCTCGCGGTCGAGCAGGACCTTGCCGGTTTCCTTCAGCAGGCCCTTGGCCCAGACGGCGACGAGCACGGCGCCGACGATGCCCATGGCCGGGTCGAGCCAGGACCAGCCGTAGAACCAGCCACCCAACAGCGCCGCGATGGCGAGCACCGAGGTGGCGGCGTCGGCCACCACGTGCAGGTAGGCGGAGCGCAGGTTGAGGTCGTGGCCGTGATCGTGATGGTCATGACCGTGGTGGTCGTGTCCATGGTGATCGTGCGAATGCCCCAAGAGCCGCGCGCAGACCAGGTTCACCACCAGGCCCAGCACCGCGATCGAGATGGCTTCGGGGTAGTGGATGGCCACGGGCGACCACAGCCGCTCCAGCGAGCCGATCACCATGAGCGCGGCGACGCCGAGCAGCAGCAGCGCGCTCGCGAAGCCGCCGAGCACCTCGATCTTCCAGGTGCCGAAGGCAAAGCGCGGGTCGCGGGCGTAGCGCCGCGCGGCGGCGTAGGCAAAGGCGCTCAGGCCGATGGCCAGCGCGTGCGAGCTCATGTGCCAGCCGTCGGCCAAAAGCGCCATGGAGTTGAACCACCAGCCGGCGCCGATCTCGATGACCATCATGGCGGCGGTGATCCACATCACGAGGCGGGTGCTGCGTTCGGCGGCGGCATTGCCGGCGCCGAAATGGTGGTCGTGCTGCCAGGCGCTCAGGTCGTGGGTGTGCATGGTTTTCTCTTCAGGCGCCGAACAGGTCCGGGCCGTCGGCGCGGCCCGAGGGCGGCACCACGCCCAGGTGGCGGTAGGCCGCGAGCGTGGCGATGCGCCCGCGCGGCGTGCGTTGCAGGTAGCCCTGCTGGATGAGGTAGGGCTCGATCACGTCCTCGATGGTGTCGCGCTCTTCGCCGATGCTGGCGGCCACGTTGTCCAGGCCGACCGGGCCGCCGTCGAAGCGGTGGATGACGGCCTCGAGCAGCTTGCGGTCCATGAGGTCGAAGCCCTGCGGGTCGACGTCGAGCATGGCCAGCGCCTTGTGCGCGATGTCCTCGGTGATGCGGCCGTTGCCCTTGACCTCGGCGTAGTCGCGCACGCGGCGCAGCAGGCGGTTGGCGATGCGGGGCGTGCCGCGCGAACGGCGCGCGATCTCGAAGCCGCCGGCGGCGTCGGTCTCGACCTTGAGCAGGCCGGCGCTGCGGCGCACGATGAGCGCCAGTTCTTCGGGCGTGTAGAACTCCAGCCGCGCCACGATGCCGAAGCGGTCGCGCAGCGGGTTGGTCAGCATGCCGGCGCGGGTGGTGGCGCCCACCAGCGTGAAGGGCTGCAGGTCGAGCTTGATGCTGCGCGCCGCGGGGCCCTCGCCGATCATGATGTCGATCTGGTAGTCCTCCAGCGCGGGGTACAGGATTTCCTCGACGACCGGGCTCAGGCGGTGGATCTCGTCGATGAAGAGCACGTCGTTGGGCTCGAGGTTGGTCAGCAGCGCCGCCAGGTCCTTGGGCTTTTCGAGCACGGGGCCCGAGGTCTGGCGCAGGTTGACGCCCAGCTCGGCCGCGATGATGTGCGACAGCGTGGTCTTGCCCAGGCCCGGCGGGCCGAACAGCAGCACGTGGTCGAGCGCCTCTTTGCGCTTGCGCGCCGCGCCGATGAAGATCTCGAGCTGCTCGCGCACCTTGGCCTGGCCGACGTACTCGTCGAGCAGCTTGGGCCGCAGCGCCCGCTCGATCGCCTCCTCGTTGGGCGAGGCGGGGGCGGCGGACACCACGCGTTGCGGGGCGGGGGCGAAATCGTCGGTCTGGATGGTCATTGGAGGTGGGTCTTCGGCGATGAGTTTAGTCCTTGGCCACGCTGGCAGAATGATCGGCTAATACAACAAAACGAGGGGAAGGTCAGGCGTGTCCATCTACGAACTGAAACCGCGTTTCCAGGCACTGCTGCGACCGCTCGTGGTCCGGCTGCATGCGATGGGCGTGACGGCCAACCAGGTGACGCTGGCGGCCTGCGCGGTGTCGGTCGGGCTCGGACTCTGGCTGTTCTTCGCCGCGCCCTCGCTGGCGGCCTTCGGCCTGATCCCCGCCTGGATGTTCCTGCGCATGGCCTTCAACGCCATCGACGGCATGCTGGCGCGCGAACACCACCAGCAAAGCAAGCTGGGCGCCTTCCTCAACGAACTCACCGACGTGGTCTCCGACGCCGCGCTCTACCTGCCCTTCGCGCTGGTGGCGCCGTTCGCGCCGTTCTGGGTCGGCACGGTCATCGTGCTGGCCGGGCTGAGCGAATTCGCCGGCGCGCTAGGCCCCACGGTGGGCGCCTCGCGCCGCTACGACGGGCCGATGGGCAAGAGCGACCGGGCCTTCGTGTTCGGCGCGCTCGGGTTGTATGTCGCCCTCGGCGGGCCGCTGCCGGGCTGGACCGCCCTGCTGATGCCGCTGGTGGCCGCGCTGGTGGCCTGGACGGTCGTCAATCGCATCCGCCGCGCCTTGGCCGAAGCTGAAGCGCCCGCCGCCTGAAACACCCCCATACAAATAAATAAAGAAGAACCTTCTTCATGACCCCTTCCACACCCCGCGTCGCCGCCGAACAGCACTTCCGCACGCACGACGGCGAATCGCTGTTCTACCGCCACTGGCCGGCCACCGGCGCCGCGCGGCGCGGTGCCGTGCTGCTGTTCCACCGCGGCCACGAGCACGGCGCGCGCATGGCGCACCTGGTCGACGAGCTGAACCTGCCCGACTTCGACTTCTTCGCCTGGGACGCGCGCGGCCACGGCCTGTCGCCGGGCCAGCGCGGCTACAGCCCCAGCTTCGGCACCTCGGTGCGCGACGTGCAGACCTTCGTGCAGCACATCGCCGCCGCCCACGGCGTGCCCGAACACGACATCCACGTGGTCGCGCAGAGCGTGGGCGCAGTGCTGATCGCCACCTGGGCGCACGACTACGCCCCCAAGGTGCGCGGCCTCACGCTGGCCTCGCCGGCCTTCAAGGTCAAGCTCTACGTGCCGTTCGCGCGGCCGGGGCTGGCGCTCATGCATAAGCTGCGCGGGCTGTTCTTCGTGAACAGCTACGTGAAGCCGAAGTTCCTCACCCACGACCCCGAACGCATCGAGAGCTACAAGAACGACCCGCTGATCTCGCGCCCGATCGCCGTCAACATCCTGCTGGGCCTGTACGAGGCGGCCGACCGCGTGGTGGCCGACGCCAACGCGATCACGCTGCCGGTGCAGCTGCTCATCTCGGGCGCCGACTGGGTGGTGCACCACAAGCCGCAGCACCAGTTCTTCGATCGGCTGGGCAGCGCCGTGAAGACGAAGACGGTGCTGCCGGGCTTCTTCCACGACACGCTGGGCGAGAAGGACCGGGCACCCGCGGTGGCGTCGATCCGCGAATTCATCCTGCAGCGCTTCGACGAGCCGGCCGTGCCGGTCGACCTGCGCGAGGCGCACCTGCGCGGCAACACCGCCGACGAGTCGCGCGCGCTGGCCGAACCGCTCTCGCCCCTGTCGCCGCGCGGCGCCTACTGGGCGATCACGCGCGGCGGGCTGCGCGTGGGCGGCGCGCTCTCCAGCGGCATCGCGCTGGGCCACGCCACGGGCTTCGACTCGGGCAGCACGCTCGACTACGTCTACCGCAACCAGCCGCAGGGCAAGGGCGCGCTGGGCCGCTCGGTCGACCGCACCTACCTGGACTCCATCGGCTGGCGCGGCATCCGCCAGCGCAAGATCCACGTCGAGGAGCTGCTGCGTATTGCGATGGAGCGGCTGGTCGAGATGCACCGCGAGGTGCGGCTCATGGACATCGCGGCCGGCCACGGCCGCTACGTGCTCGACGCGGTGCTGGCCAGCCCGGTGAAGGCCAGCTCGGTCCTGCTGCGCGACTACAGTGACATCAACGTGCGCGACGGCACGGCCCTCATCGCCGAGAAGGGCCTGGAAGACGTCGCGCAGTTCGTGCAGGCCGACGCCTTCGACCGCATCAGCCTGGCCAGCGTGACGCCGCGGCCCACGCTGGCCGTGGTGTCGGGCCTGTACGAGCTGTTCCCCGACAACGAGATGGTGCGCCGCTCGCTCGCGGGCGTGGGCGACGCGGTGGAAGACCGGGGCTACCTGGTCTACACCGGCCAGCCCTGGCACCCGCAGCTCGAAATGATCGCCCGCGCGCTCACCAGCCACCGCCAGGGCGAAGCCTGGGTGATGCGCCGGCGCACGCAGGCCGAGATGGACCAGCTGGTCGAGGAGGCGGGCTTCCGCAAGATCGACCAGCGGGTGGACGAGTGGGGCATCTTCACGGTGTCGCTGGCGGTGCGCGTCGCGCAATGACCGCCCGGCGCGCGCCCCGGCCGTGGAAACGCGCCGCCGCGTGGCTGGTGCTGCTGGGGCCGCTGTTCTACGCCACGTATGGCTTCGCCAACTGGTGGGCCACCACGCGCGCCAGCGTGCCCTCGATGGCCTTCGACTGGGAGCGGCAGGTGCCCTTCTGGGCCTGGACGATTTTTCCGTACTGGACCATCAACGTCTTCTACGCGCTGTCGCTGTTCCTGGCGCGCGACCGCCACACGCTCGACCGGCATGCGCTGCGGCTGGTGAGCGCCACGCTCATCGCCTGCACCTGCTTCATCCTCTGGCCGCTGCACTTCAGCTTCGGCCAGCCGCCGGTGGAGGGCGCGCCGGCCTTCCTGTTCAACGCGCTGCGCGGCTTCGACCAGCCCTACAACCAGGCGCCCTCGCTGCACATCGCGCTGGCCGTGATCCTGTGGGACTGGTACCGGCGCTTCATCCGGCCGCTGTGGGCGCGGCTCGTGCTGCATGTGTGGGCCTTCGCGATCTGCGCCTCGGTGCTCACGACCTGGCAGCACCACTTCATCGACATCCCGACCGGCGCGCTGCTGGGCATCTTCTGCGTCTGGCTGTGGCCGATGGCGCGCCGGGTGTCGATGCTGCGCGCGTGGCGCCTGGCGCGCGATCCGCAGCGGCTGAAGCTCGCGGGCTTCTACGCCGTGGGCGCGGCGCTGTGCCTGTTCGCGGCGCTGGCGACCGGCGGCGTGGCGCTGTGGCTGGCGTGGCCGGCGGCGGCGCTCGCGCTGGTGGCGCTCAATTACCTCGGTTTCGGCGCGCGCGGCTTCCAGATGGACGGCCACGGCCGCATGGGCTGGGCGGCGCGCTGGCTGTTCGCGCCCTACCGCCTGGCCGCGGCCTTCAATGTGTGGCTCTGGACGCGCAAGCTGCCGGCCTCGGTCGAGGTGGTGCCCGGCCTGCGCCTGGGCCGTCGCCCCACGCAGGCCGAATGGCTCGCCGCCGGCCAGCCCCGGCTCGTGAGCCTGTGCGCCGAGCTGCAACTGCCGGCCGGCGTGCCGCCCGCCCGTGCGCGCTGCGTGCCGCTGCTCGACCTCGTGGTGCCGCCACCCGTGCGCCTGCGCCGCGCCGCGGCCGTCATCGAAGGCCAGCGCCGCGCGGCGGTGGCCGACGGTTCGGCCGTGTGGGTCTGCTGCGCGCTGGGCTTCTCGCGCAGCGCCGCCGCCGTGATCGCCTGGCTGGGCCGTGACCACGGCCTGGCACAGGCCGAAGACGCCGTGCGCCGCGCCCGCCCGCAGATCGTGCTGCACGCCGCCTGGCGTGCAGCGCTCGCCCCCATGCCTGACTCAGCCCCTTCGCGCCATGACTGACAACGAACGCGCCACCTGCACCACCCTGGCCGGCCTGCTGCGCGCGGCGGCCATGCTCGCCCTGTGGGGCTTCGCGCTCACCTGCATCGCCGCCCTGGTGCTGGCGCTCACGCTGCGCGGGCTCTCGAACACCGCCATCCTGGCCTTTGCCGCGGTGATGGTGCTGGGCGTGCTCGAACGCTACTTCGCCTTCCGGCTGCGGCTGGACCAGGCGCTGTTCGAAGGCCTGGCCAACGGCCAGATCGCCTCGCTGGGCGCGATGGACAACGCCCTGTCGGTGCTCGGGCTGCGCGACCCGCCGCCGCAGCCCAACGCCCGCGCGCTCGCCGACCGCGTCCAGGGAACCCGCCAACTGATGCAGCGCCACGCCATCGTGATCGCCTGCCAGAACGCGCTCTTCCTGCTCGCCCTCATGACACAGGAACTCGCTTGAACAACGACAACGGCAACAACAAGAACGACAGCAGCAGCAGCAGCAGCGACGACAACGACAGCGCCCGCCCCGGCGCCATCGTGCGCCGCGGGCTCGCGGTGGTGGCGGGCCAGCTCATCATCGGCGCGGCCGGCCTTTTGACCGGCGTGCGCGCCATCTGGTCGGGCACCACGCCCAAGGCCGAGCAAACGCTGTACTTCGCCAACCACACGAGCCACGGCGACTTCGTGCTGCTGTGGGCCACGCTGCCCTCCGACCTGCGCGCGCTCACGCGGCCCGTGGCGGGCCAGGACTACTGGGAGGCCTCGAAGCTGCGCAACTTCATCGGCAAGGACGTGTTCAACGCGCTCATGATCCGCCGCGACGGCTCGGGCCAGGGCGGCAACCCGGTCGACCAGATGAAGGAGGCGCTGGAAGGCGGCGACTCGCTCATCATGTTCCCCGAGGGCACGCGCAACACGGGCGACGACATCCTGCTGCCGCTGAAAAGCGGCCTCTTCCACCTGGCGCGCGCCTGCCCCACCGTGCGGCTGGTGCCGGTGTGGATCGAGAACCTCAAGCGCGTGCTGCCCAAGGGCACGCTGGTGCCGATCCCGCTGGCCTGCACGGTGCGCTTCGGCGCGCCGATCCAGCTCGAGGAAGACGAAGACAAGGTCGCCTTCCTTGCCCGCGCCCGCACGGCCATGCTCGACCTGCGCCCCGAGTACGACCGCATCGAACAAAACGGAGGGACCGCCTCGTGATCGAAATGTCCCCCTTCGCCTGGACCACCTTCAAGCTCTTCGGCGGCGTCTTCGGCGTGCTCGTGCTGGCCTCGGCCATCGGCGCGCTGCTCAAGTGGCGCGTGGCGCACGGCCAGCCGCACTCGGTGATCGACAACCTCAACTCGCGCGTCAATGCGTGGTGGGTGATGGTGGCGGTGATCGGCCTGGCCTTTGCCTTCGGCAAGGGCGGCGTGATCGTGCTGTTCTACCTGATCTCGTTCTATGCGCTGCGCGAGTTCATCAGCCTGGCCTACACGCGGCGCGGCGACCACGGCGCCATTGCGCTGGCCTTCTTCGTGGCGCTGCCGGGCCAGTACTTCCTGATCTGGATCGACTGGTACGGGCTGTATTCGATCTACATCCCGGTCTACGCCTTCCTGCTGCTGCCCATCCTGGCGGCCGTGGGCGGCGACACGCAGCGCTTCCTGGAGCGCACCTCGAAGATCCAGTGGGGCCTGATGGTGTGCGTGTTCTGCATCAGCCACGTGCCGGCGCTGCTCACGCTGCAGATCCCGGGCTTCGAGGGCCGCAACCTGCTGCTCATCGCCTTCCTGGTCATCGTGGTGCAGGGCAGCGACGTGCTGCAGTACGTGTGGGGCAAGCTCTTCGGCAAGCGCAAGGTGGCGCCCGCGCTGTCGCCCTCCAAGACCTGGGAAGGCCTGATCGGCGGCGTGGCCAGCGCCACCGCGATGGGC
This sequence comes from Variovorax sp. GW821-FHT10C12, assembly GCF_059415405.1. Lineage (NCBI taxonomy): Bacteria > Pseudomonadati > Pseudomonadota > Betaproteobacteria > Burkholderiales > Comamonadaceae > Variovorax > Variovorax sp. GW821-FHT10C12. The sequence continues at coordinate 231,167 of NZ_JBWKNE010000006.1, forward strand.
GCGGCGCTGTACTGGGCCACGCCCTTCAACCCGTGGCAGGCAGCGCTCATGGCCTTCATGATCTGCCTCTTGGGCTTCTTCGGCGGATTGGTGATGTCGGCCATCAAGCGCGACCGCGGCGTGAAGGACTGGGGCTCCATGATCGAAGGCCACGGCGGCATGCTCGACCGGCTCGACTCGGTGATCTTCGCGGCGCCGATCTACTTCCACGCGCTGCGCTACTGGTGGGTGCCATGAGCCCGGCGGCGAAGAAGACCGCGGTCAAAATTGACCGCATCGTCGACGACACGCCGCTGGAATGCGCCGACGCCGCCGCGCTGCTGCGTTGGTACAAGAAACACCATGCGAGCCACGCCGGCGTCTGGCTGCGCATCGCGAAGAAGGCCAGCGGCATCGCCTCCGTCGACCACCCCGAGGCGCTGGAGATCGCGCTGTGCTTCGGCTGGATCGACGGCCAGCGCAAGAGCCAGGACGCGCAGTTCTTCCTGCAGCGCTTCACGCCGCGCACCGCGCGCAGCATCTGGTCGAAGATCAACCGCGACAAGGCCCTGAAGCTCATCGACGACGGCCGCATGCAGCCCGGCGGCCTGGCCGAGGTGGCGCGCGCCCGCGCCGACGGCCGCTGGGAGGCGGCCTACGACGCCCCGAGCGTGGCCACCGTGCCGCCCGACCTGCAGGCCGCGCTCGACGCGAACCGCAAGGCCAAGGCCTTCTTCGCCACGCTCGATGCGCGCAACCGCTTCGCCGTGCTGTTCCGCACCCAGGGCGCGAAGAAGCCCGAGACGCGCGCCCGGCGCATCGCGCAGTTCGTCGAGATGCTCGCCAAGGGCGAGAAGATCCACCCCTGAGCCTGCGCGCTGCGGTGCGCGCCGCTCACTGCGGCCCGGTGCCGGTCGCGATGACCGCGAGCTGGTCGGGGTCCACGATGCGGATGCGCTTGTAGCTCATGTCGATCACGCCTTCCGCGACCAGCCGTCCCAGCTCCTTGTTGATGGTCTGGCGCGACAGCCCCAGCATCGCCGCGAGGTCGTTCTGCGACAGCCGCACCGGCAGGCTCGCGGCCGCCTCCACCTGCATGCCGTAGAAGTGGATCACGCTCATCAGCGTGGCCGCCACGCGCCCGCGCACCGAGTTCAGCATCTGGTTCTGCAGCAGCACCACGCTCAGTCGCTGGCGCTTCAGGCCCAGCCGGGCCACGCCGCGCCACAGCGCGGGCTCGGCGTCGAGCACCGCGATCACGGCGTCGCTGGGCAGGTGGACGATCACCGAGTCTTCGTGCGCGTGGTAGTCGTAGGGCAGCGGCACGTCCTCGAGCAGGCGCACCAGCGGCGCCACCTGGCCGGGCCCGAGCAGCGCGTTGACGTACTTGCGCCCCTGCGGGCTCATGCTGCTGATCTCCAGGCAGCCTGACACCACCGCCAGCAGCTCGCGCTTGTGGCGGTCGCGTGCCAGCACCTGCGTGCGGCGGCGGTAGCGCACCAGCCGCGCCGACTTCATGAGCTCGGCACGGCGCGCGTCGGGCCATTGGGAAAACAGCTCGTTCCAGCGCAGCGCGCGGTCGAGCAGCTCGGCGCTGTCTTCGGCGTCGGGGGGGGTGGTTGCAGGTGGTCGGGTCAGCGGGTTCTCCCTGCCCTGGTGTTCACGAATCTGTCAAAGCGTTGACAGATTCGGGGGCCCTTCATTTCTATCGTAAGCCCCGGACATCGACAAGCACACAGGCGGCACCGCCTTGCGGCTCGCCACACCGGAGACAACCCAAATGAAGAAGACAGCCACCGCGGCCCTCGCGCTCGCGGCCTGCGCCCTTGCGTCCGCGCAAAGCACCGTGAGCGTCTACGGCACGCTCGACCTGTACGTGGCACACGCCAAGTCGGGCCCCGCCTCCTCCATGCGGCTGGAGGACGGCGGCCAGACCGCCTCGCGCATCGGCTTTCGCGGCACCGAAGACCTGGGCGGCGGCCTGGGCGCGCACTTCACGCTGGAGAGCGGCTTTGCGCCCGACACCGGCAACGGCACGCTGCCCGGCCCCGCGATGTCGTTCAGCCGGCAGTCCTTCGTCGGGTTCTCGGCGCCGTGGGGGCAGATCGACGCGGGCCGCATGTACACGCCGATGTTCTACGCGCTGTTCAAGGCCGACCCCTACGGCCTGAACTCGGTGTTCTCGCCCATCAACCTGGTGGCCGCCACCGACGCGCAACCGGGCCTCACGCCCTTCGCGGCCCGCGCCAGCAACATGGTGCGCTACCGCACGCCGGCCAGCATGGAGTTCTTCGCCGACCTGGCCTACGCGCCCGGCGAATCGAGCGCGCCGAGCCACCAGAGCGGCAACATCGGCTGGGCGCGCAAGCCCTACTACATCGCCTACGCCTTCCAGCGCGCGCGCTCGGGCTCGGCGGCGGCGCCCGTGGCCTCGCCCGCCACCACGACCTACCAGACGCTGACCGGCTCCTACGAGCTGCCCTCGATCGGCCTGCAGCTGTACGCCAGCTACGTGCGCAACGCCTCGAGCCTGCCCAACGTGCCGACCGCGAAGCTCGTGAACCTGGGCGCCACCTACAACGTGACGCCGGCCTCGAACCTGATCTTCGGCGCCACGCAGCGCAAGGTGGCCGAGAGCGAACGCTCGCAGCTGGCCTGGACGCTGGGCTACGACTACTACCTGAGCAAGCGCACCGTGGTCTATGCGCGCTGGCTGCGCCTGCTGAACCGGCACGGCGCCTCGGCCTCGCTCGCGACCATTCCGGTGATCGCCAACAGCGGCAACGACGTGCGCGTGCTCGCCACCGGCATCCGCCACAACTTCTGACTTCCGACACCTCCGCCATGCCCATGGACTTCTTCTCTTCGCAAACCGAATCCCTGTCGGCGCTGTTCGCGCCGCGCGCCATCGCGGTGGTCGGCGCCTCGTCCAACGCGCAGAAGATCGGCGGCATTCCCGTCGACTACCAGCGCCGCTTCGGCTTCGAGGGCACGCTCTACCCAGTCAACCCGAACGCCGACCGCATCCAGGACCTGCCCGCCTTCCCCAGCCTGCGCGCCATCGGCCAGCCGGTGGACCTGGCCATCCTCGCCGTGCCGTCGGCGCTGGTCGACGGCGCGCTCGACGACGCCATCGCGGCGGGCGTGAAGGGCGTGGTGCTGTTCTCCTCGGGCTTCGCCGAAGTGGGCGCCGAGGGCGCGGCGGCGCAGGCGCGGCTGGGCGACAAGGCGCGTGCCGCCGGCGTGCGGCTGGTCGGCCCCAACTGCCTGGGCTTCATGAACATCGCGCGCCACGTGTACGCCACCTTCTCGCCGGCGCCCGGCGTGGGCCGCGTGATGCCGGGGCGCATCGGACTGGTGAGCCAGTCGGGCGCGTTCGGCGCCTATGCGTATGCGATGGCGCGGGCGCGCGGCGTCGGCCTGTCGCTGTGGGCCACCACCGGCAACGAGGCCGACGTGCAGGTCGCCGACTGCCTGGCCTGGCTCGCGCAGGACCCCGACACCGACGTGATCATGGCCTACATGGAAGGCTGCCGCGACGGCCCCCGCCTGCGCGCCGCGCTGGCCCTGGCGCAGGCCAATGGCAAGCCGGTGGTGATGGTCAAGGTCGGGCGCACCGCACTCGGCGCCGAGGCCGCGGCCTCGCACACCGCCGCGCTGGCGGGCGACGACGCGGTGTACGACGCCGTGTTCCGCCAGTACGGCGTGCTGCGCGCGCGCAACCTCACGGAGTTCTTCGACCTGGCCCACAGTGCCGCCGTGGCGGGCCGCCCGCGCGACCGCTCGATCGGCCTGTTCACGCTCTCGGGCGGCGTCGGCGCGCTGATGGCCGACGAGGCCTCGGCGCAGGGCCTGGACGCCCGGCCGCTGAGCGAGGCCGCGCAGGACACGCTGCGCCGCTGGGTGCCCTTCGCGGCGCCGCGCAACCCGGTCGACATCACGGGCCAGGTCACCAACGACATGACGCTGATCGATCGCACGGCGCGCGTGATGCTGGACGACCAGGGCTTCGCGTCGTGGATGGGCTTCCTGGCCGCCGCGGGCGCGTCGGACGCGTTCTGGCCCGTGCTGCGCTCGTTGGTGAGCTCGCTGCGCGAGGCGTATCCCGACACGCTGCTGGCGGTGAGCACGCTGCTGTCGCCCGAACGTCGCGCCGAGCTCGAAGCGATGCGCTGCCTGGTGTTCGCCGACCCGTCGGACGGCATCCGCACGATCGCTGCGCTGGCGGGGCTGAAGCCTGCGGCGGCGGTGGCTGCGGCGCCCGCGTCGATCCAGGCGCCGTTGACGCTCGCGCCCGGCACGATGTCCGAGCCCGACGCGCTCGCGCTGCTGGCCGATGCCGGCGTGCCCGTGGTCGCGCACCGCGTGGTGCGCAGCGCCGACGAGGCTGCTTCCGCCGCCGAGGCGCTCGGCGAGGCGGTGGTGGTGAAGATCGTCAGCGCCGACATCCCGCACAAGTCGGACGTCGGCGGCGTGGCGCTCGGGCTGCGCGGCGCGGCGCAGGCGCGCGCGGCCTTCGAGCGCACGCGCGACCTCGCGCTCACCGCACGGCCCGAGGCGCGGCTCGACGGCGCGCTGGTGGCACGCATGCTGGGCGGCGGCGTCGAATGCATCGCGGGCGTGCACCGCGACCCGGTGTTCGGACCGGTGCTGATGTTCGGGCTGGGCGGCATCCACGTCGAGACGCTGCGCGACGTGTCGCTGCGCGCGCTGCCGATCACGCGCGACGACGCGCTGGCCATGGTGCGCGAACTGCGCGCCTTCGCGATCCTGAACGGCGCACGCGGCCGGCCGCCGGTCGACCTCGATTCGATCGCCGATGCGCTGTGCGCGCTGGCCGACTTCGCGCAGCGCGCGGGCGACTCGCTCGACAGCGCCGAGATCAACCCGCTGATCGCACGCCCGCAGGCCGAGGGCGGCTGCGTGGCGGTCGACGCGCTGGTCGTCGGCCGCGCGCCCTGAAGCACAACAACAACCACCGGAGACATCGCATGACGACGACATCGAAGAACGGACTCGGGCGCGCACTCGGCGCGGGCGCGGCACTGGTGCTCGCGGCAGGCGCGGCGACGGCCACGGAGGCGCCCTTCCCCTCCAAGCCCGTGCGCATCATCGTGCAGTACCAGGCGGGCGGCTCGACCGACATCCTCGCGCGGCTCGTGGCCGAGGGCCTGTCGAAACGGCTGGGCCAGCCGGTGGTGGTCGAGAACCGCAGCGGCGCGGGCGGCATCATCGGCACCGACTACGTCGCCAAGAGCCCGCCCGACGGCCACACGCTGCTGCTCACGGTGCCGGGCCCCGTCACGGCGAACCTGGTGCTCTACAGCAAGCTGCCCTACGACCCGCGCACCGACCTGCGCATGGTGTCGGACATCGCCACCACGCGCACCGTGCTGGCGGTGCACCCTTCGGTGCCGGCCACCGACTTCAAGAGCCTGATCGCCGCCGCCAAGGCCGCGCCCGGCAAGTACTCGATGGGCTCGTGGGGCCCGGGCACGCAGCCGCACCAGGTGCAGGTCTACATGGACAAGGCCTACGGCCTGCAGACGATGCACGTGCCCTACAAGGGCGAGAGCCCGATGGCGATCGACCTGATCGGCGGCGTGATCCAGATGACCGTGGGCTCGGTCACCACGCTGCAGCCGTACATCAAGGCCGGCAAGCTGCGCCCGCTGGCCGTGGCCGGCCCCCGGCGCGCCCGCGCGCTGCCCGACGTGCCCACCTTCGCCGAGCAGGGCTATGCCGACGAGGTCTACGCCATGACCGGCCCGACCTCGCTGATGGCGCCGGCCAGGACGCCCGACGCCATCGTCGAGCGCCTGGGCCGCGAGGTCAGCGCGGTGGTGCACCAGCCCGAGGTGAGCCGGCGCATCGAAGAGCTCGGCGCCGAGCCCGTGGGCAACCTACCGCCCGAGGCCGCCGCGGCCTACAAGGCCTTCCTGCCCGTGACGCTGAAGCTCACGCAGGCCACGGGCGTGAAGCTCGACTGAACCGCCTTCCCCCTCCCCTTTTTTCGAACCCCGAGGTCTTTCCCATGAACGCTCCCGCTCCCGTGCCCGACATCGCCGCCGCCCGCAAGGCGCTCGCCCGTTCCATCGGCCTGGCCGCCTTCGTCTACGGCTATCCGCTCACCGAGACCTACCGCACCTGCGCCCTGCAGACCGCGCCGCGCGCCGAACGCCGCAGCGGCGCCTCGGCCGGCTCCGACGTGCGCGCGCCGCTGAACACGCTGCACCACGCGCCGCGCCCGTCCACCCACGAAGACCGCGACGTGGTCACGCCCGCCAACGACCTGCTCTACACCATGGCCTGGCTGCACCTGGCGCACGGGCCGATGCTGCTCACGGTGCCCGCGTCGGCGCGGCATCCGGGGCGCTACTTCGTGCTGCCGCTGTACGACGCCTACACCGAGAACTTCGAGAACCTGGGCCCGCGCAACTGCAACCCCGAGGGCGAGACCGTGGTGCTCGTGGGCCCCGGCGGCACGGTGCCGGAATCGCTCGCCGCCGCCCACCGCGTGGTGCGCTGCCCGACCGACTTGGTCTGGCTCATCGGCCGCATCCTGGTGGGTGATGAAAGCGACTGGCCGGCCGCGCGCGCGCTGCAGTCGGAGATCCAACTGAAGCCCGCGCCCGGCACCGTGCTGCAGGGCCGCCCGGCCGCCATCGAACAGTGGGCCGGTCCGCACGAGGACGCCATGGCCGCCGCCTTCGAGCACGGCGAGCCGGCCGCGCAGGTGGCGCCGCGCTTCTTCACCAACGTGTGCCATGCGCTGGCCGAGGCGCCGGGCCGCGTGGAAGACCGCGGCCTCGTGGCGTGGTTCGGCCAGGGCGGGCTGCTGGCGAACGCCGCGTTCTCGTGGGACGCACTCGAAGCACCGCTGCGCGAAGGCCTGATCGAAGGCTTCGCCGAGGGCGTGCAGCTGGTGGGCGCGGTAGGCCGCAACCGCCGGCCCAAGCCCTGGTCGATGACGCCGGCCACCGGCCGCTACGGCAACGAGTTCCTCGGCCGCGCGCGCACCGCCTACCTGGGCCTGGGCGCGCTGGCCACCAGCGAGGCGGTGTATGCCGCCGCGCACCACGACGTCACGCAGGAACCGCTGGACGGCCAGCGCCGCTACACGATGCGCTTCGAGGCCGGCGACCTGCCGCCCGCCGACGCCTTCTGGTCGGTCACGCTGTACGACACCGACCGTTTTCTCTACCCCAACGACATCCGCCGCCACGCCATCGGCGACCGCACGCCCGGGCTGAAGCGCAACGCCGACGGCAGCCTCGAACTGGTGGTGAGCCACGCGCGCCCCGCCGACGCCGCCAACTGGCTGCCCGCGCCGGCCGGGCGCTTCTACCTGATCCTGCGCATGTACTACCCGCGCGAAGGCGTGCAGAGCTGGCGCATCCCGGCGCTGCAGGCACAACAGGGCTGAGCACGATGCAACCGCACACCGACGCCACCCTGCAAGCCCTGGCCGAAGAGGCCGTGGTCTACGCCTACCCGCTGTACGAGATGTGCCGCATGCGCGCGGCCACCTCGCCGCAGCGCACCGACGCCGCCGGCGAGGCGCCCAAGCCGCTGCGCTGGTGCAACGTGTTCACGCACGCGCGCCAGCTGCTGGGCGCGGGCAAGAGCCGCGTCGTCACGCCGAACAACGACACGCTCTACACCAACGCCTGGCTCGACCTGGGCGAGGGCCCGCTCGTGATCGACGTGCCCGACACGGCCGGGCGCTACTACGTGCTGGGCCTGCTCGACTTCTTCACCAACCCCTTCGCCCACCTGGGGCAGCGCCTCACGGGCACGGCGGCGCGCGCCTTCGTGGTCACGCCGCCGGGATGGCGCGGCACACTGCCCGCGGCCTTCGATGCACCGGGCGCGCGCATCGAGGCGCCCACGCGCTGGCTGTGGATCATCGGACGCCTGCTGGTCGACGGCCCGCAGGACGTGCCGGCCGTCAACGCACTGCAGGACGGCTTTCTCGTGCGCACGCTGGCCGACTGGGAGGCCGGCCGCCGCTCGGCGCCGCGCGCCTTCGATCCGGCCTGCGACCCGAAGGCGCCGCTCACGGCCGAACACTTCGCCGCACAGGTGAACGCGGCGCTGCGCGACAACGCACCGCCGGCTGGCGATGCGGCGCGGCTCGCGCGCTATGCGGCGCTCGGGATCAGCCCCGGCGCGGGCGCGCTCGACGACGGCCAGCGCGCCGCGCTGCAGGCCGCGCTCGACACCGTGCTGCCGCGGCTGCGCGAGGCGCAGTCGGGCCGCACCACGGCCTCGGGCTGGGTGCAGATGCCGCTCGTGGAAGGTTCCTTCGGCGACGACCACCTGGCGCGCGCGCTGATCGCGCTCAAGTACATCGGCATGCTCGAAAGCCGCGAGGCCACCTACCCCATGGCCTGGCACGACGCCGCAGGCGAGCCGCTCACCGGCCAGCGCCGCTACACGCTGCGCTTCGCGCCCGACGCGCTGCCGCCGGTCGATGCCTTCTGGTCGCTCACGATGTACGACACGCGCGACTACATGCTGGTCGACAACCCGATCGACCGCTACGCCGTCGGCGACCGCACGCCGGGGCTGCGGCGCGATGCGGACGGCGGGCTCACGCTGCACATCCAGCATGCGCGCCCCGACGGCGAGGCCGCGCTCGCGAACTGGCTGCCGGCGCCCGAAGGCAGCTTCTACCTGTGCCTGCGCGCCTACGTGCCGCGCGCCGAACTGCTCGACGGCCGCTACCAGCTGCCGCCCCTCACCGTCACCAAGGATTCCGCATGAGCGCCACCGCTGAAAAACCCCAGGCAACCGAAGAAGAAAAGCCCTTCCTCATCGTCGGCACCGGCACCGAGACCGTGGCGCCCGGCCTGCACATCCTGCGCGGGCAGGGCCAATCGTTCGTGGCCGAGACCAACGTGGGCCTGGTCGTGATCGACGCCGGCCCGGGCGGCTCGGTGACGCAGGGCATGATCGACGCGCTGCGCCAGCTCAGCGACGCGCCGGTGCATGCGCTGTGCTTCAGCCACGGCCACATCGGCTACAACGCCGGCGTGCCGATGTGGCTGGCCCATGCCGCCGCGCGCGGCGATGCGCCGCCGCGCATCATTGCGCACCGCAACGTGCCGCGCCGCCTGGCGCGCTACCGCGAGACGCTGGCCCTGCAGCACCGCATGGCCGAGATCCAGTTCAACCGCCCCGCCGGCTTCTTCGACCACCGGCTGGTGACGCACCCGCCCACCGAGACCTTCGACGACGTGCTGCAGATCGGCAGCGGCGAGCGTCGCATCGAGCTGCGCTGGGCGCCCTCGGAAACCGACGACGCGATCGCGCTGTGGAGCCCGGCGCAGCGCGTGCTGTACGGCGGCGCGGCGCTGATCGACTCCATTCCCAACATCGGCACGCCCTTTCGCACGATGCGCGACACGGTGCGCTGGGCCGACACGCTGGAGGCGCTGGCGGCGTTGAAGCCGCGCAAGGCGGTGCGCGAATTCGGCGCCACGCTCGAGGGCGAAGACCAGGTGCAGCACGTGCTCGTGCACACGGCCCGCGCGCTGCGCTGGGTGCGCGCCGAGGTGGTGCGGCTCATGAACGAGGGGCTCAACGAGCGCGACATCCTGGCGCGCATCCGCTTTCCCGACGAGCTGTTCGCGGTCGAGTGGATGAAGCCCACCTACGGCGACCCGGGTTACATCGTGCGCGACATCTACCGCTCGGAGAACGGCTGGTGGGACCGCAACCCGACCTCGCTGCATCCGGCCGCGCCCGAGGCCATCGGCCGCGCGGTGGCCGACGCCATCACCGACAAGCGCGGCGTGATCGACCAGGCACGCGCGCTGGCTGCTGGCAAGCAGTGGCAGCTCGCGCTGCACGTGATCGACCTGCTGGCCACCGCCGAGGGCGAAGCCACCGAGATCGCCGAGGCGCGCTCGCTCAAGGCCGAATGGCTGCGCGAGCGGGCACGCGAAGTGCCCAGTTACGTCTCGCGCAACCTGTATCGCGTGGGCGCGGACATGATCGAACAGGGCACGCAGGCGCGCTTCGGCATCCGCTGAGGCCTTTCCATCGGAGACACGGACCATGACAACGACAACACCATTCCGCTTCGGCCTGCGCATGCTCGCCGCCTGTTCCCTGGCCACGCTGGCCGTTGCCAGCCACGCGCAGGGCGACAGCAGCTACCCCGACAAGCCCGTGACGCTGGTGGTGCCCACCGCGGCGGCCGGCGGCACCGACACCATCGCGCGGATCATCGGCGACGGCCTCGGCAAGATCCTGAAGCAGCCCTTCGTGGTCGACAACCGCCCGGGCGCCAACGGCATCCTCGGCAGCGAGGTGGTGGCGCGTTCCACGCCCGACGGCTACCGGCTGCTGTTCACCTACGCCGCGACGATGGTGGTGAACCCCAGCCTCTACAAGAAGCTGCCCTACGACCCGCTGAAGGACTTCATGCCCATCGCCCAGGTCGGGCGCGGCGGCAACCTGCTGCTGGTGCGCAAGGACCTGCCGGTGAAGACGATCCAGGAGTTCGTCGCCTACGCCAAGGCGCGGCCCGACAAGCTCAGCTACTGCTCATGGGGCAACGGCTCGGGCGGCCACCTGGCGATGGAAAGCCTGAAGAAGCAGGCCGGCCTCGTCATGACGCACGTGCCCTACAAGGGCAGCGGCCCCTGCGTGCAGGACCTCGTGGGCGGCCAGGTCGATGCGGCCTTCGCCGACATCTCCTCGACCGTGGAGATCGTGCGCGCCGGCCGCATCCGCGCGCTGGCCAACAGCGGCCCCTCGCGCATCCCGATGCTGCCCGACGTGCCGACCATGACCGAGAGCGGCTACCCCTTCACCACCTACGCCTGGTACGGCCTGCTGGCGCCGGCCAAGACGCCGCCGGCGATCGTGAAGAAGCTCAACGAGGCCGTGAACCAGGTGCTGCGCGACCCCGCGGTGGTGCGCCGCATGTACGAGCTGAACTTCAACGACCTGCCGCAGAACACGCCCGAGCAGTTCACCGCCACCATCCGCAGCGACCTGCGCGACTGGGGCGCGCTGGTGAAGGACATCGGCCTGACGCTCGAATGAGCACCTGAGCGGACCCGACCAAGGGTAAGCAACATGGTCGGCCGGCGGCGCTTCCCACACACTGCGCCGTGACAGGCACGGTTTCTGCTCATCGGTGGGGCGATGGCAACTGCGCCAGCGCGCACCATGACCGAGCTTCTTCATTTCAGCCGACAACTCACCGCCGAAGCCCAGGCCCAAGCCTCGGGCGTGGGCACCTGGAAGCAGCACTACGAGCAGCTGTCGAACGGCCGCTTCGAGGGGCTGTCCGAAGACCTGCACCTGGACTTCGTGCAGGTGTTCCACGAACACGCCAACCAGACGGTGCTGCAGCACGGCCACGGCCGCCCGGGCGCCCTGTGCCTGGCCGTGATCGACGTGACGGCCCCCGGCAGCTGGTACTGCGGCCACGACCTCGACGGGCGGCGGCTCATCGCGCTGTCGCCGCAGCGCGAGTTCGAGCTGCTGGCCGGCGCCGGCATGGACCTGATGGCCGTGTGCGTCGACACCGAACCGCTGGCGAAGCTGGCCACCACCCTGTTCGGCCCCGACTTCGCGCTGCGCATGCCGGCGCCCGCGCCGGTGCAGCACCCCGGCTTCGACGAAACCGCCTTCACCCGCCTGCTGGGCGCCGCCCTGTCGCTGGCACGCGACAACCTCGCGCAGCTGGAGCAGCCGGCCGCGCGCCACATGCTGTCGCTGTCGCTGGCCGACGCGGTGCTGCAGTGCATGGGCTCCGAGGCCTTCGAGGCCCGGCTGCCCGCCAGTTCGGCGGCGCGGCGCCACATCGTGGCCAAGGCGCGCGAGTACATGCAGGCGCACGCCGACGAGCCCATCAGCGTGCCCGACCTGTGCGCGGCCACCGGCGTGTCGCGCCGCTCGCTGCAGTACGCCTTCGAGGACGTGCTGCACCTGAGCCCCGTCACCTACCTGCGCGTGATGCGCCTGAACCGCGTGCGCTGCGAGATGCAGGCCTGCCGCGACGACACCATCGGCGACATCGCCGCGCGCTGGGGCTTCTGGCACCTGTCGCGCTTTGCCATCGACTACGCGCGCCTGTTCGGCGAGCTGCCGTCCGCCACGCGCGCGCGGTGGTTTGCCAAATCTTGATAACGCCCGCGCCGGCGGCGCTCTTACCTTCGCGGTTGTCCACCACCACACGCGAAGAAGGATGCAGCCATGCGCAGCAGCTACCACCGAACGCCCGGCCGCGGCGCCGCACGGCGTCTCCTGGGCACCGCCCTGGCCTCTGCCCTGGCGCTCGCCCTCGGCCCCCTGAGCACTGAGCCGGCCCGGGCCCACGGCGGCGCGGCCCACATGGTGCCGCTGAAGAAGACGGTGGAAGACTTCGGCGGCACGCTGCGCTGGGACAGCTTTGCCAACGTGTTCACCGTGGCGCGCAACGGCACGCTGGTGCGCCTGAAGCCCGGCTCGAAGACGGCGCTGGTCAACGGCCAGCCGATGCAGCTCGACGTGCCCGTGACCATGCGCAAGGGCGCGGCCTACGTGCCGCACGATTTCGTGAACCAGGTGTTCCAGTCCAGCCTGGACAAGACCTTCGTGGTCGAGCGCGTGCCCAACCCGATGAACCCGCTCACCGAAGCCGAGATCCAGGCCACGCTCGAGGTGCTGAAGGCCTCGGGGCGCTACAAGACGGGCCTGCGCTTCACCGAGATCAGCGTGAAGCGCCCGCCCAAGGACGAGGTCTGGAACTTCGCGCTCACCGGCCAGCCCGTGCGCGCGCCGCGCCAGGCGGCCTTCGTGGCGCTGGACGGCAAGAAGGTCATCGAAGGCACGGTCGACCTCGCGGCGCGCACGCTCACCGCATGGAAGCCGATCGAAGGCGCGCACGGCATGGTGCTGCTGGACGACTTCGCCACCGTGCAGAGCGCCATCGAGGCCAGCCCCGACTACGCCAAGGCGCTCGCCACGCGCGGCATCGCCGACGTGAAGAAGGTGGTGGCCACGCCGCTCACCGTGGGCTACTTCGACGGCAAGGATTCGCTGCGCCAGGAAGACCGCCTGCTGAAGGTGGTGAGCTACCTGGACGTGGGCGACGGCAACTACTGGGCGCACCCCATCGAGGGCCTGGTGGCAGTGGTCGACCTGGAACAGAAGAAGGTCATCAAGATCGAGGACGGCGGCCTGGTGCCCGTGCCGCTCAAGCCCACGCCCTACGACGGGCGCGACCGCGCGGCCACGCCCGCGCCCAAGCCGCTGGAGATCACCGAGCCCGAGGGCAAGAACTACACGATCACCGGCCACACGATGCACTGGCGCAACTGGGACTTCCACGTGCGGCTCGACTCGCGCGTGGGCCTGGTGCTGTCCACCGTCACCTACAACGACAAGGGCACGAAGCGCAAGGTGATGTACGAAGGCTCGCTGGGCGGCATGATCGTGCCCTACGGCGACCCCGACACCGGCTGGTACTTCAAGGCCTACCTCGACTCGGGCGAGTACGGCATGGGCACGCTCACCTCGCCCATCGAGCCGAACAAGGACGCTCCGCAGAACGCCGTGCTGCTGGACGCCACGCTGGCCGACTACACCGGCGCCCCCACCAAGGTGCCGCGCGCCATCGCCGTCTTCGAGCGCTATGCCGACCCCGAGTTCAAGCACCAGGAGATGGGCAAGCCCAACATCAGCACCGAGCGGCGCGAGCTGGTGGTGCGCTGGATCAGCACGGTGGGCAACTACGACTACCTGTTCGACTGGGTGTTCGCCGAGAACGGCACCATCGGCATCCACGCCGGCGCCACCGGCATCGAAGCCGTGAAGGGCGTGAAGGCGCGCACCATGCAGGACCCCACGGCCGCCGAGGACACGCGCTACGGCACGCTGCTGGACCACCACATCGTCGGCACCACGCACCAGCACATCTACAACTTCCGCCTCGACCTCGATGTGGACGGCGAGCAGAACACGCTCACCGAGGTCGACCCCGTGGTGCTGCCCAACACGCGCGGCGGCCCGCGCACCAGCACCATGCAGTCGGTGCAGCGCACGGTGCGCACCGAGCAGCAGGCGGCGCAGAAGTTCGACCCCTCGACCATCCGCCTGCTGAGCAACCCGGCGAAGAACAACAAGGTCGGCAACCCGATCTCGTACCAGCTCATTCCGTACGCGGGCGGCACGCACCCGATTGCCAAGGGCGCCAACTTCGCGAAGGACGAGTGGATCAACCACCGCCTGAGCTTCATGGACCGCCAGCTCTGGGTGACGCGCTACGACCCCGAGGAGCTGTTCCCCGAAGGCAAGTACCCGAACCGCTCCAACAAGGACACGGGCCTGGGCCAGTTCACGGCCGACAACCAGGAGATCGTGAACACCGACAACGTGGTGTGGCTCACCACCGGCACCACGCACGTCGCGCGCGCCGAGGAGTGGCCGATCATGCCGACCGAGTGGGTGCATGCGCTGCTCAAGCCCTGGAACTTCTTCGACGAGACGCCGACGCTGGGGCTGAACCGGCCTGCGAAATGACCGCCGCAAGCAACGAGGCTATCGGCCGCTACGAAGACCTGATGACGCTGGCGCCCGCGCTGCAGGCGCCGACCTACCGCCAGATGGACCGGCTCTACGCGACGCGCGCGATCCGGCGCGGCACGCAGGTGCATCCGCTGCCCGAGGGCACGCCGGTCGATGCGCAGCGCTTCGGCATCGACGGCTTCATGGCGCGCAACCACACGGCCGGGCTGCTGGTGATCAAGGACGGCCATGTCGTGCTCGAGCGCTACGCCATGGGCAACGACGCGGCGACGAAGTGGCTGTCGTTCTCCGTCGCGAAATCGCTGACCTCCACGCTGGTTGGCGCGGCCGTGAAAGATGGCCACATCGCCAGCCTCGACGACCCGGTGGTGCGCTACCTGCCCGCGCTGCGCGGTTCGGCCTACGACGACGTGACGGTGAAGCAGGTGCTGCAGATGAGCTCGGGCGTGGCCTGGAACGAGGACTACCTCGACGCCGACTCCGACCGGCGCCAGCTGATGCGCGTGCAGCTCACGCGCGAAAAAGGCGCGGTGCTGGCGTTCATGGCGAAGCGCCCGCGCGTGGCACCGGCGGGCACGCGCTTCAACTACAGCACCGGCGAGACCTGCCTGGTCGGTGAGATCCTGGCCAGCGCGATCCGCCGGCCGATCAGCGACTACCTCTCGGAAAAAATCTGGGCGCCCTTCGGCATGGAGGCCGACGCTTACTGGCAGCTCGATGCGGTCGACGGCCAGGAGTTCACCGGCAGCGGCGTGAACGCCACGCTGCGCGACTTCGGGCGCTTCGGCCTGTTCGTGCTCGGCGGCGGCGTGGCCGGCGGCCAGCGGGTGCTGCCCGACGGCTGGGTGGCCGACGCCACGCGCGTCGATGCAACCAGCCACCTCGCGCCCGGCACGCTCGCGGGCTTCGAACCGATGGGGTACGGCTACCAGTGGTGGACCTTCCCGACCGGCGCGAAGGCGCTGCCCGAACTCGACGGCGGCCTGTTCGCCGCGCTCGGCATCTTCGGCCAGCAGGTCTACATCCACCCGAAGGAACGGCTCGTGGTCGCGATCCACAGCACCTGGCCGGCGCCGATCCATCCGCCGAGCCTGGTCGAGACCGATGCGCTGCTCGGCGCACTGACCGCCGCGCTGCGCAACTGACCAGAGCGTGGCGCGCGCCACGCTCTGCAACGCGTCAGGAGAAGATCACCTGCGCGTCGGTGTACTCCTTCAGCCCTTCTTCCGCGAACTCCACGCCGAGCCCCGAGGCCTTCACGCCGCCGAAGGGCGCGTTGGGCTGGATGGCGCCGTGCTTGTTGATCCACACCGAGCCGCACTCCAGGCGTGAGGCGATGCGCTTCGCGTGTTCGATGTCCTTCGACCACACGGAACCGCCCAGACCGTTCTCGCTGTCGTTGGCGGCGCGGATGGCCTCTTCGACATCGGTGTAGCGGATGACGGGCAACGCGGGCCCGAACTGTTCTTCGTCGACCAGCGCATCGCCGTTCTTCAGGCCCGCGACGATGGTCGCGGGGAAGAACAGGCCCTCGCCCGGTTCGCCGCCCGTGAGCACCTGGCCCTTCTTTTTCGCGTCGGCCACGAGCCGCGCAACCTTGTCGAACTGCATGCGGTTCTGCACCGGGCCGAGCACGTTCTTCTCGTCCATGCCGTCGCCCATCGGCACCTGCTTCGCGAAGGCCGCGAGGTGCTCGCACACCTCGTCGTGGATGCTGGCGTGCACGTACAGGCGCTTCATGGCCGCGCAGGTCTGGCCGTTGTTGAGGAACGCGCCCCAGAACAGGCCTTCGGCGATGGCCTTGGGGTCGGCGTCGGGCAGCACGATGCCGGCGTCGTTGCCGCCGAGTTCGAGCGTGAGGCGCTTCATGGTGCTGGCGGCCGACTGCATCACCTTCTTGCCGGTGGCGCAGGAGCCGGTGAACACGATCTTGCGGATGACCGGGTCGCTCGCCATGTCGGCGCCGAGGTTGGAGGTGCGGTCGTCGCAGCTCACGCTGTTGACCACGCCTTCGGGCAGCACCTCGTTGAGCAGCTCGACAAAGCGCAGCGTGGCCAGCGGCGTGTAGGGCGAGGGCTTGATGACGACCGTGTTGCCCGTGCGCAGCGCCGGCAGCACGTGCCACACGGCGATCAGCACGGGGAAGTTCCACGGCGTGATCGAGCCGACCACGCCCACGGGCTTGCGGAAGATCTCGACATGGCCCTGCGCGTTGTCCTGCAGCACGCGCGGCGGCAGCGACAGCGCCGCGGTGGCGCCGGCCCAGGCCGCGGCGCCGCCCAGCTCCCAGCGCGAGCCCAGGCCGTTGAGCGGCTTGCCCTGCTCCAGCGTGAGCAGGCGCGCCAGCTCTTCGGCGTGCGCGCCGATCTTCTCGGTCACGGCGCGGCAGGCGACGGCCAGTTCGTCGTCGGACTTGCGCGACCAGCTCGTGAAGGCGTTCTGCGCGGCGGCCACGGCGGCGGCGAGGTCGTCGCGCGAACCGTTCGGCGCGGTGCCGATCACCTGGCCGTTGGCGGGGTTGCGCACTTCGAAGGAGGCCGTGCCTGGCACCGCGCGACCGCCGATCGTCATTCTTGTCTCTTGCATTGCTTTGTCCTGGTTGGGTTGACGCTGGCGCGCGCCGCCGCAGGGCGGGCGCGCCGGGTCACTTTAGGAAAAGCAGGGGCCGGCGTCTTGGAGCCAGGCGTCAGCGAATGGACTCAGGCGTCAGTCAGTGCGTCAGGGGTCCAAGCGCCAGGCGCCCCGGCGGCACGCCGTAGCGCTTGCGGAACTCGCGGTAGAAGAACGACAGGTCGTTGAAGCCGCAGTCGTAGGCGACCACCGCGATGGCCGGCGCGGGGCCGCCCTGCCGGGCCGCCGCATCGAGCGCGGCACGCGCCGCCGCCAGCCGGGTGTCGAGGATGTGGCGGCTCGGCGAAACGCCCAAGGCCTCGAAGGCCCGCTGCAGCAGCCGTGGCGACACGCCCAGGTGCCGCGCCAGTTCGCCCGCATGGAAGGCCGGGTCGTGGAACTGCAGCGCCACGTGGTCCATCGCGCGGCGCAACACGCCCTCGCCGGCGTTGCGCGACAGCAGCGCCGGCGCCTGCCGCGCGCGCTCGACCAGCACCGAGCCGAACACGCCGAGAAAGGCCTCGACCAGGTGTGCGTCGTCGGACTGCCCGCTGTCGAGCAGCCGCGCGAGGATGGCGCGCATCGCGAAGCCCAGCGCGTCGCCGCGCCGCACGCACACGCCGCCCTGCAGCGTGGGGCCGAAGCGCGCGAGCATGTCGGCGCGCGGCAGATGCACCGACACCTGCTGCGAGCTGGCGCCGTCGTAGACGAACTCCGAGGGCCGCGCCGAATCGATCAGCACGATGTCGCCGGCCTGCACCGCGATCTGCTGCGCGCCCTGGCACATGAGCGCGCCGCCGTGGTCCTGGAACACGAGGAAGAAATGCTCGCGGTCGTCGCGCCGGATGGCCTGCGCATCGCGGTGCACGCGCTGCAGGTTCTGGCCGATGAGCGCCACGTCGACCCCGCCGGCGCGCCGCACCTCGATGCCGCCCGACACGGTCTGCTGGCGCGGCATGGGCACGGGCGTGAAGTTGCCGCACACGGCCTGCAGACGCGGGCCGACGAGCTCGAACGGCATCTCGGCGCGCATCCGCGGCGTCAGCGGGCCGCCGCTCAGGTGCGCGGGCGAATCGAAGAAAGAAGCGCTCACAGAGGGTGTCTCCTTGCAGGGCGCCGGGCCAGCGCTCAGTCCTCGTCCATGACCCGCGAGCGGCCGAACCAGAAGCCGAGCACCAGGCCGACCGTGCCGGCACCGATGCCGCCCCACAGGCTCAGGAAAGTGTAGACGTTGTAGCGCCCCGGATGCTGCGCGAGCGCACTCGCCAGTGCGGGTTCATTGAGGCCGCCGAGCCCGCGCGCGGCGGCGTAGTCGAAGCCGGCGGCGCCCAGGAAATGCGGTGCCACGAGGATCGGCAGCGCCGTGAAGAACGGAAACCAAGCGCCGCGCATCCGGCGCCAGCGCATGAAGATCGCCGCGACGAGCAGCACCGCGCCGACCGCGACGGTGCCGAGCGCGAAGGGCTGGCGCGCGAGCGGCAGCAACCAGGGCCAGATCCACGGCAGCGGGTACAGCGGCCATTCGGCGAGCGGCGCCAACCCACCCGGCCGCGCGACGACCGACCAGCCCAGCGTGTCGAGGCCGCTGAACACCAGCGC
Source organism: Variovorax sp. GW821-FHT10C12 (assembly GCF_059415405.1). Taxonomy (NCBI): domain Bacteria; kingdom Pseudomonadati; phylum Pseudomonadota; class Betaproteobacteria; order Burkholderiales; family Comamonadaceae; genus Variovorax; species Variovorax sp. GW821-FHT10C12. The sequence goes on from NZ_JBWKNE010000006.1 coordinate 249,887, forward strand.
CGACACGCAGGCCACGGCCGCGACGAGCAGGCACACGCTGCGAAACGGCGAGGCGCTGCCCTGCAGGAAGCCGGGAGAGGGCTCGGGCGGCAACGCCGGCGACCGGGGCCAGCCCGACTGCCAGTGCCGCACGACGATCGACGGCGGCACCGGCGGCGGCGCCACGTCGCCGCGCACCAGCCAGTCGATGAACAGGATGCCGACCGCGAAAGCCATGACCGCCGTGAGCCATGCGCAGACGCCCGGCATGTCGACGAAGCCGGCCGGCGTCAGCATCGGCAACTGGCCGTAGGCCACGCCCGCAAAGCCGTAGAGCCAGATGATCGGCACCGACAAGGCCATGGCCGTGTGCATGAGCACGGCGTCGGTTTCGGCCGACTCGTGGCGCAGCGCCTGCGCGCGCGACCACGCCTCCCGCCAACTCACTTCGCCAGGGCTTTCAGTGCCATCTTGATGCCGTCGCTCACGCTCGCGTCCTTCGGCAGCGCCTTCAGCGCGAGCGCGGCTTCCTTGTCGCTGTAGCCCAGCGCCACCAGCGCCTGCAGGATGTCGGCCTGCGCGTCGGACGCGGCATGCGCCGGCAGGCCGATGTCGGCGCCCAGCTTGCCCTTGAGCTCCAGCAGCAGCCGCTCGGCGGTCTTCTTGCCGATGCCCGGGATCTTCACGAGCCGGCCCAGCTCCTGCGTGGTGATGGCCTGCGCCAGCTCGCCCACGCTCATGCCCGAGAGCAGGCCCAGCGCGGTGCGCGGGCCCACGCCGGTGATCTTGATGAGCTGGCGGAACGCCGCCCGCTCCTCGGCGGTGCCGAAGCCGTAGAGAATCTGCGCGTCCTCGCGCACGACGAAGTGCGTGAGCAGCGACACCTTCGCGCCGACGTTGGGCAGGTTGTAGAACGTGCTCATCGGCACGTCGACCTCGTAGCCGACGCCGTTGCAGTCCACCACCACCTGCGGGGGGTTGCGCTCTGCGAGCGTGCCGGTCAGTTTGCCTATCATTGGCTCCCCCCCGTTGCTTGCTCACTTCGTGTAGCCGCTTCCCCCCTCAAGGGGGCAACACCGGCGGCCCGGCAAAGCCGGTTCCGCGGTGTTACCCGCCTTGGATTGCGTTTTTTCGAGCGTGGCTGGTCTTGCATGGGCTGCCAATTAGATGGAAATGGATACCGCGTGATTCTGCGACACACCTTTACCCCCCTGAACAATTCGCGCCTCGGCCACCTGTGCGGCCCGCTGGATGCGCACCTGCGCCGCATCGAGGACGCCCTGGGCGTGAAGATCGCGCACCGCCACGAGCAGTTCAAGGTCGACGGCCCCAAGGCCCCGGCGCAGCGCGCCATGGAGGTGCTGCAGGCGCTGTACGAGATCGCCCAGCGCGCCATCGACCCGGCCGTGGTGCAGCTCACGCTGGCCGGCGACGGCTCGATGAGCGACGAGGACGCGGCCATGCTCGTCACCCGCCGCGCCGACCTGCGCGCGCGCACGCCCACGCAGGCGCTGTACCTGGACAACATCGCCAAGCACGACATCACCTTCGGCATCGGCCCGGCCGGCACCGGCAAGACCTACCTGGCGGTGGCCTGCGCGGTCGATGCGCTGGAGCGCGCGGCGGTGCAGCGCATCGTGCTCACACGCCCGGCCGTGGAAGCAGGCGAGCGCCTGGGCTTTTTGCCGGGCGACCTGACGCAGAAGGTCGACCCCTACCTGCGCCCGCTGTACGACGCGCTGTACGACCTCATGGGCTACGAGAAGGTGCAGAAAGCCTTCGAGCGCAACGTGCTCGAGATTGCGCCGCTGGCCTTCATGCGCGGGCGCACGCTGAACAACGCCTTCGTGATCCTCGACGAGGCGCAGAACACCTCGGTGGAGCAGATGAAGATGTTCCTCACACGCATCGGCTTCGGCGCCAAGGCGGTGGTGACGGGCGACGTGAGCCAGATCGACCTGCCCAAGCAGCAGCTCAGCGGCCTGATCGACGCCGAGCGCGTGCTCAAGCGCGTGGCCGGCATCGCGACCACGCACTTCACGAGCGCCGACGTGGTGCGCCACCCGCTGGTGGCGAAGATCGTCGACGCCTACGACGGGCAGCGCAAGCGCTCGGGAGGCCACTGACATGGCGGCCTCCTTGCTTCCGGCCCTGTCGCTGTCACTGCAGTTCGGGCGCTTCAAGGGCGTGGAGCGCCACCGCGCCGCGCTGCCGCGCCACAGCGTGAACCGCTGGATTCGTCATGCGCTGGACATCGACGGTGAGATCACCGTGCGCATCGTCGATGCCGACGAGGGCCAGCGCCTGAACCGCGAGTTCCGCGGCAAGGACTACGCCACCAACGTGCTCACCTTCGACTATGCGCAGGGCCCGGTCGTGATGGCCGACCTGGTGCTGTGCGCGCCCGTGGTGGCACGCGAGGCCAGGGAAAACCGCAAGACGCTCGCCGCACACTACGCGCACCTGCTGGTGCACGGCACGCTGCACGCGCAGGGCTGGGACCACGAGACCAGCGACGCCGACGCGGACGAGATGGAAGCGTACGAAATCGAGATCCTCGCGGGCCTGGGCATCCGCAGCCCGTACGGGCGCTGAGCAGAGGCCACGATGGCGTCGGACACCGATCCCTGGCTGCCGCGCTGGCTGCCGCTGCTGCGCGCATGTGCCGGCGACGGGCCGGTGCTCGAACTGGGCTGTGCGGCCGGTCGCGACACCGCCACGCTGGTCGACGCCGGCTTGCGGGTGGTGGCGGTCGAGCTGTCGTCCGACGCGCTGGCGCAGGCGCGGCAGCGCGTGCCCGCAGGGGCCGAGTTCCACTGCGGCGATTTCCGCGAGACGTGGCCGCTGGCGGAGGGCGCCACGGTCGGTGCCGTGCTCGCGAGCCTGTCGCTGCACTACTTCGCATGGGACGAAACGCTGGCGCTGGTGCGGCGCATCCACCGCGTGCTGCGGCCCAGTGGCGTGCTGCTGTGCCGCCTCAATTCGGTCAACGACCTGCACCACGGCGCACGCGGCCCGTCGGCCAGCGGGCGGGACGAGGATTTTTTCTACACGGTGGACGGCTTCCCCAAGCGCTTCTTCGACCGCGCCGCGGTCGAGCGGCTGTTTGCCGACGGCTGGCAGCTGCAGCACCTCGAGGAGGTGCGTGTGCTGCGCTACGACGAACCGAAGGTGGCGTGGGAAGCGGTGCTTCGCCCTGCGCCGTTCACGCCGTCATCTGCAGCGGGATCGTGACGGGCCCGTCGTTCAGCAGGTGCACCTGCATGTCGGCGCCGAACTCGCCCGTCGCCACCACCGGGTGCGCGCCGCGCGCCTGCGCCACGAAGTACTCGTAGAGCCGGCGGCCCTCGTCGGGCGGCGCCGCGAGCGTGAAGCTGGGGCGGTTGCCGCCGCTCACGTCGGCGGCCAGCGTGAACTGGCTCACGACCAGCAGGCCGCCGCCGATGTCCTGCACGCTGCGGTTCATCTTGCCGGCGTCGTCCGAGAAGATGCGCAGCTTGAGGATCTTGGCGAGCAGGCGATCGGCCACGCTGTCGCCGTCGCCGCGTTCGGCGCACAACAGCACCAGCAGGCCGGCCTCGATGGCGCCGACGGTCTGGCCGGCAATGTCGACGCGGGCGTGCGCCACGCGCTGGAGCATGGCTTTCATGAATGATGGTCCTCGAGTCGGGTGGCGCGCGCTTCCATGGTGAGCGGCAGCAGTTGAATGGTCACGCGCAGGCCGGGCACGGCGTCCATGAGCGACTGCTCCAGTTCGTCGCGCAGGTGGGCGGCTCGCTGCAGGGTCCAGTCGCCGGGCACGTGCATGTGCAGGTCGGCAAAGCGGCGCTGGCCGGCGCCGCGCGTCACCATGTCGTCGAAGCGCAGCCGGTCGCCCTCGGCATGGTTGGCGGCGAAGGCGTCGAGCGTGGCGCGCACGGTGGCGAGCGTCTCGGCATCGAGCGCCTCGTCCATCAGGCCCTGCGACGAGCGCCACACGAGCTTGAAGCCCTCGCGCACGATGTTGAGCGCCACGCCGATGGCGATCAGCGGGTCGAGCCAGAGCCAGCCGCTGAAATGCACGGCCACGATGCCGACCAGCACGCCGACCGAGGTCCAGACGTCGGTCATCAGGTGGCGCCCGTCGGCCTCCAGCGCAATGGAGCGGTGCGCGCGCGCCGCGCGGAACAGCACGAACGCCAGCGCCGCGTTGAAGCCCGAGCTGATCACCGACAGCGCCAGGCCCCAGCCCAGCTGCTCGAGCGGCTGCGGCGCCATCAACCGCAGCACCGACACCCACAGGATGGCGATGGCGGCGGCCACGATCAGCAGGCCCTCGAAGCCGGACGAGAAGTACTCGGCCTTGTGGTGGCCGTAGGGGTGGTCTTCGTCGGCCGGGCGCTCGGCGATGGTGACCATCGCCAGCGCAAACATGGCGCTCGCGAGGTTGACGCAGGACTCCATGGCGTCCGAAATCAGGCCCATCGAGTTCGTCAGGTAGCCGGCCCATCCCTTCAGGAGGATGGTGAGCAGGGCCACCGCGACGGAGACGCGAAGCAGCGTTTTAGGGGTCAACGTCATGCAGAAAGAACAAGATCAGGTAAAAAGGGCCTCTGCGCGCGGGCATTACGTCGCAGGAATCGACTGAATTATCAGCCGCGTGACCATATGTAACGCCTTCGGCTTAATATTTGCGCTCATTGCGAAGCAATCAGTCACAGAGAGGCAAATGATGAAGAAATTTTTGACCGCCGCCCTCGGGCTCGCCATCGTCGGCGCCGCCACCCTGGCCCAGGCCCAGGCACCCGCTGCGGCAGCCCCGGCAACACCCCCGCAGGCCGGGTTCGTGAAGTCGGTGCGCGGCAGCGTCCAGCTGCTCGACGCCGCCGGCGCCACGCGCAACGCGGCCCCCGGCGACGCGCTGGGCGCGGTCGATCGCATCGTGACCGGTCCGGATTCTTCCGCAGCCGTCGTGCTGCGCGACAACACCACGCTGATGGTCGGCCCGTCCTCGCGCATGGACCTCAAGGAATTCCACTTCGACGGCACCACCCGCGACGGCGGCATGCTGGTGTCGCTGCTGCGCGGCTCGATGCGCATGATCACCGGCCTCATCGGCAAGACCAACCCCGACGCCGTGCGCGTCGAAACCCAGACCGCCACCATCGGCATTCGGGGCACGGACTTCATCGTGCAGACCGACGGCCAACCCTGAAAAGATGCAGACACTGTTACGCCGCTCCTCCCTTCTTCTCGCGACCACGGTCGCCCTGCTCCTGGCCGCCTGCTCCTCGCCGGGCACGCGCGTGGTGCTGCTGCCCCAGGCTGACGGCACGCCCTCCGCTGTGGTGGTGCGCGCCAAGGACGGTGAAGAAGTGCTCTCCAAGCCCTACCAGCGCGCCACGGCCGCAGTAGGCGCGAGCGGCGCACCGGTGGTCGACCAGGCCGACGCGGCCAAGGTCCAGGCCGAGAACAAGCCCCTGTTCGACATGCGCCCGCCGCTTCCGCAGCGCTACACGGTGTTCTTCGAAGTGGGCACCACCACGCTGACGGCGGCGTCGCAGCAAATCATGACCGAGGCATTGACCGCCGCGCTGGCCCGCAGCGGCGGCGACATCGTGGTGACCGGCCACACCGACACCAAGGGTGCCGGCGAGCAGAACGACCAGCTGTCGCGCCGCCGCGCACAGGAAGTGGCCCAGCTCTTCGTGGAGCGCCAGTTCCCGGCCGCCCGCATCGAGGCCGTGGGCCGCGGCGAACGCGACCTGGCCGTGCCGACCGCCGACGAGGTGGACGAGCCCCGCAACCGGCGCGTGACCATCGAGGTCCGCTGATCCCTTACGCAGGCTCCCATTGAAAAAGGCCCCGAGGGGCCTTTTTTTCTTGCGATCAGCTCAGGGTCACCCGCGCAAACTTGCGCTTGCCGACCTGCACCACATAACTGCCCGCGGGCAGTTTCAGGCCCTTGTCGGACACCACGACCGAATCGATGCGCACGCCGCCGCCGTCGATCAGGCGGTTGCCCTCCCCGGACGACGACGCCAGGTTGGCCTGCTTGAGCAGCTGGCCGATGCCCAGCGGGGCGCCGCCGAGCGCCACCTCGGGAATCTCGTCGGGCACGCCGCCCTTGCTGCGGTTGATGAAGTCCTGCTCCGCCGCATCGGCCGCCGCCGCGCTGTGGAAGCGCGCGGTGATTTCCTTGGCCAGTGCCACCTTGGCGTCCTTCGGGTTGCGGCCACCGGCGATCTCGGCCTTCAGCGCCTCGATCTGCGCCACCGACTGGAAGCTCAGCAGCGTGTACCAGCGCCACATCAGCGTGTCGGAGATCGACAGCACCTTGGCGAACATGCTGTTGGCGTCTTCGCTGATGCCGATGTAGTTGCCCTTGCTCTTGGACATCTTCTCGACGCCATCGAGCCCTTCGAGCAGCGGCATAGTAAGTATGCACTGCGGCTCCTGGCCGTATTCCTGCTGGAGGTGACGACCGACGAGCAGGTTGAACTTCTGGTCCGTGCCGCCCAGTTCCAGGTCGCTTTCGAGCGCCACCGAGTCGTAGCCCTGCATCAGCGGGTACAGGAACTCGTGCACCGAGATCGACTGGCCGGCCTTGAAGCGCTTGTTGAAGTCGTCGCGCTCCATCATGCGCGCCACCGTGTACTTGGCCGCCAGCTGGATCATGCCGCGCGCGCCCAGCGGGTCGCTCCACTCCGAGTTGTAGCGGATCTCGGTCTTCGACTCGTCCAGCACCAGCTTGGCCTGGGCGAAGTAGGTCTCGGCGTTGGCCCGGATCTGCTCGGCCGTGAGCGGCGGGCGGGTGCTGTTGCGGCCCGAGGGGTCGCCGATCAGCGAGGTGAAGTCGCCGATCAGGAAGATCACGCGGTGCCCCAGGTCCTGGAGCTGGCGCATCTTGTTGAGCACCACCGTGTGTCCGATATGAATATCCGGTGCGGTCGGGTCCAGGCCCAGCTTGATGCGCAGCGGCTTGCCGCTGGTTTCCGCCTTCTGGAGCTTCTTGACCCACTCGTCCTGCGGCAGCAGCTCGTCAGCGCCGCGGAGGGAGATTTCGAGGGCTTGTCTTACACCATCGGAGAGGCTGGTGGATGTAACAGATTCGGCGTTCATGGGCTTTTTTGGCGGTTTTTCCGGTGGCCGAAGCTATACTCAGCCCGACTTTTCAAGCGCCGGATTCTAAGCGGCGCTTTTTTTCCGCACCGTCTCCTGCCGCCCTGAACGCACTGGGCCTTGCAGCACGGACCTGCAGAACCTGAGTTGGAATCCACAGTTTGATCAACGGCATTCTCGCCGCCGAGGAGCTTCTCGCTTCCCGCGTGGCCTACACATTCCGGACGTACCCCAAGCAGATCACCGCAGCGATCGCTGCGATGCTGCTCAGCGCCGGCACCCTCGCGGTCGCCTCGCTCGGTCCCGACGCGTCCGACCTCCCCATCCAGCAAGTGCTCGAAGCCACCGCGCCGGTGTCTTTCGCCGACCAGTCGGCGTCGCTCGAGAACTTCAGCTTCACGCTGTTCCGCACCGACGTCTCGCGCTCCAGCGACACGGCCGACACGCTGATGAAGCGCCTGGGCATTTCCGACCCCGCCGCCACCGCCTTCGTGCGCGGCAACGCCGAAGCGCGCATGGCGCTGTTCGCGCGCGTGGGCCGCACCGTGACGGCCGAAGCCACGCAGGAAAACCAGCTGCAAAAGCTCAGCGCCCGCTGGATTCCCGACGCCGACGGCGGCTTCAAGCGTTTCGTCGTCGAGCGCACGCCCACCGGCTTCGTGGCTCGCACCGAGCGCGACATGCTGACGCCGGGCACGCGCCTGGCCAGCGGCACCATCCGCAGCTCGCTGTTCGCCGCCACCGACGACTCGCGCATTCCGGACGCCGTGGCCAGCCAGCTGGCCGACATCTTCGCGGGCGACGTCGACGTGCGCTCGCTGCGCAAGGGCGACCGCTTCGCCGTGGTCTACGAGACCTTCGAAGCCGACGGCCAGGCGCTGCGCAGCGGCCGCGTGCTCTCGGCCGAGTTCGAGAACAACGGCAAGGTCCACCAGGCCGTCTGGTTCCAGCCCCCGGGCGCGGGCCAGAAGGGCAGCTACTACCGCCCGAACGGCGACAGCCTGCGCAAGGCCTACCTGGCCACGCCCGTCGAGTTCTCGCGCGTGTCCAGCGGTTTCGCGATGCGCATGCACCCGATCCTGAACAGCTGGCGCCAGCACAACGGCATCGACTACGCGGCGCCCACGGGCACCGCAGTGCGCACGGTCGGTGATGGCACGGTCGATTTCGCCGGCACGCAAAGCGGCTACGGCAACATCGTCATCATCAACCACCGCAACAACCAGCAGACGGCCTACGCCCACCTGAGCCGCATCAACGTGAAGGCCGGCGAGAGCGTGAGCCAGGGCCAGACCATCGGCGCCGTCGGCTCGACCGGCTGGGCCACGGGCCCGCACCTGCATTTCGAATACCGCGTCGCCGGGGCCTACCAGGACCCGACCACGATCGCGCAAGAAGGCGGCGCACCGATCACCGCCGCCCTGCGCCCGGCCTTCGAACGCATCGCCGTGGGCGCCCGCACCGAGCTGGCTGCCGCCTTCTCGGTGATCCAGGCCAGCGCCGACTGAGCCTCGCGCCCCAAGGCATGGCCGCCGCACCGCAGCCGCCGCAGCAACGCTTCATCGGCCTGATGTCGGGCACCTCGCTCGACGGGGTCGACGGCGTCATTGCCGATTTCTCCGACGACGGCCACCTCGCGGTGATCGGCCACGCCAGCGCCGACTTTCCCGCCCCGCTGCGCGCCGAGCTGATGGCGCTCAACACCCCCGGCGACAACGAACTGCACCGCGCAGCCCTGGCTGGCAACGGCCTGGCACGGGTGTATGCCGACGTGGTCGCACAGCTGCTGGCCAGCACCGGCACGGCCCCGGGCGCCGTCACCGCCATCGGCGCCCACGGCCAGACCGTGCGCCACCAGCCGCTCGCGTTCGACGGCACGGGCTACACGCTGCAGGTCAACAACCCCTCGCTGCTGGCCGAGCTGTGCGGCATCGACGTGGTCGCCGACTTCCGCAGCCGCGACCTCGCGGCCGGCGGTCAGGGCGCCCCGCTGGTGCCGGCCTTTCACCGGGCGCTGTTCGCCCGGCCCGACGCGCCCGTCGCCGTGCTGAACCTCGGCGGCATCTCCAACCTGAGCCTGCTGCCCGCCACGAACGCGCCGGCGGGCACTGCGCCCCTGCTGGGCTTCGATTGCGGCCCCGCCAACGCGCTGATGGACCACTGGTGCCAGCGCCACCTCGGCCAGCCCTTCGACCGGGGCGGCCAGTGGGCCGCCAGCGGGCGCGTGCTGCCCGAGCTGCTCTCGCGGCTGCAGGCCGAACCGTATTTCGCCAAGGCGCCGCCGAAGAGCACGGGGCGCGATTTATTCCATCCGGACTGGCTTACGGGCCATCTGGGCACGGCCACCTGGGCGCCCGCCGACGTGCAGGCCACGCTGGCCGAACTGACCGCCAGCACCTGCGCGGCAGCGCTGCGAAGCTATCAAAAAGAGAGCGCCTTGCTGATCGTCTGCGGCGGCGGCGCACTCAACGACCACCTCATGGGTCGCCTGCGCGCCCTGCTGCCCGGCGTGCAGGTGCAGGCCTCATCCGAACACGGCCTGCCGCCCCAGCAGGTCGAGGCCGCCGCCTTTGCGTGGCTGGCCCGACGCACCGTCCGGCGCGAACCCGGCAACCTCGCGAGCGTGACCGGCGCGCGCGGGGCGCGGGTGCTTGGCGCAATCTACCCCGCCTGAAACCTGTCAGCCCTGGCCGGAGACTTCCGGCTGTGCAGGCTGCGCCGCCCGAACTTCCGCGGGCAAATGCCAGAAGATCAGCGCAGAAGCCACCGTGATGAGCCCCATGGTCGCGAAGGTGGCCTGGAATGCATCGAGCGTCTGCACCGGCGTTGCCGTGCCGAACACGCCGTTGTAGCCCGCCAGCACCGCGCCGGCGGCGGCCACGCCCAGGCTCATCGCCAGCATCTGCACCATCGACAGCAGGCTGTTGCCGCTGCTGGCCATGCCGCCGTCGAGGTCCTTCAGGGTGATGGTGTTCATCGCCGTGAACTGCAGCGAGTTGACCGCGCCGAACACCAGCAGCTGCAGCAGGTGCAGCGCCACCGGCTGCCCCGGCGCCGTGAGGCCGAAGCTGGCCATGGTGCAGCCGACCAGCACCGTGTTGGCCACGAGCACGCGGCGGTAGCCGTGGCGCGTGATCAGCGGCGTGGCAAAGCGCTTCATGGCCATGCCGGCCAGCGCGACCGGCAGCATCATCAGCCCGGCGCGAACCGGCGAATAGCCCATCGACACCTGCAGCAGCAGCGGCACCAGGAAGGGCATGCAGCTGCTGCCCAGGCGCGAGAACAGGTTGCCCAGCAGGCCGATGCTCAGCGTCGGAATGCCGAACAGCGCGGGCGAGAACAGCGGCTCGGGCGTGCGCGCCGCGCGCAGCCAGTAGGCGACCACGGCGGCGAAGCCGAAGATCAGCACCGCCATCACCCCGCCCTGGCGCAGTCCGAGCCCCGACACGCCGTCGACCGCCAGCGAGATCGCCACCATGCCGAAGGCCAGCAGCCCATAGCCGACGCTGTCGAAGCGCTTCTGGATGGCACCGCGCAGGTCCGGCATGTAGCGCAGCGTGGCGATGCAGCCCGCCAGCCCCACCGGCACGTTGATCAGGAAGATCCAGTGCCAGGAGGCGTACTGCACCAGCCAGCCGCCCAGCGTGGGCCCCAGCAGCGGCCCGATGAGCCCCGGAATGGCCACGAAGCTCATCGCCTGCAGGAACTCGCCGCGCGGCACCGTGCGCAACAGCGCCAGACGCCCCACAGGCAGCAGCAGCGCCCCGCCCAGGCCCTGCACCACCCGCGCCGCCACGAGCTGCCCCAGCCCCTGCGAGAGCGCGCACAGCACCGAGCCGGCCGCGAACAGCACGATGGCGCAGAAGAAGATGCGCCGCGTGCCGAAGCGGTCGGCGATCCAGCCCGAGGCCGGGATCAGCATCGCCATCGTGAGCGCATAGGCCACCACCACCGACTGCATGCGCAGCGGGCTCTCGCCCAGGCTGGCGGCCATCGCGGGCAGCGCCGTGTTGATGATGGTGGCGTCCAGCGTCTGCATGAAGAAGCCCACGGCCACGAGCCACAACAGGCTCTTGCGGGAGGGATCGACGGGGACGGCGGTGTCGGAGCTCATCGGGAAAGCGCGGATTCAGAAGGAAAAACGACAGGCAGCAAAAAGCCGCCCGGAGGCGGCTTTTTCGAGGGGGCTGGTCAGCAGCATCCAGGCATCAGGCCGAGAAGCTGGAGCCGCAGCCGCAGGTGCTGGTGGCGTTCGGGTTCTTGATGACGAACTGGGCGCCCTGCAGGTCTTCCTTGTAGTCGATCTCGGCGCCGAGCAGGTACTGGTAGCTCATGGCGTCGATCAGCAGCGACACACCGTTCTTGGTCATGGTGGTGTCGTCTTCGTTGGTGATCTCGTCGAAGGTGAAACCGTACTGGAAACCCGAGCACCCGCCGCCCTGCACGAACACGCGCAGCTTCAGGTCGGGATTGCCCTCTTCGGCGATCAGGTCGGCGACCTTGGCGGCCGCGCTGTCGGTGAAGACGATCGGCTCGGGCATCTGGGTCTGGATGTTTTCGGCAACAGCGCTCATGGGGTGAAACTCCTTGGGGGGCCGCTTGGGCGGCCAATGGGACGGATGCTACTGCAATGCCGCAATCTCGGCAGGCCGACTGTGGCGAGCACCCATCGCAAGTGGGGTCGGGCGCCGCATCCGCCAAGAGCACCTGGGGGACGCGGCCACGAAAAAGCCGCCCGAGGGCGGCTTCTTGTCTCGCAACGAGCAGGGGATCAGCGCTTGCTGAACTGCTTGCGGCGACGGGCGGAGTGCAGACCGACCTTCTTACGTTCGACTTCACGTGCGTCACGCGTCACGAAGCCGGCTTGGCTCAGGACGGGCTTCAGCGAAGCGTCGTAGTCGATCAGGGCACGGGTGATGCCGTGGCGCGTGGCGCCGGCTTGACCCGATTCGCCGCCGCCGTTCACGTTGACCATCACGTCGAAAGCTTCGAGGTTGTTGGTCAGCGCCAGGGGCTGCTTGGCGATCATGATCGAGGTTTCACGGCCGAAGAACGCTTGGATGTCCTTGCCGTTGACCGTGATCTTGCCGGTGCCTTTTTTCAGAAACACACGGGCGACGCTGGATTTGCGACGGCCGGTGCCATTGTTCCATTCACCAATCATTCTCAAGGCTCCTTACAGTTCCAGCACTTTGGGCTGTTGGGCGGTATGCGGGTGCTCAGCACCACCGTACACCTTGAGTTTCTTGATCATCGCGTAACCAAGCGGGCCCTTGGGCAGCATGCCCTTGACAGCCTTTTCCAGGGCACGGCCCGGGAACTTGTTCTGCATGTCGCGGAAGTTCGTCGCCGTGATACCGCCCGGGTAGCCCGAGTGACGGTAGTACACCTTGTCGATCGACTTGGCGCCGGTGACGCGCAGTTGCGCGGCGTTGATGATGACGATGTAGTCACCGGTATCGACGTGAGGCGTGTAAATGGCCTTGTGTTTGCCGCGCAAACGGAGAGCAACTTCGCTGGCTACTCGTCCGAGGACCTTGTCGGTCGCGTCAATCACAAACCACTCGTGCGTCACGTCAGCGGGCTTGGCGCTGAACGTTTTGGTCATGAGTTTTTCTCTTGAAAGAGGGTTTGGCGAGCCCTTTTCCACGGTCGGCGTTCCTCTGCTGGGAATCTCTTAGGTGGGTTTTCACGCCTGCCTGCCCAGTGATGAGCAGGTGAACATGCCTTCGCCGCGGGGCTACAAAAACGCTGCGAAGCCCGCGATTATATGAAGAAATGGCCAAACGGCCAATTTCCGGGCTTCCGGGGGCCTCAGCGCTGGATGCGGACCAGCTCCAGGCTCTCGTTGGCCCCCGAGGAGACCCCGCGCTGGTATTCGCCCTCGAAACGGACGACCCGGCCCAGTTCGGGGCTGTACCAGGCGGCGCCCCGAAAGCGCGTGCTGGCGCCGGTCAGCGGCAAGCTGGTGGTGCTGGAGGCGAAGATCCAGCCCTCGTAGCCGATGCGCATCACGTTCAACTCCACCCCGTCCACACGCATCGTCTGCTCGCCGCCCACCGAGGCGGTAAGTTCATGCCGCAGCCGGTCGCCGGTGGTCGTCACGTAGTCGAGCTGCCAGCGCATGCCGGGCTGGATGTCGTCCTTGCGCAATGCCCAGCCGCCCGGCGGCGACGCGGTGTCGAACAGGCCGCCGGCCGGCGACGTGATGGAGACCACCTGCCCGTTGGTCTTCTCGATCCGGCTGCCGGCATTGAACGACACCTCGTCGCCGCTGACCCGGTCCACCCGGTAGATCACCGGCGCCCGGTTTCCCGTCAGCCGGTCCGTGCGCACGTACTCGAGCGCGTCGCCGGCGCGCAGCGGCTCGGTCAGCGGGATGCCCGCCCCACCGGCGTCGGCCACCCGGCGGGCGGCAGTGTCCGCAGGCTCCCGGGCCCGCGCCGCCAGCTGCGCCTGGGCGCGGGCCGGCAGTTCCGCCAGGAACTCGGCCGGCATGGCGAAATTCAGGTTGCCGCCGTCGCGAGCAGAGAAGGTGGTGATGCCCAGCAGGCGGCCTTCGCTGTCGAACAGCCCGCCGCCGCTCGATCCCGGGGCGATGGCGGCCGTGGTCTGCAGCAGCCGGGCCTCGCCGTCGCCGCCGCGCAGGCCCGACAGCAGGCCTTCGCTGAGCGTGTTTTCCAGCCCGCGCGGGTTGCCGATGGCGTACACGCGCTGCCCCACCCGCGCACCGCCGGCGGGCGCCAGGGTCACCGGGGTTGCCGTGAAGTTGGCGACCTTGATCTGGCACAGGTCACGCCCTGGGTCCGGGTATTCGAGCGTGGCGCCGTAGGTGACGTTGTCGCGCTTGACCACGAAATTGCTGGCCTTGGCGAGCACGTGGCAGTTGGTGACGAGGCGACCGGGCGCGATCACCACGGCGCTGCCGGCGCGCAGCGGACGCTCCTGCGCGTCGAAGGTGCGCACGGCCCAGACGCTGCCCGTCAGCTTGGCGAACAGGGCATCGGGCTCCAGCGCGGCGGCGTGGCCTGCGGCCAGCAGGGCGCCTGCGGCACACAGCCACGGCGCGGGGTTCGTCCAGACCGGCTTCACGGCTTGGCAGGCAGCAGGCCGCGCAGGTCGTCCATCGAGACCCGGGCGTCAGGCGCAGCGGGCGGCGCGGCTGGCGCGGGACGCGCTGGAGCGGCCGGTGCGACCGCCACGGGAGGAGAAGGAGGTGGAGGAGGCGCCACCACAGCCGGCGCAGGCGCGGGCACAGGGGCTGCGGCGGTCTTCGGCGCCGGCGCGGCTGCCATCTCGGTCGTGCCGATCTTCATGCCGACCGTCGCCTCGTCGCCGGTCTGCGCGCTGCGGTCGAAACTGCGCACCTCGCCGAAGATCAGCCGGATCCAGCTCGGGTAGTTGAAGCCCGCCCCGGTGCCGGTGTCGATCGCCACGCCGATCAGGCCGCCGATCATCACGTTGCCGACCAGGCCCACGTTGGCGCGCGAAATCGCCTGGCCGCGGGCCGGCGGCTGGCCGGCCTGGGTGCATTCGATGCTCAGGTTCTCGCCCGAGCGCCGCACCGGCAGGGTCAGGCCGGAGCGCACCACCGCGTCATTGCGGTCGTTGGAGACCCGGCAGCGGGCGCCGTCGACCACCTTGCCCTCGGGCGAAAGGGTCTCGATCTTCACGTTCTGCGTGGTGCCGTGGGTGACCGAGGCGCAGCCCGTCAAAATAGACAAAACGCCCGCGCCGACGCACAGGCCCCAAAATCGCCATCCGGCTCCTCGCATTGCTGCCCCTCGTTGTGTTTTGTAAATCAATGTAGCGCCGCGCGAGTCTAGCGCTCCCCTTTTCACTTTTTCAGGCCTCATTCCATGTTCAGTTACCGCCACGCGTTCCATGCCGGCAACCACGCCGACGTGCTCAAGCACACGGTCCTGATTGCCACCCTCGACCACCTGCTTGAAAAAGACGCCGCGCTTACCGTCGTCGACACGCACGCCGGCGCCGGCCTGTACCGGCTCGACGGCGACTATGCCGGCACCAGCGGCGAAGCGGCCGACGGCGTGCTGCGCTTCTTCCCCGCGCCGACAAAAGCGGCCGAAACGCCCGCGCCAGCCACGAAAACGGCTGGCAAGAAAGCGGCAGCCCCCGCCGAGGAAAAGCCGGTTGCCGAAGCCATCGCCCGCTACCTCAGCGTGATCCACGACTTCAACCCCAAGGGCGGCGCCCGCGTCTACCCCGGCTCGCCGTTCATCGTGCAGCACCTGCTGCGCGACCACGACAAGCTCAAGCTGTTCGAGCTGCACCCGACCGATTCGCGCACGCTCGGCGCCAACATCGCGCAGCTCGAAGCCGGCCGGCAGATCGCCGTGTTGACCGAAGACGGCTTCGGCAGCGCCACCAAGTTCCTGCCGCCGCCCTCGCGCCGCGCGCTGGTGCTGATGGACCCGAGCTACGAAATGAAGACCGACTACGGCCGCGTGCTCGACTTCGCGGCCGAGGCGCTCAAGCGCTTCGCCACCGGCACCTACGCCGTCTGGTACCCGATCATTCCGCGCCCCGAGGCGCACGACCTGCCGCGCCGCCTGAAGACGATGGCGACCAAGGCCGGCAAGTCGTGGCTGCACGCCACGCTGACCGTCAAGTCGAGCAAGATCACGAAGGACGCCGCCTCGGGCGAAACGCAGCGCCCGGGCCTGCCGGCCAGCGGGATGTTCCTGATCAACCCGCCCTACACGCTGAAGGCGCAACTGGCCGAGGCACTGCCCCAGCTGGCCGAGCGCCTGGCGCAAGACCGCAACGCGGCCTACTCTCTCGAGAGCGGCGGCTGAGGCAAGCCGCTCAGCGGCGCTTGCGCGGCGGCACGATCACCCGCTTGCGCGCAGGTGCCGGCGCGCGAACGCGCGAGGTCGGCGCCTCGGGCAACAGCGCGGGCTGCAGATCTTCCGCCGCCACGGCCTGGCCGCCGCAGCGCATGCCCTCGCGGTCGATGACCGACAGCGCCACCTGCTTGATGCCCATGCTCGTGAGACCGATGCGGTCGGCCGCGGCGCGGCTCAGGTCGATGATGCGGCCCGGCGTGAAGGGCCCGCGGTCGTTGACGCGCACCAGCACCTCGCTGCCGTTGACCAGGCTGCGCACGCACACGCGCGTGTTGAAGGGCAGCGTCTTGTGGGCCGCCGTCATGGCGCCCATGTCGAAGCGCTCGCCGTTGGCGGTCTTGCGCTGATGGAACTGGATGCCGTACCACGAGGCCCCGCCGCGCTCGAAGATCTCGCGCGGTTCATCGCCGGGCACGCCGTCGTCCAGCGACTCGCCGGTGCCCGACACCGCGAGGTCGTAGCGCACCGACGGCACGGCCGAGCGCGGCGCCGCGCCGGGCGGCACGGCCAGGCCGCGTCCCAGCGGCTGCAGCCGCTTGCCGGCCGCTGCCGGCGTGGCGGCGGTGTCCGCGTCTTTCTCCTGCGTGGCAGGCGGCATGGTGCATCCTGCGAGCACGCAGGAGACCGCGACGGCGACCGCGCGCAGCCCTCTCAATCCAGGCGCTCCAGGATCGCCAGCGTGGCCGCCGACTGGTTCATCGTGTAGAAGTGGATCGCGGGTGCGCCGCCCTTTTGCAGGCGCTCGCACAGGTCGGTCACCACGTCCAGGCCGAAGGCCTTGATCGAGGCTGTGTCGTCGCCGAAGCCTTGAAGGCGCAGGCGAATCCAGCGCGGAATCTCGGCGCCGCAGGCGTCCGAGAAGCGCATGAGCTGCGTCGAGCTGGTGATGGGCATGATGCCCGGCACGATCGGCGTGTCGAGCCCCAGCTTGCGCGCGTCGTCGACGAAGCGGAAGTAGGCCTCGGGGCTGAAGAAATACTGCGTGATGGCCGAGTCGGCCCCGGCCTTCACCTTGGTCGCGAAGGCCTGCAGGTCGGCTTCGGGCGAGCGCGCCTGCGGGTGAATTTCGGGGTAGCAGGCCACCTCGATGTGGAAGTCGCGGCCGGTCTCTTCGCGGATGAAGGCAACGAGGTCGCTCGCGTACTGGAACTCGCCGCCGATGCCGTAGCCGCTGGGCAGGTCGCCGCGCAGCGCGACCAGGCGCTTGACGCCCATGGCCTTCAGCTCGGCCAGCTGCTCGCGCACGGTGGCGCGCGTGGCGCCGATGCACGAGAAGTGGCTGGCGGCGTCCACGCCCTCGGCCAGGATCTCCTGCACCGCACCGAAAGTACCCTGGTGCGTGGAGCCGCCCGCGCCGTAGGTGACCGAGCAGAACTGCGGCTTGCGCACATACAGCTGCTGGCGCACGGCGCGCAGCTTGACCGCGCCTTCGGGCGTCTTGGTCGGGAAGAATTCGAAACTCAGCGGAAGGCGCACCTGCGTCTCCTTAGGAACCGTCGCCCGCCTTGGCAGCAGCACGAACGGCGTGAATGAAAAACTCGCGGTTGCCGTCGCCCCCGGCGATCGGGCTGTCGAACCAGCGCAGCACCTTCAGCTCGAGCGCCGCGCAGGCGTCGTGCAGGCGCTTCTCGACCACAGGGTACATCGCCTCGTCGCGCACGATGCCACCCTTGCCGACCTGGCCGGGCTGCAACTCGAACTGCGGCTTGACCAGCATCAGCAACTGGCCGTCGTCGGCCAGGAACTGCACCACGGCCGGCAGCACCAGCGTGAGCGAGATGAACGACAGGTCGCCGACGATGAGGTCGAAGCGCGGCTCGGCCGGGGCTTCGACGACTTCGAGCGCCTCGCCAGCTTCTGCGTCTTCTTCATCGTCCACCTGCAGATCGGCCGGCGACAGCGCCCGCGCATTGACGCCTTCGATGGCGACCACGCGTGCGTCCTCGCGCATGCGCGGATGCAGCTGCCCATGGCCCACGTCGACGCCCACCACCTTGGCGGCGCCATGCTGCAACAGGCAGTCGGTGAAGCCGCCGGTCGACTGGCCGACGTCCAGGCAGAGCTTGCCCGTCGGGTCCACGCCGCTGGTCTTCAGCGCGCCTTCGAGCTTGAGGCCGCCGCGCGACACGTAGCGTGCCTCGGCGGCATCGGCGAGCTCGAGCTCGGCCGACTCGGGCACTTCGTCCTTGTTCTTGGCGACGTTGCGCCACGCATCGCCCGTGCCCGCGTCACGCCAGCGCATGCCGCCGGCGATGAGCCGCACGGCTTGCGAACGCGACGCGGCCAGGCCGCGCTCTACCAACAGTTGATCGGCGCGCACGCGGATCAATAGCGGTAGGTGTCCGGCTTGTAAGGGCCGTTCTTGTCCACGCCGATGTAGGCGGCTTGCGAGTCGGTCAGCTCGGTGAGCATGGCGCCGACCTTCTTCAGGTGCAGGCGCGCGACCTTCTCGTCCAGGTGCTTGGGCAGCACGTAGACCTTGCCGGCCTGGTAGGCGTCGGGCTTGGTGAACAGCTCGATCTGGGCGATGGTCTGGTTGGCGAACGACGACGACATCACGAAGCTCGGGTGGCCCGTGCCGCAGCCCAGGTTCACGAGGCGGCCCTTGGCCAGCAGGATGATCTTCTTGCCGTCCGGGAAGGTGATGTGGTCCACCTGCGGCTTGATCTCTTCCCACTCGTACTTCTCGATCGACGCGACGTCGATCTCGTTGTCGAAGTGGCCGATGTTGCAGACGATGGCCTGGTCCTTCATCTTGACCATGGTGTCGTGCGTGATGACGTCCTTGTTGCCGGTGGTGGTCACGAAGATGTCGGCCTTGTCGGCGGCGTACTCCATGGTCACGACCTTATAGCCTTCCATGGCAGCCTGCAGGGCGTTGATGGGGTCGATTTCGGTGACCCACACCTGCGCCGACAGTGCACGCAGGGCCTGGGCCGAGCCCTTGCCCACGTCGCCGTAGCCGGCCACGCAGGCCACCTTGCCGGCGATCATCACGTCGGTCGCGCGCTTGATGCCGTCCACCAGCGATTCGCGGCAGCCGTACAGGTTGTCGAACTTGCTCTTGGTGACCGAGTCGTTCACGTTGATGGCGCGGAACAGCAGCGTGCCCTTGGCGCTCATCTCGTTGAGGCGGTGCACGCCGGTGGTCGTCTCTTCGGTCACGCCGATGATCTCGGCCGACTTGCGGGTGTACCAGGTGTCGTCCACGGCCAGCTTGGCCTTGATGGCGGCGTAAAGAATGCGCTCTTCTTCGCTGGTCGGGTTGGCGAGCACGCCCAGGTCTTTTTCGGCGCGCTGGCCCAGATGCATGAGCAGCGTGGCGTCGCCGCCGTCGTCCAGGATCATGTTCGGGCCTTCGCCCTTCGAGCCCTTGGGACCGAAGTCGAAGATGGCGTGGGTGTAGTCCCAGTAGTCCTTCAGCGACTCGCCCTTGATGGCGAACACCGGCGTGCCGGCGGCGGCGATGGCGGCAGCGGCGTGGTCCTGCGTCGAGAAGATGTTGCACGAGGCCCAGCGCACTTCGGCGCCCAGGGCTTGCAGCGTCTCGATCAGCACGGCCGTCTGGATGGTCATGTGCAGCGAGCCCGTGATGCGCGCGCCCTTCAGGGCCTGGCCCTTCGAGAACTCTTCACGGATGGCCATGAGGCCGGGCATCTCGGTTTCGGCGATCTTGATTTCCTTGCGGCCCCAGGCGGCAAGGGACAGGTCGGCAATCGCCTGGTCGGCGGTCGAGACGGGGGTGGGCTTGAGTACAGCGCTCATGAGAACTCCAAAACTGGTTTGAAAGATGCCACTGCGTACGGGGAAGAAAAACTCACCGCGAGAACAGCGGGTGAGCGTGGTTGCGATGTGGTCCGAGCCTCACGCCTGACGGCGCTGCAACGCTCCTCGGAGCGGCGGATTGTAGTCGCGGCCGCCCGGCCCGCCAATCGACCGGGGCATCCCACATCACGGAAAGCGCCGGCGACCGCCAGGCCGGGCCGGGCGGCGCGGGCCACCCCGGGAAACTCCGCAGGCAAATCCGCGCTTGGAGCGCCCTGAGCCGCGTCGGCCCGGCGTATCGTGGCGGCGGGCCCCGGCCGCCCGGCCGCTGCCTGCATCCACCCGTTCGATTGTTTTCATCACCCGACACAGGAGATTCCGCACCATGGCCACTGCCAAGAAAGCCGCCGCGAAAAAAACCACCGCCAGCAGCGCCGGCGCGAAGCAGGCGGCGCCGTCCGCCGCGGACATGCTCGATCCGATGAAGAACCTCAAGGGCATGGCCGAGCGCCTGCAGAACCTGAACCTCACCGGCGGCGCCGGCAAGCTGCTCGACAGCGGCCGCAAGGACCTGCAGGCGCTGATGCAGGCCAACGAGAAGTCCTACCAGGGCCTGCAGACCGTGGTACAGCGACAGACCGAGATGATCAAGACGGCCATCGCCGAATGGCAGACCGCCGCCAAGGCGATGCCGGGCAAGGACCCGAAGGAAAACCTGGCCAAGCTCGACGAGCTGGGCCGCCAATCGTTCCAGCGCGCCGTCGACGACATCAAGGAGCTGGCTACTCTGGCCGCCAAGTCGCAGGCCGACGCCTTCGACGTGGTGCGCCAGCGCATCCAGGCCAACGTGGACGAGGTCACGAAGCTGCTGCAGCGCAAGTAACAAGAAGAAAAGAAAGGCCCGCATGACCGCCGTCGCGCCCCGCACCGAACGGCGCACCCGCGCCAACGGCATCGAACTGGCCTGGGACAGCTTCGGCGACCCCGAGGCGCCGCCGCTGTTGCTGGTCATGGGCCTCGGCGCCCAGATGGTCGCGTGGGACGACGCGTTCTGCGCCGCCCTGGCGCAGGCCGGCGGCCACCACGTGATCCGCTTCGACAACCGCGACATCGGCCACTCCACCCACCTGCCGCACGCCGGCGTGCCCGACATCCAGGCGCTGATGCTGCAGGCCATGGCGGGGCGGCCGCTGCAGGTGCCCTACACGCTGCGCGACATGGCCGGCGACTGCGCCGGCCTGCTCGACGCGCTGGGCATCGCGCGCGCCCACGTCGTGGGCGCGTCGATGGGCGGCGCCATCGGGCAAGAGATGGCCATCCACCACCCGGGGCGGATGCGCTCGCTCACCAGCATCATGTCGAGCACCGGCGACCCGGCCCTGCCGCCGCCCACGCCCGAGGCGCTGGCGGTGCTGTTCGCGCCCGCGCCGACCAGCTTCGAGGCCTACCTGCCGCACCACGCCAAGCTGTGGCGCGTGCTGCGCGGCCCCGACGCCTTTCCGCTCGACGAGGCGCGCGACGCCGAACGCGCGCAACTGGCCTTCCTGCGCGGCCTCAACCCGGGCGGCGTGGCGCGGCAGCTGGCGGCCGTGTTCGCGTCGGGCAACCGCAAGCCGGCGCTGCGCGCGGTGCAGGTGCCCACGCTGGTGATCCACGGCGATGTCGATCCGCTGGTGCCCGTGGCCTGCGGCATCGACGTGGCCGAGGCCATTCCCGGCGCGACGCTGCTGCGCATTCCGCGCATGGGCCATGCGCTGCCGATCGCGATGTGGCCGCAGATCATCGGGGCCATCGCCGCGCACACCGCACGGGCGGCGCGGCGCGACGATCACTGAAGAAAAAAACAGACACAACAACGAACCCAGACGGAGGTGTTTTTCATGAGCCAGTTTCCGTCCCTCGATCCCATGGCCCTGTGGCGCGAGCTCACGGCCCAGTGGGAAAAAAGCACCAACGAATTCGCCAACGAAGCCATGGCCTCGGACCCGTTCCGCCAGGGCATGCACGGCGGCATGAACGCCTCGCTCACCGCGCAGAAGGCAGTGGGCGACCTGATGGCGCGCTACCTCACGCTGCTGAACCTGCCCACACGCGGCGACCTGCAGGCGCTGGGCGAGCAGTTGCACCGCATCGACGACCACCTGGCGGGCATCCGCCGCGCGCTGGAAGGCGGAGCCGGGCCTGCCGCGCGAACCGCCGATGCAGCTGCTGCCCCGCCCCGGCCGCGCCGCACCAAGCAGCCGCCCACGGCGGCGGCAGCGCCTGCACCGGCAGCCAAGACCGCCGCCCCCAAGAAACGCCCCGCCGGAAAGCGCCGCCCATGAGCGCGCCGCCCGACACCTTCCAGCTGCCCGACATCCGAGGCGAGATCGAGCGCACGATCCAGCGCAACATCAAGGGGCTGGACTTCCTGACGTCGACCGCGCCCGCCGTCGGCCTCACGCCCAAGGACGAGATCCACCGGCGCGGCACGCTGAGCCTGTACCACTACCGCCCGATGGTCGACGAGATCTACCGCGTGCCGGTGCTCATGGTGATGGCCACCACCAACCGCGCCTACATCTTCGACCTCGCGCCGGGCCAGAGCATGGTCGAGTACCTGCTGCTCAAGGGCTACGACGTCTACGTGATGGACTGGAACGCGCCGCGCCCCGACGAGAAGCGCCTGCGCATCGAGGACTACGTGCTCGACTTCATTCCTGATTCGATCCGCCGCGTGCAGGAAGACTCGGGCGAGGACGACGTGACCATCGCCGGCTACTGCATGGGCGGCGTGCTCTCCACGCTGTACGCGGCGCTGCACCCCGGCGGGCCGATGAAGAACCTGGCGCTCTTCACCACGCCGATCGACTTCAGCCGCATGAAGCTCTTTCATGCGTGGTCCGACCGGCGCTACTTCGACGTCGACCGCCTCATCGACACCGTGGGCAACGTGCCGCCCGAGATGCTGTTCGCCTCCTTCGACATGCTGCGCCCCGCCGGGCGCGGTGCCGGTCTGGTGCAGCTGTGGGACAACATGGCCAACGACGAGTTCGTCAAGTCGTACCGCATGTTCGACCGCTGGGGCGCCGAGATGCTGCCGCTGGCCGGCGAGTACTTCCGCCAGACGGTGAAGGAGCTCATGTGGGACAACAAGCTCCACAAGGGCGAGCTGGTGCTCGGCGGGCGCCCCGTGCTGCTGAAGAACATCACGGTGCCGGTGCTGCACGCGCTGGCGCAGCACGACCACATCGTGCCCTACGAAGCGGGGCAGCCGCTGATTGCCGGCATCGGCTCCACCGACAAGGAAGAGGTGGTGCTCAAGGGCGGCCACGTGAGCCTGGCGGCCGGCACCAACGCCGTGCGGCGGCTGTGGCCCAAGCTCGACGAGTGGCTGGGCGTGCGCTCCACCTGACGAACACAACCATCCCCCTACGCTCATGACCGCATCTTCTTCCCGCACCTACCCGCGCACCGTTTCCCACGCGGACGGCGACATCGCCCTGCGCCTGATGACCGGCGCCGACGCCCCCGCCGTGCTGGCCTTCGCGCAGGCGCTGCCGGCGCACGACCTGCTCTTCCTGCCGCGCGACATCACCGAGCCCAAGGTGATGGCCGCCTGGGTCCGCGCCATCGAGCGCGGCGACATCGACAGCGTGCTCGCCGTGCGCAATGGCGCCGTGCTGGGCTGCGCCGCCGTCATCCGCGACCCGCATTCGTGGTCGGGCCACGTGGCCGAGCTGCGCGTGCTGGTGTCGCCCACGCTGCGCGGCGGCGGCCTGGGCCAGCAGCTGGCGCAGGAGGGCTGCGCGCTGGCCTTCGCCCACGGGCAGGAAAAGATCGTCGCCCAGATGACCGTCGACCAGCGCGGCGCCATCGCCGTCTTCCAGGCCCTGGGCTTCCGGCCCGAGGCCCTGCTCACGCGCCACGTGAAGGACCGCGAGGGCAAGGCGCACGACCTCGTGGTGCTGAGCCAGGATGCGGCGCAGGTCGAGGCGCAGATGCGGGCGTACGGGGTGACGGAGGCGTTTTAGCCAGCGCTCGGGACGGCGCGGATTCGTGCGTGCAGCGGTGCCGCCGCCCAGTGGCGGGCTGGCTATGATCGCGTCCGCATACATTTGTTCACACCTTCGTCCACCCGCACTCACCGGAAACCTCATGTCGCATCCGCAGCAGTTGTTCTTTGTCGGCGCCGTCAAACAGTTTCTGGGAGGCTACTTTCAAGGGACGAAAGTCCTCGAGATCGGCAGCCTGAACATCAACGGGTCGGTGCGCCAGTTCTTCGAGGGCGGCGAGTACCTCGGGCTCGACATCGGTGAAGGCAAGGACGTCGACCTAGTGTGCCATGGCGAAGACTACGGCGGCAAGTGCAACGACTTCGATGTCGTCATTTCCTGCGAAGCCATGGAGCACAACCCCGCGTGGCGCAAGACCTGGCTCAACATGCTGCGACTGGTCAAGGAATCGGGCCTCGTCGTCATGACCTGCGCAACCACCGGCCGACGCCAGCACGGGACCGTCGAGTACGCCCCCAACGATTCGCCGCTGACGATCCAGAACCATCAGAACTACTACAAGAACCTGACCGAGGAAGACTTCAAGGCGCTGATTCCCTGCGACAGCTGGTTCTCGGTCTGGACCTTCGCCTATGACCACACCAGCCACGACCTCTATTTCTTCGGTGTGGGGCTGGATGCGCCCGAGGAAACGAAGCAGAAAGCCATCGAGCTGCGGGCGGCGGTCGCCGACCACTACTACAGGAACAACATCCTGGGGATTCAGTAAGCAGCGTCCGCCAGGACAAGACCCTGTCTCGAACCGGACCGTCAGCACCGCCCCCTCCAGCCGTCGTCGCAGCCGTGCGCCCCCATCTGCACTTCACCTCCGCCGCGGCACGCGGCATCTGCGACGACGTCGTCGAGAGCTATCGGCTGGCCGCGCAGAGGCTGGGATACCCGACCAGCTACGCGCATGCCACCATCCGCCCAGGCGTGATCAATGTGCTGATGTTCGTCTGGGGCTCCGCCTGGGACGCCATCGCGCCGCTGCACCCCGACTGCATCGTCGTCAACTTCGAGCCGATGGTTCCCGGTGCCACTGCCTGGAATGCCGACTACCTGGGGCTGCTCAAGCGGTGCTACCTGTGGGAGTACAGCAAGAGCAACTTCCATCGCCACGCCCGGGGCGAGGTGAACGTCGTCGACTACGTCCCGCTGGCGTACGAACCGGAGGCGGACCACGACACGCCGCTGGCGGACATCCTGCCCGACGCCGCGCAAGACATCGACGTGGTGTTCTTCGGCGCACTGAGCCAGCGGCGGCGCGACGTCCTGAACGCCCTGCGCGCCCTGGGGCTGCGCGTCGTCCACAACGACGACGGCCAGGTCTGGCCCGTGCAGGAACGCGACGACTACCTGCGCCGGGCCAAGCTCGTGCTCAACCTGCACACCTGGGACAACTCGCGCGTGGTGGAAATCCCGCGGCTGGCCATCCTGTTCCGGCGTCGCAAGGCGATCGTGTGCGAGCTCTACCCGGACAGCGAAATTGCGCCCGCCCTGCGCGACGCGGTCGCGGGCGCGCCCTATGACCGGCTCGTCGAGACCGTGCAGGCCCTGCTGGCCGACCCCGCGAAACGCGCAGCACTCGAGCGCACGGGGCTGGACACCTTCAGCCGCCAGAGCCAGGCGACCCTGCTCGAACCCGCGCTGGAACGCTTCATCGCCTGGCGCGCCTGCCAGGTCGAACACCGCCACGACGCACCGGACGCAAACGATCCATTGCCCCGCGTGACCGTTTGCATGGCGATCACCGGCGCCCAGGTGTCTTCGCTGGCCGACAGCCTTCGGGCCTGGACGGCCCAGCACGGCGTGGCGCTGGACATCGTGCTTGCCGTGCGCGACAGCCTGTCGGAGGTCCGCGCAGCACTCCCCGCGGACATCGATGCGGCCTCGCTGCAGGTCATTGCACTGCCGGTCGCCTGCAACCGTGCGACGGCGCTCAATTTCGCGTTCGCGCAAGCCCAGGGGGCCTGCGTCGTGTTCTGCGAAGCCGGCGATCTCCCGGCGCCCGAGCGGCTGCGGCGTCAGTCGACGTTGCTGGCCGCACAGCCCGATCTCGATGTCGTGGGATGCAGGGTCCAGGGAGCGAACGGCCTTGTCCCGACGGCGCAACGCCATCACGACATCCTGGCCGAGCTGTTCGGACCGACGCCGTTGCCGCTGAGCGCTTGCCTGGTGCGCAAGTCATTTCTTCAGGCGCACCACCTCCTGCATGACCCCGCGTTCGATGCACACGACGACCTGCACTTTCTTTGCAGGGCCGCCGCCTCGGGCGCACGGCTGGCCGCCATCACGGAAGTGCTGCACCAGACCGCGCCTGCGCTGCCGGTGGCCGACCCGGTCGCCGTCGCGGCATGGCGCGCACAGGCGCGACTGCCGGTGCTGGGACAGTGCCTGCCCCACGCCACCCATGCCCAGACGCAACAGATCGCCCGACTCTACGACCACCTGTGGCCGCCGGAGCCGGCCTTTGCCGCCAGCCTCCTACAGACATTGGGACGTTCGTGCGCGCACGCCGCGCTGGAAGGCGATGCCGGGCACGAAGCACTGGTGCGCGCGCTGCGCCATGAAGCCATCCGCCTGCTGCGGATCTTCTCGGATGCCCGCCTGATCGATTCGCACTGGCTTCAGGCGCAGTTCACCGACACCGCGGTCGCGGCCTTTCTGGCACCGGCGCGGGACCAGCTGCCGGTGTAGCCCGCCCGGGCCGCGTGCGGAGTTTCCAGGGGGCATCCGGGTCCCGAAAGCCCTCGGCCGGGGCGGCCTCCTAAAATCGGGGGATTCCCCTGCAGATTGCCCACCTTGTCTTTTCTCGCCGAAACCCGCCGCCGTCGCACCTTCGCGATCATTTCCCACCCTGACGCCGGCAAGACCACGCTGACCGAAAAACTGCTGCTGTTCTCGGGCGCGATCCAGATCGCCGGCTCGGTGAAGGCCCGCAAGGCCTCGCGCCACGCCACCTCCGACTGGATGGAAATCGAGAAGCAGCGCGGCATCTCGGTGGCCTCGTCGGTGATGCAGATGGTGTACCGCGAGCACGTGATCAACCTGCTCGACACGCCCGGCCACAAGGACTTCTCGGAAGACACCTACCGCGTGCTCACCGCCGTCGACTCGGCGCTGATGGTGATCGACGCGGCCAACGGCGTGGAAGCGCAGACGCGTCGGCTGATCGAGGTCTGCCGCCAGCGCGACACGCCCATCATCACCTTCGTCAACAAGATGGACCGCGAAGTGCGCGAGCCGCTGGACATCCTGGACGAGGTGGAGCGCGAACTCGGCATGCCCTGCGTGCCCATGACCTGGCCCGTGGGCCAGGGCAAGAGCTTCCGCGGCATCATGAACCTGCGCACGCAGGCGATGACGGTGTTCGAGTCGGGCAGCGAGCGGCTGCCGCACGACTTCGAGACCATTCCGCTGAGCGAACGCGACACGCTCGTCAAGCGCTTCGGCGCCGACTTCGAGCACGCCATGGAAAGCATGGAACTGGCCACCGGCGCCTCGCCCACCTGGGACCGCGAGGCCTTCCTGGCCGGCAAGCAGACGCCGGTGTTCTTCGGCTCGGGCGTGAACAACTTCGGCGTGATGGAAGTGCTCGACGCGCTGGTCGACTTGGCGCCCTCGCCGCAGTCGCGCACCAGCACCACGCTGGTCAATCGCCAGCCGGTGGTGAAGGAGATCCAGCCCGAGGACAAGGACTTCGCGGGCGTGGTCTTCAAGGTGCAGGCCAACATGGACGCCAACCACCGCGACCGCATCGCCTTCGTGCGCATGGCTTCGGGCAAGTACACACCGGGCATGAAGCTGAAGGTGCAGCGCACGTCGAAAGAGCTGCGCCCCACCAGCGTCGTGACCTTCATGAGCCAGCGCCGCGAGGCGGTGGAAGAGGCCTACGCCGGCGACATCGTGGGCTTCACCACGCACGGCGGCGTGCAGCTGGGCGACACCATCACCGACGGCGCGAACCTGCAGTTCACCGGGCTGCCCTTCTTCGCGCCCGAGCTGTTCATGACCGTGATCCTGAAGAACCCGCTGCGCACCAAGCAGCTGCAGCAGGGCCTGGCCCAGCTGGGCGAGGAAGGCGCGATCCAGGTGTTCCGCCCCGAGGTCGGCGGCCCGATGCTCTTGGGCGCGGTCGGCCAGCTGCAGTTCGAAGTGGTGCAGCACCGCCTGAAGGCCGAGTACGACGCCGACGTGCGCCTCGAAGGCTGCCAGTACACGGGCGCGCGCTGGATCACGGCCGACACCCCGGCCGAGCTGCGCGAGTTCGTCCACGCCTACCCGGTGCGCATGGCCAAGGACGCGGCCGACACGCTGGCTTTCCTGTGCACCTCGCCGTACGACGTGCGGCTGGCGCAAGAGCGTTTTCCGAAGATCCACTTCCATCCGCTGCGCGAGCACGCGGGCTTGGCGCTGCAGAGCGCCGGCTGATCAGCTGCCCGACGAGGTGTAGTGGCGCAGCCCGAGGCGCCACGCACCGAACGCCGCCGCGAGGAACACGAAGCCCGCGAGCGGCGACACCCACCCCACCCAGGCCGGCGCGCCCAGCGGATCGGGCTTGCCCAGGATCGCCAGCACGGGGTAGTACGCCACGCAGGCCAGCGGCACGATGAAGGTCAGCACGCGGCGGAACCACTGCGCATAGAGCGCCAGCGGGTACTGCGCCGCCTGCACGCCGCCGTAGGTGAGCACGTTGGCGATCTCCAGGCTTTCGACGGTCCAGAACGACAGCGTGCCCTGCAGCACGAGGATGCCGAGGAACAGCGCGATACCGCCGGCCAGGGCGAACATGGCGATTGCCACGGCGCTGGGGGTCCATGCGATGTCGGCCTGCACGGTCGCGAAGGCCAGCACGAGCAGGCCCTGCAGCAGACGGCCCAGGCGGCTGATGCGCACGTCGTGGCCCATGAGCTGCAACGCGAGCGGGCGCGGGCGCAGCAGCAGCCGGTCGAAGGTGCCGGTGCGCAGGAATTCGGTGCCCAGCACGTCGAAGCCGCGGCCCAGTGCGTCGGCGAGGGCGAACATGCAGTTCACCAGGCCGTAGAACAGCGCGACCTCGCCGATGCCCCAGCCCTGCACTTCGCCGAAGCGATGGAACAGCGCCCAGACGGCGACGACCTCGATGCCTGTGCCGAGGAACTGGCCGAGGGTCAGCAGCAGCGCGGACGCGGGGTACCTGGCCTGGCCGCTCACCGAAGCAGCCATGAGGCGGAAAAAAAGAGAGAGCGACCCCATGCGCACCCTAGCCCCCCTGCACCTGCAGGCTGCGCATCGTGCGCCCCATCGTCACCCGCCCGAACGCGACCAGCGCGACGATCCAGAAGCACTGCAGCCCCAGCGCGCCCAGCGCATGCCAGCCGCCCAACTGCCCGAAGTACAGCCGCGCCGGAATATCGAAAAGCCCCGCCAGCGGCTGCACCAGCAGCGCGGTCTGCCAGGCGTCGGGCAGCAGCGCCAGCGGCAGCAGGTTGCCCGAGAACACGATGACCACGGGCGTCGCCACCGCTTGGATGCCGCGCTCGTTGAGCGCCGCCGTGGTCGCCACGTTGAGCAGCATCACCATCGCGGTCGAGAGCAACAGGCCGAGCCCCACCGACAGCAGGAACGCCGTGCCGGCCACCGCGTTCGCGGGCAACTGCCAGGCCCAGTCGCCCAGCCCCACCAGAGGCAGCGCGACCGCCGCGAAGGCCGCCATCAGCGCCACGCGCGGCAGCAGGCGCGCAGCGATCCAGCCGGCCGTGCGCGCGAACCACAGCGCGTAGGCGTCCACCGGGCGCAGCCGGTCGTAGGCGACGGCGCCGGTGCGCGCGGCCTGCGCCACTTCCGGGTCGCCGAGCCAGGGCATCAGCACCAACAAACCTTGCGCGAGCCAGGTGTAGGTGATGGCCTGGGCCAGCGACATCGACGAGGCCGCGCCCGCGATGGCGCTGCCGCTGTAGAACGCAGCGAACACCATCACCTTGATGCCGCCCCACCAGCACTGCGTGGCAAAGCCCGCGAGCGCCGCGGTGCGGTACTGCAGCATCTGCAGGAAGCGCGAGACGAACGCCGCGACATACGGCCGGGCGAGGTCGCGCGGGCCCATGGCCGGCCTCACGCCTCGGCCGCTCCGTGCATGGCGTAGAAGCGCGCGATCACGGCTTCGATCGCGAGGCCTTCGAGGCGGATGTCTTCCACGGCGTGCGCGCCGGCGATGCGGGCGATGAGCGCGGGCGCGGGCGTCTGCTTGGGGTCGAAGTCGAGCACCAGCGTCTGGCCGTCGCGCGAATGCACGGTGGCGCCGTCGACCTGCGCGGGCAGCGTGGCATCTTGTGCAAAGTCGACCACCAGCCGGCGCTCGGCCATCACCTGCGCGCGCAGCGCCTCGACCGGGCTGTCGGCCAGCACGCGGCCGTGGCCGATGACGATCACGCGCTGGGCCAGGGCCTCGATGTCGTGCATGTCGTGCGTGGTCAGCAGCACGGTGGTGCCGCGCTCGCGGTTGGCGCGGCGCACGAAGTCGCGCACGGCGAGCTTCGAAGGCGCATCGAGGCCGATGGTCGGCTCGTCGAGGAACAGGATGTCGGGCTCGTGCAGCAGCGCCGCCGCAATCTCGGCGCGCATGCGCTGGCCCAGCGAGAGCTGGCGCACCGGCTGGTCGAGCACGCGCTCCAGGTGCAGCAGCGCGACCAGCTCGTCGCGCGTGCGGCGGTAGCGCTGCGGGTCGACGCGGTAGATGTCGCGCAGCAGGTCGAAGCCGTCGCCCACGGGCAGGTCCCACCACAGCTGCGTGCGCTGGCCGAAGACCACGCCGATGCGCGCCACATGCCGCTCGCGGTCGGCAAAGGGATCGCGGCCGTCGACTTCCACGCGCCCGCCGTCAGGCCGCAGGATGCCCGAGAGGATCTTGATGGTGGTCGACTTGCCCGCGCCGTTGGGCCCGATGAAGCCCAGCAGCTCGCCGCGCTCCAGCGCGAACGACACGCCCGACAGCGCCTCCACCGTGCGGTGGCGGCGCTGCAGCAGGCCGCGCAGCGCACCGCGCAGGCCTGGGTCGCGCTCGGACACCTTGTAGGTCTTGCGGAGGTTGTCGACGAGGATGTGAGACATGGTGAGAAGCGCCGCGCCGGCCTGAAAGCGCGGCGGGGGCGGGATGCTACACGAAAGCAGCCGGTACGATCACGGGCCCTTTCGAGAATCCCGTCCATGTCCTCGCCTCCCCTGCCCGCCTCGCCCCACCACCTGTTGCCGCTCACGCGCTGGCCCGCCGACGCGCGCGCCGCGCTGGTCGGCGTGTTCACCGACATCGACGACACGCTCACCACCGACGGCGCGATCACGCCCGACGCGCTGAAGGCGCTGGCCGACCTGAGGGCCGCGGGCCTCGCCGTGGTCGCCATCACCGGCCGGCCCGTGGGCTGGAGCCTGCCCTTCGTGAACAGCTGGCCGGTCGATGCCATCGTGGCCGAGAACGGCGCGGTGGCGCTGCGGCCGGCGGCCGACGGCGCTGTCGAGAAGCGCTACCAACAGGACGCCGCCACGCGCGCCGCCAACTTCGCGCGCATGCAGGCCGTGCTGGCGCGCATCGAGCACGAGATTCCGGGCGCCGGCCGCGCCACCGACTCGCCCGGGCGCGAGACCGACATCGCCATCGACCACAGCGAGTTCGTGACGCTCGACGACGACACCATCGCACGCGTCGTCGCGCTGATGCGCGGCGAAGGCATGCACGCCACCGTGAGCAGCATCCACATCAACGGCTGGTACGGCGACAACGACAAGCTCGAAGGCGCGCGCTGGATCGTGCGCGAGCTCTGGGGCCGCACGCTCGACAACGAGATGGACCGCTGGGCCTACGTGGGCGACTCCACCAACGACCAGCTGATGTTCCGCAGCTTCGCGCACAGCATCGGCGTGGCGAACGTCGCGCGCTTCGTGCCGCAGCTGGAGCACCTGCCACGCTACGTGACGCAGGGCGAGCGCGGCGCGGGCTTTGCGCAGGCCGCGCACGCGGTGCTGTCGGCGCGCTGACCCAAACACGCCGCGCGGGCGCCGCGCACGAAAAAAAGGCCCGCGCAGGGCGGGCCGAATGGACCGGTTGAACGACCCTTGGAGAAACTTGCAGGGGTGAGGGTCGCGCAATGCGCGACCCTTCAGGACATCAGAACGTGTGGCGGATGCCGAACTCGTAGCCCATCGAGCTCTTGGCCTGCAGCGCCGTGCGGTTGAACGTGGTGGCGTACGACGGGCCTGCCCCCACCGTGAGCCCTGCGCCGTTCTTGTTGCTGACGCGCGCGACCGTGCCGTACAGCGCGGTGCGCTTGGACAGGTTGTGCACGTAGCCCAGCGCGAGCTTGTTGGCCTTCGGATCGGCGTTGTTCACGCCGAACACGGGCACGCGGTTGAAGTCGTACTTGACCTGCGAATACGACGCGCGGATCACGCCCGGGCCGATCGGCACGGTCACGCCCAGCAGGTAGCCGGTGAGGTCCACGTCCTGGCCGGGCGTGAAGATGTTCAGCGCGTTGCGCTCGTCCTTCGAACGCGAGATCTCGCCGAACAGCTTGGCCACGCCGAAGTCGTAGGTCGCGCCGAGGTTGAAGGTCTTGACCTTGCCCGGGCGTGCCACGGCGGCGGCGCCGCTGCCGGTCGTGAAGCTGGTGTCGTTCTGCGCGTAGCTGGCGGCGATGTCGAACGGACCCGTCGTGTAGCCCAGGCGACCGCCGATGTGGCGGCCGGTGTTGGTGCTGGCGGCGGTGTCGGGCGACAGGCGCGTCTGCTCGGCCAGGCCGTAGGCCACGTTGCCGTAGAAGCCACCCAGGCGCGGCAGGAAGTACTGCACCATGTTGCTGGCGCGCTTGTAGGTGCCGTTGCTGCCGTAGCCGCTGCCCGGCACGCTGGCTTCGTTGGCGTCGATGATCAGCGAGCCGCCGATGCCGGTGTCGCCGAACGGATCGAACTGTTCTTCGTTCATCACCGTGGCGGTCTTGTCGCGGCCCAGGCGCAGTTCGCCGAAGCTGCCTGCCAGGCTCACGGTCGAGCGGCGGGTGAAGTTCGACACGCCGGTGGCGCCGTCGTCATTCGTGATCGGGGCTTCGAGCCAGAAGCTGGCCGACAGGCCGCCGCCCAGGTCTTCCACGCCGCGGAAACCGAGGCGGCTCGAGCTCAGGCCCGAATTCGCCAGCTCGCTGCGGCTGGCCTTCACGCTGTAGGCGGGGCCGAAGGGGGTGGTCGAAACGCTCTTGTTCGCTACGTTGCGGTAGGCGGCATCGACCACGCCGAACAGGGTCACGGTCGATTGCGCCGACGCGGCGCCGCAGGCTGCGATGGCAGCCAGAACAAGCAGGGATTTTTTCATTGGTGTCACTCCAGGAGGGGGATGCCGCTGCGCCGAGACCGGGCGCGACTTTGGGACGTCCGGGCCTTGTTGCCGCGAGACTGGGTCCGAGTTTTCCTTCACTGGAAGACAAAGGGATTACATAGGGTTAACGCCTAGATTACGGAGGGATATAGGGGGTGAGTTCAGGACAACGGTCGTGGATCGGGGTAGGCGCAGCGCACGCCTCCCCTTTTCCGGCGGCCGCTTACTTCTCTTTCGCCAACCCCAGCTTGTCGATGATCACCTTCTCGCGCACCACCGTGTCCTGCGCGAACTTGGTGTACGTGGCCGAGCTCATGTAGTTGGGCAGCATGTCGTAGCGGCCGAGCGAGGCCACGTAGCTCGGTTCTTCCATCGCCTGCTTGAAGGCGTCGTGCAGCTTCTTCACGACCTCGGGCGGGGTGCCCTTGGGCGCGCCGATGCCGAAGGGCGAGTTCTGCACCACGTCGTAGCCCAGCTCCTTCAGCGTGGGCGCGTCGGGGAACTTGGCCAGGCGCTTCTCGCCCCAGGTGTTGAGCACGCGCAGCTTGCCGGCCTCGACCTGCGGCGCGAAGCCGGTGCTGTCGGCCGCCGCCATGAGCTGGCCGCTGACCACGGCC
Source organism: Variovorax sp. GW821-FHT10C12 (assembly GCF_059415405.1). NCBI lineage: Bacteria > Pseudomonadati > Pseudomonadota > Betaproteobacteria > Burkholderiales > Comamonadaceae > Variovorax > Variovorax sp. GW821-FHT10C12. The sequence goes on from NZ_JBWKNE010000006.1 coordinate 283,596, forward strand.
AGCATCAGGTCGGCGCTGCCCTTGTAGGGTACGTGCTGCAGCTGGATGCCGGCCTTCTGCGCCACGATCTCGGTCGTGAGGTGCGGGCTGGTCAGGTTGCCGGTCGAGCCGTAGGTGAGCTTGCCGGGGTTGGCCTTGGCGTAGGCGACGAAGTCGGCCCAGGTCTTGAAGGGGCTGTCGGCCGGCACGACGATGCCGAAGGCATAGCCGGTGACGTTCAGCACGTAGCTGATGTCCTTGAGCGGGTCCCAGTTGATCTTGGTGGTGTAGCCCAGGCGGAACACACCGAGCGGAATCTGCGCGACGGTGTAACCGTCGGGCTGCGCGGTCTGCAGCGCCTGCGCGGGCAGCGTGCCGCCGGCGCCGGGCTTGTTGTCGATGATCACGGGCTGGCCCAGGATCTTGCTGGCGTTGTCGGCCAGCTGGCGCATGGTGATGTCGGTCGGGCCGCCGGCGGGAAAGGCGATCACGAGCTTGATGGGCTTCGCGGGAAAGGCCTGTGCAAGCACCGCCAGCGGCGCGGCGAGGCCGCAGGCGGCCAGCGTGGCGGCACGGAGAAGGGAACGGCGAAACATGACGGAAGGCTCCTGAAGCGTGGATCGAGCCGCGCATTGGGCCCTGCCCCGTCCGGTGCAGCAATCGGGGCTCACCCGACTGCTGTCGCCGGGGCTACTCGCCCGCTCAGCCCGCGGCTTGCGCGAAGCCTTCGAGAACGTTGACCGCGTTCACACCCACCTCGGCCACCGCATAGCCGCCCTCGAACACGAACACGGTCGGCAGGCCCGCGCGCGCGAGGTCTTCGCCCATGCGCAGGTAGTCGTCGCTCTTCAGCTTGAAGCCCGAGATCGGATCGCCCTCGAAGGTGTCGACGCCCAGCGAGACCACGAGCGCGCCGGCCTTGACCTTCGCGATGCCGTCGAGCGCCGTCTTGAGGGCCGCGCGCCAGGCCGTGAAGTCGGTGCCGCGCGGCAGCGGCAGGTTGTGGTTGAAGCCCTCGCCTTTGCCCGCGCCGCGTTCGTCGGCGTGGCCCAGGTAGTACGGGTAGTCGGTGAGCGGGTCGCCGTGCAGGCTGGCGAAGTGCACGTCGCTGCGTTCGTAGAAGATGGCCTGCGTGCCGTTGCCGTGGTGGTAGTCGACATCGAGCACGGCCACGCGTTCGACGCCCGCATCGCGCAGCGCCTGCGCGGCGACGGCGGCGTTGTTGACGAAGCAGTAGCCGCCGAAGAAGTCGGCGCCCGCATGGTGGCCCGGTGGGCGCGTGAGCGCGAAGGCCGAGCGCTCGCCGCCAAGGACGCGCTGCGCCGCCGTCCACGCGCAGGCGGAGCCATGGCGCGCGGCGGCCCAGCTGCCGGCCATCAGCGGCGTGCCGGCGTCGAACGCAAAGAGGCCCAGGCGCGCGGGAAAGCTCTTCGGCAGCACATCGGTGCGCATGCCGCGCGTGGGCCAGTACGAGGGCAGCGCGTCGCGCGTGGCGTTGGCGGCGTCGAGCGCCACCCACTCGTCCCAGGCATGGGCGATGAAGTCGAGGTAGCGCGGTGCGTGCACCTTCGCCAGCAGCGCGTCGTCGAACGCGTCGGGCGCCTGCAGCGGACCGAGGCCGCGCCGCTCCAGTTCGTGCCTCACATGGTCGACGCGGGCGGGCACCTCGAAGCAGGGCACCAGCTCGCCCCGGAACATTTCGACTTGGCCTTGGTGCAGGGCGTGCTGGTCGTTGTAGATGGTGAGCATGAAGCGGCGAAGGGCGTGACAACAGGGCCTGCCATCATGCCGCACGCCGCAGCACCGCCCGGCGCCGCCCCGAGGCGGTGAGGCCGAACAGGTCCTTCGGGTCGTCGAGCTCGGGCACCAGCGCGATCTGCCGGCCCACGCCGCGCTCCAGCGCCAGCTGCTGGATGCAGCGCAGCGCCGTGTAGTCCTCCAGCGCGAAGCCGACCGAGTCGAACACCGTCACCTGCTCCGGCCGCTCGCGGCCGGGCACTTCGCCCAGCAGCACGCGCCACAGCTCGTGCACCGGGAAGTCGGGCGCCAGCTGCTGGATCTCTCCCTCGATGCGCGTCTGCGGCTCGTACTCGACGAACACGCGCGCGCCGCGCAGCACGTCGGGGTGCAGCTCGGTCTTGCCGGGCGAATCGCCGCCCACGGCGTTGATGTGCATGCCGGGCTCGATCATCTCGGGCGTGAGCACGGTCGCGTGGCCCTGGTAGGCGGTGATGGTGGTCACGATGTCGGCGCCGCGCACCGCCTCGGCGGTGGAGTCGGCGCGCACGATCTCCATCGGCGTGCAGGCCGCGAGGTGGCGCACCAGCTTGTCGGTGGCGCGCGGGTCGATGTCGAACACGCGCACCTGCTCGATGCCCAGCAGCGCATGGAAGGCCAGCGCCTGGAACTCGCTCTGCGAGCCGTTGCCGATGAGCGCCAGGCTGCGCGCATCGGGCCGCGCCAGCGCCTTGGCGGCCATGGCCGAAGTGGCGGCCGTGCGCAACGCGGTGGTGAGCGTGAGTTCGGACAGCAGCACGGGGTAGCCCGTGTCGACCTCGGCCAGCACGCCGAAGGCCATGACCGTGGGCAGGCCGACCTGCGTGTTGTGCGGGTGGCCGTTGACGTACTTGAAGGCATAGGCGCCGTCGTCGGCCACGGGCATGAGTTCGATCACACCCAGGTGCGAATGGCTGGCCACGCGCGCCTTCTTGTCGAACTCGCGCCATCGCAGGAAGTCGTCGCGCAGCGCGTCGGCCAGCGTGACGAGGAATTCCGGGACGCCGGTCTCATCCACCAGGCGAACCAGGCTGTGCACATCGATGAAGCGGGTCATGGCGCGGCTCCTTGCGTAGCCCTGACACGGCGCTTCATCCGTTCACACGGTCTCCACCATGGCTGATTCAGGATGCGCCTGCGCCAAGGGTTCAAGCCATTGTGCGCCTGTGCGCGTCAACGTGCCAACACGGCCTTTAGAGCTACGCCAGTGTGCGTACCCAATCGCACCACCTCCTCCGGCGGCGCCGCCGCCACGATGCGCCCGCCGGCGTTGCCGCCCTCGGGCCCGAGGTCGAGAATCCAGTCGGCTTCGGCGATCAGGTCGAGGTCGTGCTCGATCACCACCACGCTGTGGCCGCCGTTCACCAGCCGGTGCAGCACGTGGATCAGCTTCTCGACGTCGGCCATGTGCAGGCCCACGGTCGGCTCGTCGAGCACGTACAGCGTGTGCGGCGCCTTCTGGCCGCGGCGGGTGATGTCGTCGCGCACCTTGCTGAGTTCGGTCACCAGCTTGATGCGCTGCGCCTCGCCGCCCGACAGCGTGGGCGACGGCTGTCCCAGCGTGAGGTAGCCCAGGCCCACGTCCTTCAGCAGCTGCAGCGGGTGCGCGATGTTGGGCATGCTGGCGAAGAACTCGACCGCCTCGTCGACCTCCATCTTCAGCACGTCGCCGATGCTCTTGCCGCGCCAGCTCACGGCCAGCGTCTCGGGGTTGAAGCGCGCGCCGTGGCAGACCTCGCAGGGCACCTTCACGTCCGGCAGGAAGCTCATCTCGATGGTGCGCACGCCCGCGCCGTCGCAGCCCGGGCAGCGGCCTTCGCCGGTGTTGAAGCTGAAGCGCGCCGGGCCGTAGCCGCGCGCCTTGGCCTCGAGGGTGTCGGCGAAGAGCTTGCGGATGGTGTCCCAGAAACCGATGTAGGTGGCGGGGCAGCTGCGCGGCGTCTTGCCGATGGGCGTCTGGTCGACCTCGAGCACGCGGTCGATGACCTCGTAGCCGTCGACGCCGCGGCAACCGGTCCAGGCCGGGCGCTTGCCCGCGGCATCGGCGTCGCGGCCGGCCTTGGTCATGCGCTGCACCACGATGCCCTGCACGCTGGCCAGCAGCACGTCGCGCGCGAGCGTCGACTTGCCCGAGCCGCTGACGCCCGTGACCACCACGAGGCGGTGCAGCGGCAGCGTGGCGGTCACGTCCTGCAGGTTGTGCAGGTCGGCACCGTGCACAGTGAGCCAGTTGCCGCTGTCCTCCGCCTTCGGATCGGGCGAGGGAATGAGGCGGCGCGCCTGCAGCGGGTGCTTGATGGCGTCGCGCAGGTAGCGGCCGGTCTGCGAATCGCCGGCCTTCTGGATGTCGGCCACCGTGCCCTCGGCCACGAGGCGGCCGCCGCGCTTGCCGGCGCTGGGGCCGATGTCGATGATGTGGTCGGCGCGGCGGATGGTGTCTTCGTCGTGCTCCACCACCACCAGCGTGTTGCCCTTTTCGCCGAGCTTGTGCAGCGCGTTCAGCAAAATCTGGTTGTCGCGCGCGTGCAGGCCGATGGTCGGCTCGTCGAGCACGTAGCACACGCCCTGCAGGTTGCTGCCCAGCTGCGCCGCCAGGCGGATGCGCTGCGCCTCGCCGCCCGAGAGCGTGGGTGCGCCACGGTCGAGCGTGAGGTAGCCCAGGCCCACCTCTTCGAGGAATTCGAGGCGGCTCTTGATCTCGGGCACGAGGTCGCGGGCGATCTCGGCTTCGCGGCCGTTGAGCACCAGCCCTTCGAACCACTGGCGCACCTCGGTCACGCTCATGCGCGCGAGCTGCGTGATGCCGATGCCGCCCGAGCCGTCGGCCGCGGTGCCGAAGCCCACGGCGCGTGCGGTGGCGTTCAGGCGCGTGCCTTCGCAGGTCGGGCAGGCCACGTCGGCCAAGTCTTCCACCTCGGGCTCGGCGAAGGTCTGTTCGCGGCCCTTGCTGTCGTCGTCGCGGATCGAATCGTCGAAGACCTTGCGCTGGTCCTTGCTGAGCTTCACGCCCGTGCCCACGCAGTCGGGGCACCAGCCGTGCTTGCTGTTGTAGCTGAACAGGCGCGGGTCGAGCTCGGCATAACTGGTGCTGCACACCGGGCAGGCGCGCAGCGTGGAGAACACCTGCACGCGGCCGATGCCCACGGCGGACACGCCGGCCATCATGGCGGCGCGCAGGCCGTCGAGTTCGCTCAGCACATGGACCACGCCCTTGCCGTGCTCGAGCGCCTTGGTGAGCGCCGCGCGCAGTTCGCTCTCCTGCGAGGGCAGCACGTCGAGGCTGGCCACGGGCAGCTCGATGCTGTGTTCCTTGAAGCGGTCGATGCGCGGAAAGCCCGTGGTCGGCAGGAAGTCGCCGTCCACGCGCAGGTGCGTGAAGCCGCGCGGGCGCGCCCAGTCGGCCAGCTCGGTGTACACGCCCTTGCGGTTGCTCACCAGCGGCGCGAGCAGGCCGATGTGCTGGCCCTTGAAGTTGCGCATCAGCTGCGCGGCGATGCTGTCGGGCGTCTGCGGCTGCACGGCCGCGCCGTCGTGGATGCAATGCTGGATGCCCAGCTTCACGTACAACAGGCGCAGGAAGTGCCACACCTCGGTGGTGGTGCCCACCGTGCTCTTGCGGCCGCCGCGCGACAGGCGCTGCTCGATGGCCACCGTGGGCGGAATGCCGTACACCGCGTCCACCTCGGGCCGGCCCGCGGGCTGCACGATGCTGCGCGCATAGGCGTTGAGCGATTCGAGATACCGGCGCTGCCCTTCGTTGAACAGGATGTCGAAGGCCAGCGTCGACTTGCCCGAGCCGCTCACGCCCGTCACCACGCTGAACTTGCCGCGCGGAATGTCCACGCTGAGGTTCTTCAGGTTGTGCTCGCGCGCATTGACGATCTCGATGGCGTTGCTGCCGGGCGCCGTCTTCGCGTTCGCGATGTAGCGCCGCGCGGCGCGCTCGGCCACCTTGTAGGCACCGGGGCCGATGGCGAGCTCGTAGTCGGCCAGCGCCGCGCCGGTGAGCGACGCGCGGTTCTCGCGCAGTTGCTCGGGCGTGCCTTCGGCCACCACCTGGCCGCCGCCCTCGCCGCCTTCGGGGCCGAGGTCGATCAGCCAGTCGCTGGCGCGGATCACGTCGAGGTTGTGCTCGATGATGATCAGCGAATGGCCGGCGTCGAGCAGCTTGCGCAGCGCGCGCATGAGCCGCGCAATGTCGTCGAAGTGCAGGCCGGTGGTCGGCTCGTCGAACAGGAACAGCGTGCCCTTGCGCGCCACCATCTGGCGGCTCGCGGTCGCGCTCTTGGCGGCTTCGGCCAGGAAGCCCGCGAGCTTCAGGCGCTGCGCCTCGCCGCCCGACAGCGTGGGCACGGGCTGGCCGAGCTTCACGTAGTCCAGGCCCACGTCGACGATGGGCTGCAGCACGCGCAGCACGTCGCGGTCGGTGTCGAACAGCGCCGCGGCCTCGGCCACGGTGAGCTCCAGGATGTCGGCCACGTTGTAGCCGCGGCCCTTGCGCTCGATCTTCACTTCGAGGATCTCGGGCCGGTAGCGCTTGCCGTCGCAGTCGGGGCAGCGCAGGTACACGTCCGACAGGAACTGCATCTCGACGTGCTCGAAGCCCGAGCCGCCGCAGGTGGGGCAGCGCCCGTCGCCGGAGTTGAAGCTGAACTTGCTCGCGGTGTAGCCGCGCTGGCGCGACAGCGCCGCGGTGGCGAAGATCTCGCGGATGGCGTCCCACGCGCCCACGTAGCTCGCGGGGTTGGAGCGCGCGGTCTTGCCGATGGGCGACTGGTCGACGAAGACCACGTCGCCCAGGTGATCGGCGCCGAGCATGCGGTCGTGCGCGCCCGGCGTCTCGGTGGCCTTGCCGAAGTGGCGCATGAGCGCGGGTGCCAGCACGTCCTGGATGAGCGTGGACTTGCCCGAGCCGCTCACGCCGGTCACGCACACGAGGCGCGCGAGCGGAAAGTCGACCGTGATGTTCTTCAGGTTGTGCTCGCGCACGCCTTCGAGGATGAGCCGGTGCGTGTTCTCGCTCACGAGCCGCTTGAAGCCCATGCCGATCTTCTTGCGCCCGCCCAGGTACTGGCCGGTGAGCGTGTCGGCGTCGCGCAGCTGGTCGGTGCCGCCGTCGAACACGATCTGCCCGCCGCGCGCGCCGGGGCCGGGGCCCATGTCGATCACGCGGTCGGCCGCGAGCATCACGGCGGGGTCGTGCTCGACCACCACCAGCGTGTTGCCGGCATCGCGCAAGCGCAGCATGGCCTCGGTGATGCGGTTCATGTCGCGCGGGTGCAGGCCGATGCTGGGCTCGTCGAGCACGAACAGCGTGTTCACCAGCGAGGTGCCCAGCGCCGTCGTGAGGTTGATGCGCTGCACCTCGCCGCCGCTGAGCGTGCGGCTCTGGCGGTCGAGGGTGAGGTAGCCGATGCCCACGTCGTGCAGGTAGCGCAGGCGCGTGGTGATTTCCTCGAACAGCAGCTTCAGCGCCTGTGCCTCGCCTTCGCTGGCGGGGCTGCCGTTGCCGTGGTGCTCCACGCGGTCGAAGAACTTGCGCAGCCGCTCGATGGGCAACAGCATCAGGTCGTGCAGGCACAGGCCGGGCAGCGCCTCGAGCTGCGCGCGGCTCCACTTCGCGCCGGTGGGCAGGAAGCGCTTTTCAGGCGGCAGCACCGCGTCGGCGTCGTCCTTGCTGCCGATGCGCCACAGCAGCGGATCGAGCTTCAGGCGCGCGCCGCTGCACACGGGGCACGGCGTGTAGCTGCGGTACTTCGACAAGAGCACGCGGATGTGCATCTTGTAGGCCTTGCTCTCCAGGTAGCCGAAGAAGCGGCGCACGCCGTACCACTGCTTGTTCCAGTTGCCGTCCTTGTAGTTGGGCGTGCCTTCGATCACCCAGTGCTTCTGCTCCTCGGTGAGCTTGTTCCACGGCGTGTCGCGCGGAATGCCGGCGGCCTCGGCATGGCGCATGAGGTCGTCCTGCGCCTCTTTCCACGCGGGCGTCTGGATGGTCTTGATGGCGCCGGCGCGCAGCGTGAGCTTGTCGTTCGGGATCACGAGCCCCAGGTCGACGCCGATCACGCGGCCGAAGCCGCGGCAGGTGTCGCAGGCGCCCACCGCCGAGTTGAACGAGAACATCGACGGGATGGGGTCGGTGTAGCGGATGTCGCTTTCGGGGCAATGCAGGCCGGTCGAGAACTTCCACACATCGGTCGGTGCGTTTTCCTCGGCACCGGTCGCATGCACGGTCACGCGCCCGCTGCCGCGCTTGAGCGCCACCTCGATCGCCTCGACCACGCGCGCGCGCTCCGCGCTCGAGATGCGGAAGCGGTCGGCCACCACGTCGAGCACCTTGCGCGGGCCGGTGGGCGTGGCCACCTCGCGCTCGGCCTGCACGCGCGTGAAGCCGCTGGCCGACAGCCACTGCGTCACTTCGTCCGCCGTGGTGCCGGCCGGCAGCTCGACCGGGAAGGTGATGACGATGCGCGGGTCGCCCGCGGCCGCCGCGCGCTCGGCGATCTGCGCATAGATGCTGTCGGGCGAGTCGTGGCGCACCGGCAGCGCGGTCTCGCGGTCGAACAGCTGGGCTGCGCGCGCGTAGAGCAGCTTCAGGTGGTCGTTCAGCTCGGTCATCGTGCCGACTGTGGAGCGCGAGGAGCGCACCGGGTTGGTCTGGTCGATGGCGATGGCGGGCGGCACGCCCTCCACCTTGTCGACGGCGGGCTTGTCCATGCGGTCCAGGAACTGGCGCGCGTAGGCGGAAAAGGTCTCCACGTAGCGGCGCTGGCCTTCGGCGTAGAGGGTGTCGAACACCAGGCTCGACTTGCCCGAGCCGCTGGGCCCGGTGACCACGGTCATCTCGCCGGTGCGGATGTCGAGGTCGAGGTTCTGGAGGTTGTGCTGGCGCGCGCCGCGAATCCGGATGGAGCCCTGTGTCATGAGTGCCTTGGGGGGTGGGGCAAACATTCTAGGGAGTGCTTCGTGACGCTTCGGCCCACGCCGGCACATGGGCGGCGCCCGCGCAGGGGTTTGTCTGGATGCGTCCAAAGACACTTTATGAAACAAATGCGACATTTGTTTTCACAATTGTTCAGCGAGTCTCCCGAAGGCTCCGAAAGGCTTTCATGACGAAGAAGAAAGTGGCAGGTTCACGGCACGCGCTCGGCGTGGCCGCCCTGCTGGCGCTGTGCGCGATGGGCGCCTCCGCCCAGATCGTGATCGGCCAGACCGCCGGCATGACCGGCTCGGTGGCCGCCAGCGTGAACGAGACCATCGGCGGCGCGCAGCTGGTGATCGACGCGGCCAACGCCCAGGGCGGCATCCACGGCGAGAAGATCGAGGTCATCCGCATGGACGACGCCTTCGACGTCAAGCGCGCCGGCGATAACGCGCGCGTGCTGATCGAGGACAAGAAGGTGCTGGCGCTCTTCATGAGCCGCGGCACGCCGCACTCGCAGGCCATCATCCCGTACCTGGACAAGAACGAGGTGGCGCTCATCGGCCCCTCGACCGGCGCGATGGTGCTGCACAAGCCGCTGCAAAAGCACGTGTTCAACGTGCGCGCCACCTACCAGCGCGAGGCCGAGAAGGCGGTGCAGCACCTGCTGACCATCGGCCTGACGCGCATCGCCGTGGTCCACGTGACCGACTCGTTCGGCGCCGACGCGCTGCAGGGTGCGATGAACGGCTTCACCAAGGGCAAGGCCCAGCCGATCGCGACCGTGCCGGCCGACCGCGAGAAGCCCGACTACAAGACCATCGTGCCCGCCATCATGAAGGCCGACGCGCAGGCGGTGGTGTGGATCGGCTCGGGCGTGGCGGTGGTCGACGGCATCAAGGCGCTGCGCGCCGCGGGCTCGGCGGCGCAGGTGGTCACGCTGTCGAACAACGCCTCGTCGGGCTTCATCAAGCAGCTGGGCGACGCCAGCCGCGGCGTGATCGTGACGCAGGTGTTCCCCAGCGAACGCTCGATGGGCCAGCCGATGGTGAAGGAGGCGCTGACGCTGGCCCGCGCCAAGGGCCAGGGCGAGCTGTCACCGGCCGCGCTCGAAGGCTTCGCCTCGGCCAAGGTGCTGGTGGAGGCCTTGCGCCGCGCGGGCCCCAAGCCCACGCGCGCCAAGGTGCTCGCGGCGCTCGAAAGCCTCAAGGGCTACGACCTGGGCGGCGGGCTCGAGGTGAGCTACTCGCCGCAGGACCACAGCGGCATCGACTTCGCGGACCTCGCGATCATCAGCGAAGGCCGCTTCAAGCGCTGACGCGCGCCCCGTCGGGTTACTTCGCGGCGGAGGCCGCGGCGGCCGGTGCAGAGGCCCCTGCAGCCGTCGGGGTGGCCGGCGTGGTCGCGTGCGTCGCGTCACCGCCGTGCTTCTCGCCGGACATGTCGACCTTGTCGCCGCCCTTCGAGATCACGTACAGGGCAATGGCGGCGAAGATGACGAAGCCGACTACGATTTTCCACATGGGTGCTGTCTCCTGAGAAGGTGAGAAAAAGGGGGATGAAGAGGGTTCAAGAAAAAGGCCTCATGCCGCGGGCATGAAGCCTCTTTGTTGAACGGAGGGTGGCCGCCGCGCGGCGCCCCCTCCCGATGCCGCCGACGATCAGTCGTTGGCGTAGATGTCCACGTCCTTGGTCTCGCGGATGAACAGCGTGCCGATCACCAGCGTGATGCCCGCGATGATGATCGGGTACCACAGGCCGTTGTACATGTTGCCGGTCGAGGCCACGATGGCGAAGGCGGTGGTCGGCAGCAGGCCGCCGAACCAGCCGTTGCCGATGTGGTACGGCAGGCTCATCGAGGTGTAGCGGATGCGCGTGGGGAACAGCTCGACCAGCATCGCCGCGATCGGGCCGTAGACCATGGTCACCAGCAGCACCAGCCAGAACAGCAGCACGATGGTCAGCACCTTGTTGATCTTGGCGGGGTCGGCCTTGGCCGGGTAGCCGGCGATCTTCAGGTCTTCGGCCACGCCCTTCTTGAAGGCGGCGATGGCCTTGACGGTGGTCTCGTCGAACTTGGAGTTCACGACCACGCCGCTGGGCGCCTCGACGGTCTTGTCGCCGATTTTCACGATGGCCGCGCTGCCGGGCGCGCCGGCCACGTTCTCGTAGCTCACCGAGTTCTGCACCAGGTAGCGCTTGGCGATGTCGCACGAGCTCTTGAAGTCGATCTCGCGGGCTACCGGGTTGCCCTGGAACGAGCAGGTCTTGGGGTCGGCCGTCACGGTGACGCCGGCCGTGGCTTGCGCGCGGGCCAGGTCGGGGTTGGCGGCTTCGGTCAGCATCTTGAAGACCGGGAAGTAGGTGACCACGGCCAGGAGGCAGCCGGCCATGATGATCGGCTTGCGGCCGATCTTGTCGGACAGCGTTCCGAAGATCACGAAGAAGGGCGTGCCCAGCAGCAGCGCGGCGGCGATCATCAGGTTGGCCGTGGTCGCATCGACCTTCAGCTGGGCCGTCAGGAAGAACAGCGCATAGAACTGGCCCGAGTACCAGACCACGGCCTGGCCGGCCGTCAGGCCCACCAGCGCCAGGATCACGATCTTCAGGTTCTTCCACTGGCCGAACGATTCGGCGAGCGGGGCCTTCGAGGTCTTGCCCTCGGCCTTCATCTTCTGGAAGGCGGGCGACTCCGACAGCGTCAGGCGGATCCACACCGAGATGGCCAGCAGCAGGATGGAGACCAGGAACGGAATGCGCCAGCCCCAGTCGTTGAACACCGCTTCGCCCAGTCCTTCACGCACGCCCAGGATGACGATCAGGCTCAGGAACAGGCCGAGCGTGGCCGTGGTCTGGATCCACGAGGTGTAGGCACCGCGCTTGCCGTGCGGCGAGTGCTCGGCCACGTAGGTGGCGGCACCGCCGTACTCGCCGCCGAGCGCCAGGCCCTGCAGCATGCGCAGCGCGATCAGGATCACCGGCGCCGCGACGCCGATGGTCGCGTAGCTGGGCAAGAGGCCGACGATGAAGGTCGACAGGCCCATGATCAGGATGGTCACCAAGAAGGTGTACTTGCGCCCGATCATGTCGCCCAGGCGGCCGAACACGATGGCGCCGAACGGACGCACCAGGAAGCCGGCGGCGAACGCCAGCAGCGCGAAGATGAAGGCCGCGCCCGCGTCCAGGCCGCTGAAGAACTGCTTGGCGATGATCGCGGCCAGCGAGCCGTAGAGGTAGAAGTCGTACCACTCGAACACGGTGCCGAGCGAGGAGGCGAAGATGACCTTCTTCTCCTCCGAGGACATGGGCCGGGGGGCCGGATGCGGCACTCCCCGCGAATCTAGTGTGGCTGCCATCGTCGTCTCCTGTGTATATGCATTCGTCGGTTCCCGGCATTCGGGACCGTGAGGCATTCTTGGAGTCGCGACTGACCCGAGCCTTGCGCGAAACTGAACCGGCGCTTACGGTTTAGGGTGAAACCCGCGCCGCTCGTTTCAGCTTGTAAGAAACAAAGACCCTGCGCGGGTTTGTCCTCATCCCCGCATTTCAGCCCTTGCTGCTGCGCAGCAAAGAGGGCCGCTGGTCGGCGCCGGTCCACTGCGGACCGTCGAACCAGGCATCGCCCTGCAGGTAGGCGCGCAGCATCGCCAGGCCGTCGAAGCCCCAGAACAGGCGCCCGTCGACCACGTAGCACGGCACGCCGAACACGCCCTGCGCCACGGCCTCATCGGTGTTGCGCTTGAGCAGGGCCTTGTTCTCGTCGCCGTTCACGTCGCGCTTCGGTGGCAGCTGCGCCGTGAGCGCGGCCAGCCGCGTGGCGTCGCCCGCCTCTTCACCGCCGCGCCACACGTGGCGAAAGAGGGTCTCGGCCGCCAGGCGGCTGATGCTGCCGTCGTCGCCCGTGGCCACGGCCAGGCGCAGGTGCGGCAGCGGGTTGTAGGGGTGCGAGGCCGGCATCTCGATGGGGATGCCGTGCGCCTGGCCCAGCCACAGCACGTGGCGGTAGGTCCAGCTGCGCTTCGAAGGAATCTCGGCCGGCCCGAGCTGGCCGTGGTGCTTGAGCAGCGCGCCCAGCAGCACGGGCTTGTAGGCCACGCTCACGCTCAGGCCTTCGAGCGCCTCGGGCAGGTGCTCGAACGCGAGGTGCGCGTAGGGCGAAATGAAGTCGAGATAAAAGTCGATGTGCTTCATGCGTCGTGGTCTCCGGTGGTGGGTTCGGGCACGCGCCAGATGCCGGCCTGGGCGCGCAGTTCGATCGCGCGCCACACCTGGCGGCGGCTGTCGTCTTCCATCTTGCTCCAGCCCGCGATCTCGGGGATGGTGCGCAGGCAGCCTTCGCAGAAGCCGCTCAGGCGGTCCATGCGGCACACCGACGAGCACGGCGAGGGCACCTCGCCGTCCATGCGCTGCACGGTGCCTGCGCGCTCGGCGAGCGCCTGCGCTTCGTCGAAGTTCACACCACGTCGGCCACCGGCGCGCCGGTGAGCTTCTCGAGATCGTTCGGGTGCAGCTGGAACACGGCGTGCGGATGGCCCGCGGCGGCCCAGATCTCCTCGAAGCGGAACAGCTCGCGGTCGATGAGCACCACGGGCTTCGTCACATGGCCCACCGGCGACACGCCGCCGATGGTGAAGCCGGTGCGGGCCTTCACGAAGTCGGCGTCGGCGCGGCCGGTCTTGCCGACGATGGCATCGACCTTTTTCTCGTCGACGCGCTTGTCACCCGAGGTGATGACCAGCACCGCCGCCTCGTCGCTCTTGCGCCGGAAGATGATGCTCTTGGCGATCTGCCCGACCGAGATGCCGAGCGCGTCGGCGGCCTGCTGCGCGGTGCGGCAGGCGTCGTCGAGCATGCGGGGCGCATGGGGATGGCCGGCGTCCTGCAGCACGCGGGAGACGCGCTGGACACCTTCAGGGAGGGAATGGAGTTCGGAACCGCACATGCGTTCGAATCTATCAGGCCGCGGGCCGCGGGCCCGTCAGGCGTTGCGCTTGAACATGAACAGGAACGCGCCCATCGCCATCAGCACGCCGCCGAAGACGCGGTTCTGCGCGCGCCGGGCGCGCACGCTGCGCAGCACGCCCTGCAGCCGCGCGGCCAGCCAGGCGTAGCCGTGCATCACGGTCACGTCGACCGCCACCGTCGTGGCCAGCAGCACCAGCAGCTGCAGCCACAGCGGGCGCGTCGGCTGGATGAACTGCGGCAGCACCGCGGCCATGAAGACGATGCCCTTGGGATTGGTCACGTTGGTGAGGAAGCCACGCAGCACGCGCTGCCGCGCCGTGAGGTCGGGTTCGCCGGCGGCTTCCGGTGTGTCGCCATCGACCCTGGCGACCGGCGCGCGCCACTGGCGCCAGCCCAGCCACAGCAGGTAGCACGCGCCCACCACCTTGATCACCGTGAACGCGGTGGCCGAGGCGGTGAGCACCGCGCCCACGCCGAGCCCCGCCACCAGCAGGATCACGGCCAGCCCCAGCTGCAGGCCGACGATGGTCGCCGTGGTGCGCCGCACGCCGTAGCTGAGCCCGTGGCTCATGCTGAGCACCGCGCCCGAACCGGGCGACACCGCGATGACGCAACTGGCCACCAGAAACGCGAGCCAGAGATGCAGGTCCATGAAAACGCCTGTGCGGTTGTGTGTTTCAGCCGGCCCGCTTGGTGCGGATGGCCTTCGAGGCGCGCGAGTTCGGTTCGCGGCCCAGTGCTTCGCTGATGTACACGCCTGCGTCGATCAGCTTGTCCAGGTCGATGCCGGTGGCGATGCCCATGCCGTGCAGCATGTAGACCACGTCTTCGGTCGCGACGTTGCCCGTCGCGCCCTTGGCGTAGGGGCAGCCACCCAGGCCGGCCGAGGACGACTGGAAGTTCCACACGCCGAGTTCGAGCGCCGCCAGCGTGTTGACCAGCGCCTGCCCGTAGGTGTCGTGGAAGTGGCCGGAGATGGCGTCGACACCGAAGTGCGCCAGCGTGGCCTCCATGGCCGCCTGCACCTTGCGCGGCGTGCCCACGCCGATGGTGTCGGCCACGTCCACGCGCTGCACGCCGATGCCCTTCATCAGTTGCGCGAGGTAGCCGACCTTGGCCGGCGCGATCTCGCCTTCGTAGGGGCAGCCCACGGTGCACGACATGGCGCCGCGCACGGCGATGCCCTTGGCGCGCGCCGCTTCGACCACGGGTGCGAAGCGCTCGATGCTCTCGGCGATCGAGCAGTTGATGTTCTTCTGGCTGAAGGCCTCGCTCGCGGCGCCGAACACCACGATCTCGTCGGGCCACTCTTCGCGCGGCGCGGCAATGGCGGCCTCGAAGCCCTTCATGTTGGGCGTGAGCACCGAGTAGAGGACGCCCGGCTTGCGCGTGATGCCATGCATCACTTCGGCGTTGTCGGCCATCTGCGGCACCCACTTGGGCGAGACGAAGCTGGTGACCTCGATCTCTTTCAGGCCGGCGTCCTGCAGGCGGTGCACGAGACCGATCTTGACCTCGGCGGAGACGGGTTGCTTTTCGTTCTGGAGGCCGTCGCGCGGACCGACGTCGACGAGCTTGACCTGGGCGGGGAGTTTCATGGGGTGTCTCTTGTGTCGCTGTCGCGGAAGGATGAAAAACCGGCTTCGATTGTCCGACACATGGCAATGCCCTGCTGGGTACACAAGTCGCGGAAGGTAGCAATGCGCGCCTGTGGGGTTGCAAATGGTGCCAACCGGTCGGCCCTGCAGGAAAACAGCCGCTAGACGGTCTCGCGCTGCGCGAAGCCGTCGGACAGATCGCTCGTGGCTTCGGCCTCGTTCACATCGACCGCCGCCACGCGCGCACCGGCCGGCCCCTGGCGCGCCCAGTGCACCAGCGCCTCGACCGCATCGGCCTCGCCGGCCACGAGCGCTTCGACCTTGCCGTCGCGCCGGTTGCGCACCCAGCCGCGCACGCCAAGCCGCTGCGCGGCCTGCACCATCGACCAGCGGTAGCCCACGCCCTGCACGAGGCCGTGGACGACGAGATGGCGGGTGATGGTGACGTGGGCGTTCATGGAAAGTGGGTCAGTACGACTTCGGCAGCCCCAGTGCCTTTTCGGCGATGAAGTTCAGGATCATCTGCGGGCTGACCGGCGCGATGCGCGGGATGTAGCTCTCGCGCAGCAGGCGCTCGACATGGTATTCCTTCGCGTAGCCCATGCCACCCAGTGTGAGCACGGCGTTCTGGCAGGCGTCGTGCGCCGCCTCGGCCGCGAGGTACTTGGCGGCGTTGGCCTCGATGCCGCAGGGCTCGCCCGCGTCGTACAGCGTGGCGGCCTTGAGCATCATGAGGTCGGCCGCCTCCAGGTTGGCCCAGGCGCGCGCGAGCGGATGCGCCACGCCCTGGTTCTGGCCGATGGGGCGGCCGAAGACGACACGCTCCTGCGCGTACTGCGAGGCGATGCGCAGCGCCGCGCGGCCGATGCCGATGGCTTCCGCCGCGATCAATATGCGCTCGGGGTTCAGGCCGTGCAGGATGTATTCGAAGCCCCGGCCCTCCTCGCCGATGCGGTCTTCTTCGGGCACTTCGAGCCCGTCGATGAAGAGCATGTTGGAGTCGACCGCCGCGCGGCCCAGCTTGTGGATGTCGCGCACCTCGACCTTGCTGCGGTCCAGCGCCGTGTAGAACAGCGTGAGGCCCTGCGTGGGCTTCTTCACCTGGTCCAGCGGCGTGGTGCGCGTGAGGATCAGCATGCGGTCGGCCACCTGCGCGGTCGAGATCCAGATCTTGCGGCCGTGCAGCAGGTAGCTGCCATTCGGCTGGCGCACCGCCTGCGTCTTGAGGCTCGTGGTGTCGAGCCCCGCGTCGGGCTCGGTCACGGCGAAGCAGGCTTTCTCGGTGCCCGCGATCAGCGGCGGCAAGAAACGCTGGCGCTGCGCCTCGGTGCCGAACACCACCACCGGGTTGAGGCCGAAGATATTCATGTGCACCGACGACGCGCCCGACATGCCCGCGCCCGACGCGCTGATGGCGCGCATCATCAGCGCCGCCTCGGTGATGCCCAGCCCCGCGCCGCCCTGCGCCTCGGGCATGGCGATGCCGAGCCAGCCGCTGTCGGCGACGGCGCGGTGGAATTCGCGCGGAAACACGGCGCGGTCGTCGTGGTCGCGCCAGTAGTCGATGGGAAAGTCTTCGCACAGGCGCTCGATGGCCGCGACGAGCGAGCGCTGGTCTTCGTTCAGGGAGAAATTCATTCGCTGTTGTCTTTCAGGGGTTCCGGCTGCAGCGTGACGCCGCGCGCGAGCATGCGGTCGATGGCTTCGTCGTCGTAGCCCGCTTCGCGCAGCAACTCCACGCTCTGCTCGCCGATGCGCGGCGCGGGCCGGCGGATGGCCGCGGGCGTGGCGCTGTAGCGGCCGACGGGCGCGAGCGTGCGGATGCGGCCTTCGCTCGGGTGGTCGAACTCGGGGAAGAAATCGACGGCGCGCAGGTGCGGGTCGTCGAGCAGGCTTTCGGTGGTGTGCAGGCGCGCGACGGGGATGTCGGCGGCTTCGAGCAGCGCCATCCATTCGTCGCTGCCGCGCGTGGCCATCACCTCGGCGACGAACGCATAGACCGCGCCGATGTTCGCGGCGCGCGCCGTGTGCGTGCCGAACATCGGCGAGCTGCGCAGCTCCGGCCGGCCGATCACGTCGAAGAAGGCCTGCCAGTGCTTGTCGTTGTAGATGAGCACGCCGAGGTAACCGTCGGCCGTGGCGTAGGGCTTGCGGTGCTCCGCGAGCAGGCGCGCGTAGCCGGTGGGGCCGAGCGGCGGCTCGAAGCTGTGGCCGCCGAGGTGGTCGCCCATCACGAACTGAGAGAGCGCCTCGAACATCGGCACTTCCACCGCCTGGCCCTGGCCGGTGCGCTGCGCGCTGAGCACGGCCGCGAGCAGCGCGATGGCGGCCTGCAGGCCCACGGCGCGATCGGCCAGCGTGACGGGCGCGTAGCGCGGCGCACCGCCGCTTTGCTGCGCGAAGAGCGAGGCGACGCCGGCCGCGCCCTGGATCAGGTCGTCGTACGCAGGCTTGCCGGCATACGGGCCTTCTTCGCCGTAGCCGAAGGCGCCGAGGTAGACGATCTTCGGATTGACCGCGGCCACGGCCTCGTAGCCGAGCCCCAGCCGCGCCATGGCCTGCGGGCGCGTGTTGTAGATGAGCGCATCGCAGCCCGCCGCGAGCCGCAGGCAGGCCTCGCGGCCTTCGGGCTGCTTGAGGTCGAGCACGATGGAGCGCTTGTTCCGGTTCAGGTGCATCGCCATCGCGCCCATGCCCGCATGGCGCATCGGGCCGACGGCGCGCAGGTTGTCGCCCGACGGCGGCTCGACCTTGATGACGTCGGCGCCGAGGTCGCCGAGCGTCTGCGTGGCGTAGGGGCCCATCACCACGGCCGTGAGGTCGAGGATGCGGAGGCCGTGAAGTGGTCCCGTGGTGTTCATGTCTTGGCTCCTTCCCCTTCCGGGGGAAGGTTGGGATGGGGGCAGGCAGAGCGCCCGATGGATACGCCGCGTGCCCCCACCCCGGCCCCCCCCCGGAAGGGGAGGGAGAAAGTCGGTTCAGCGCTCATTCCGGTTGAATGCCCGCAGCCTGGATCAGCTTCTTCCACTTCGCCAGCTCCGACACGGTGAAGGCCCCGAGTTCTTCCGGCGTGCTGCCGAACGCATCGAAGCCCAGCCTGCTCACGCGCTCGCGAAAGACCGTGCCGTTCGCCATCTCCGACAACGCCTTGTTGAGCTTGAACACGACATCGCGCGGCGTGCCGGCCGGCGCGAACACGCCGTTCCACGAGGTGATGTCGAAGCCCTTGAGCTCGGGCGTGTCGGCCAGCGGCGGCAGTTCGGGAAAGAGCTTGGTGCGCTCCTGCGTGGTGACCGCAATGGCGCGCATCTTGCCGGCCTTGACCGTGGCGAGCCCCGCGGCGAGGTCGACCACCATCATCGACACCTGTCCGCCGATGAGGTCGGCGATGGCCGGCGGCGTGCTCTTGTAGGGCACGTGCAGCATCGGGATGCCGCTCATGCGCGACAGCGTGGCGCCGCTCACGATGCCGGTGCTGTTGCCGCTGGCGTAGGTCAGCTTGCCGGGATGCGCGCGGCCCCAGGCCAGCAGCTCGGCCACGCTCTTCACGGGCAGGTCGTTGTTCACCACCAGCATGAACGGCAGGTTGCCCATGCGGCTGACGGGCGCGAAGTCTTTCACCGGGTCGTAGGGCAGCGACTTCATCAGGCTCGGGTTGGCCGAGTGCGTGGTGTTGGTCGTCATGAAGAGCGTGTAGCCGTCGGGCGGCGCCTTGGCCACCAGCTCGGCCGCGATCACGCCGCTGGCGCCGGCCCGGTTGTCGACGATCACCGAGCCCTTGAGCGCCTCGCCCAGCATCTGCGCGGTGATGCGCGCCACCGCGTCGGTGCCGCTGCCGGCCGCGAAGGGCACGATGAGCTTGATCGGTTGCTTCGGGTAGCCGCCGTCCTGCGCGAAGGCCCAGGGCGCGGCGCCCACGAGGCCCGCGGCAGCGCCGATGGAAATGAAACGGCGGCGGCTTTCCACCGCGACTGTTTCTGTCGCGTTCTTCGTCTGCATGGTTGTGTCTCCGGGGTTGTCGTTCAGGGCCGGATCACGCGCTCCGGCGATTCCTCGTACGGCGGGCTGTAGATCACCAGCACGCGCACCGGCTCGTCGCTCACCACCGTGAAGGTGTGCATCGCGTCGGCCGGAAAAAAGCAGCTGTCGCCGGGGTGCAGCTCCTGCCGCTGGCCACCCACCTCGGCGACCGCGCGGCCTTCGAGCATGTAGCAGACCTGTTCGATGCCCGGGTGCGCATGCGGCAGCGCGCCCTTGCCCTTCTGGATATGGCCCACCAGCACCTCGAGCTGCTTCGCACCCACCGTCTCGGGACCGATCAGGCGCTTGTTCAGCGTGCCGGTGTGGTTGGCGGGGTGGTAGCCGGTGATCTCGTCCTCGCGGACGAAGTAGCGCGCAGCGGTTTCAGTCATCGGGGGTTCTCTGTCTTGGGTTCGATCGCCAGGCACGCCGAGCGCAGCATCGCGGCGATGTCGTCGATGCGCGCTTCCATGCGGTAGCGCGGGCCGGCCACTGAGATCGCGTAGGCCTCGCCGCCGATGCGCAGCGGCCAGGCCAGGCCGATCAGGTCGGGAATGCTTTCGCCGAGGTTGCCGTACCAGCCGCGCGCGGCGCCGCGCTGCAGCTCGGCCTCGATGGCGTCGGCGGTGGTGAGCGTGGCATCGGTCAGCGGCGCGAGCGTCATGCCCTCGAGCAGCTTGCGGCGCGCCTCGGGCGCGAGCGTGGACAGCAGCGCGCGGCCCAGCGAGTTGGCGTACGCGGGGCGTGTTTCGCCCGATTCGGCCGTGTAGCGGATGCGCTGCGGCGCGCTCAGCACATCGAGGTAGACGACGTGCTCAGCATCGCGGAACTTGCCGAACACCACCGTTTCGCAGGCGGCATCGCGCAGTTCCTCGAGCGTGGCCTTCACCCGGTCGAGCACCGGATCGTGCGCGGCGATGACCTGCGCCATGGCCAGCAGCCGCCCCGTGGGGTAGTAGCCCTGGCGGCGGCCGGTCTCGTACATGTAGCCCTGCTCTTCGAGCGTGCGGATCAGGCCCAGGCAGCTGGACACCGGCATGTCGAGCAGCCGCGCCATCTCGGACAGGGCCAGCGGCTGCTTCTCCCGGGCAAAGAGCTCGACGATCTCGATCACGCGAAACGCTGTTTTCACAACCATGAAGAAATTTTCTCGTATGTGAAAAACAAAAGCGTCGGGGTTTTCCCCCGCCGGCCGCGTGTCAGCCGGACCGTCGTCGGCGCCGGACCGTCAGTAGCCGCGGACGGGATCGACGATGCCGGCGATCGGCAGGCCCTGCTCCATCGCGCGGATCTTCCCGGCGATCTGGGCGATGGACTCCTCGCGCAGCGTGCGCGCCGAGCCGTGCGGCGTCACGGTGATCTTCGGATGCCGCCAGAAGGCATGGTCGGCCGGCAGCGGCTCGACCTGGAACACGTCGAGCGTGGCGCCCGCGAGCTGGCCGGCGTCGAGCATCGGGATCAGGTCGTCTTCGACCAGGTGGCCGCCGCGCGCGATGCTGATGAGGTAGCCCTCGGGCTTGAGCTTGCCCAGCGTGGTGCGGTTCAGGATGCCGCGCGTGGACTCGGTCAGCGGCAGCAGGTTGACCAGCACGCGCGTGGACGCCAGGAACTCGTCGAACTGCGCTTCGCCGCTGAACACCTGCACGCCGTCGAGCGCCTTGGGCGAACGGCTCCAGCCGAGCACCGGGAATTCGAACTGCGCCACGGCCTTGGCCACGCGCTCGCCGAGCACGCCCAGGCCCATGATTCCGACCGGGAAGTCGCGCCGCAGCTTCGGCTTGCGGTAGCTCCACTTGCCCTCGCGCGCATCGGCCTCGTACACGTCGAACTCGCGGAAGTGGCGGATGAGCGTGTGGCACACATACTCGGCCATCTGCACCGACATGCCCGCGTCGTCCAGGCGCACGATGCGCGTGTGCGCCGGCACCTTGAGCTTGAGCAGCGCATCGACGCCCGCGCCGATGTTGAACAGGCCGCGCAGGTCGGGCTGCTCGTCGAGGAACTGCTGGGGCGGTGCCCACACCACGCCGTGGTCGGCCTGCGGCGCGCCGGGCGTCCAGGCTTCGATGGTGGCTTCGGGGAGTTCGGCCTTCAGGCCATCGATCCAGGGATCGGGACGGTTATCGGTGAGGTAGACGGAGATTCGCATGGGCGCCATCTTAGAAGGCACCGGCTTGTTGCGTCGCGCGCCATCTCCTATGCTCGACCGCATTCAGCCACCCAGGAGACACCTTCCATGATCAAAGTCAGCGTGATGTACCCCCACACCCCCGGCGCGCGGTTCGACCACGACTACTACCGCGACCAGCACATGCCGATGCTCAAGGCCCGCATGGGCGACGCCTGCCTCTCGTACACCATCGACAAGGGCCTGGGCGGCGGCGCCCCGGGTTCGCCGCCCACGTATGTCGGCATGTGCCACGTGTTCGCCGAATCGGTCGAGTCCTTCCAGAAGGCCTTCGGCCCGCACGTGAAGGAGATCATGGGCGACGTGAAGAACTACACCGACATCGCGCCGGTGATGCAGATCAGTGAAGTGGTGGTGGGCTGACGCACCACTTCGCTTCTGACCGGACTCAGGCCTTGCCGGTCCGGCGACGACGCCACAGCACCCGCACCAGCCACCCCACGGGCAGCACCACCAGCAGCAGCCACGGCAGCGCCGCGGCCACGAAGGTGATGAGCGCGCCCACGCTTTCGGCCAGCACGTCGCCGGCGTTACGCAGCGCGTGCGCCATCGGGCTGTAGCCGTCGCTGCCGCTGACCAGCGCGCGCTTGGGCGTGAACTGGATCTGGATGTGCTGCTTGCTGGTCTGCTGCGCCAGCACCTTGCGCTGGGTGGCGATGGCGTCGAGCTCGGCCTGCGTGTCCGACAGCGTGCGCTGGATCGCCAGCAGGTCGGCCATGGTGCGCTTGGTGACGGTGTCGCGCAGCATGACGCGCAGGCTGTCGCGGAACTCGGCGCGGTTCTTGATGCGGGCCTCGACGTCGATCACCTCGGAGGTCTTGTCCTCGCTGGTGGTGGTGTGCGAGACCACGTTCGCCACGCCGGCCAGGCCGCCGAGCAGCTTGTCGACGTCGGCGGGTTCCACGCGCATCTCGAGCAGGGCATTGCCCGGCTGCTGCGGCGTCTCGCGCAGCAGCGAAGACGACAGCAGCTCGCACTTCAGCGTGCCGCACAGGTCGCGCACCTTGCCCCAGGCGTCGGCGAGCTGTTCGGCCGGGACTTCGACGTTCAGGTCCTGGCGCACGGCCAGGAAGCGCTGCAGCGCGGTTTCGCCACTGCCGCCCCGCGCCTCGTCGGACTGCGACGCGGCGATCTCGGCCTGCGGCGCGCGCGCCCTCTGCTCCTTCATGGCCATGCCGCCGCCGTAGCCCATCGGCGGCGCCTGCATGGGCGCAGGCGCGGAGGCCGGCGCGACCGACTCGGCGCCGCGCTCGCGGCCACAGCCGGCCAGCGACAGGGCAGCCGCCAGGGCCAGCAGGACAGCGCCCGCGCGATGGCGCACGGCGGCGCGGGGTGTCGACAGGAAAAGGGTGCGGCGGATCATCAGGACTCCTTGAAAAGAATGACTACCACCGCTGATACGGGCGAGCGCCCGGATCGGGGTTAAGCGGCTGCCGCCATTCGCAACAATTCGTCGCCTTCCGCCACCTGCTCGCCCGGCGAGAACATCAGTTCTTCCACCGTGCCGTCGGCCGGCGCGGCGATGGTGTGCTCCATCTTCATGGCTTCCATCACGGCCAGCGGCTGGCCGCGGCTGACCTTGTCGCCGGCCTTGACCGCGAAGGACACGACCTTGCCGGGCATCGGCGCCGTGAGGCGGCCGCCTTCGGCGTGGGTGTCGCCCGCGTGGGCGAGGCGGTCGATGGCCGTGAGGCGCGTGGCGCCCTTCGCCGCGAACACGTGGGCGGTGGCGCCGTCCACGTGCACGTCGAGGGTCTGGCGCGTGCCGGCGAACTCGAGCTCGAACTCGCCCGTGGGAAAGCGCCCGATGGTGAGCGGGCCTTCGACACCGCCCACGGCGAGGTTCAGGCCGCCGTCGCGGCGGTAGGTCAAGAGTGCGCTGTGCTCGGCGCCGCGGAACTCGAAGTCGAAGCGGCGCTTGTACTCGCCATGCGCGCGCCAACCATCGCGGCGCTCGAAGGGGTCGGGCACGCCGACCGGTGCTTCGGTGACCAGCGTGCGCGTGATGGCGGCGGCCGCGGCCAGCGGCAGGCCCAGCGGCTCGCGGTCGAACAGCACGGCGCGCTCGCGCTCGATGAGCGCGGTGTCGAGGTTGGCCTTCGAGAACGACTCGGTCGCCAGGATGCCGCGCAGGAACTGCACGTTGGTCGACACGCCCACGATCTGCACCTGGGCCAGCGCGGCATCGAGCCGGGCCAGCGCTTCGGCGCGCGTGCTGCCGTGCACGATGAGCTTGGCGATCATCGAGTCGTAGAAGGGAGAGATCTCGCCGCCCTCGCGCACGCCGTCGTCGATGCGCACGCGGCTGCGCTGGAAGGCCGTGGCTTGCGGCTTGCGGTACACGCGCAAGGTGCCGGTGGCGGGCAGGAAGTTGTTGTCGGGGTTCTCGGCGCAGATGCGCGCCTCGATGGCGTGGCCGTGAATCTGCAGTTCCGATTGCTTGGCGGGCAGCGGCTCACCCGAGGCCACGCGCAGTTGCCACTCCACCAGGTCGAGGCCCGTGATCGCTTCCGTCACCGGGTGTTCGACTTGCAGGCGCGTGTTCATCTCCATGAAGAAGAAGTTCATCTCGCCGCCTTCGCGCTGCTCGACGATGAACTCGACAGTGCCTGCACCGACGTAGTTCACAGCACGAGCGGCAGCCACGGCCGCATCGCCCATCTGCTTGCGCATCGCTTCGGTCATGCCGGGCGCGGGCGCTTCCTCGAGCACCTTCTGGTGGCGCCGCTGCACCGAGCAGTCGCGCTCGAACAGGTAGACGTAGTTGCCCTGCGTGTCGCCGAACACCTGGATCTCGATGTGGCGCGGGCGCTGCACGTACTTCTCGATCAGCACCGCGTCGTCGCCGAAGCTGTTGATGGCTTCGCGCTTGCACGAGGCCAGCGCGGCCTCGAAGTCGGCGGCCTTGTCGACCGCGCGCATGCCCTTGCCGCCGCCGCCGGCGCTGGCCTTGATGAGCACCGGGTAGCCGATGCGGTCGGCTTCGCGCTGCAGCAGCGCCGGGTCCTGGTCGCTGCCGTGGTAGCCGGGCACCAGCGGCACGCCGGCCTTTTCCATCAGCTGCTTCGACTCGGCCTTCAGGCCCATGGCCTTGATCGCCGAGGGCGGCGGGCCGATGAAGGCCAGGCCGGCGTCGGCGCAGGCCTGCGCGAACTCTTCGTTCTCGCTGAGGAAGCCGTAGCCCGGGTGCACGGCTTCGGCGCCCGTGGCCTTGGCGGCCTCGAGGATCTTTTCCCAGCGCAGGTAGCTGTCCTTCGGGGCGCTGCCGCCGAGGTACACCGACTCGTCGCAGGCGCGCACATGGTTGGCGTGCGCATCGGCATCGGAGTACACGGCGACGGTGCGAACCGCCATGCGGCGTGCGGTTGCAGCCACTCGGCAGGCGATCTCGCCACGGTTGGCGATGAGGATCTTCTTAAACATTCGGAGTGTCTCCCGGAGGATTCTTTTTCAGTTGAAAGGCGGACGTGACGCCCGGATCGGGCCGGCCACTGAAGATGCGTGCCACGCGGCTGAACAGCGCGCGCAGAAAACGCCAGCTCTTGCGGATGAGCCACACGCTGAGCACGAGCACGAAGACGAACAGCACGAGAAAGACCAGCGGATGCGCCACCGCGAGCCACAGCCCGGCCGGCACCATCGAGTCTTCGACCAGCGACGCACCGACGTTCGAGAACGGCTCGGGCGAGGTGTTGATGGCCGCGCGCGTGGTGGCCTTGGCCGCATGCGCCGTGGCCGCGAAGCCGCCGCCCAGCAGCGCCGCGACGACGGCCATGGCGCCATGGTCGGCACCGAACACGCTGGCCGCGAGCGCCGCGCCGGCCGGAATGCGGATGGCGGTGTGCACCACGTCCCACAGCGAGTCCAGGCCCGGGATCTTGTCGGCGAAGAACTCGACGAACACCATGAAGCCGCTGACCGCGAGCACGATCGGATGCGCGAGCATCTGCAGCCCCGCAGGCAGTGGCACCCAGCCGAAGTAGCCGACCAGGCCGGTCAGCAGCACGACGAGGTACAGGCGCACGCCGCTGGCCCAGCCGATGGCGGCGGCCAGTGCGAGCAGTTGCGGCATGTCGAGTGCGTTCATGGCGGTCCCTGGTTGGCTGTCAGCCGGCGAGCCAGGACGGCTTGCGCTTCTGCAGGAAAGCCTGCACGCCCTCGCGGCCTTCGTCGCTGGCGCGGATGTCGGCGATGCCTTCGACCGTCTTGGCGATGAGCGCGCTGTCGATCTCGCGGCCGGCCACGTCGGCGATCAGCTGCTTGCAGGCGCGCACGGCGGCGGGGCTGGCGCCGGTGAGGGCCTTCAGCAGCTCGTCGACCTTGGCGTCGAGCGCGTCGACGGCCACCACTTCATGCACGAAGCCGATGCGGTGCGCCTCGGCGGCGGTGAAGCGCTCGGCCGTGAGGAAGTAGCGCTGCGAGGCGCGCGGGCCCATCGCACGCAGCACGTACGGGCTGATGGTCGCGGGCACGAGGCCGATCTTCACTTCGCTCAGGCAATACCACGCGGTGTCGACGCTCACGGCCATGTCGCACGCGGCCACGAGCCCCATGCCGCCCGCGTACACGTCGCCTTGCACGCGCGCGATGGTGGGCTTGGGGCACTCGGCGATGGTGCGCAGCATGTCGGCCAGCTTGCCCGCGTCGGCGAGGTTCTCGTCGCGCGTGTAATCGGCCATGCGGCGCATCCAGTTCAGGTTCGCGCCCGCGCAGAAGGCCGGGCCGTTCGCGCCGAGCACGACGGCCTTGACCTGCGGTGCGGCGCCGGCCTCGAGAAAAGCCTGCGTCAGCTCGGCGATCACGACGTCGTCGAAGGCGTTGCGCGCGTCGGGCTGGTCGAGCCAGATGCGTGCGACCGCGCCGTCGATGGCGAGGTTCAGCTTGGTGAAGGTGCTGCTCATGCGGTGCCCCTGGTCACATGCGGAAGATGCCGAACTTGGGCTCGGGGATCGGCGCGTTGCGCGACGCAGCCAGGCCCAGTGCGAGCACGCGGCGCGTGTCGGCCGGGTCGATGATGCCGTCGTCCCACAGGCGCGCGGTGGCGTAGTAGGGGTGGCCCTGGTCTTCGTACTGCTGGCGGATCGGGGCCTTGAAGGCTTCTTCTTCGTCGGCGCTCCAGCTGCCGCCCTTCAGTTCGATGCCGTCGCGCTTCACGGTGGCCAGCACGCTCGCGGCCTGCTCGCCGCCCATCACGCTGATGCGCGCGTTGGGCCACATCCAGAGGAAGCGCGGGCTGTACGCGCGGCCGCACATGCCGTAGTTGCCGGCGCCGAAGCTGCCGCCGATGATGATCGTGAACTTCGGCACGTTGGCGGTGGCCACGGCCGTCACCATCTTGGCGCCGTGGCGCGCGATGCCTTCGTTCTCGTACTTGCGGCCCACCATGAAGCCGGTGATGTTCTGCAGGAACACCAGCGGGATCTTGCGCTGGCAGCACAGCTCGATGAAGTGCGCGCCCTTCTGCGCCGACTCGCTGAACAGGATGCCGTTGTTCGCGATGATGCCGACCGGCATGCCCTCGATCTCGGCAAAGCCGCAGACCAGCGTGGCGCCGAAGCGCGCCTTGAACTCGTGGAACTCGCTGCCGTCGACGATGCGCGCAATGATCTCGCGCACGTCGAAGGGCTTGCGCGTGTCGGTGGGGATCACGCCGTACAGCTCTTCGCGCGGGAACTCGGGCGCGCGCACCGCGGCGCCGTCCGGCTTCTCGGCCGACTTCGCATTCAGGTTGGCCACTGCCGAGCGCGCCAGCGCCAGCGCGTGCAGGTCGTTCTGCGCCAGGTGGTCGACCACGCCCGACAGGCGCGTGTGCACGTCGCCGCCGCCCAGGTCTTCGGCCGACACGACCTCGCCGGTGGCTGCCTTCACGAGCGGCGGGCCGCCCAGGAAGATGGTGCCCTGGTTCTTCACGATGATCGATTCGTCGCTCATCGCCGGCACGTACGCGCCGCCGGCCGTGCACGAGCCCATGACCACCGCGATCTGCGGAATGCCCTGGGCGCTCATGTTGGCCTGGTTGTAGAAGATGCGGCCGAAGTGGTCGCGGTCGGGGAACACCTCGTCCTGGTTCGGCAGGTTGGCGCCGCCCGAGTCCACGAGGTAGATGCAGGGCAGGCGGTTCTGCTCGGCGATCTCTTGCGCGCGCAGGTGCTTCTTGACGGTCAGCGGGTAGTAGGTGCCGCCCTTCACGGTCGCGTCGTTGCACACGATCATGCAGTCGACACCGTTCACGCGGCCGATGCCGGTGATGATGCCGGCGCCCGGTGCCGACTCGGCCCCCTTGCCGTCGAGGTACATCGCATGCGCGGCCAGCGGCGCGATCTCGAGGAAGGGCGTGCCCGGGTCGAGCAGCTCGGCCACGCGGTCGCGCGGCAGCAGCTTGCCGCGCGCCGTGTGCTTGGCGCGCGCGGCCTCGCCGCCACCCTGCTCCACTTTCGCGAACTGCTGCTGCAGGTCGTCGACCAGCGCGCGCATGGCGGCTGCATTGGCCTGGAAGTCGGCCGACCGTGCGTTGAGTTTGGTTTCGAGTTTGCTCATGCTGTCTTTTCTTGGCTGAGACCGAGCTGCTCGGTCATGGCGTCGCGGATCTTGAATTTCTGGATCTTGCCGGTCACCGTCATCGGGAACTCGGAGACGAACTGGATGTACTTGGGCACCTTGTAGTGCGCGATCTGGCCCTTGCAGAAATCGCGGATCTCGGCGTCGGTGGCCGTCTGGCCGGGCTTGACGATGATCCAGGCGCACAGCTCTTCGCCGTACTTCTTGTCGGGCAGGCCGACCACCTGCACGTCCTGCACCTTCGGGTGGCGGTACAGGAATTCTTCGATCTCGCGCGGGTAGATGTTCTCGCCGCCGCGGATCACCAGGTCCTTGATGCGCCCGACGATGTTCACGTAGCCCTCGGCGTCCATGGTGGCGAGGTCGCCGGTGTGCATCCAGCGCTCGGCGTCGATGGCCTCGCGCGTCTTGGGCTCGTCTTCCCAGTAGCCGTGCATCACCGAGTAGCCGCGCGTGCACAGCTCGCCCGACTGGCCCGGCGGCATGATCGCGCCGGTCTCGGGGTCGATGATCTTCACTTCGAGGTGCGGCTGCACCGTGCCCACGGTCGACACGCGGCGGTCGAGCGGCGTGTCGGTGCTGCTCTGGCAGCTCACGGGGCTGGTCTCGGTCATGCCGTAGGCGATGGTGATCTCGCCCAGGTGCATCTCGTTGACCACGCGCTTCATCACTTCGATGGGGCACGGCGAGCCGGCCATGATGCCGGTGCGCAGCGTCGACAGGTCGAACTCCTTGAAGCGCGGATGGTCCAGCTCGGCGATGAACATCGTGGGCACGCCGTGCAGGCCCGTGCACTTCTCGGCCTGCACGGTCTCGAGCACCGTGAGCGGGTCGAAGCCGTCGTTCGGGTACACGATGGCCGAGCCGTGCGTGAGGCAGGCCAGGTTGCCCAGCACCATGCCGAAGCAGTGGTACAGCGGCACCGGAATGCACAGGCGGTCGGCCGGCGTGAGCTTCATGCACTCGCCGATGAAGAAGCCGTTGTTCAGGATGTTGCGGTGCGTGAGCGTCGCGCCCTTGGGGAAGCCCGTGGTGCCGCTGGTGAACTGGATGTTGATCGGGTCGGTGGCCTTCAGCGTCTTCTGCGTGGCGGCCACGCGCGCGTCGGCCGCATCGCCGCCGGCCAGCAGTTCGCTGAAGCGGCGCATGCCGGGCTGCTCGTCGCCCTGGCCGGGCTTGTCGATCCAGAAGGTGTGCTGCAGCAGCGGCAGCTTGGCCGGGCCCAGCTCGCGCAGCATGCCCAGGTAGTCGCTGGTCTTGAACTGCGCCATCGTCACCAGCGCCTTGCAGCCGACCTTGTTGAGCGCGTACTCGAGCTCGGAGGTGCGGTAGGCGGGGTTGATGTTCACGAGGATCAGGCCGACCTTGGCGGTCGCGATCTGCATCAGCACCCAGGGCACGTTGTTGTGCGACCAGATGCCCACGCGGTCGCCGGGCACGAGCCCCAGGTCCAGCAGCGCGCTGGCGAGGCGGTTCGAGGCGGCCTGCAGCTCGCGGTAGGTGAAGCGCTGGCCTTCGTGGCGGCTGACGAGGGCTTCGCGGTCGGGCTGCTTCTCGACCATGTCGTCGAAGAAGTCGCCGATGGCTTGCTCGATGAGGGGGACGTCCGTGGCGCCTTGGGCCAGGCTCTGCGTCAGTGGCATCGTCTTGTCTCCTTGTCTGGCGCCCTCTCCCTGCGGGGAGAGGGTGGGGTGAGGGTGTGCAGCGCGGCTTATGCCGTTTCTGAGAACAGCTCGCGACCGATCAGCATGCGGCGCACTTCACTCGTGCCCGCGCCGATCTCGTACAGCTTGGCGTCGCGCCACAGCCGCTCGACCGGGAAGTCCTTGGTGTAGCCCACGCCGCCCAGCGTCTGGATCGCCTCGCCGGCCATCCAGGTCGCCTTCTCGGCCGAGTACAGGATGGCGCCGGCCGCGTCCTTGCGGAAGGTGCGCGCATGGTCGTTGCGGTCGCAGGCCTTGCCCACGGCGTACACATAGGCGCGGGTGGCCTGCCAGGTCGAGTACATGTCGGCGATCTTGCCCTGCATCAGCTGGAACTCGCCGATGCTCTGGCCGAACTGCTGGCGCTCGTGGATGTAGGGGATCACGGCGTCCATGCAGGCGGCCATGATGCCCAGCGGGCCGCCCGAGAGCACGGCGCGCTCGTAGTCCAGGCCGCTCATCAGCACCTTGGCGCCCATGCCTTCGCCGCCGAGCACGTTCTCTTCGGGCACTTCGCAGTTGTCGAAGAACAGGGGGAAGGTGTTGGAGCCGCGCATGCCGAGCTTGTCGAGCTTGGTGCCTGCCGAGAAGCCCTTGAAGTTCTTCTCGACGATGAAGGCCGTCATGCCGCGCGCGCCCATCTCGGGCTCGGTCTTGGCGTAGATGACCAGCGTGTCGGCGTCGCCGCCGTTGGTGATCCACATCTTGCCGCCGTTGAGCACGTAGTAGCCGTCCTTCTTGTCGGCCTTGAGCTTCATGCTCACCACGTCGGAGCCGGCGTTGGGCTCGCTCATGGCCAGCGCGCCCACGTGCTCGCCACTCACCAGCTTGGGCAGGTATTTCTTCTTCTGCGCTTCGCTGCCGTTGCGGTGGATCTGGTTCACGCACAGGTTGGAGTGCGCGCCGTACGACAGGCCCACCGACGCCGAGGCGCGCGAGACTTCTTCCATGGCCACGATGTGGGCCAGGTAGCCCAGCTCGGTGCCGCCGAATTCTTCCTTCACCGTCATGCCGTGCAGGCCCAGCTCGCCGAGCTTTTGCCACAGGTCGTGCGGGAACAGGTTGTCGCGGTCGATCTCGGCGGCGCGGGGCGCGATTTCGTTGGCGGCGAAGTCCTGGATCGCGCTGCGCAGCGCGTCGATGTCGTCGCCCAGGTCGAAGTTGAGGCCGAAATCGTGCATGAGTCTTGTCTCCTCTGAAGGGGTCGGCGCGCAGGGCTGCCCGCGCGGATGGCGCTTGAAAAAACGCAGCTTACGCCTCGTGGCGCCGCAATTGGCGCCACAATGGTTGCAAATTGCGCCACGACCGATGCCCTCCACCACGTCGTCCCCCGCCTTCCTGCGACCCGCCCGTGCCGTCACGCCGATGGCCTTCGTGCGAGCCATCGTGCAAGGGTATGCCCGCTACGGCAAGGACCCCGCGCAGGCCCTGCAGGCGGCACAGATCGCGCCGCGCGAACTGGCCCGCCCGGGCGCGCGGGTGACGGCTGCGCAGTTCGAGGCGCTGTCGGGCCATGCGATGCAGGAGCTGGACGACGAGGCGCTGGGCTGGTTCTCGCGCCGCCTGCCCTGGGGCAGCTACGGCATGCTGTGCCGCGCCTCGCTCACCTCGCCCGACCTGGGCGTGGCCATGAAACGCTGGTGCCGCCACCACCGCCTGCTGACCGAGGACATCACGCTCGCGCTGGAAGTGACCGGCGGCGTGGCCACGCTGCGCATCACCGAGAACCGCCCGCTCGACCCCGCGTTCCGCGAGTTCTGCCTGGTGACGAGCCTGCGCTTCATGCACGGGTACGTGTGCTGGGCCATCGACTCGCGCATCTCGCTGCGCCAGGCCACCTTTCCGTTCGCGGCGCCGCCGCACCGCGACGCCTACCCGCTGATGTTCACGCCCGACGTGCACTTCGATGCACCACAGGCCAGCATCAGCTTCGACGAGCGTTATCTCGCGCTGCCGCTGCTGCGCGACGAGCGCGCGCTGCGCACCATGCTCAAGCGCGCCCTGCCGCTCACGGTGCTGCAGTACCGCCGCGACCGCCTGCTGGGCCAGCGCGTGCGCGAACTGCTGCGCGCGCGCGCCGGCGAGGCCACCACGGCCGAGGCGCTGGCGGGGCTGCTGAATGTGTCGGGGCGCACGCTGCACCGGCAGCTGCATGAGGAAGGCACCTCGCTGCAGGTGCTGAAGAACGAGGTGCGGCACGAACTCGCGGTGGAGCAGCTGCGCCGGACCACGCGGCCGATCAAGCAGGTGGCGCTGGCAGTGGGCTTTCGCAACGAGAAGAGCTTTTCGCGCGCGTTCCTGCAGTGGACGGGGCACGCGCCTCGGGACTTTCGGCAGCTGGGGTTGTAGCAACCCCGTTCAGGGCGCGCGCCCTGAACGCCGGAACTCAGGCTGGCGAATCGATCAACGCCAGCGCATCGGCGATCGACTGGCTGTCTTCCGGCCGCACCAGCTTCGCGACCTGTTGCCCGTCGCGCATGAACACCAGCGTGGGCCACAGCCGCACGTTGAACGAGCGGCCCAGCGGACGGCCGCTGCCGTCTTCCACCTTGATGCGGCGCACGTTCGGGTACTTGGCAAAGGCCTCTGCAATGTTCGGCTGCGCGGCCTTGCAGATGCCGCACCAGTTGGTGCCGAACTCCACCACGGCCGGGCCCTGGAGCGCGTCGATCTCGCTGCGGTCGGGTTGCTCGGTCTGGTACTCGGAGGTCATGGGCTGGGTCCTTGCGAATTCGTGGGAAGGAGCGCGTGAAGGCGACGGGCGCGCCACGCGCTGACGGGCGTCATTGCACCAGAAACTCAGGCCGCCTGCAGGCCGTACCCGGCCAGCAACGCGGGCAGCCCGGTCATGTCGCTGAACACGGCCACGGCGCCCGCGGCGCGCAGCGCGCCCGGACCGCTGTGGCCCGACTCGCCCGTGCTGTAGCCGAACACCGTGGCGCCCGCGGCCACGCCGGCCATTGCGCCGGTGACCGTGTCTTCGACCACCGCGCAGCGCTTCGGATCGACACCGAGCGCTTCCGCCGCGGCCAGGTACACGTCGGGATGCGGCTTGGAGCGCGGCATCTCGTGGCCGCTGAAGATGCGGCCCTCGAAGCAGTCGAGCAGGCCGACCTTGGCCAGCTGCAGCTCGACCTTGTGGCGGTCGGCACCCGAGGCACAGGCGATGCGGCCCTTGAGCCGCGCATGGATCTCACGGATGGCGGCGGGCGCATGGGGAATGGCGACGAGGTCGCGGTCGAGCGCCTCGTTGCGGCGGGCGCGGAAGCCGCGCAGCCAGTCGTCGGTGATCTTGAAGCCGGTCTTGGCCTCGATGAGCGCCGTTTCGTCCTTCACGGCCTTGCCGGTGAAGATGTTCATCGATTCCTCGGCCGTGAGCTGCCAGCCGAGCTCGCCGAGCATGTCGGCAAGCACGCGGTTGGTGATGGGCTCGGAATCGACGAGCACGCCGTCGCAATCGAAGAGAACGGCGGAAAAGGGGAAAGGGGTCATTGCGAGGCTGGAGTTCAGGGGTCTGGCCCCATGGTAGCAACGCACCCTTTCCGCACGGGGAGACTCAGGCTATCGGGTCATCTCAGGCCATTTCAGACGACTGGGCGGATCGGGATGTAGATCTCGCCACCGCCGGCCATGAATTCTTTCGACTTCTCTTCCATGCCCTCGGCCATGGCAGCCGCCTCGGCCACGCCCTTCTTGGCCGCGTACTCGCGCACCTCCTGCGTGATCTTCATCGAGCAGAACTTGGGGCCGCACATCGAGCAGAAATGCGCCACCTTGCTCGAGTCCTTCGGCAGCGTCTCGTCGTGGAATTCGCGCGCCGTGTCGGGGTCCAGGCCCAGGTTGAACTGGTCTTGCCAGCGGAACTCGAAGCGCGCCTTGCTCAGCGCGTCGTCGCGCGAACGCGCACCCGGGTGGCCCTTGGCCACGTCGGCCGCGTGCGCGGCGATCTTGTAGGCAATGATCCCCTGCTTCACGTCGTCGCGGTCGGGCAGGCCCAGGTGCTCCTTGGGCGTCACGTAGCAGAGCATCGCCGTGCCGGCCCAGCCGATCATCGCGGCGCCGATGGCGCTGGAGATGTGGTCGTAGCCCGGCGCGATGTCGATGGTCAGCGGGCCGAGCGTGTAGAACGGCGCTTCGTGGCAGTGCTTGATCTGCTCGTCCATGTTGGCCTGGATCATGTGCATCGGCACGTGGCCCGGGCCTTCGATCATGGTCTGCACGTCGTGCTTCCAGGCGATCTGCGTGAGCTCGCCCAGCGTGCGCAGCTCGGCGAACTGCGCCTCGTCGTTCGCATCGGCACCCGAGCCGGGGCGCAGGCCGTCGCCGAGCGAGAAGCTCACGTCGTAGGCCTTCATGATGTCGCAGATGTCCTCGAAGTGCGTGTAGAGGAAGCTCTCCTTGTGGTGCGCGATGCACCACTTGGCCATGATCGAACCGCCGCGCGACACGATGCCCGTCATGCGGTCGGCCGTGAGGTGGATGAACGGCAGGCGCAGGCCGGCGTGGATGGTGAAGTAGTCGACGCCCTGCTCCGCCTGCTCGATGAGCGTGTCGCGATAGATCTCCCAGGTGAGGTCTTCGGCCACGCCGCCTACCTTTTCGAGCGCCTGGTAGATCGGCACCGTGCCGATGGGCACCGGCGAGTTGCGCACGATCCAGTCGCGCGTGGTGTGGATGTTCTTGCCGGTCGACAGGTCCATGACGTTGTCGGCGCCCCAGCGGATGGCCCACACCAGCTTCTCGACCTCTTCCTCGATGCTCGAGGTGACGGCCGAGTTGCCGATGTTGGCGTTGATCTTCACCTTGAAGTTGCGCCCGATGGCCATCGGCTCGACCTCGGGGTGGTTGATGTTCGCGGGAATGATCGCGCGGCCACGGGCCACTTCGTCGCGCACGAACTCGGGCGTGATGATGCGCGGAATGCTCGCGCCCATCGGGTTGCCCGCCACGCGCTTGGCGCGCTCCTCGTTGGCCAGGTACTCGGCCATCCACTCGCGCTTGCCGTTCTCGCGCAGCGCCACGTACTCCATCTCGGGCGTGACGATGCCGCGGCGCGCGTAGTGCATCTGCGTGACGTTGGCGCCCGACTTGGCGCGGCGCGGCGTGCGCTGCAGTGCCGAGGCACCGGCGCGCAGCTCGGCCAGGCGCTGCGCGTCGCGGTCTTCGTTCTTGGCGCCGTCGTCCAGCGCGTGGTGCGTGCGGCCTTCGTAGCTTTCGGTGTCGCCGCGCTCGATGACCCAGGCGCTGCGCACGTCGGGCAGGCCGCGGCGCACGTCGATCTCGACCTTCGGGTCGGTGTAGGGGCCCGAGGTGTCGTACAGGGAAACGGTTTCGCCGTTGGTCAGCGCCACGTCGCGCACGGGCACGAACAGGTCGGGCCGGCTGCCCGGAATGACGCACTTGTGCGAGGCGGGAAAGGGTTCGCGCGTCAGCGACAGCAGCGAGGTGAACTTGTCGGGGGCATTCATCGGGAGGCACTCCTTGTTGAGGGAAAGGGTGCTCCGCAATCGCTCGATGGACCTCGGGAGGCCCGCCACCGAAAAAGGGAGTGACGGACCGAAGTCAGGGAGTGCAGCTCTTCTTACGCCGGTATGACCCGGATCAAGTTCGCGGGTCGGCAGCTTTGCCATCTCAGCACGCCACATGCGTGCACCCCGGAGCGGGGCCGATTGTGCGGGCCGAAGCCTGCCGCCGTCAACCCGGGGGCTGGTGCAGGTCTCCGTCGACGTAGAACCAGCGCTCGTCCTCGCGCACGAAGCGGCTGCGCTCGTGCAGGCGGAACGCCACGCCCGTCGCACCGCGCTGGCGGGCGACGAACTCGACCTCGGCGTGGTCGGCGTCGAGCACCGAGCGCGAGCGGATGTCCAGCCCCAGCCATTTGACGCCCGGCTCGAACTCGACCGACGCCGGCCGCTTCGACGCATGCCAGGTGGCGAGCAGGTAATCGGCACGCGCCAGGACGAAGGCCGAGTAGCGCGAACGCATCAGCGATTCGGCGTCGGGCGCCGGCGTGTTCTCGAAATCGTCGAGGTAGCGCCCACAGCACAGGGCGTAGCCGATGGGCTTGTCGCGACGGTCGGTGCGGCCGCAGGGGCAGGGGCCGGGAGTGGGGTCGGTGGCGCTCATGAAGGGCTCTATTGGAACACTTGGCGCGGCGGGGGCTGAAGAGGGCCGTAGAGAGCCTCTGGGCATGTCCACTTCGCGTGGGGCATGGGCTGGCGTGGCCCTGCCTGGACGGGGCTCGTATCCATGCGTTGGTGCTTCGCGTGAGTCTGGGGTGGAGGATGCGCTCAAGCGTTTTGCATCGGTAGACCGTGCGACTACAGTCGACCGGGAGTCGCCCATCCTCTTCCTCTGCGTCTCAGCACATGCTCATATGAACTCAATCCCATTGACTCTTGGAAAGCCATACTTCACAGGCCCGATGGCGTCGACGGACTTGGGTACGGGTGGCGTCTTCTTCTGTGCGGTCTATCGCGAATGCCTGCAATTCGAGACAGATGGGCGTGTCCACTGGTGGCGCGAGGTGTTGGATAGTTCCAGACCTTATTTCAACGACCTGAATGAATTCCGAAAGCTCCGCCTGGATGGTTCGTATGGGCTCAACGACCGGGACTACTTGGTTTGCAAGTTTCCTCAGATGGAGTTGACTGGCCTGCCATGCAAAGACGCCCCTGCCTTGATGGCGTTTCATGCTTGGTACCCCTCAAGCCAAGCGGAGGGAAGTCGCGTCTTTCACGCACCGGAATCAGTGCCCAGCGAGCCGGCGAGTGACGCATCCGGCCTCTGACCAAGGACGGCAGAGTGCGGCAAAGGGGTCCTTCGAGAATCCTCCGAACGTCACTCATGCCGGCGCGCGATCTCTTCGCACGCATCAAGGGTGAAAAGATCCGTGCAATGAATCATCGAGTATTCGTCGAGTTGATGGACAAATAGCCGAGCGTTATCTTCGGGGCTACGTTCAGCGGGAAACATGCTGGAATCGCCGTTGATGACAAACGCAAGATCAGTCCGGTCAACCACTTCGTCTCGCGACCCAACATGACGATAGCGAACAGACTCCAGATAGACGACACCGTCGCGGTGCATGATCTTTACTGAATGAAAGTGTGGCTTCAAGTAGCTCGGGTACTTTTTCTTTAGGTCAGGAAGAATTTCAACGCCACTGTTAGCGCCTATGCGAGGGACGATAAATCCCGCCGACTCCTCCATTAGCCCGCGTATTGCTTCGCGTATGGGAATCCGAAAGAACTCCCGGTTGGGTTGGCATCGGTAGTCATCGAATCGCTGGTGCAGGCGCGTTTCGACGAATTTGCAATCCGTCACCAACTCGTCATAGACCACGATGAAATCGTCGGGGACTCCGGTTCCTCGCAACTCACCCGCCCGTGCCTTCGACGTGCGTTCGGTCAATCCAATCTTCACCAATCCTCGCATCGCGGGATTGATCATGATGTATACAAATCCAGAGTTCATAAGTGCAAGTAGTTACCATTCGACCTGAGAGAAGCCTAGTGGTTTTGATCGCCGACGATCTGCTGAAGAATGCCACAACCGCATTGCTTCCAAGATCGAAAGAGCTAGTCGCGAACCAATAGCGCTACTCGGCAAATGCATCGCACTGCGCTTCAATCCGCGCATGCAGAAGCCCCAGCGATACCGCAAGAAACCGCTGCAGCGAACTGCGCTGGCATGCATCGAAAAGCGGCGCAGGGTCCACATCAGAAGAAGCGGCATTGCGCCGATCCTCATCCCATTCGAGCAACTGAACCAACGTCTGCGCGCCCTGCACCACATCACGCGCCTCGTTGAGAAAGGCCGCATGGCTTTGCAGTGAAGGTGGGAGCCGTTCGCCTTGCACCCATTCGAAGGGCTTGAACAAGACAGTGAAGCGTTGAGACGCGCAAGGGCAACCGGCGTCGGTACCCGCATTTGGAACAGTGGCCATAAGCCTCCAAGGATGTCGATTTGCAACAACCGACGCACCCGCTGCTAAACGAGGGCGGCGGCTCGAACGGGTTAGCAGACCGGGACATCCTTGCGGAAACCGGCAGGGCGCGAGCCCTCCCATTCGAGCCGCCTAAAAAGGAGCACGAACGAAAAAGCCGCAGACCCTGTGCGGTAACTGCGGCTTTCGTCGCAGGATGTCAGCGGGCTGCTAAACCCGGCCCCGCTCATCACGAGGCGAAGGCAATGTAAGCGGTCTCGAAGAGACCCGTCAAGCTCCAGCGATTGGCACCACCCTACCGAAACATCACCCACTCAGGCCGCATGTTGAACCGCACCGGCAAGATGCTCACCCCGATCCCGCTGGTCACGTACATTCGCTTGTTGTCCTTGCGCGCGATCCAGCCATAAGCCCATTCACGCGGCGCACGCCCGGGCACCACCAACGCGCCATAGCCCGGCACGCTGATCTGCCCGCCGTGCGTGTGCCCCGCCACCACGAGCCCCCGCGTGCGCGGCATGCCGGCGAAGCTGAAGGGGTCGTGCATCATGACCAGCGTGGCGGCGCCGGGTGGCACGCCGGCCAGGGCCTTGTCGGGCTGCGAATGGCCGGTGGAGTCGTCGCCAATGCCGACCACCCAGAGCGCGTGCCCGGGCAGGCGCGCCGAGGCGTTCTCCAGCACGCGGATGCCCTGCGCGGACAGGGCCTTGGCGGTGCGTTCGCCGTCGTGCCACCAGTCGTGGTTGCCGAGCACCGCGTACACGCCCTTCGGCGCCTTCAGGCGGCCGAGCATGGCGGCCATGGTTTCGATGGAAAAGTCTTCGTCGTCGCCGGAGCCCGCAAGAAAGTCGCCGGGCAACAGGATCACGTCGGGCTGCGCCGCGTTGATCTGGTCGACGATGGTCACGGCACGGTTGGCGCTGGTCACGCGCCACAGCGAGCGCGTGCTGAGGTGCCAGTCGCTGGCCACGGCGACCTTCAGGCCGGCCGGCGGCTGCCACTGCGCCGAGCCCAGGGGCTCGACACGCGCGGCCACCCAGCGCGGCTCGATGACGACGCTCCAGGCGGCCAGCGCCGCGAGCACGAGTGCCGCGGCGATCGAGCCCCAGGGTCGGCCGCGGTGCCGGCTCACGTGATCGATCAGGCGAGCGCGCGTTGAATCAAGAGCTTCTGGATGTCCGACGTGCCTTCATAAATCTGGCACACGCGCACGTCGCGGTAGATGCGTTCCAGCGGAAAGTCGTTCACGTAGCCGTAACCGCCCAGAGTCTGGATGGCGGCGCTGCACACGCGCTCCGCCATCTCGCTGGCGAAGAGCTTGGCCATGGCGGCTTCTTTCAGGCAGGGCCGGCCGGCGTCGCGCAGGCTGGCGGCGTGCCAGATGAGCTGGCGTGCGGCTTCGATCTGCGTGGCGCAGTCGGCCAGGCGAAAGCCCACGGCCTGCTGGTCGAAGATGGCGCCGCCGAAGGCCTGGCGTTCCTTGGCGTAGGCCACGGCCACGTCGAAGGCGCTGCGGGCCATGCCCACGCTCTGCGCGGCGATGCCGATGCGGCCACCCTCGAGTGCGCCGAGTGCGATCTTGTAGCCCTCGCCTTCGGCGCCGATGAGGTTTTCGGCCGGGATGCGGCAGCTGTCGAAGTTGATCTGCGCGGTGTCGCTGCTGTGCTGGCCGAGCTTGTCTTCCAAGCGTGCAACGTTGTAGCCGGGCGCGTCGGTCGGCACGATGAACGCGCTCATGCCGCGCTTGCCGGCGCCCTTGTCGGTCACGGCGATGACGATAGCGACCTGGCCGTTCTTGCCGCTGGTGATGAACTGCTTCACGCCGTCGATCACGTAGCCGTCGCCGTCCTTGCGCGCGGTGGTGCGCAGGCTCGATGCATCGCTGCCGGCCTGCGGCTCGGTGAGGCAGAAGGCGCCGAGCATCTGGCCCTGGGCGAGCGGCTCGAGCCACTTCTTCTTCTGCTGCGCGTTGCCGTAGCGCATGAGGATGGCGTTGACAGGGCAGTTGGTCACGCTGATGGCGGTGCTGGTGCCGCCGTCGCCGGCCGCGATTTCCTCGAGCACGAGTGCGAGCGTGAGGTAGTCGAGGCCCGCACCGCCATGCTCCTCGGGCACGCAGATGCCGTAGGCGCCCAGTGCGGCGAGGCCCTGGTGCACTTCTTTCGGAAAGCTGTGCTCACGGTCCCACTTGGGGGCGTTGGGCCAGAGCTCGGCTTGCGAAAAATCGCGCACCGCGTCGCGGATGGCTTCCTGGTCTGCGCTGAGCAGCATGGCGTTGTCTCCAGTTCTTTCTTGTCGGTGGGTGCGAGGCTTACTTGCCGGCGCCCAGGTCCATGATGAGACGCGCGGCCATGTACAGGCGGCGCGGAATGGCGCTGATGTCGACGTACTCGGCCTTGTCGCTGTGGTAGCCGAAGCCGGGCAGGCCCAGGCTTTCGATCACGGGCTTGCCCGAGAGCGCTGCGTAGGCTGCGTCGGTGCCGCCGCCGGTGCGCTCTTCGACACCCACGGTGCCGCCGGCTTCCTTGTAGAAGACCACGGCCTTGTCGACGAGCTTCTTGCCGCCCTCGCCCGCGTTGAAGGCCGGACGGCCGCGCGTGACGAGCACCTTGACGTCGGCCTCAGGCAGCTTCTTCTGCTGCGCCTTCTCTTCGAGCGTCTTCATGGCGGCGTCGAAGTCTTCGTTGCGTGCGTAGCGCACGTCGGCGTTCAGCGTGGCGCTGGCCGGGATGATGTTCGACACGTTGCCGGCCTTGGCGATGGTCCAGTTGAAACGCAGGTTCTTCGACTTGTCGTCGATGCTCATGGTGCGCAGCACGAGGTCGGAGGCCTCGACCAATGCATTCACGCCCAGCTCGGGCGCGGCGCCCGCGTGCGAGGCCTTGCCGGTGATGTTGACCTGCACGTAGGCGATGCCCGAGGTGCCGAGCGACATCTTTTCGTCGCCGGCGCTGGTGGGCTCGAACGAGAGCACGTAGTCGGCCAGCTTGGCTTCTTCCTGGATCAGGTCGCGCGAGCCGAAGGAGCCTTTTTCTTCGTCGGTGTTGAACAGCACGGTGATGGTGCCGTAGTCGCGCACGCCGTAGTCTTTGAGCAGCTTGAGCGTGTGCAGGATGACGGCGTTGCCGCCCTTGTCGTCGGCGATGCCGGGGCCGTAGGCCTTGTCGCCTTCGATGCGGAACGGCGCCTTGGCGAGCGTGCCCTTGGTGTACACGGTGTCCATGTGCGACATGAGCAGCAGGTTCTTGCCGCCGCGGCCCTTGAGCTTGCCCACGATGTTGTCACCGACCACGAGGCCGGCCGACTTGCTGCGCGTGACGGTGAAGCCGAGGTTCTTCAGTTCGCCTTCGAGGTACGCGCCGGCGGCGGCCATGCCTTCGGCGTCACCGGTGCCGGTCTCGATGTTGACGAGCTTCTCGAGCGTCTTGATCACCGCCGGCTGCTCGTCGGTGGCGGCCTGGAACAGCACGTTGTCGCGCTTCTGGGCCCAGGCGCCACCTGCCACGAAGGCGGTAGCGAGCACGGCGGCAACGGCGGTACGGTGAATGGATGGGCGCATGAAATCTCCTGCTCTACGCATGGTTTTGTTTGAACTGTCCGGGGTGGAAAACCGGCCGGCGCCCTCTCCCGGGCGCCGGCGGCTCCTGGCGTTATAGCAATTCGAGCGCGACCGCGGTGCCTTCGCCGCCGCCGATGCACAGCGTGGCGACGCCGCGCTTCTTGCCGCGCGCCTTCAGCGCGTGCAGCAGCGTGACCATGATGCGCGCGCCGCTGGCGCCGATGGGGTGGCCCAGCGCGCAGGCGCCGCCGTTCACGTTGACGATGTCGTGCGACACGTCGAGTTCGTGCATGAGGGCCATGGGCACGACGGCGAAGGCCTCGTTCACTTCCCACAGGTCGACGTCCTTCACGCTCCAGCCGGTCTTGGCGAAGAGCTTCTGCACGGCGCCGACCGGCGCGGTGGAGAACCACTCGGGCTGCTGCGCGTGCGTGGCGTGGCCGACGATGCGCGCCAGCGGCTTGGCGCCGATCTTCTTGGCGTGCGACTCGGTCATCATGACCAGCGCGGCGGCGCCGTCGTTGATCGACGAGCTCGAGGCGGCGGTGATGGTGCCGTTTTCTTTCTTGAACGCGGGCTTGAGCGTGGGGATCTTGTCGAGCTTGACCTTGCCCGGGCCTTCGTCGATGGAGATGACGGTGTCGCCGCCGCGGCCCTTCACGGTGACGGGCGTGATCTCGTCCTTGAAGGCGCCCGATTCGGTGGCGGCCTTGGCGCGCTGCACGCTGGCGATGGCGAAGGCGTCTTGCTGTTCGCGCGTGAAGTTGTACTTGGCGGCGCAGTCTTCGCCGAAGGTGCCCATGGACCGGCCCGGCTGGTAGGCGTCTTCGAGGCCGTCGAGCATCATGTGGTCATAGATCTTGTCGTGGCCCATGCGGTAGCCGCCGCGGCCCTTGAGCATGAGGTAGGGCGCGTTGGTCATGCTTTCCATGCCGCCCGCCACGATGACGTCGTGCGTGCCGGCCAGCAGCAGGTCGTGCGCGAGCATCGCGGCCTTCATGGCCGAGCCGCACATCTTGCTGAGCGTGACGGCGCCCGCGCTGTCAGGCAGGCCGCCCTTGTAGGCCGCCTGGCGCGCCGGGGCCTGGCCCTGGCCGGCCATGAGGCAGTTGCCGAACAGCACTTCACCCACGCTCTCGGGCGCGATGCCGGCGCGCTCGACGGCCGCCTTGATGGCCGCGCCGCCCAGGTCGTGCGCGGAGAGGGACGAGAAGTCGCCCTGGAAGCCACCCATGGGGGTGCGGGCGGCGCCGACGATGACGATGGATTCAGGCATGGAGGTCTCCTTCAGGAATGTGAAAGTGAAGTCAGGAACAAAGCGAAAACAGGAATCGGGAACGGGCGGTCAGAAATGCGTCGCGTGGCCTTCGTGCTGGAAGCGTTGCGACTCTTCGTACGGGAACACATCGAGCATCTGGCCGGCCTGGATGCGTTCCTTGTGGTGCTGCCAGAAGGCGGCGTCGAGCAGGTCGGCGTGGTGCGCCATGAAGGCGGCGCGCACGTCCTTGTTGCCCAGCAGAAAGGGCTCGAAGGTCTCGGGGAACACGTCCTTCGGGCCGACCGAGTACCAGACCTCGCCACTCATCTCGTCTTCTTCGTTTCGCGGCGTGGGCACCTTGCGGAACTTGCAATCGGTGACGTATTCGATTTCGTCGTAGTCGTAGAACACGACCTTGCCGCCGCGCGTGACGCCGAAGTTCTTCCACAGCATGTCGCCGGGAAAGATGTTGGCGGCCACCATGTCCTTGATGGCGTTGCCGTACTCGATGACCGCATGCTCCAGCTGGTCCTTGGCGCGCCGGGCCTGGGCCGGGCTCTCTGGGTGGGCCAGCGTGTCGAAGGCTTCCTGCAGGTAAATGTTCAGCGGGATCATGCGGCGCTCGATGTAGACGTGCTTGAGCACGACCTCCATCTCCCCGTTGCCGTCGCGGTCGCCGATCTCGAGCTGGCTGGGCGCGAACTTGCGGATCTCCTCGATGAGCTCGGGCTCGAAGCGATCGAGCGGAAAGCCCACGTTGCTGTACTCGAGCGTGTCGGCCATGCGGCCCACGCGGTCGTGCTGCTTCACGAGCATGTACTTGCCCTTGATCTGCTCGCGCGTGGTGTCCTTCTGCGGCGGATAAAAGTCTTTGATGACCTTGAACACGAAGGGAAACGAGGGCAGGTCGAACACCAGCATGACCATGCCCTTGATGCCGGGCGCGATGCGAAAGCGGTCGCTCGAGTAGTTCAGGTGCGACAGGAAGTCGCGGTAAAACAGCGTCTTGCCCTGCTTGGCCAGGCCGAGCGCGTTGTAGATTTCGGCGCGCGGCTTGCGCGGCATGAGCGAGCGCAGGAACTGCACCCAGGCAGAGGGCACTTCCATGTCGACCATGAAGTAGGCGCGTGCAAAGCTGAACAGCATCTGCAGGTCGTCTTCGCCGAACAGCGCCGCGTCGATGTAGAACTTGCCGTGGGTGTCGTGCAGGAGGGGCAGCGAGAACGGGATCTCGGTGAAGCCGTTCATGATCTTGCCGACCACGTAGGCGCCCTTGTTCCGATAGAACAGGCCCGACAGCACCTGCAGCTGGAAGTTGGCGCGCAGCTTGACCTGGTGAAAGCGGTTCAGGATGACGTGCGCCACGCGCTCGGCGTCTCGCCGCTTGTTGGCGTAGCTGCCCTGCAGCGCGAAGTCGTCGAGCATCTGCTCGATGATGTCGGGCAGCGTGGCCTGCGACGGGTAGTACGGCCGGTAGGTGGGGGCGCCACGCGGCTCGATGTACTCGGTGCTGATGGCCGGACGCACGAAGATGAAGTCGTTCTGGAAGTAGGCCCGGTGCAGGATCTTCGTGGTGACCGAGTTGAAGAAGCTCTCGGCCAGCTCGGGCTGGTGGTGGTTCACCAGCAGGCCGATGAAGTGCAGCTTGACCTGGTGCCAGACCTCCATGGGCTGGTCGCCGGCCTTGAACTCTTTTTCGAGCCGGGCCACGGCCTCGTTCACACGCAGGTCGTAGAACTCGATGCGCTCGCGCTGCGCCCGCTGCTGGCCGTGCCAGTCGGCGGTCTCGAAGCGGTGCTTGGCGCGC
This sequence comes from Variovorax sp. GW821-FHT10C12, assembly GCF_059415405.1. NCBI lineage: Bacteria > Pseudomonadati > Pseudomonadota > Betaproteobacteria > Burkholderiales > Comamonadaceae > Variovorax > Variovorax sp. GW821-FHT10C12. The sequence goes on from NZ_JBWKNE010000006.1 coordinate 327,877, forward strand.
GCCGATTCGGCCCGGAACAGCCGGTAGTGCCGGTTGAACCCGTCGATCATCGCCTTCGCGATGTCGTAGGCCAGCGGGGAATCGAGGCGCTGCGGGAACATGGCGACGGTACCGGCGATGGCAGCGACGGGTTCGCTCAGGCGGCTGGCGGGGTCTCGGTGCCTTCGGTGCCGTCGGCACCTGCCTGCGCCGACGGCGAAACGCCGGCCGGCTTGCTCCACTTGTAGCGGATGCGCTGCACGGCGGCCTTGTAGATGGCGTCCAGCGGCTTGTCGCCGTCGGCGCTCAGGCCGAGGTCTTGCAGCAGGCCGTCGTGCACGCCGAAGGTCCAGCCGTGGATGCGCACCTTCTGGCCGCGCGCCCAGGCGTCGACCATGACGGTGCTGACGGCCACGTTGACCACCTGCTCGGCCACGTTGAGCTCGCACAGCGCATCGACGCGCACGTCTTCGGGCAGGCTGTCGAGCATCACGCTGTGGCGGTCGCGCACGTCCTGGATGTGGCGGATCCAGTTGTCGGCCAGGCCGATGCGCTTGCCGCTGAGCGCAGCCTTCACGCCGGCGCAGCCGTAGTGGCCGACCACCATGATGTGCTCGACCTTCAGGTGCTCGACCGCGAACTGGATCGCCGAGAGCGCGTTGAGGTCGGAGTGCACCACGATGTTGGCGACGTTGCGGTGCACGAACACTTCACCCGGCTCCAGGCCGGTGATCTGGTTGGCGGGCACGCGGCTGTCGGAACAGCCGATCCACATGTAGCGCGGCGTCTGCTGCTTGACAAGGCCGGTGAAGAAGCCGGGCCGGTCACGCTCCATCTGGGCGGACCAGGCACGGTTGTGGGCAAAGAGGTCGTCGAGGTTGTCTGAGGACATGGTGATCTATTGTCGGTGAGTGGTTGCGGGCTCGGTACCCAGGGCGCTCGGCCCTCCCTTGGCGGCCTTCTGCGCCCTGACCAGGGTGGCGCGGCCTTTCTTCTCGTGTTCTCGCACTTCGGCCAGGTTGGCCTGCAGCTCGGCCAGCTGCGCCTCGAGCTGCGCCCGGTGGGTGCCGAGCACGCCCAGGAACTTTTCCAGCTGCGGCACGGTGTCGCGCGGGCTGTCGTACATGTCGAGGATGTCTTTCGCCTCGACGAGCGTCAGGCCCAGGCGCTTGGCGCGCAACGTGAGCGTGAGCCGCGCCCGGTCGCGCGCGCTGTACACGCGCTGCAGGCCGGCCCGCTCCGGCGACAGCAGGCCCATGTCTTCATAGAAGCGGATGGCGCGCGTCGTGAGATCGAACTCCTTGGCGAGCTGGCTGATGGTGAAGGTCTGCGCGGGCATGGGCGGCAAGGGTTGCGGGGGCGACAGCAGGTTGGCGGCGCATTCTCTACAATGATGCCTCAACCCATGACGTTTACGTAAACGTCAATCATACATGAACCTCCTCGAACGCGAACTCCACTACCCCCTGGGCGACACCCTGCCCGCCGCCGGCGAAGCACTGGAAGTCGCGCCCGGCGTGCGCTGGATCCGCATGCGGCTGCCCTTTGCGCTGGACCACATCAACCTCTGGCTGCTGCGCGACACGATCGACGGCGTCGAGGGCTGGACGGTGGTCGACTGCTGCATCGCGCACGACGAGGCCCGCGCGCAGTGGGAGCAGATTTTCGAGACCCAGCTGCAGGGCCTGCCGATCCTGCGCGTGATCGTGACCCACATGCACCCCGACCACATCGGCCTGGCCGACTGGCTGTGCCAGCGCTGGAACGCGCCGCTGTGGATCAGCGCCACCGACTACCACGTGGCGCGCGTGCTGTGCAGCGCCGGCGACACGCTCGCGGGCGGCGACGCGGCAGCCGACTTCTTCGCCTCGCACGGCCTGACCAACCCCGAGTCGATCGCCAAGATCCGCGCGCGCACCAGCTACTACACCAACATGGTGCCCAGCGTGCCCGCCCGCTACGTGCGCATGATGGACGGCGACATCGTCCGCATCGGGGGGCGCGACTGGCGCTGCATCAGCGGCTACGGCCATGCGCCCGAACACATCGCGCTGTACTGCGCCGAGCCGAAGCTGCTGCTGGGCGGCGACATGATGCTGCCGCGCATCTCGACCAACGTGAGCGTGCACGCGGGCGAGCCCGAGGCCAATTCGCTGCGCCTGTTCCTGGACAGCATCGACAAGTTCAAGGCCCTGCCGGCCGACACGCTGGGCCTGCCCTCGCACGGCAAGCCCTTCACCGGCATCCACCGCCGCGTCGACCAGCTGCAGGAGCACCACCGCGACCGCCTGGCCGAGCTGCTCGAAGCCTGCCTCGCGCGCCCGATCACGGCGTCGGAGGGCCTGCCGATCCTGTTCAAGCGCGAGCTCGACCTGCACCAGATCACCTTCGCCATGGGCGAGACCGTGGCCCACCTGCACCTGCTGTGGTTCTCGGGGCAGGTGAAGCGCACGCTCGATGCCGACGGCATCTACCGCTTCGGCGCAGCCTGAGGCCCCCCGGCTTTTCACTTCGCTCCGCTGCGTGTAACTCCACCCCCGAGGGGGGGGCGCGGCTCGCCTTGGGGCGGCCCGGCGGCGGCCGCATAGACTCTGGGAATGACAATGTCGAACACGCTGGCTGAGCTGCGCGCCGGCCGGCTGGCTGGCGCACGACGACTGGACCTCTCGTGCGGACTCACCGAGTTCCCGCGCGAGATTTTTGCGCTCGCCGACACCCTCGAAACGCTGAACCTCACGGGCAATGCGCTCAGCGCGCTGCCCGACGACCTCGGCCGGCTGCACAAGCTGCGCGTGCTGTTCGGCTCCGACAACCGCTTCACCGAACTGCCGGCGGCCATCGGCCAGTGCCGCCAGCTCGACATCGTGGGCTTCAAGGCCAACCGCATCGCCCACGTGCCCGCCGAGGCGCTGCCGCCCTCGCTGCGCTGGCTGATCCTGACCGACAACGCGATCGAAGAATTGCCCGACACGCTCGGCGACTGCACCCGCATGCAGAAGCTGATGCTGGCTGGCAACCGCCTGCGCGCCCTGCCGCCGTCGGTGGCCCGCTGCCGGCAGCTCGAGCTGCTGCGCCTGTCGGCCAACCGCTTCGAGGTGCTGCCCGACTGGCTGCCCACCCTGCCGCGCCTGGCCTGGCTGGCCTGCGCGGGCAACCCGTTCGACACCCAGGCCGAAGACGCCGCCATCGATGCGCCCACCGTGCCGCACGTCGACTGGCGCGACCTGACGCTCGGCCCGAAGCTCGGTGAAGGCGCCTCGGGCGTGATCCACCGCGCCACGCTGGCCACGCCGGACGACGCCGCGCTGCCCGTGGCGGTGAAGCTGTTCAAGGGCGCCGTCACCAGCGACGGCTGGCCGCACAGCGAGATGGCCGCCTGCATCGCGGCCGGCGCGCACCCGACGCTGATCGCCGCGCAAGGCCGCATCGACGGCCACCCCGACGGCACCGAAGGCCTGGTGATGGCGCTGGTGCCGCCCTCGTTCCGCACCCTGGCCGGCCCACCGAGCCTGGCCTCGTGCACCCGCGACGTCTACGCCGACGACGCGCGCTGGACGACCGGCACCGCGCTGCGCATCGCGCGCGACATCGCCGCGGCCATGGCGCACCTGCATGCGCGCGGCCTGCTGCATGGCGACCTGTATGCCCACAACATCCTGTGGCACGCACAGGACGGCGGGCGGCTCGGCGATTTCGGCGCGGGCTGGATGACCGGCGCGCTCGACCCGGCACTGGCGAAGGCCCTGCAAGGCGTGGAGATGCGCGCCTTCGGTTGCCTGCTCGAAGAGCTGGCGGAGCGCTGCGACGATGCGGCTTCTTCGCCCTTGACCACGCTCGCGGCGCGCTGCCAGCAACCCGAAGTGGCGGCGCGGCCATCGTTCGCCGAGGTGCTGTCGGTGCTGGATGCCGCCGCGCCATGACGCGCCCCCGCTTCCCCGTCCCGATGCCTACGCGTGACGGCGTGAGCCCGAGTTGTGTCTCGCTGCCTTACGGCCCCTGGTCCACCATCGCCGAGTTTCTGGTCGAGCGTTTTCCCGCCATCTCGCGCGAAGCCTGGCTCTCGCGCATCGAAGCAAACGACGTGTGCGACGAGCACGGCGTGCCCATCACCGCCACGCGGCGCTACGAGTCGCCGCTGCGCGTGTACTACTACCGCGCGCTCGATGCCGAGACGCCCATCCCTTTCGAAGAGTTGGTGCTGCACCAGGACGACGACCTCGTGGTGGTCGACAAGCCGCCCTTCGTGCCCGTCACGCCCACCGGCAAGTACGTGCAGCAGAGCCTGCTGGTGCGCCTGAAACGCAAGCTCGGCCTGGACGACCTCGTGCCGCTGCACCGCATCGACCGCAACACCTCGGGGCTGGTGCTGTTCTCGGTGCGCCCCGAGACGCGCGGCATCTACCAGGCGATGTTCCCCGAGCGGCGCATCGACAAGCACTACGAAGCCGTCGTGCCGTGGCACGAGGGTGTGTCGTCGGTGCCCGCCGTGTACCGCAGCCGGCTGGTGGACGACGACCACTTCATGCGCATGCGCGAAGCGCCCGGCGAGCCGAATTCCGAGACCCGCATCGTGCTGAGGGAGGCGCGCGACGGCCATGCGCTGCTGGAACTCTCGCCCGTCACCGGTCGCAAGCACCAGCTGCGCGTGCACTGCCAGGCGCTGGGCTTGCCGATCGTGAACGACCCGTTCTATCCCACGCTGCAGCCTGCGGGGAATGACGACTTCGACAGGCCGCTGCAGCTGCTGGCGCGGTCGCTGGCTTTTGTCGACCCGCTGAGTAGCGCCTTGCGCACCTTCGAGAGTCCGCGCCGGCTGGCGCTGCCTTCTGCTCCTGCTGCCGCCTAGGTGACGCGGCGCGGGCGCGTCGCGGACTAAGCTTTCTCCTGACGGGAATTGAACTTCCTCTCTTCCACCACTCAGGAGACAAACGCACATGGACACCACCCAACTCTTCTCGCTGAAGGGCCGCAGCGCCTTGATCACCGGCGGCTCGCGCGGCATCGGCCGCATGATTGCCGAGGGCTTTCTGGCGCAGGGCGCGCGCGTGTACATCTCGGCGCGCAAGGCGGCGGCTTGCGATCAGACGGCGAAGGAGCTGTCGGCTTTTGGGCATTGCGTGTCGCTGCCGGCTGATGTTTCTACTGTGGAAGGGGCTCAGGCGCTGGTCGATGCTTATGCGAAGCACGAAGGGTCGCTCGATATCCTGGTCAACAACGCTGGGGCTGCCTGGGGGGCGCCTTATGAAGAGTTTCCGGAGAGTGGCTGGGACAAGGTCGTCGACCTGAACTTGAAGACGCCGTTCTTCCTGACGAAGGCACTGACGCCGATGCTCAAGAAGGCGGCTACGGATCATCTGTCGAAGGTGATCAACATTGCTTCTATTGACGGGATTTCTGTGAATCCGCAGGAGACTTATTCGTATGCGGCGAGCAAGGCGGGGTTGATTCAGTTGACGCGGCGGATGGCGCTGCGGTTGGCGCAGGATCGGATCGTGGTCAGTGCGATTGCTCCGGGGGCGTTTGCTTCGGATATGAACAAGGATGCGCGGGATCACGGGGATGAGGTGAAGGGGCGCATTCCTGCTGGGCGCATTGGTACGCCTGAAGATATGGCTGGTGCTGCTATCTACCTGGCCTCTCGGGCTGGGGACTATGTGATGGGGTCTACGCTTGTGGTGGACGGGGGCGTTACGCACGCGCGCTAATCTTCTTGAGTTCCGAGGCCGGGTCTCGCCCCGGCAGGCGACCTACTTTTCTTTGCTTCGCCAAAGAAACGTAGGCAAAAGAAAGGCGACCCTACTGTCTGCGTCCCTCCGCTTCGCTGCGGGCAACCTGCGGTGCTCACGTTCCGCGGGGTCTCGCCCAAACTCGCTTCGCTCAAACAAGGGCGAGCCCTGATCCGCGAAACGCTGCGCTCCTCGGCACATACAGAAGGGATTTGGATACCAGCGGGCCATCGCTTCGCTCGGCCGGTGGGCCGCAGCAGGCGCTTCGCGCCTGCTGCGGCTGGGACTGGTCGCGACGTTGGTTGGAACTTGAACGGAGGCGCGCGCGCGAGTGCAGGCGTGCCTACGTGCACGAGCACCAACGCGAGCACGGGATTTGGCTGTTGGAAACTCCCGGGCCGAGCGAAGCGATGGCCCGAAGCTCCCCTCCCCTCTGGCTGCGCCGAGGAGCGCAGCGTTTCGCGGATCAGGGCTCGCAGCTGTTTGAGCGAAGCGAGTTCTGCGAGACCCCGCGAAACGTGAGCACCGCAGGTTGCCCGTAGCGAAGCGAAGGGTCGCAGACAGTGGGGTCGCCTTTTCTTTGCTTACTTTCTTTTGGCGAAGCAAAAGAAAGTGAGTCGCCCGCCGGGGCGAGACCCGGCCTCGGGAAGCAAAAGCCCCCTAGCCCCACCGAGGCACAGCCTCATCCTTCAACTGCTGCCTAAGCACCCCATAGTCAGGCACCACGCTTTCAACGGTCTCCCAAAACCGATGCGAGTGATCCATCACCCGCAGATGCGCCAACTCATGCGCCACAACGTAGTCGATCACCGGCAGGCGAAAGTGAATCAACCGCCAGTTCAACCGAATCGACCCATCCGCACTCGCACTCCCCCACCGCGTAGCAGCGTTAGAGAGCGACAACTTCTGCCATGACACCCCCAGCAGCGGCGCAAAGTGATCCAGCCGCTCGATGAACAGCTTGCGCGCTTGCCGCATCAACCAGGCCTGCGCCGCATCCCGAATCTGCGAGGGCGCCGCGTTCTGCGCCACAGCCAACCGCAGCGTCCGCGGGCCACCGCCTTCGACAGCGGGGTCGAGCGTGCCGCCCACGCTCGCGAAACCGTGCTTCGGATCGAGCCGGATCACCACCAGCTCGCCAAGAAAAGGAAACTCTGCCCCGTCTTCCCAGGCAATCCGCGTCGCCTCGACACGCGCATTGCGTTGCTGCGTCTCCGCCAGCTTGCGCAGAATCCAGTCGGCCTTCTCCCGCACCGCCGCATCGACATCCCGCAGCGTGACCCACCGCGGCGCACGCACCGACAAACCCTCGGCACCCACAAGAAAACCAATGGTCTTGCGCTGCCCCCGCTTGAACTCGTAGGCCACACGCGCCGACCCCAGTACCACTTCACGCGTGGCCTGCGGATGTGTGAAGTTCGCCAGAGTCAGCGTGTCAGCCAACGGCACCGCAGGACGCGGATCAACGGGCCCGATAGATGAAGGAGTGGCATCCACCACCGGCACAGGAGCAGCAGGTGGCACAGGCGCTGGCGCCTTCTTCCGCGGCCGCCGCGGCGGCGCAGCAGCAGGCGCCGGCGTGCTCCCCAGCCCCTCGAAGAGGTCCATCGTGAACTGCAGCATTCCCCGCATATCGGGCTCGGTCTGAGGCAGATGCGTCAGCCCGCTTCGCGCGGCAACGTCTGCTGCGGCTGCGCCGGGGTGTCGCTGTAAGCCTCAGGGTCGAGGCGGCGCATCTCGGCCTCGATCCAGGCTTCGACTTCGCGCATCAGCTCATCGGGCTTGCGGCCCACGCTCGAGATCGCCGGGCCGATCGACACGTCGACCACACCAGGACGCTTGATGAAAGCCTTGCGCGGCCAGACCTTGGCCGAGGTGACTGCAATCGGGATCACGGGCACGCCGGTCTCGCAGGCCAGGCGCGTGCCGCCGCTCTTGTAGGTGCCCTTCTGGCCGCGCGGAATGCGCGTGCCTTCGGGGAACATGATGATCCAGATGCCCTGCGCGAGCAGCTTGCGGCCCTGGCTCACGACCTTGTTGAAGGCCTGCGCGCGCTGGCTGCGGTCGATGTGGATCATGTCCAGCCGCGCCATCGCCCAGCCGAAGAAGGGCACGTAGATCAGTTCCTTCTTGAACACGTAGGCCAGCGGATGCGGCATCAGCGTGGGCATGAGGAAGGTCTCGAACGTGGACTGGTGCTTCACCAGCAGCACGGCGCCCGCGAGCTTGTCGGTCGGCAGGTTTTCCATGCCGGTCACGCGCGTGCGGATGCCCATGATCACGCGCGCGCCGTCGACGGCCCAGCCGAGCCAGCGCGCGGCCATCCAGTACAGCGGAATGCCGCGCTTCCAGAGCGAGCTGACGCACATGATGATGCCCCAGGGCACCACGGTGATAAGCATCCACAGGGCGTGGAGAACGGAACGGAGAAACGCCATCAGACAGCCACCTGCAGTGCAGCCCGCGCTTCGCGCGCGAGCAAAAAGTCGACAAAGGCGGCGAGGTCTTCATGCACCCTCGTGTCCGCCGGATATTCGGGAGGCAGCGGGTGAACCCCGCGGCACGCCGCACCCATGCCCGTGAGCAGCAAGTGCGGTTCGCAGCCGGCCGCGGCGCCGGCCTGCAGGTCGCGCAGGCTGTCGCCCGCGGTGGGCACGCCCTTCAGGTCGATGCCGAAGCGGTCGCCTATCTGAAGGAACAGCCCTTCCTTGGGCTTGCGGCAGTCGCAGCCTTCGTCGGGGCTGTGCGGGCAATAGAACACCGCGTCCACCTTGCCGCCCACGGCCGCGAGCATCTTGTGCATCTTGGCGTGCATGGCGTTGAGCGAGGCCATGTCGAACAGCCCGCGGCCCAGGCCCGACTGGTTGGACGCGACCACCACATGCCAGCCCGCATGGTTCAGGCGCGCCACGGCCTCGAGCGCACCGGGCAGCGGCGTCCACTCGATGTCGCTCTTGACGAAATCTTCGCGGTGCACGTTGATCGTGCCGTTGCGGTCGAGGATGACGAGCTTCATGGCGGAACCGCTCCTGGTGGAGGGATGGGGCACGGGATCAGACAGCCAGCCGCTCGAGCTGCGCCACGCGGTTCATCGCGCTGTGCAGCGACATCAGCAGGCCCAGGCGGTTCAGCCGCAGGTCGGCCTGCTCGGCATTGACCATCACGTCCGTGAAGAACGCATCGACCGGTTCGCGCAGCGCGGCCAGCGTCTGCAGCGAGCCGGTGTAGTCGCCCGCGTCGAACTGGGCGTTGGCGGCGGGCACGACCTGCGCCATGGCGGCGTGCAGCGCCTTCTCGGCGGGCTCCTGCAGCAGCAGTTCGCTGACGTGCGCGTCGGCCTCGGGTGCCTTCTTCAGGATGTTGCCGATGCGCTTGTTGGCGGCGGCCAGCGCGGCGGCGGCGGGCAGTGCGGCAAAGGCGCGCACGGCCGCCAGCAGCTTGGGCACTTCGCCCAGGCGCTGCGGCAGCGGGGCCAGCACGGCGTCGACTTCCTGGGCGCTGGCGCCCTGCTCGCGCAGGCTGCCAGCAAGGCGGTCGAGGATGAAGTCGCGCAGCTCGACCGTGGCCTTGCTGCTGTCGAAACCGTCGATGGCGCTGAACTGCGCGGCGGCGTCCTGCAGCAGCGCATCGAGCCCCAGCGCGAGGTCTTTCTCGATCAGCATGCGGATCACGCCCAGCGCGTGGCGGCGCAGCGCGAACGGGTCGCGGTCGCCGGTGGGCAGGTTGCCGATGCCGAACATGCCGACCAGCGTCTCGAGCTTGTCGGCCAGCGCGACCACGAGGCCCACGCTGTTGCGCGGCAGCTCGTCACCGGCAAAGCGCGGCTTGTAGTGGTCTTCGATGGCGTCGGCCACGGCGGCATCCAGGCCGTCATGCAGCGCGTAATAGCGGCCCATGGTGCCCTGCAGCTCGGGGAACTCGCCGACCATGTCGGTCACGAGGTCGGCCTTGGCCAGTTGCGCGGCCTGGGTGGCCTGCGCGGCGAGCGTCGCGTCGCCGAGCTTCTCGGCAATGCCGCGCGCGATGTGCATCACGCGCTGCACGCGTTCGCCCTGCGTGCCGAGCTTGTTGTGATAGACCACCTTGCCCAGCGATTCGACGCGCGAGGCCAGCGATTTCTTGCGGTCCTGGTCGAAGAAGAACTTGGCGTCGGCCAGGCGCGGGCGCACCACGCGCTCGTTGCCGCCGGTCACGGCGCTCGCGTCGTCGGGGCTGATGTTGCTGACGACGAGGAACTTGTTCGTGAGCTTGGCTTGCGCGTCGAGCAACGGGAAGTACTTCTGGTTGGCCTTCATCGTGAGGATGAGGCACTCCTGTGGCACTTCGAGGAACTCGCGCTCAAAGCTGCAGACCAGCACGTTGGGGCGCTCGACCAGCGCCGTGACTTCGTCGAGCAGCGCATCGTCGTGGATCGGCACCGAGCCGCCGCCGACCTTGACCGCAGCCGCCGCGAGCTGGCGTGCGATTTCGGCGCGGCGCGCTTCAAAGCTCGCGATGACGGCGCCGTCGTCCTGCAGCTGCAGGGCGTAGCTGTTGGCATCGCGCAGAACGACCGGGTCAACCGCTGCTTCAAAGCGGTGGCCATGCGTTTCGCGGCCGGCCTTCAGGCCCAGCGCCTCGATGGGCACCACGGTGTCGGCATGCAGCGCCACGAGGCCGTGCGCGGGGCGCACGAAGCTCACGCTGCTCCAGCCCGGCAGCTCGCAGCCGCTTTCGAGCTGGTAGCTCATGACCTTCGGGATCGGCAGCTTGGCGATGGCTTCGGCCAGGGCCTTCTGCAGGCCTTCGGCCAGCGTGGCGCCCTTGGCGGTGCTTTCGTAGAACAGGGCTTCGGCCTTGCCGTCCATGGCGCGCTTGAGGCCCGGCACGGCCGAGGCGTCGGCGCCGAGCGCGGCCAGGCGCTTGAGCAGCGCGGGCGTGGGCTGGCCCGAGGCGTCGAGCCCCACGGCCACGGGCATGAGCTTCTGCGACACGGCCTTGTCGGCGGCGCGCTCGGCCACGTGCGTGAGGTGCGCGGCCAGGCGGCGCGGCGACGCGTAGGGCGTGAGCACCGAGCCGGCTTCGGCCAGGCCTTGGGCCACGAGCTGGTCGCGCAGCACGCCCGCGAAAGCCTCGCCGAGCTTCTTCAGCGCCTTGGGCGGCAGCTCTTCGACAAACAGTTCAACCAGCAGGGAGTTCTTGTTGTTCATGGGGGTCGTCATCGCTCAGGCGGCTTTCTTCGGGGGCATCTGCGCCACCCACTCGCGCGGGGCCATCGGGAAGCCCAGGCGTTCGCGGCTGTCGTAGTAGCTCTGCGCCACGCTGCGCGCGAGGTTGCGGATGCGGCCGATGTAGGCCGCGCGCTCGGTCACGCTGATCGCGCCGCGCGCGTCCAGCAGGTTGAAACTGTGCGCGGCCTTGAGCACCTGCTCGTAGGCCGGCAGCGCGAGCTGCTCGGTCATGAGGTGCTTGGCCTGCTTTTCGTGCGCGGCGAAGGCGGTGAAGAGGAACTCGGCGTCGCTGTGCTCGAAGTTGTAGGTCGACTGCTCGACCTCGTTCTGCTTGTAGACGTCGCCGTAGCTCAGGCCGTCGGTCCACGTGAGGTTGTAGACGTTGTCCACGCCCTGCAGGTACATGGCCAGGCGCTCCAGGCCGTAGGTGATCTCGCCGGTGATGGGCTTGCAGTCGATGCCGCCGACCTGCTGGAAGTAGGTGAACTGCGTCACTTCCATGCCGTTGAGCCAGACCTCCCAGCCCAGGCCCCAGGCGCCGAGCGTGGGGTTCTCCCAGTCGTCTTCGACGAAGCGGATGTCGTTCTTCTTCAGGTCGAAGCCCAGGGCCTCGAGGCTGCCGAGGTAGAGCTCGAGGATGTTGCTGGGCGCGGGCTTGAGCACGACCTGGTACTGGTAGTAGTGCTGCAGGCGGTTGGGGTTCTCGCCGTAGCGGCCGTCCTTGGGGCGGCGGCTGGGCTGCACATAGGCGGCCTTCCAGGGCTCGGGGCCGAGCGCGCGCAGGAAGGTGGCGGTGTGCGAGGTGCCCGCGCCCACTTCCATGTCGTACGGTTGCAGGAGCGCACAGCCCTTGTCGGCCCAGTACGACTGCAGTTTGAGAATGATTTGCTGGAAGGTCAACATGAAGCTGGCCGGCGTCGGGGGCCGGACATTGGACGGGACGGTGGCGCGGCACAGGCCGCGAAAGCGGACGATTTTACGTTCGCGGGAGGGCATCTCTCCCACAGCCGCTCGGGATGCCGGCTGCCGCGACAGCCCGTGCGGCTGTGGGACAAAGCCCGGCCCCGCACGCTTTTTTGCGTTTCCCGCCGCTTTCGGCACTTTCCTGCGCTTTCCCCCTCTCTCACTGCATGGCACCGCCCCACATCGGCCCCGACACTCCTTTCTTCATCGTGCTCAACGCCGGCTCCGGCAGCGAGAGCACTGCGCAGGCCCGCCAGGTCATCGACGACGCCTTTGCCGCAGACGGCCGCCGGCACCGCGTGTTCCTCGTGGACGGCCCCGGCCGCGTGCAGGCGCTGGCGCGCGAAGCGGTCGAACGGGCCCGGGCCGTGGGCGGCGTGGTGGTGGCCGCGGGCGGCGACGGCACCATCAACGCCGTGGCCCAGGCCACGCTGGGCAGCGGCTGCCCCTTCGGCGTGCTGCCGCAGGGCACCTTCAACTACTTCAGCCGCACCCACGGCATCCCGCGCGACACGGCGCAGGCGCTGCAGGTGCTGCTCACGCAGCAGCCCCGGGCGGTGCAGGTGGGGCTGGTGAACGACCGCGTGTTCCTGGTGAATGCCAGCATGGGCCTGTATGCCGACCTGCTGGAGGAACGCGAAAGCCACAAGGCACGCTTCGGCCGCCACCGCTGGATCGCCTTCTACTCGGGCCTGCTCACGGTGCTGCGCGGGCGCCATCGCCACTGGCAGCTGCGCATCGCCTCGCACGGCCACGAGCGCGACATCCGCACGCCCACGCTGTTCGTGGGCAACAACCCGTTGCAGCTGATGCAGGCGGGCGTCGACCACGCCGAGGCGCCCGAGCAGGGCCGGCTGACCGCCGTGGCGCTCAAGCCGGTCGGCCTGCTGTCGATGCCGGGGCTGCTGGTGCGCGGCGCGCTCGGGCGGCTGGGCGACGCCGACGAGGTGTTGAGCTTTCCCTTCGAGTCGATGACGGTGAAGGCCGGCCGGCTGCGCACGCCGCGCCGCGTGAAGATCGCGACCGACGGCGAGATCGACTGGGTCGACATGCCCCTGCTGTTCCGCGTGGCGCCCGACCCGCTATGGCTGGTGCGGCCCGACAGCGCGCCCGAACTGGAGGCGGCACGGCCATGAGCTGCCTGCTGCAAGTGTCCGACCCGCACTTCGGCACCGAGCAGCCCGAGGTGCTGCGGGCGCTCGAGCGCCTGGCGCACGCGCTGGCGCCGCAGGCGGTGCTGCTGTCGGGCGACATCACGCAGCGCGCCACGCGCCGCCAGTTCGCGGCGGCGCGCGCCTTTGCCGAGCGGCTCGCGGCGCCGGTGGTCGCGATTCCGGGCAACCACGACATCCCGCTGTTGCAGCTGGCGGCGCGCGTCTTTGCGCCGTACGGCCGCTACACCGAGGCCTTCGGCCCCGACCTGGAGCCGGTGTTCGCCTGCGACGACTGGCTGGTGGTCACGGTCAACACGACGCGCTGGTACCGGCACGAGGACGGCGAGGTGTCGCCGGCGCAGGTCGAGCGCGTCGCGGCCAGGCTGGCGAACGCCACGGCCCGGCAGGTGCGCGTGGTCGTGACGCACCAGCCGGTGCTGGTGACGCGGCCCGAAGACCGGCAGAACCGCCTGCACGGGCGCGAGGCGGCGGTGGCGCGCTGGACGGCGGCGGGCGCCGACCTGATCGTCGGCGGCCACATCCACCTGCCTTTCGTGCGCCCGCTGGACGAGCGCTTTCCGGGCTGCCCGCCCACGGCCTGGGCGGTGCAGGCCGGCACAGCGGTGTCGACGCGCGTGCGCTGGGACGCGCCGAATTCGGTGAACGTGCTGCGCACGGAAGCGTCCGGCGACGGCGCGCAGCGTGTCTGCATGGTCGAACGCTGGGACCACTCGGCGGCCGACAAGGCCTTCATGCCCGTTGACCTGTTACGGCTTCCGCTTGCCAGCCGCGCGGCGGCCCCTTAGGGTTGCGCCGCATGCCTCCTGCGGACACCCTTCTTCTTTCTTCTTCAGCCCCCTTGGTTCTTCTCGCACAACAGCTGGGCGAACACGCCCTGGCTTGGTTCGCGCTCGCGCTGACCGTCTCGGTGCTTGGCGCCGGCCTCGCCTGCCGGATGCTGCAGCGGCGCCATCCGCTGCCCGACACCGGCGAGCCTGACGAATCGCGCCTGGCGCTCGGCCTGGGCCTGGGCTTCGTGCTGATCCTTGCGGCGGCGGTGCTGGTCGCGTGGATCGCCTCGCACCTGGGCGACGGCCGCACCATGGGCCGCGCCGACCAAGCGCTGGCCGACGCCATCGCCGCCCATGTGCCGTGGGGCGCGCTCGTGAGCTTCAGCTGGCTCACACACCTGGGCGACGCGCAACTGCTCGCGCCCGTGTGCCTTGTGGTCGCGCTGCTGCTGTGGCGCCACGCGCACCGCGGGCTGGCGCTGGGCTGGGTGACCGCTCTCGGCGGCATCGTGGTGCTGAACCCTGCGCTCAAGCACATCTTTGCGCGGGCCCGGCCGGTGCATGACCACGGGCTGGCACTGGAGACGAGCTTCAGCTTTCCCAGCGGCCACAGCGCGGGCGCGATCGTGAGTTACGGGATGCTGCTGTACTTGGCGCTGCGGCTGCTGCCGGCGCGCTGGCATGTGCCGGCCGCCATGGCCGCGGTGGCGGCCATCGTCACCATCGCCTGCAGCCGGATCTTCCTGCAGGTGCACTTCGCGAGCGATGTCGCGGCCGGCCTGCTGACCGGCCTGGGCTGGCTGCTCGTGTGCGTGAGCAGCCTGGAGTACGCGCGGCACCGCAAGCGCCGCACCGCGCGCTGATCGTCGATCAGTATTCCCAGAAGATGCGCTGAAGTTCTTTCGTGTTGTTGGTCTTGGTCAAGGCCACCATCGCCAGGATGCGCGCCTTCTGCGGGCGCAGATCGTGCGCCACCACCCAGTCGTACTTGTCGTCAGGCTGCTCGGCGTTGCGGATCACGAAGCCGTCGGGCACGCGCGAGCTGCGGATGACGATCACGCCGTCGCTGCGTGCCTTCTGCAGGTTCGGCACGATGCGGTCGGCCACCGAGCCGTTGCCCGTGCCGCCGTGGATGAGCGCCTTGGCGCCGCTCTTGGCGATCGCGTCGATGGCCACCGACGACACGCCTTCGTAGCCCATCGCGATCTCGACCGGCGGCAGCGCGGTGATGCTGTCGATGTCGAACTCGGAGCTCATCGTGTGGCGCTTGACCGGCGCGCGGAACCAGTAGTTCTTGCCCTCGACGATCATGCCCAGCGGACCCCACTGGCTGGAGAACGCGCTGGTCTTGATGTTGACGTTCTTGCTCACGTCGCGGCCGGTGTCGATGTTGTCGCCCATCGTCACGAGCACGCCCTTGCCCATCGCGTCCTTGCTGCCCGCCACGTTCACCGCGTCGTACAGGTTGAGCGCGCCGTCGGCCGACAGGGCCGTGCCCGGGCGCATCGAGCCGACCACCACGATCGGCTTGTTGGTGTGCACGGTCAGCGTCAGGAAGTAGGCGGTTTCTTCCAGCGTGTCGGTGCCGTGGGTGATGACGATGCCGTCCACGTCCGACTGCTTGGACAGCGCCGAGACGCGCTTGGCGAGCGTCATCAGGTTGTCGTTGGTGAGGCTTTCCGATGCGACCTGGAACACCTGCTCGCCACGCACGTTGGCGACCTTGGCCAGCTCGGGCAGGCCAGCGATGAGCTTCTCGACGCCGACCTTGGCGGCTGCGTAGGTGGCGCTGTTGACGGCCGACGCGCCGGCGCCGGCGATGGTGCCGCCGGTCGCCAGGATCACCACGTTGGGCAGCGCCTGCTGGGCCTGCACGAGCGCGCTGGCCGCGAGCAGTGCGGCACCGGCCGCAAAGGCACGGAAATGGGTAGAAAAGTACATACGGGCTCCTTGGTTTGAGGATGATTTCTCGAGGCGGCGAGGAAGATACATGAACCATGCCCGCATGCCATGCCGCTGCATGCCGGCATGGCATGCGGTCATGCGCCGGCCTTAGAGGGCCAGCAGCCAGCCAGTCACCGCCGCGAGCCCGACGACCCACACCGGCGACAGGCGCGCGTAGACCAGCAGCCCGAACGCCGCCAGCGCCAGCCCGAAGTCGGCCTTCGAGTGGATGGCGCTCGTCCACACCGGGTCGTAGAGCGCGGCGAGCAGCACGCCGACGACCGCCGCGTTCACGCCCGCCATCGCGCGCTGGACGCCGTCGCGCTGGCGCAGCGTCTCCCAGAACGGCAGCGCACCCGCCACGAGCAGGAAGGCCGGCAGGAAGATGGCCAGCAGCAGCGCCACGCCGCCCACCCATCCGCCGAACGGCCCCGGCATGGCGGCGCCGAGGAAGGCCGCGAAGGTGAACAGGGGCCCCGGCACGGCCTGCGCTGCGCCGTAACCCGCCAGGAACACGTCGTTCGAGACCAGGCCCGTCGGCACCACGCCCGCCTGCAGCAAGGGCAGCACGACGTGGCCCCCGCCAAACACCAGCGCGCCCGACCGGTAGAAGGACGCGATGACGGACAGTGGCGGCCACTGCGTCGCCGCAGCCAGCATCGGCAGTGCGACGAGCAGCGCTGCGAACAGGCCCAGCAGCGCGGCACCGGTCGCCTTGCTCACGCCGTGGTCGCGGTGCTGCGCGGCGGGCAGGTGGCCGGGCGGCAGCGCCCATCGGCCGACGACGCCCCCGGCGACGATGGCGGCGATCTGCCCCATGGCCGAAGGCACCGCGAGCACCAACAGCGCCGCGGCGATGGCGACGCCTGCGCGCAACCGGTCGGGGCACAGCGACTTCGCCATGCCCCACACCGCCTGCGCCACGACGGCCACCGCGACGACCTTCAACCCGTGCACCGCGCCCGATTGCGCCAAGCCTGCCCAGTGCGTGACCCCGGCCGCAAAGAGAATGAGCGCCACGGCGGACGGCAGCGTGAACCCGAGCCACGCCGCCAGCGCCCCGCCCCAGCCCGCGCGGCCGAGCCCCAGCGCGATGCCGACCTGGCTGCTCGCGGGACCGGGCAGGAACTGGCACAGCGCCACGAGGTCGGAATAGCGCTTGTCGTCGAGCCACTTGCGGCGCTCCACGAACTCCGTGCGGAAGTAGCCCAGGTGCGCCACCGGTCCGCCGAAGGAGGTCAGGCCGAGCTTCAGGAAAGCGAGAAAGACTTCGAGCACCGAGCCCCTGGCAAGCAAGGCGCCTGCGCCGTCAACGGCCGGTGGTGGGGCGACATGCTTGGGGCGGTGGTGCTTCACGGGCGACGACTCCGAATGCGCATCCGCCGGTGCGCCTCAGCCCCGGGTGCGCCCGGGCCGGAAGAAGACCGCGCCCAGCGCGACGATGGCCAGCGCCGCGATCCACAGCGGCCACAGGCCGAAGGGCGCGACCCAGCGCGCAAAGGGCGTGAGCCCGCGCCGGCCCTCGACCTGCGCTTCGAGCACGCCGCGCGTGAGACGCGGCAGCTGGTGCGTGACGCGGCCCGCGGCGTCGATCACCACGGTGGCGCCGGTGTTGGTGGAACGCACCATCGGCCGCGCGAACTCGAGCGCACGCATGCGCGAGATGGCCAGGTGCTGGTCGATGGCGACCGAGTCGCCGAACCAGGCGATGTTGCTGACGTTGAGCAGGACCGTCGGCGCCGTGGCCTCGTCGCGGAAGTTGGCGCCGATCTCGTCGCCGAACAAATCTTCGTAGCAGATGTTGGGCGCGATGCGCTGGCCCTGCCAGACGAAGGGCGCCTGCGCGAGGCCGCCGCGCTCGAAGTCGCCCAGCGGGATGCTCATCATGCGGATGAACCAGCGAAAGCCCGGCGGAATGAATTCGCCGAAGGGCACGAGGTGGTGCTTGCTGTAGGCGTAGGGCTGCGCCGCGCCACCGGGCATGAAGCCGAGCACGGCGTTGCGGTAGGTGCCCGGCCCGTCGCCGAGCGGCAGGCCGACGATGGCCGCCTGCTGCGCGCCCGGCTGGCCGTAGCGCTCCTGGATCGCGTCGAGGTAACCGGCGGGCAGCTGGCGCGGCAGCAGCGGCAGCGCGGTTTCGGGCGTGACCACGAGTTGGGCCTTGGCATCGCGCAGCTGTTCGGCGTACCAGCGCAGCGCGGTTTCGATGCCGCCGCCGGGAATGAATTTCTCGTCCTGCGGGATGTTGCCCTGCAGCAGCGCGACCTGCAGCGTGCCGGTGGCGCCCTGCGCGCCGCGCGCATCGGCGGGCAGCGGCGAGACAAGGTTGGGCAGCACGAAGACCGCGGCGAGCAGCGCTGCAGCCAGCGCCGTCGGAACCACGCCGCGCAGCGGCAGGCGCCGCGCGACCAGCGCCACGGCCAGTGCCGCCGCGGCGCCGATGCCGTACACGCCGACCCACGGCGCCAGCGCGGCCAGCGGGCCGTCGACATGGGCGTAGCCGCCCGCGCCCCAGGGAAAGCCGGTGAACCAGCTGCCGCGCACGAGCTCGGCCAGCGTCCACAGCGCGGCGAACACGAAGGCCCCCGCGACGCGCCCCGCCGGCCCGCGCACCACGAACCAGGCGCAGGCCACGGCGTAGTAGAGCCCGAGCGCCGCGGCCAGCGCGAGCACGGCGATCACCGCCAGCGGCGCCGGCAGCCCGCCGTAGGTGTGCATCGAAATGAAGAGCCACCAGAAGCTGCCGGTGAGCCAGGCGGTCGCGAACACCCAGCCGTGCAGGCCGGCGCGGCGCCAGCCCGCGCCCTGCGCGCGCAGGCCGTCGAGCAGCCAGACCAGCCCGGCCAGCGACAGCAGCTGCAGCCACCACAGCGGGCGGCCGTCGCCGGGCCATGCGATGGACAGGGCTTGCGCCACGCCCGCCAGGCCGAAGCCGAGCAGACGCAGGAAGCCGCTGGCGGCGGAGGAAGGGGGAGAGGTGGGCGAGACGCGGGCCGGGGCCGCTGCTGCGGGCGCCGGCATCAGTCGGCCGCGTCGCCGCCGCGCGCCGGCGACACCCGGAACCAGCGCACCGCGCCGCCCTTGGTGTGCAGCACGACGAAGTCGAAGCCGCCGATGGCGTGGTGCTCGCCGCGCTTGGGCACGTGGCCCATCTCGTGCGCAATGAGTCCGCCGATGGTGTCGAAGTCTTCGCTCAGCTGTTCTTCATTGAAGACGATGCCGAAAGCCTCGGCCACGCGTTCGATGGGCGTGTCGCCCGAGACGCGGTAGGTGTGGTCGGCCAGGCCGAAGATGTCGCCTTCGTCTTCGGCGATGTCGAACTCGTCCTCGATCTCGCCGACGATCTGCTCGAGCACGTCCTCGATGGTGATGAGGCCGGCCACGCGGCCGAACTCGTCGATGACGATGGCCAGGTGGTTGCGGTTGCCGCGGAATTCGCGCAGCAGGTCGTTCAGGCCCTTGCTCTCGGGCACGAAGGTGGCCGGGCGCAGCAAGGCGCGGATGTTCAGGCCCGGCGCGCGCTGCAGCTTGAGCAGGTCCTTCGCGAGCAGGATGCCGATGATGTTTTCTTTTTCGCCCTCGTAGACCGGAAAGCGCGAGTGCGCGGTCTGGATCACGGCGTGCAGCAGCGCGTCGAAGGGCGCGTCGATGTTCACGAGGTCCATGCGCGGCGCCGCGACCATCACGTCACCGGCCGTCATGTCGGCCATGCGCAGCACGCCTTCGAGCATCACGCGCGATTCGGCGCCGATCACCTCGTTGTCCTCGGCATCGGCAAGGGTTTCGATCAGCTCGTCGCGTGAATCGGGGCCGGGGTGGATGAATTCGGCGAGCTTCTGGAGAAAGCCACGCTTGTCTTCCCGTTCAACGGGAGCGCGTTCAGGGTGAGGGTCGGCCACTGCGGGAGGGCGGAGTTGAAGAGAGACAAGGATAACGGATTGCGCATGACAGGCTCTACCGTCCGGCCGGCATAGGCCGCCCTCGCCCGCTCAGGGGGCCGACTTGCTGCGGGCGTCGCGCATGCCGCTGCGCACTTCCTGCAGGCTCGCCAGGAAGGCCCAGAACTGCTTGGCGCGGCTCTTGAGTGCGAAATCGACCGCGGCGTAGTGCTCCAGCGCGATCTCGCTCATGCGACTGTCGAAGGTGGCGGTGGGCAGCTGCAGGTGAGCTTCCGACTCGGAGCCGCTGCGCACCACGGTGGCGCCGGCGTTGCGGGCGATCTTGAGCATGGCCGCGTTTTCGCTCAGCGCATGGATGAAGAGCATGCCCACGCCTTCGTTGCGCGCGGCAACCACGGCGCGCTCGAACAGGCGCGCGCCATAGCCGCGGCCGCGGGCGTGCGACGACACGGACACGCCGAACTCGGCGCAGTCGCTGTGCTGGTCGCTGGGCGCGTAGGCCACGTGCGCCATCGCGATCAGGTCGAGACGGCGGTTGTAGATGCCGAAGAGTTCGTCACGGTCGAAGTCCAGGCCTTCGACATAACGCAAAACCTGCTCGTCGGCCGCGGCATAGCCGAAGCGCAGGTAGCGGTCGTGCGGTGTCAGATCCAGCAGGTGGCGCGCGATGCGTTCGCGTTCGCGCGGGCCGATCGAGCGGATCGGCACCATGACGGGTGGGGGCGCGCTGACGGCGCGCGGTTGCGCCTCAACCATCGGCGCCTTCAGGAAAGAGCCGAGGCCGAGAGACGCTTTGAGGAGGGTCTTGGCGGTAAGCATGGCTCCAATGTAAGGGTTTTCCCTTAATCACCAAGCCCGCAAGGACACTTTCAGGACGCATTCGTGACTCGATACCAGAGTCCGTGGTGTTTACGCAACCAATTTGTGGTTAAACGGGCACAGATGTTGTGGCTTTGACACGATCGAGCACGAAGCTGGTCTTGCAGTCTTCGACGCTGGGGTGCTTGAGCAGGGTGTCCATGATGAAGCGGCTGTAGTGCGCCATGTCGGCCACCACCACGCGCAGCAGGTAGTCCATGTCGCCGGTGAGGGCCGCGCACTCGACCACCTCGGGCCAGGTCTGCACGCTGGCGCGGAACAGGTCCATGGGGTTGCGCTTGTGGCTTTCGGTGTGCTTTTCGAGCCGCACGTTCAGGTAGGCCGTGAGGCCCAGGCCGACCGCCTCGGGCTGGACCAGCGCCACGTAGCGGTCGATGACCTTGTGCTCTTCCAGCCGCTTGACCCGCCGCAGCACGGCGCTGGGCGACAGGCTGACCTGCTCCGCGATCTGGTCGTAGGTGGCGCGGCCGTCTGCTTGCAGCATGCGCAGAATGAGCCGATCTATCTTGTCGAGTGCTTCCATTTCCTCATTTTTGCAGTTTTACTGCGCCATGACCATCCAGGGCGCCCAGAAACGCAGAAAACCTGAAAGCCTTCCGACCTACAGTGCAGCACGGCCCGGATCCGGGCCTTTGTTTTCCTTTCTGCACAACTTTCCCCACTTTTCGGAGACAGCATCCATGAGCCACGCCGACGCCCCCGCCTTCACGCCCTGGGAGAACCCGATGGGCACCGACGGCTTCGAATTCATCGAATACGCGGCACCCGATCCGGTTGCGATGGGCAAGGTGTTCGAGCGCATGGGCTTCGTGGCCATCGCCAAGCACCGCCACAAGAACGTGCTGCTGTACCGCCAGGGCACGATCAACTTCATCCTGAATGCCGAGCCCGATTCGTTCGCCCAGCGTTTTGCGCGCGAGCACGGCCCGAGCGTGTGCGCCATCGCCTTCCGCGTGCAGGACGCCAAGCAGGCCTACGAACGCGCCACCGCGCTGGGCGCCTGGGGCTTCGCCGACAAGGCCGGCCCGGGCGAGCTGAACATTCCCGCCATCAAGGGCATCGGCGACAGCCTGATCTACCTGGTGGACCGCTGGCCCGGCAAGAACGGCGCGCAGCCGGGCGACATCGGCAACATCGGCTTCTACGACGTGGACTTCGAGGCGCTGCCGGGCGTGTCGTCGCAGGACGCGCTGGCGCGCAAGGGCAACGGCCTGACCTACATCGACCACCTGACGCACAACGTGTACCGCGGCCGCATGGACGTGTGGGCCAACTTCTACGAGAAGCTCTTCAACTTCCGTGAAGTGAAGTACTTCGACATCGAAGGCCAGGTGACGGGCGTGAAGAGCAAGGCCATGACCAGCCCCTGCGGCAAGATCCGCATCCCGATCAACGAAGAAGGCAAGGAGCAGGCCGGCCAGATCCAGGAGTACCTGGACATGTACAAGGGCGAGGGCATCCAGCACATCGCCATGGGCTCGGACGACCTGTACGAGAGCGTCGACGCGCTGCGCGCCAACGGCGTGACGCTGCTGGACACCATCGACACCTACTACGAGCTGATCGACAAGCGCATCCCCGAGCACGGCGAAAGCGTGGCCGAGCTGAAGAAGCGCAAGATCCTGATCGACGGCAAGAAGGACGCGCTGCTGCTGCAGATCTTCAGCGAGAACCAGCTGGGCCCGATCTTCTTCGAGTTCATCCAGCGCAAGGGCGACGACGGCTTCGGCAACGGCAACTTCAAGGCGCTGTTCGAGAGCATCGAGCTCGACCAGATGCGCCGCGGCGTGCTGAGCGCCGCAAAATAAGGCGCTTCACCACTGCCCTGGAGCCCGGCATGCGCCACGCGTCTTCTTCGACTGTCGTCACTTCCTTCGTCGCGGCAGCCGCCGCTGCGGTCGTGCTCTCGGGCTGCGCTTCGGCGCCGCCCGCGGCCGGCCCGGGTGCCTCGCACTTGGACACGGTGCAGAAGGCGGCGGTGCTGCGCATCTGCACGCCGGGCGACTACCGGCCCTTCAGCTTCCAGAAAGCCGACGCCTCGTTCGAAGGCATCGACGTCGACCTGATGACCGGCTTCAGCGCCAGCCTCGGCGCCAAGCCCGAATGGGTCAAGACGACGTGGGCCAACCTGCTGCCCGACCTGGCCGCCGGCAAGTGCGACATCGCCGTGGGCGGCGTGTCGGTGACCACCGACCGCCAGAAGCGCGCCTTCTTCAGCGCGCCCTACATGGTCAACGGCAAGACGCCCATCGCGCGCTGCGCCGACGTGGCCAAGTACCAGAGCGTGGCGGCCATCGACCAGCCGTCGACCCGTGTGATCTTCAACCCGGGCGGCAGCAACGAACGCTTCGCCCGCACCAACTTCAAGCAGGCCAGGCTCACGCTGCACGGCGAGAACGTCACGATCTTCGACGAGATCCTGGCCAATCGCGCCGACGTGTTCGTCACCGAATCGGCCGAGGCCATCACGCAGCAGAAGCTCAAGCCCGGGCTGTGCGCCGTGAACCCCGACAAGCCGCTGCAGTACGGCGAGATGGCCTGGATGCTGCCGCGCGACGACGTGGCTTTCAAATCGTATGTCGACCAATGGCTGCACCTGCAGCAAGCCGGCGGCGACTTCCAGCGCGTGATGGACCGCTGGCTCAAGTAACCCGAGAAACCGAACGCCCCATGGATTCCCCCGCCGCCGTTGTCACCCCCGCCGTCTATGGCGCCTCCGATCGCCCGCCGCGCGGCGACTACTCGCGCGGCGGTTCGGTGCAAGCCGACTACACCTGCCCGCAAGACTGGGCCAGCTACACGGCGGCCGACCACGACACCTACAAGCGGCTGTACGAACGCCAGGCCGCGCAGCTGACGGGCCTGGCCTGCGACGCCTTCATCAAGTCGCTGCCGCTGCTCGGCGTGAAGGACCGCATCCCGCGCTTCGAGGAACTCAACGAGCGCCTGCACCGCGCCACCGGCTGGGAGATCGTCGCGGTGCCGGGGCTGATTCCCGAGCTGCCCTTCTTCACGCTGCTGGCGAACCGCAAGTTCCCGGTGACCGACTGGATCCGCAAGCCCGAAGAGTTCGACTACATCGTCGAGCCCGACGTGTTCCACGACCTGTTCGGCCACGTGCCGATGCTGTTTGACCCGACCTTCGCCGACTACGTCCAGCGTTACGGCCAGGGCGGCATCAAGGCGCACGAGCTGGGCGCGGGCGAGAAGCTGGCGCGGCTGTACTGGTACACGGTGGAGTTCGGCCTGATCCGCCAGCCCGAGGGCCTGCGCGCCTACGGCGCCGGCATCCTGAGCTCGGTCGGCGAACTGCAGCACGCGGTGCGCAGCCCCGAGCCGCACCGCCTTCCGCTCGACCTGCTGCGCACCATGCGTACCCAATACAAGATCGACACCTACCAGGCCAACTACTTCGTGATCGAGAACTTCGCGCAGCTCTTCGATCTCACGGCACCCGACTTCACGCCGCTGTACCGCGCGCTCGAGGTCGAGGCCGACATCCCGGCCGGCGTGCTGCTGCCGGGCGAATCCGGCAACGCCTGATCGGCATCTGTGTGACCCCGGCGCGCCGCGGCGGCTATCGCCTGCGCGACACCGGGTATGCGCCCCTAGGACAAGCCCGCTGGCGGGTGGGAGGCATTGGCTCCCACAATCCGCGCCAAAGGAGCTTGCATGCAGACATCCGCGCGACAGAACTACCCGGCCGGCGTGCCGCACGAGATTCATCCGGAGCAGTACCGCTCCCTGCCTCACATGTTCGACGAGGCTTTCGGCCGCTACAAGGACCGGCCCTTCTCGGTCTGCATGGAGCGCTGGATGTCGTACGGCGAGCTCGACACGCTCTCGAAGGCGATGGGTGCCTGGCTGCAATCGCAGGGCCTCGCGCCCGGTGCGCGGGTGGCGATCATGCTGCCCAACGTGCCGCAGTTCGCGGTCACGATGTGCGCCGTGCTGCGCGCGGGCTACACCTGCGTCAACGTCAATCCGCTGTACACGGCGCGCGAGCTGGAGCACCAGCTCAAGGACTCCGGCGCCACCGCCATCGTCATCCTCGAGAACTTTGCCGCCACGCTCGAACAGGTGATCGAGCGCACGCCGGTCAAGCACGTTGTGATGACCGCGATGGGCGACCTGCTCGGCGGGCTGTACGGCGCGTGGATCACGGTGGCCGTGCGCCACTTGGCCAAGATGGTGCCGCCCTACAAGCTGCCGCTGAGCGACGGCCGCACGGTCACGCCGTTCAAGCAGGCGATTGCCGAAGGCCGCGGGCGCACGCTCGCGCCCGACCAGAGCACGCTCGATTCGATCGCCTTCCTGCAGTACACGGGTGGCACCACCGGCCTGTCGAAGGGTGCGGTGCTGACCCACCGCAACATCGTGGCCGCCACGCTGCAGGCCGAGGCCTGGTTCACGCCCGCGCTGGCCCGGGCCGGCGACCTGGCGAAGGTCAACAGCATTGCCGCGCTGCCGCTGTATCACATCTTCGCGCTGACGCTGTGCCTGCTGGTGATCCGCCAGGGCTCGCACATGACGCTGATTCCGAACCCGCGCGACTTCAACAAGTTCGTCGCGGTGCTAAAGAAACGGCCCTTCCACATGCTGCCGGCCGTGAACACCTTGTTCAACGCGCTGCTGATGCACCCGGAATTCAAGACGGTCGACTTCTCCACGCTGTTTGTCTCGCAGGCCGGCGGCATGGCCGCCTCCGAAGGCACGGCGCGCAAGTGGTTCGAGGCCACCGGCTGCCCGATGATCGAAGGCTGGGGCATGAGCGAGACCTGCGCGATCGGCACCAACAACCCGGTGTCGAACACGAAGTTCACGGGCACCATCGGATTGCCGTTGCCGAGCATTGAGATCGCGATCAAGGACGATGAAGGCCAATCGCTGCCGATCGGCCAAGCGGGCGAGCTGTGCATCAAGGGGCCGAACGTGATGACCGGCTACTACAACCAGCCCGCCGAAACAGCGGCGGCCTTCACGGCCGACGGCTTCATGCGCACCGGCGACATCGCCGTGATGCAGGAAGACGGCTACAGCCGGATCGTCGACCGAAAGAAGGACATGATCCTCGTGAGCGGTTTCAACGTGTTCCCCAACGAGCTGGAGAACGTGATTTCGCTGTGCCCGGGGGTTGTCGAATGCGCAGCCGTCGGCGTGCCGGACGAGAAGCAAGGCGAAGCCATCAAGGTCTTCGTGGTCCGCAAGGACCCGACGCTGACGGAAGACGCCGTGCTCCAGTACTGCAACGGACAGCTCACCGGCTACAAGCGGCCAAAGCACATCGAGTTCCGCGAGTCGCTGCCCAAGACCAACGTGGGGAAGATCCTGCGGCGCGAGCTGCGCACCAGCGCCGGTGCCTGAGCGCGTGGGGCACCGCGGGGAAGCCAGCGCCAGGCTGCCGGCGAATGTCGTCGTGTTCGAGCGGGGCTGGCTGTCTTCGAACAACATCCTCTTCGTCGGAGCCGAGGAAACGGCGCTGGTCGACACCGGCTATGCCACGCATGCCGATCAGACGCTGGCCCTGGTGGAGTCGGTGTTGGGCAAACGTCCACTCGATCGGGTGCTGAACACGCACCTGCACAGCGATCACTGCGGGGGGAACGCGGCGTTGCAGCAGCGCTACCCGTCGTTGCGGACGGACATTCCGCCTGGAGAAGCGGCGCTGGTCGAGCGATGGGATGCCGAAGGCCTGAGTTTTCTTGCGACGGGGCAGAGTTGCCCGCGTTTTGCTTTCACCGGACTGCTCGAGCCTGGCACTGAATGCCTGTTGGGGGATAGCGCGTGGCAAGTGCACGGCGCTCCGGGCCACGATCAGCACTCGGTGATCCTGTTCGATCCGGTCTCTCGAACCCTGATTTCCGCGGATGCGCTCTGGGAAAGCGGGTTTGGCATCGCCTTTCCCGAGCTGATGGGCGAGCCTTCATTCGGAGATATCGAGGCGACGCTCGATTTGATCGGGAGATTAGCGCCACGACAGGTGATTCCAGGACATGGAAGAGTCTTTGGCGATGTCGACCGAGCCTTGCAGACGGCGCGCCGGCGGCTGTCTGGCTTAGAGCGCGATCCTGTGAAGCACGCACGTCATGCGATGAAGGTGCTGATGAAGTTCAAACTTCTGGAGCTGCACGCGGTGTCGCATGCAGAGTGGAATGCGTGGCTTGCTGGGACGCCGTATTTCGAGCTGATTCGAGCTCGATTCTTTGCAGAAGAGACGCTGGAAGCTCTGACGTC
>NZ_JBWKNE010000007.1:0-321064 GCF_059415405.1 Variovorax sp. GW821-FHT10C12
CAGCTCGGGGGTATCCAGATTCCGCGTATCGGGCAGGAAGTCGTCATTGGCTTCATCGCGGGAGACGCAGACCTGCCCATCTGCATGGGAAGGGTGCACAACCAGGTGAACCTGCCGCCGTGGCAACTTCCTGGCCAGAGCGCATTGAGCGGGTTCAGGAGCCGGGAGCTGACGGAAGGTGGAGGCAACAGTGTGGCGGGCCGGTCGAACCACCTGATCCTGGATGACACGGCCGAAAAAATCCAGGCGCAGCTCAAGAGCGATCACCAAAGCTCAAGCTTGAGTTTGGGAGCGATCACGCGCATCGAGGACAACGCGGGGCGCAAGGACCCCAGGGGTGAGGGCTTCGAGTTGCGCACTGACGCCCATGGCGTGCTCAGGGCGCAGGACGGGATGCTCATCACGACCGAAGGCCGCCCCGATGCGGCCCGCCACGCCAAGGACATGGGCGAAACCATCCAACGCCTGACGAGTGCACGCGACCAGATCGAAGGCCTGGCCGAAGCGGCCCGCACAGCCGAGGCCCAGGACGGCAACGACGACCAGTCCACCCTCGCCCAAGCCATCAAGCAGCAGAACGAAGACCTCCGGGGCCACGGCAGTCCGTCGACCGAAGGCCGCTTCCCCGAGTTGGCCGCACCGCATCTCGTGCTCGCCAGCCCCGCAGGCATTGCAGCCACGGCGACCACTCATCTGCACGCGCACACCGGCACGCACATCCAACTCACCAGCGCCGGTCACACCTCCTTGAGCGCCGCGCAACGCATCCTCGCCAGCGTGGCCGAGGGCATGCGCATCTTCACGCTCAAGAGCGGCATCAAGGCCTTTGCCTCGCAAGGCGACATCTGCATCGAAGCCCAAAGCGACGCCATCGAGGCCACGGCCTTGAAAGACATCGACATCGTGAGCACGGAAGACACGGTCTACATCACCGCCAAGAAGAAGGTCACGATCAACGGCGGCACCAGCTTCAGCGAATGGAGCGAAGGCGGCATCCGGCACGGCACGTTGGGCACATGGATCGAACATGCCGCGATGCACGGAACGCCGGGGCCGGACAAGAAGCCGGGGCCCACGGCACAGACCGTGTGCTGGGAGTGCATGCAACGCGCCATGCGCCGCGCGACGGCGGCTGCCCCTCGGGAGTGACATGCCGAACCACACCGCGCAACCGTCATCCGACCTCACACGCGCTGCACGAACCAGGCTCGATGTGGCGCTGCATCGAGCCATGTCGACGCAGATCGAACACTGGCTCCGTGCCGAAAGCGCTGCGACTGCCACGCCCATGCACCACTACGCACTCGTCAGTGCGGGGCAATGCGAAGAAGGCGTCGTCGCCCGCATGGTCGCGATGCAAGAGCTCTCCTGCGAACGCTTGTTCATGCAGACGCCCGAAGCCGAGATGGCTGACATCGGCCCCTGGCTCATCGAGATACCAGCCCCGTCCTCCGAATCACTGCGCCATGCGCTCGCGCATCAGGCCGCGGCCGAAGCGCTCACCCTGATGGCCAGCCCGTTGCGCTTACCGAAGCTCTCCGCGCATCTGCGCGGATTCCTGTCCGGCACATTGCCCGATGGATCGCCCGTTCTGTTGCGCTACTTCGATCCCCGCATCGGCTTCGACATGTTCGCGCACTGGTCAGACCCCGTGCAGCGCAAATTCAGCCGTCCGCTCGCCTGGTGGGCGGGCTGGGACGGTGACCTTCGCATTCGGTACATCAAGGGCGGCGCAGACACCGAGATCGCGCCGTCGAACGAGGGATTCGAACTCACTGCCGAATGGGTCCAGGCCATCGACAAGGCGGGGGAAGCGAATCTTGTCGTCGCTCTGCTCTGCGAAGAACTGGAAACATCGAATCCCCCCGCGGCCGACCTGCTCGCACAGATGCATCCATTGCTTCGCAGGCAGATCGCACAAGCCGCACTGGCATTCACCCGTCGCGCAGGCCTGGCGGGTTGGGACAACAAGGCACACGCATGCCGCCTTGCCTTGCTCAAGCACGCGCGCTTCCACACCCACCCCGGCTTCCTCGACGCTTTGTCGGTTGCACGCACACCGCTGAATCTCCGTGATGTCCTGGCGCACACGCCATCGGCAGTGCAGGAAGACTGGGCGCACGACCGCGACGCGGCGCTGGTCCGCCTCTGCGACGAGCAGTCCAACACCCTTCTGTCTTCCTTCAACACCACGGGCGGTGACTTCATGTCCGACACCAAGACCTTCTGATCCATGGCAAACGAACCCAAGACCGGCGCATCGGTGTGCGACTGCAGCGACCCGGCGCAGCAAGTGGCCGTGATCCTCTATCCCAGCCTCGGCACGCCGATGCTGATCTCTTCCAGCCAGAAAAAGTGCAGCCTCTTCATCGCCACCGCGACGCTCGGCGTGGCCAACAGCGCTGGCCGACGAACCACGCGTGACGAGCGCGCGGAGGTCGTCTCCATGGATGGCGACGAAGAGCAGACCGCCGCAGCCACCGTGGCACGTCATCTGCGCCTCGTCGGCATGAAGGGTGCCAAACCCGAAGCCGACATCCGCGTGGGTGAACTGACCGGAGACGGCGCAGACTGCGCCAAGGCCAAGGGCGCCATCAGGGTCTGGCGCGTCGCCAAGTTCGAAGCCGGCGCGCTCATCTACAACCAGAAAGGCGAAATCTTCGCCACCCTCAGTCCGCAGGCTGCGAGCGCGTACACCGCCTCGGGCTTCGCGGGCGGGCACATTTACGAAGTGGAGCTCGACATCGACAAGCTGGCCGTCCAGCCCGAGACCGACAGCTTCAAGAGCTTCGCCTGGATGGTCGAGCCCACCCGCCAGCAAAAGGAGAGCTTCCCCACGCTGTGTGCTGCCAGCACGGTGCATTCTCAAGACCTGCTGGTCGAGTCCTTCCTTGCCGCCCAGGTCAACGACCTGCGGCACCGGCACCAGTCCGCCAACACCAACGGCGCGCCCAAAGGGAAGGAAACCAATCTGATGGAATACGACGTCGCGCAAACGGCGCAGAAAGCTCGCACGCTGGCCCTCGACGATTCCCAGCGCCTGGCGGCGTGGCACCCCGTCATCCGACTGGCCGGTGACGGGCCACTGAAGCTCGGGCACCTGAGCGACGTTCACATCAACGTGCGGCACAATGCACTGGCCAAGTCACCGGCGCGCATCATCGAAGACAGCAGCAGCTTCGACGGCCCTGCAGTGGGCGCACGCGTGTGCAACAGCTTCAACGCGCTCAAGGAGCTCTTCGACAAGATCGGTGCCGGCAAGAAGCCCGACACGGCCCTGCTCTTCACCGGCGACCTGATCGATTTCAACCGCAACATCGATCCCCGACAGGTCGGCGACGGCATCGGCGAGCAATGGAAGAAGTTCAACGTGTTGAATCACTTCAACACGCCAGGCCTGTACCCACGCGGGCAGGACGACATGCTCGCCTTCAGTCTCGTTCGCTACGCCTACAACGAACTCAAGCTGCCTGTGTTCATGACCAGCGGCAACCACGAGGCATACACGGTGCCCTACGGCATCAGCCCGCGCATCAACGACTGGGGCGCCGCCATGGGCGTGCTCGAAGACACCACCGACACACTGGACACCGATGGCTGGGGCAGGGAGCGTGCCTTCGAGCCCACCACCACCGTCGCTACGCGTACAGGACCGCACCCAGTCAGCCGGATCGGGATCAAGGCCGAAATCGGCAGGCGAGTCGTCAACAGCAACAAGAAGCTCCACATCGAGGATCTGGCGGAAACCTACCGGGACTTCGACAAGGCCAGCCAATGGCACAACAACAAGGCCAACGAAGGCATCTCGGCCGACCACAACATGAGCATCTACGAGACCACGCTGGCATACGGTCCCACCTACGCGCAGGCCCTCACCGGCAACAACTACAGGACCGAAAACTACGACTGGTTCTACGCCCTCTTCACGCCGCTCGAGGACGTGCTGATCGCGCTGGGCGTTGAACCCGACCGGCCCGGATCGGCCACCCAGGTGATCGCTGCGCTGGGCTGGGGCCAAGGGGAGAACTTCAAGAACCTCACGGTGAGTGGCCTGTTGATCACCTCGACCGATCGCCAGGGAACCGGCATCCTGCCCCGCGCCACCCACTCCTTCAGCAACAAGCAGCTGCAGTTGCTGGGGCAGGCCCAGAGCCACAAACGCGCAAGCCCGGGTGCCAGCCTCACGGTAGCGACGCACTTCACCATCATCAACTACGACGAACCTCTGCTCTACTCGGCCACCCCGGAGCAGGCACGCTTCATTCCTTCGAGCGGCCCCTTGGGCGCCCCTCTTCGCGGGCAACCCGGTTTCAACAACGTCAACACCGGCACATGCGAGGTCAACCAGGACGTCTATTTCGAACGCTTCGTGTGCGTCGACGGTGGCGGCAAGGGCAAGGCCACACCCGAGACCGCGGTGGATTGGCACTTCAGCGGCCACAGCCATCGCAGCGGCGTCTACAACGTCGCGTGGTGCCAGCCGTCCAGCGGCGCGCGCATGATCCAGGTCACCAGTGCTGTCGACCCCGGCATCCGCAAGGAGACCGTGAAAGCGCCGGCACGCCAGCGCACGCGCTTCATCGTCAGCAGCAGCGGCGGTCCGGTCGGCAAGCAGAACCTCGACCGAGAACTCGACAGCTGGACCTTGCGTCCGCCCTCAGGCACGCTCCTGGACCCCGCGACGGGCATCATCACCCAGGTCATGACGCAACGCTCAAGCAAGAGCGCCGGCGCCCCGCTGAACGAGAAGCCGCGCCTCGCGGTGGCACTCGACTACATGGCCGTGATGAGCCGGCATCTAGACAAAGGCATTGACCCGCCCCTGGTCTTCGTGCCGACACCGCTGATACAGGCGGGGTGGAAGGTGCCGTTGACGCTGAGCGCAACCATGGCCAAGCTGGAGTGCATTGCAGGGATCAGGTTCTGGGTGTTTGAGCAAGTCGGCACGGGAGCAAGGGCCATGAGAATCTGGCACACCTTGACCACCAGGTACACCTCCGAAGTCCACAGCCCCTTCATCGAGCTCGAAGCCAAAGACCACGCCTTGCTGACGCGAATCCTGGACAACGGCGCAATCACCGAGCAAGCATTTTGTGAGGTGCTGTTGAAGCAACCCAAGGTCGGCAAGGACGATTGGAGCAAAGACATGGATTGCTCGGACCCTTGGATGTTTCCATTCGAAATCGGCGTATTCGGCACAGCCCTCAAGGGCGGTGGCGTGGACTACGGCGCCACGGGAACCTCGAAGTGGTTCTTCCGCAGGCCAGCGGAAGAGCGGGGGGAAGTTCCTGACTGGAAGTTTCTTGCGGAAAACTACAAAGGCAAAGGGTACGTGCTATCGAAGGAGGCCATCAATCCCGATGGCAATAAGTGAATCCGAAGGAAACCGATGGATCGCCGATCCCTCTTGTTGACAACCGCCGCATTCGCATCGTTCTCGCCCCTTCTTTTTGGATATGCCATGGGTACTAAGAAAAACATCAAGTCATTTGGCAAAGCCTATGACTACCTGCTCGAGCCAGCGCTCCGTCAACGAGAAGTGGGGAACTTGCAGCTGGTGATCGACAGCGCAGAATTCAGCGGCGTCGCTTTTCAGGGCGTCGCATGGCACAAAGTCAGGTTCGTGAATTGCGACTTCGTAGGTGCCTACGAAATCAAGCTCAGCGAACTACACGATTGTGTTTTTGAGGACTGTCGATTCGCTGGAATCATCAGCTGGGGCATTTCCAGATCGATTCGCTTTGTCCGTTGCCAAGCCGGAGGACAAAGCAATGTGATCGACCTCAGCGGGAGTTCCGATGTCCACTTTGAATCCTGCAGTTTCGTCGGTAAGGGTCAGAATCCAAACAATTGGGGCGGCATCGGGAGCAGAGGCGATGCCACTTTCGTCGACTGCAAGGCAAAGTGGTTCGAGCTTGCCGGCTATAAGAAAATCGTTTTGGACAGATGTGAAGCACAAGACATAGGCATCTGGACAGACAGTGCAGCAAACAGCGGAACGAGCTACGAATCAGCCGCAGTGACCATCCAGAACTCGAGGTTCCGTGGGGTTCTCGACATGGCTGCACGCGATCTTCAATCCCTCACTATTCGCGACACCGTACTGGAACATTTGAATCTGAACAATGCCGCCATCAAGAACGACATGTTGATTGAAAGGGTCAAGGGTGGATTCATCAATGCTGGCGTCACCGCGAAGAACTTCACCATCCGCAACAGCGAAGTCTTCGGCAACGGCAAGAGCATTTCATTCGTCATGCCGATGGACAGTGCGCAACAGGTCTTGCTCGAAGGAACGAGCTTCGGCACTGGCCCGATGCAACGCATCAATCTGGGACCAGGACGACCGCTTCAGGACAGCGAATGGCGGGCTGTCCCGATCAACAAATTGGCGGTCGTTCGCAACTGCACCCTGCCCATCGTCGATGCCTCCTGGCTGGAAACGCAACGCCTTGTGTTCGAGGGCAACACCATCGGAAGTCTCGACATTTCCAATGGCCGCATCGGACAGCTGGAAGTCAATGGAAATTCCGTCGATCGCTCGGTAAACCTCGCCAACACACAAGTGAGAGAAAGCAAGGTTCAGGTTTTCGCGAAGGATCAAGCCAAGTTCGACGGCTCCAATCTCAAGGCTCGTTGACCGCATTGGGACAATGCCTCGCCATCGAGGCCTTTCATTCGCTGCCGAGGAAGGACCGCTTGAACGCCAAGCTCACCCCCTCGTATTGAAGCGCCTCATCCCGGATTGCCACCCAGGACATCCGCGCATACCCTCGACGCCTGTCCATCACGCGCCGCCGACCATCGCCATGCCTCGCATCACCGATCGCCTCACTGAGTTGGGCCTCGCCCTTCCTCCGCCGGTCACGCCACCTCCCGGCGTCCTCCTCCCCTTCCAATTCGTCCGCCTCATCGGCCGGCGCGCCATCCTCTCGGGCCACGGCCCGTTGAATGCAGATGGCAGCATCGCCGCGCCACTCGGCAAGCTCGGCGCCGAGCTGACCGTCGAGCAGGGCTACACCGCCGCGCGCCTCACCGCACTCGCGATGCTCGGCAGCCTGCAGCGCGCGCTCGGAGACCTGGACCGCATCACCGCATGGACACGCGTGTTCGGCATGGTCGCTTCGGCGCCTGGCTTTCAGCAGCAGCCAGCGGTGATCAATGGGTTTTCCGACCTGATCCTCGAGCTCTTCGGCCCTGAGGTCGGTGCGCATGCGCGCAGCGCCGTGGGCATGGCCGAGCTGCCTTTCGGCATCCCTGTGGAGATCGAGGGCGAAGTCGAGTTCGACGTGTGAGCGCCGACGCAACGCGTTGGACCCTGCGCCGCGCAAACGCCGACGACGTGGCGGCCGTCACCGCGTGCGCCGTCGAGGCTTTCCGCACCTACATCCCACGCCTGGGCCTCACACCGAGGCCAATGACCCGTGACTACGCCGAGGCCGTCGCGCACCTGCAGGTCTGGGTGGCCGAGCGGCCGGAGCAACAGATCGGCGCGGCACTGCTGCTCGACGTGACCGACGAAGGCTTCCTGATCGACGTGATCGCCGTGCACCCCGACCACCAGGGCAGCGGCGCGGGCCGCGCGCTGCTCGAACTGGCCGAACGCGAAGCGCTGCGCCAGGGCCACGCGTCGATCTACCTGTACACGAATGAGAAGATGACCGAGAACCTCGCGCTCTACCAGCGCATCGGCTACGTCGAGTACCGGCGCGAATCCCTCGACGGGCGCACGCGCGTCTATCTGCGCAAGCCACTGCCGGCCGCATGAAATCTCAGGCGTCGTCGCCGAAGGTCACGCTCACGCGCAGACCGGTCGGCTCGGCGGCTTCGAGCCGCAGCTCTGCTCCTAACAGCTCGGCATAGCGCGCCACGATCGACAGCCCCAGCCCCGCGCCCTGCCCCAGCTTCTGGCCCGCGGGCCCTTGCGCCCAGCGTTGCATCAGGTCGCGCTGCGCTTCGATCGGAATGCCGGGTCCGTCGTCGATCACGCTCAGCGTGCGGCCCGCGAGTTCGACCGTGATCGTGCGCCCGCCATAGCGCAGCGCGTTGTCAATCAGGTTGTCGAGGATGCCCTCCACCAGTGCTTCGTTTGCCAACACCGTCACGCCACCTTCGTCGAGGCCGCGTGCGCCCAGGTCGACGCCGCGCGCATCGGCCCGCGCAAGATGCCGCAGCACGGTCTGTTCGGCCAGCATGTCGAGTTGCACAGGCGTGCGCTGCAGGTCAGTGCGCGCCTCGTCGGCCAGCGCCAGGGCGAGCAGCTGGTCGATCAGGTGGCTCGCGCGCGCCTGCCGCTCGGACACGCGCGTCAGCTGTTCGCGCCACACCCCGGTGTCGTGCTGCGCGAGCCCGTACTCGGCCAGGGCGCGAATGCCCGCGAGGGGCGTGCGCAGCTCGTGCGCCACGTTGCCCACGAACTCGCGCTGCGCGCGCACGCTGTAGCGCAGCCGGTCGAACAGCGCGTTGACGGCATCGCCCAGGCGCTGCAACTCTTTCGAGGTCTGCGCCACGGTCACCGGCGAGAGGTCGCGCACATCGCGCGTGTCGAGGGCGCGCTGCAGTTCGCCGAGCGGTCGCAGATCGCGCCGGATGCCATGCCAGAGCCACACGGCCAGCAGCACCAGCAGCAGCACCTGCGGCGCCATGGCATAGAACAGCAGCCGCTGCACGAGCGCCGCACGGCTGAGCGTGGTCTGCGCCACGATCACGCGGTAGGGCACGTGCAGGCCAGGCTCGGCGTCGTGGTCGAGCACCACGGCACGCAGCACCTGGCCGGCGTAGTCGATGTCGGAGAAGCGGTAACGCGAGCTTTCGCCCGGCAGGGGCGCCTTCAGGTCGGGATCGCCCGAGATCGTCGTGCCGTCGAGCCGCTGCACCGAGAAGTAGACCTTGTCGGTCTGGTCGAACAGCACGGTCGCCACCTCGCGCGGCGTCAGCAGCAGCTCGATGCCGCGCTCGCCGGCCTGCACGTTGGCCGACAGCGCATAAGCGTCGTCGAGCATGCCACGGTCGAAGGCCTGCTCGGAGAAGTAGTTGGCGATGACCAGCGCGATCACCGCGCCGGTCATCCAGGTGAGCGCCAGCGGCACCAGCACGTTGCGCAGCACGCGCCGCGTGAGCGAAGGTGCGGTGCGCGTGACCGATGGGGTGGCCTCACTCACGGGTCGCTTCTCACACCTCGGCTTCGAGCAGGTAGCCGATGCCGCGCAAGGTGCGGATGCCCGCGCCCGAGCCGAGCAGCTTCTTGCGCAGGCGCGAGATAAAGGCCTCGAGCGCGTTGTCGCCCAGCGATTCGTCGAAGCCCGAGAGCTTGTCCGACAGCGCCCGCTTGCTCACGGTGCGCCCCGGCGGGCTCATGAGTTCCCACAGCACCTCGAACTCGCGCGCCGGCAGGTCCAGCGGTGCGTTCGCGACCGCGAAGCGCCGCGCCTTGCGGTCGAGCTTGAGTTGGCCGAGCACCACGATGTCTTCGGTGCCCTTGGCGCGCCGCACCAGGGCGCGCAGCCGGGCTTCGACCTCGGCGAGGTCGAAGGGCTTGCCCAGGTAGTCGTCGGCGCCCGCGTCGAGCCCGGCGATGCGTTCTTCGGTGCGCCCGCGTGCCGTGAGCACCAGCACCGGCGTGCGGTCGCCGCGCGCACGGGCCTGTCGCAAGGCCGTGAGGCCGCTCGCCAAGCCGCTGGTGGGGCTGGCGGTGGCGGGCAGGTTGAGGTCGAGCAGCACGGCGTCGAAGGGCTGCACGCGCCACAGGTGGTCGGCGTCTTCGACGTTGGTCGACACGTCGACCCGGTGGCCGGCGTCGGCGAGGCTGCGCAACATCACGTCGCGTAGCACGGTGTCATCTTCCACAAGCAGGATTCGCATGGTGAGTGAATGAGTGGTGGGTGATTTGTTGGTCTGCCCTGGCGATGGACGCGTCAGCGGCCGGTCAGTCGCTCCCCGCGATAAACGCGACATGAGCATACGACACACCTCCCGATGAGTGCACGCGATCCCTCCGATCCCTTGAGCCTGGTGTCCCCCGCCGTGCAGCGCACCGCGGTGGTCCTGCTCCATGGTTTATGCAGCACGCCTGACGAGTTGCTGACCGTGCAATCGACCCTGCAGCGCCACGGGTATGCGGTGCAGCCGCTGAGCATCGCGGGCTACTCGTTCGACGCCGCCGCGCCGCTGCAGCAGGCCGTGCCCTTCGAGCGCTGGCTCGACACGCTCGAGGCGCACGTGAAGACGCTGCGGCGCACGCACGACCGCGTGATGCTGGTCGGCATCTCGGCCGGCGCCTCGCTGGCCCTGGGCGGCGCCATCCGCTGCGGGCGCGAGGTGGACGCGCTGGTGCTCATGTCGACCACGCTGCGCTTCGACGGCTGGGCCGTGCCGCGCACGCGCTTCCTGCTGCCGCTGGCCTTCTACACGCCGCTGGGCCGCCTCTGGCAGTACCGCGAGCGCCCGCCCTACGGCGTGAAGAACGAACGCGTGCGCACCTGGATCGAGCGCGAGCTGCGGCATCGCCAGGTCTCGCGCGCCGGCAGCGCGGTGATCGGC
This sequence comes from Variovorax sp. GW821-FHT10C12, assembly GCF_059415405.1. Lineage (NCBI taxonomy): Bacteria > Pseudomonadati > Pseudomonadota > Betaproteobacteria > Burkholderiales > Comamonadaceae > Variovorax > Variovorax sp. GW821-FHT10C12. The sequence continues at coordinate 10,540 of NZ_JBWKNE010000007.1, forward strand.
GTGGGCCACCTGCGCGAGCACGACCGGCTGATCCGCCACGTGCGACGCCGCCTGAACGACGTGCAGTGCGAGCAGGTGCTGGCGCTGCATGCGCGCGAGGACGAGGTGGCCAGCCTGTCCAACCTCGACCTGCTCGTTCGCGGGCTGCGCTGCGCCTCGCTGCGCACCGTGGTCCTGAACAACAGCTACCACATGATCAGCATCGACAACGACCGCCAGCAGGTGGTGCGCGAGACCCTCGCCTTCGCCGAGACCGTGGCCCACGGCCCGGTGCCCGAACCCGTGTTCCGCGCCCGCGGACTTGCTCTTCACGCCTGAAAGAAAGGAACCTCCTCATGTCTTCCTCTCCCACCTTCAACAGCATCGCCACCATCCTCGAGACCGATTTCCGTGTGGAACGCGCGAACATCTCGCCCACCACCGCGCTGTCGGACCTCGGTCTCGATTCGCTGGCGCTCATGGAGTTCGTCTTCGCGGTGGAAGACGCCTTCCATCTGCGCATTCCCGAAGACCGGCTCGACCCGCGCGAAGCAGGCATCACGCTGCAACGGCTGTGCGAAGTGATCGATGCCGAAGGCGAAGCCGTCGCTGCACGCGCCGAGCCCATGGCAGCCGCCGCATGAGCAGCGGCGCCGCCCATGCCGTGCTCGCGGCCGCTTCGACCGCGCACACCGCCGCCGCACCCGTGCACGTGAGCGGCCTCGGCTTCGTCACGCCGCTCGGGCGCAGCATCGAGGCCTTCGACGATGCGCTGTTCGCCGGCCGCTCCGCGGTGCGCGCGCAGACGCTCGAGATCCCGGGCATGGACCCGATGGCCATCGCCGCCGCCACCTGCGACTTCGACGCCAGCGGCGTGCGCAGCGCCTCGCGCCTGCCGCTGGACCGCGGCACCGCGATGGCCCTGGCCGCCGCACAGGATGCCGCGGCCGATGCCGGGCTGGACCTCGACGCCATCGACCGCGACCGCCTCGGCGTCTTCTGGGGCAGCGGCCTGGCCGGTGCCGGCACCTTCGACGCCACCACGCGCGCGCTCTACGGCGAGCAGCGCCGCATGCGCCCCACCACCGTGCTCACCGTGATGCCCAACGCCGCGGTCGCCGAACTGGCGCTGCACTTCGGCGCGCGCGGCGCGGCGCTGGCGTATGCCTGCGCCTGTGCCTCCTCCGCGGTGGCGATCGGCGAAGCCATGCGCGCCATCCGCGGCGGCTGGATCGACATCGCCATCGTCGGCGGCCACGACGCGATGCTCACGCCCGGCGTGATGGCCAGCTGGCACGCGATGCGCGTCATGGCGCCGCCGCCGGCCGATGCGCCCGCCGCCGCCTGCCGACCGTTCTCGGCCGATCGCGCGGGCTTCGCCATCGGCGAGGGCGCCGCCGCGCTGGTGCTCGAATCGGAAGCCCATGCACGCGCCCGTGGTGCCGGCGCGCAGCCCTTGGTGCTCAGCGGCTACGCCAGCAACTGCGACGGCACGCACATCACCAACCCCGACCCGGCCGGCCAGGTGCGCGCGATGCGTGCCGCGCTGCGCGACGCCGGGCTCGTGCCCTCGGACATCGGCCACATCAACGCCCACGGCACGGCCACGAGCGCCGGCGACGCGGCCGAGGCAGCCTCGATCGGCGAACTGTTCGGCAACGCCGCACCGGTCAGTGCGACCAAGGCGATCCACGGCCACGTGCTGGGCGGCGGCGGTGCCATCGAACTCGTGGCCGCGTTGCGCGCACTGGCCCGTGAGACCCTGCCGCCCATCGCCCACCTGCACACGCCGGATGCCGCGTTCGGGAACGTCGACTTCGTGCGCGGCGCGGCGCGCGAGGCGCGGGGGCTGCGCCATGTGCTGTCGAATTCCTTCGCCTTCGGCGGCACCAACGCGGTGATCGTGGCGAGCCGGCGCTTCCCGGACGGTTGAACTTCGGGGGAGGAAAAAAGCGGGGCGGTTGTCAGCACCACCTTGCCATGGCTATGCTCGGCCGCATCCATCCTTGCGGACCTCATAGAAGAAGCGCGACATGCCCCTGCACCGCCTCGCCACATCCTCCGATTTCGACGCCGTCTTCGATCTCTACATGCATGAGAAAGTCGTGCCCTTCCTGGGCTACGACCCGATGCCGCGCGAGGACTTCCGCACGGTCTTCCAGGACCTGCTCGACAGCCGTGGTTTCTTCATCTTCGAAGTCGATGGCCGGCTCGCCGGCTTCTACCGCGTCACGCGCTACCCGGGCCGTGCGCAGCATGTGGCGAGCCTGGGCACGCTCGCCGTCGATCCTAATCTGCATGGCCGCGGCGTCGCGCAGACCATGGTGACCGACGTGCTCGCGCGGCTGAAGGCCGAAGGCGTTCGCCGCGTCGAGCTGATGGCCGAGAGCGACAACGCCACGGCCCTGCGTTTCTATGCCCGGCTGGGCTTCGTGCAGGAAGGCACGCTGCGCCAGTTCTACCGCCGGGCCGGCGAAGCGGACTTCGTCGACGAGCACCTGATGGCGCTGCTGTTCGACTGATCCGCTGTCGGGTCAATGTTGTTGGTGCTTGGGCTTCCAGCGCCGCAGCAACAGCGCATTGGCCATCACGCTCACGCTCGACAACGCCATCGCCGCACCGGCCACCACCGGGCTCAGCAAACCGAAAGCCGCGAGCGGGATGCCGGCCACGTTGTAGGCGAAGGCCCAGAACAGGTTCTGCCGGATCTTCGCCACCGTGCGGCCCGAAAGTTCGAGCGCTTCGGCCACGAGCGCGAGGTCGCCGCGCATCAGCGTGATGCCGGCCGCTTCCATCGCCACGTCGGTGCCGCCGCCCGACGGCGCCATCGCGATGCCCACGTCGGCCGCGGCGAGCGCGGGCGCATCGTTCGCACCGTCGCCGACCATCGCGACCACGTGGCCGTTCTTGCGCAGCGCGCTCACCTGCTCGGCCTTGTCGGCGGGCAGAACGTCGGCGCGCACGTCCTCGGCCGGAATGCCCAGGCGCGCGGCCATCGCCCGCGCCGCGCGCAGGTTGTCGCCCGAGATCATCACCACGCGCAGGCCGCGCCCGCGCAAGGTGCGGATCGCTTCGGCGGCCTGCGGCTTCGGCTCGTCGGCGAAAGCCAGCAGCGCCTGCACATGCGCGGAACCGGCATCGTCGAAGCGCAGCAGCGCGGAGACCGTGGCACCCTGCGACTGCAGGCGTTCGATGTCGTCTTCAGCAGGCATCGCATCGAGTTCACGGCACCAGCGCAGGCTCGCGATGGCCCAGGTCGCGCCGTTCACTTCGCCGCGCACGCCGCGCCCCGGCATCGCCTGCATCGCACCGAGCGGCGGCGCCTGCACGCCGCGTTCGGCAGCGGCAGACAACACGGCGCGTGCGAGCGGATGCTCGCTGCCGCCTTGCAGGCTGGCGGCCGTGGCGAGCAGGTCGTTCTCGTTGGCCAGCGCGCCGGCCGCAGGCAACAGTGCCGTGAGCACGGGGCGGCCCACCGTCAGCGTGCCGGTCTTGTCGAAAGCCACGGTGTCGACGCGGTGTGCAATTTCCAGTGCCCGTGCGTCCTTGATGAGGATGCCGTGCTTCGCGGCCACGCCGGTGCCTGCCATCACCGCGACCGGCGTCGCGAGGCCCAGCGCACACGGACAAGCGATCACGAGCACCGCCACCGCATGGATCAGCGCGGTCTCGACACCGGCACCCGCGACCATCCAGCCGGCGAAGGTGACGAGCGCGATCAGCAGCACCACCGGCACGAACACCGCCGCCACCTGGTCGACCATGCGCTGGATCGGCGCCTTGGCGGCCTGCGCGTCCTCGACCAGCCGGATGATGCGTGCCAGCACGCTCTCGGCGCCGACCGCGCGCACCTCGATGACCATGCGGCCGTCGCCGTTCACCGCGCCGCCGGTCAATGCGTCGCCGGGGTTCTTGGCCACGGGCAGCGGTTCGCCCGTGAGCATCGATTCGTCCACCTCGGACTGCCCTTCAAGCACGCACGCATCGGCCGGCACGCGTTCGCCGGGGCGCACGGCGAGGCGGTCGCCGACCATCACGTCGGCCAGCGGCACGTCGCTTTCCTTGCCGCGTGCGTTGATCAGGTGCGCCACTTCGGGCCGCAGCTGCTGCAGCGCGCGGATCGCGGAGGTCGCCTGGCGCTTGGCGCGCGCCTCGAGCCACTTGCCCAACAACACCAGCGTGATCACCACCGCCGAGGCTTCGAAGTACAGGTGCGGCACCATGCCGTGCCCCGCATGCTCGCCGGTGGCGGCGCGCCACCACAGCCACAGCGACAGGCCGAAGGCCGCGCTGGTGCCCAGCGCCACCAGCAGGTCCATGTTGCCGGTGCGGGCCTTGGCCGCATGCCAGCCCGCGCGGTAGAAACGCGCGCCGAGCCAGAACTGCACCGGCGTCGCGAGCAGCAGCTGCACCCAGGGCGGCAGCATCCAGCTCTGGCCGATCAGGTCGCCGAGCATCGGCGCCATCAACGGGATCGACAGCGCCAGGCCAACGGCCACGGGCATGAAGCCGTGCCAGGGCGACATCGCCGCCGCTTCGTCCTGCGCGGTGCTTTCGGCACGCGGTTCGTAGCCGGCGGCGCGCACGGCGCGGCGCAGCAGCAAGGCCATGTCCTCGCCGCCGGTGGCCACGATGCGGGCCGACTCGGTCGCGAGGTTGACGCTCACGTCCTGCACGCCGGGCACGTTCTTGAGCGCGCGCTCCACGCGCATCACGCACGAGGCACAGGTCATGCCGCCGACCGAGAGGTCCAGCGTGGCGGCGGCTGCGGAAGGTTGGGGCTGAATGTGTTCCATGGTCCCGAGGCTAAAGCCTGACACCATGGCAAGGTCAAGCGCGGATTGTTCAAAGCCCTGGACTGGACGTTGACATCGTGAGAGGGTTGAAACTGGCGTTGTCCCCGATTCGGGTGTTCAATCCTTCCACCCTTCATTCATTCCCACAAGGAGCAACGACGATGAGCCAGAAATTCCAGGTCTCCGGCATGAGCTGCGGCCACTGCGTGGACGCCGTGCAAGACGCGGTACAGACGGTCGATCCGCATGCGCAGGTCACGGTCGATCTCGAAACCGGCCATGTGGACGTGTTGAGCCAGCAGCCGCGCCAGGACATCGTGGCCGCGATCGAGAACGCCGGCTACACCGTTCAATGATGACGGCGACCTCCGCCCCCGGCCGCCAGGTCGCCATCGGCGAGGCCGCGCGGTTGTCGGGCGTGTCGGCGCGCATGGTCCGCCACTACGAAGGCCTGGGCCTGCTGCCGGCGGTGGCGCGCACCGAGAGCGGCTACCGCCAGTACAACGACGCCGACATCCACACGCTGCGCTTCATCAAGCGCTCGCGCGATCTCGGGTTCTCGATGGAAGAAATCGCCGAACTGGTCGGCCTGTGGCACAACCGCCGCCGCGCCAGTTCGAGCGTGAAGCGCATCGCGCAAAAGCACCTGGGTGAACTGGAACAGCGCATCGCCGACATGCAGTCGATGCGCAGCACGCTCGCGCACCTCGTGCATTGCTGCCATGGCGATGCGCGGCCGGATTGCCCGATCCTCGACGATCTGAGCCAGGTCTAGCCGGCGCTCCCTTCGTGGAACACCGAGGAACCGGCTTTGCCGGGCCTCAGGTGTTGCCCCCGGTAGGGGGTTGGAGAAGCGACACGAAGTGCGCGAAGCCTGGGGGCGAGCCTGTGATCAGGCGTTCTTCACGAGCGACAGCACCTGGCTCGTGTCGAGGGTGCGCGCCCGTTCCTTGATCGCCGGCAGGTACTGCGTCTGCAGGCCCTGCCCTTCCTTCACCACGCTGGAGAACGCGTCCTTCAGCATCTGCGTGGACAGCGTGCGCCCGCCCGCGTAGTAGCGCTTGGCCACGTGGCCCAGGGCGTAGGTCGACGCGAAGCTCATGCCCGAGCTCACGGCCTGCTTGCCGAGACCGCCCAAGAGGCCGCCGCCGACCTTGCCCAGCAGGCCGCCGAGCAGCTTGCGACCCGCCTGCTCCAGGTACTGCGAGGTCAGGCCCACGCCCACGGTGGCCAGGAAATCCTTGATGTGGCCGGTGTCCAGCTGGTAGCCGTGCGCCTGCCCGATGCGGTAGACCAGCTTCATCTGCAGCGGAATGATCGCCATGGTCGACAGCGTCTCGGGCAGCAGTTCGAGCGCGCCGTTGAGGATGGCGGCGTTGAGGATCGCGCGGTCGAGCTCGGTGCTGTCGGGCGCCTGCGGCGCCGCGGGGGTTGCCGCCGCTCCGGCCGTCACCGCCACCGCCGCCGGCACCGCGGCGGCAATGTCTTCCGCCCGCTGCGAGAACTGCGCCGCCGAGGCGTCCAGGCCCAGCGAGCTGCGCACGTCCATCAAAAAGAGCCGCTCCGGCTCCGACTGCACGCCGTCGGCGTCGCACATGCACACCGCCATCTCGTACGCCAGCTGGCGCGACTCGGCGCTTTTCAGCTCGCCGGCCACCGAGGCCAGCGACACCCGCTTCATGAGCACGTCCTCGTAGATCGTCGGCAGGTTCACGCCGTCGGCCTGCGACAGGCCCTCGGCGATGCGCTTGATCTCGGCGCGCTCGCGTTCGTGCTTTTCGCCGTCGACGAAGGCCGCCAGCAGGCTCAAAGTGACGATCGCTTTTGTTTCAGAAGGTGTCATGTTCGAGATTTTTCGTCATGTGAAGGAGCGGATTGGGTCCGCGCCGCGCCCGAAGGTTCCTCTGTGCGTTCTCCCCACAAAACTGGGGCAACTCTGTGGATAACCCCGGCACTGCTCTGTAGGGGTGTTGCAAGTCATTGATTTGCAAGGGAAATCTACAACCTGCTCAATTAACAGGCAATGAATTTCTCGACCCGAAAACCGTCTTTCGCAGAATTGGCGAAGGCTGTCAAAGGACAACTCTGGGGAGAGTTTTTGCACAAGCCATCGGTTATCCACAGGGCCGGCGGGTTACCCCATGTTGTCCAAGTTGCGGGTACACCACGGAAGCGCGGGTGCGCACAGTGACGCGGGCATGACAAGTCGTTGTCACGTCAAGGAAAAAGTGACCTTTCCACAGACGGGTGCGACCCTTATCTACTACTACTAATTTGAATAAGAAGAATAAGAAGACAGGAAGAGGAAAAGCCGCGCCCGAAAAAAAGCCGCGAAAGGCCGCGCCGGTCCCCGGCGCCTCGGGCGAAAAACCGGGCACGGGTCGTCCGTGGCCCTCGCTAACATCGCCGGATGAGCTTCAAACCCCGGATCCTGATTGCCGAAGACGAATCGGGCATCGCCGACACGCTCCAGTACGTTCTGAGCAGCGACGGCTTCCAGCCGGTCTGGTGCGCCACGGCCGAAGAAGCCATCGCGCAGTTCGCGCAGGAACGCCCCGCGCTGGCCATCCTCGACATCGGATTGCCCGACCTGAACGGCTTCGAGCTCTTCAAACGCCTCCAGGCGCTGAATCAGTCGATGGGCGGCCCGGAGGTACCGATGGTGTTTTTGACGGCCCGCAGCGACGAAATAGACCGCGTGGTGGGCCTCGAACTCGGTGCAGACGACTACATTGCCAAGCCGTTCTCCCCCCGGGAACTGGTCGCCCGGGTGCGAACCATCCTGCGGCGCAGTGCCAGAAACGGCTCAGGAAGCCCGTCAGTCGCCGCAGCGCCGATTCATGGGGTACCCCATCAAAACGCGCCGGCGCCGCCTCCAGCGGCGCCACAGACCCCTGCAACGCCCTTTTCGCTCGACAGCGAGCGCATGCAAATCCGTTACTACGGACGGCTGCTGGAACTCTCGCGCTACGAATACGGCCTGCTGAAACTCATGGTCCAGCGCCCGGGGCGCGTGTTCACGCGCGACGAACTGCTCCAGCTCGTCTGGGACGACGCCAGCGACAGCTTCGACCGCACGGTCGACGCGCACATCAAGACGCTGCGCGCCAAGCTCAAGACCATCGCGCCCGAGGTGGAACCGATCCGCACCTTGCGCGGCACCGGCTACGCGCTGCACGAAGATCTGCCCGCCAGCAGGGAATGACCCGCCGGACCCGGATCTTCATCGGCATCCTGCTGATCTACACGGCGGGCATCGCCTTCCTGCTGTACCGCGTCGTCTCCGACATCGACCCGCGTTACCGCGAGTCGGCCGAAGAATCACTGGTCGAAACCTCGCAGCTCATGGCCAGCCTGGTCGAGCAGGACGTGATCGCCGGCGCCATCAACACGGCGCGGCTGGAGCCGCTCTTTCGAAGCGTCTACACGCGCGAGTTTTCGGCCCAGATCTACAACCTGCACAAGAGCCGGGTCGAGCTGCGCGTGTACGTCACCGACCGCACCGGCCGCGTGATGTTCGATTCGCTCGGCCGCCACCAGGGCAACGACTACTCGCAGTGGAGCGACGTGAAGCGCACGCTCGGCGGCCTGTACGGCGCGCGCACCTCGCGCGACGTCGACGGCGATCCGCGCACCTCGGTGATGTACGTCGGCGCGCCGATCCGCTGGAACGACGAGATCGTCGGTGTCGTCAGCGTCGGCAAGCCGGTGCAGAGCTTCGGCCAGTTCGTCGAGGACGCGCGCGTGCGCACCATCTGGGTCGGCGTGGGTTCGGCGCTGGCGCTGCTGCTGCTCACCGTGATCGTCTCGGTGTGGCTGGTGCGGCCCTTCGGCCTGATCCGCGACTACTGGACCTGGGTGCGCGCACAGCGCAGCCTGAGCCTGTCGCGCATGGCGCGGCGCGCGGTCGATGCGGTGCGCACCGGCTTCGGTGAAATGCGCGACGCGCTCACCGGGCGCAACTACGTGGCCGACTACGTGCAGACCTTCACGCACGAAGTGAAGAGCCCACTCTCGGCCATCCGCGGCGCGGCCGAGCTGCTGCAGGAACCGCAGATGCCGCACGACCAGCGCGAACGTTTCCTGAAAAACATCGAACGCGAAACCCAGCGCATCCAGGAAATCGTCGACCGCATGATGGAGCTCACAGCGCTCGAAACGCGGCGCACCCTCGACCGCACCGAGCCGGTGGCGCTGGGCCCGTTGATCGAAGACATTGCCGCGAGCGCGCAACCCGCCGCGGGCCGGCGCGGCATCCAGCTGATCGTGAACATTCGCGAGCCTGCGCGCGTCGAAGGCGATCCGTTCCTGCTGCGCCGCGCGATCAGCAATCTGCTGGACAACGCGCTCGACTTTTCACCGCCCGACAGCGAGGTGCTGCTGACGCTGGAAACCACAGCGCGCCTGGCGCGCATCAACGTGCGCGACCACGGCCCGGGCATCCCGGACTACGCGCAGGACAAGGTCTTCGAGAAGTTTTATTCGCTCGCCCGGCCACACAGCCAGAAGAAGAGCACGGGGCTGGGGCTGGCGTTCGTGAAGGAAATTGCGACGCTGCACCGGGGCCGCATCGACCTGGGCAACGCGACGCGTGGCGGCGCCGTGGCGACGCTCACGCTGCCGCTGTTGTCAACGCATCACTGACCGACCAGGACGCGGTACGCCTCGCGCGTCTCGGGGCTCACCGCCTCGAGCAACTGCTCGTACGAGGTCTGGTGCCGCGCCAGCATGCGCGCCGAGGCCACGGCCTTCGATTTGCAGAACCAGTGGCAGGTGTGCTGCATCAGGAACAGCTCGGCCGACATCGTGAAGGCCTTCGATTTCGGCGAACGGCCTGCCGCGTTCTTCGCCACGCCCGCGATGCCGCGCGCATGAATGCGCAGTGCTTCGCGCAGGTCGAAGCTGGCGGAAGGGAACAGCGTGGTGGCGAACGGCAAGGCCACCGGCAGGCGGCTCACGCGCGTGTCGGCTTCGGGTTCGCGCGCCAGCTCGGCGGCGAAGGTTTCGAACTGGGCGGCGAGTTTTTCCTCGGTGGCGTCGAGCAGGTGCCAGATCTGCTGGCGGCGTTCGGCGTCGTCTTCACCGAGGCAGCGCAGGTAGCCCTGGGTCAGGCTCTCCATCAGCTTTTCGATCTGGTAGCGGCCCAGATGGCGACCGAGCAGCGCGATGCGCTGGCGCTGTTCCTTGGACTTGAGGATGTAGAAGCCGGCGGCGATCAGGGCCACCAGGGTGAGGATTTCCATGGATGCGAGAAAAGGGGAGAAAAAAGAAGAGACAAAAAGAAGCGGGGGCCGCGGCACCGAGTGTAGGCACCGCGCGTCCCCCGCATCTTTGGGTGATCTCGCTGCCGGCTAGCGGAAGAAATCAAGAATGCGGTTGCGCTCTTCAGGCGGCGGCGGTGCGCCCACCGGCGCGCCCGTCAGCACTTCCACCGGCTGTATCGGCTGCTCGGCACTTTCCAGGCCCAGGCTCGCCACGTTGTGGCCCGGCGTGAAGTCGTCGAAGTACCACTCGCCGTCGACGTTGACCACGCCGGGCGGTTCGGCCGGCAGGGTCACGGGCACGCCGCGCAACGCCGACTGCATGTAGCCGATCCAGATCGGCAGGCTCAGGCTGCCGCCGGTCTCGCCGCGCACGCCGAGCTGGCGCGGCGTGTCGTAGCCGACCCAGGCGATGCCCACGCGCGTGGGCTGGAAGCCCGCGAACCAGGTGTCGAAGGAGTCGTTGGTGGTGCCGGTCTTGCCGTACAGGTCGTCGCGCTTGAGCGCCTGGTAGGCCTTGAAGCCGGAGCCGCCCTTGACCACGCTCTGCAGCAGCGATTCCATGATGAAGGCGTTGCGCGCGGGAATGGCGCGGCGGCTTTCGTCGAGCACCGGGGGCTCGGTTTCCATCAGCACCTTGTCCTTGAGGTCGGTCACGCGCGTCACGAGGTACGGGTTCACGCGGTAGCCGCCGTTGGCGAACACCGAATAGCCCACCGCCATTTGCATCGGCGTGACCGAGCCGGCGCCCAGGCCCATCGGCAGGTTGGCCGGGTGCTTGTCCTTGTCGAAGCCGAACTTGGTGACCCAGTCTTGCGCGTAGGGTGCGCCGATCGACTGCAGCACGCGCAGCGTGACCAGGTTCTTCGACTTCATGAGCGCGTTGCGCAGCGGCATCGGGCCTTCGAAGCCGCCGTCGAAGTTCTTCGGGTCCCAGGGCTGGCCGCCGTTGGCGGCGGCATCGAAGACCAGCGGCGCGTCGTTCACCACGGTGGCGGGCGTGAAGCCCTTTTCGAGTGCGGCCGAGTAGATGAACGGCTTGAAGCTCGAACCCGGCTGGCGCCAGGCCTGCGAGACGTGGTTGAACTTGTTCTTGCCGAAGTCGAAACCGCCGACCAGCGCCGTGATCGCGCCCGTGCGCGGGTCCATGCCGATGAAGGCGCCCTCCACTTCGGGCAGCTGCGTGATCTCCCAGGTGTTCTTCGGCGTCCTGGCGACGCGGATCACGGCGCCGCGGCGGATCTTGATGTTCGGCGGCGCCTTCGCGGCCAGGCCGGACTGCGCGGGCTTGAGGCCCTCGCCGGAGATCTCGAAGGCTTCGCCGTTGGCGCGCACCACGGTCACTTCCTTGGCGCTGGCTTCCAGCACCACGGCCGAGATCACGTCGCCGTTGTCGGGGTGCTCGGCCAGGGCTTCGTCGACCGCCTCGTCGATTTCCTTCTGGCCGCTGGCCGGCAGGTCGACGAACTTCTCGGGGCCGCGGTACACCTGACGGCGCTCGTAATCCATGATGCCCTTGCGCAGCGACTTGTACGCCGCCGCCTGGTCGGCCGCGATCAGCGAGGTGTAGACCTTCATGCCGCTGGTGTAGATGCTGTCGCCGTACTGCGCGTACATCATCTGGCGCACCGTCTCGGCCACGTACTCGGCGTGCAGGCGGTTCGGGTCGGCGGCGTCGCGCAGGTGCAGTTCTTCCTTCTTGGCCTCGACCGCCTGCTCGGCGGTGATGAAGCCGGTCTCGTGCATGCGGTCGATCACGTAGAGCTGGCGCGCCCGCGCGCGGCGCGGGTTGGCCACCGGGTTGTTGGCGCCGGGCGCCTTCGGCAGGCCGGCCAGCATGGCGGCCTCGGCGATCGTCACCTGCTGCAGCGGCTTGCCGAAGTAGGCCTCGGAGGCGGCGGCGAAACCGTAGGCGCGGTTGCCCAGGTAGATCTGGTTCAGGTAGATCTCCAGGATCTGGTCCTTGCTCAGCTGCTGCTCGAGCCGGAAGGCCAGCACGATCTCCGACGCCTTGCGGCTGAGCGTGCGCTCCGAGCTCAGGTAGACGTTGCGCGCCACCTGCATCGTGATGGTCGAGGCGCCCTGCTTGCGCCCGCCCTTGAAGCTGGCCACGGCCGCGCGCGCGAAGCCCTTGTAGTCCACGCCGCCGTGGTCGTAGAAGCGCGCGTCTTCCACGGCCAGCACGGCATCTTTCATGACCTTCGGAATGTTGGCGAAGGGCGTGAGGTTGCGGCGCTCCTCGCCGAACTCGCCGATCAGCGAACCCTCGGCCGTGTACACCCGCAGCGGCAGCTTGGGCCGGTAGTCGGCCAGCTCGGAAATGTCGGGCAGCTTCGGGTAGATGGCGACCACCCCCACGATGGCAGCGCCCAGCAGCGCAACGGCGCCGGCACCGGCCGCGATGGCGCTCCAGCCGGCGATGCGTTTCCACGGGAGCTGGCGCAGCGCACCGGCGGGTTGGGAAGGGCGAGGTTCTTGGGACATGGGATGGGGGCTAGCGAAGAGGTTGGAGCCGTGGCGCGCGCGGGCGTTCCGTCACCCGGGGATCGAGCGCGCCGCGCCGCACGCCTTCCAGCGCGCAGTGCATGGCATCGAAATACTTGTCGTGGTCGTAGGCGATGAGCAGCAGGTCCACCCCGGCGTCGAGTGCGCCCAGCGTGGCGTTGCAAAGACCTCGGTTGTAGGCCCCGCCCATCGTGAGGTCGTCGGTGACGAGCAGGCCCTGAAAGCCCCATTCGCCTCGAATCACCTGCCGCACGATTTTGCGTGAGAAAGAGACCGGCGCGTCCGCGTCGAGTTCCCCAAGGATGACATGGCCCAGCATGATCGCGGCATCCGAATGTTTCGACACGTCTTGAAACGGCTTCCAGTCGTGCGCGGCCAGCCGGGCCACGGGCGTGCGCAGTTCGGCACCCATGTGGTGCGTGTCCTCGGTCACGCCGGCCAGGCCGGGAAAGTGCTTGAGCGTGCCGCGCACCCCAGCCGATTCAAGGCCTTGCTCGTAAGCGAGCGCCACCTGCGCGGTGACCTCGGGGTCGCTGGAAATGGCGCGTTCCTCGATGCGGGTGTGCAGGTCCCAGCGGCCCGGGGCGCGGCCGGGGCGCAGGTCGACCACCGGGCTGAAGTTCAGCGTGATGCCCAGCGCGGCGAGCGCCCCGCCCTGCTGTGCGCCGTAGGCGCGGGCACGTTGCAACAGTTCGTGTGCGGGCACGTCGGCGTCCAGCAGGCTGGCCAGCGCCGGCTGGTGCGGCACCATCGGCGACAGGCGCGAGACGCCGCCGCCCTCCTGGTCGGTCGCCACCACCAGCGGCGGCAGGCCGGCCGCCTGTCGCAGCGCCTGCAGGCTGGCGATTTCCGCGCGCAGGGTGTCGGCGCTGCGGCCCTTCACATTGCGGCCGGTGACGAAGATGCCGCCGATCAGGCCCCGGCGGGCCAGCTCGCGCAGGTCGTTCGCGTCGTCATAACCGACGATGAAGCGCGCGCCGAGTGCCTGCGCCACCGGGCCCGAAGCGGCGTTCACTTCCAGCCGGTGCTGGCGCGAGGCCAGCTCGTGGCCCAGCGCCGTCAGCACCGCGCCCACCGTCAGGGCCAGCGCCACGACTCGGCGTGCGCCGCGCGCGCTGCGCCAGGCGATCGCGGCGGCGGCGCACAGCGCGGCGAGCAGCAGCGGCAGCTCCTCCTCGCGCAGGAAGCGCAGGTGCGGGTCCTTCAGGTTCCAGGCCCAGGCGCACAGCACGGCCAGCAGCAGCCAGCCGAGCACGCCGGGGATGGCGCGCAGCAGTTTCATGCGTCCACCGTAGCCGCTGGCGCCGCCTCGTTGCGGCGCGACAGCGCATACCAGTCGACCTTGCGCGTCACCAGCATCAGCGCGGCCAGCATGCCGAAGATCAGCAGCGCGCCCAGCAGCAGCGCATTGCTTTCCGAGGCCAGCAGGCCGTAGAGCGCGCCGTACAGCAGCGCCACGAAAGCGGCGAACGACAGGCCGCGGCGCCAGCCTTCGAGCACCGCGCTGAAGTACACGGCCAGCAGCGCCACGCTGGCTGCGGCCGCGCCCGTGTAGGCCATCCAGAAGGCGAACTTCTCCGACAGCGCGAGCAGCAGCAGGAAGAACAGCGCGATCGACAGGCCCACCAGCCCGTACTGCACCGGGTGCAGGCGCAGCTTGCGGAACAGCTCGAACATGAAGGCCGCCATCAGCACCAGGCCGATGAAGAGCGCGCCGTACTTGCCGGCCCGCGTGCTCATCGAATACACGTTGACGGGCTGTGCGAGCGACACGTCGAAGGTCTGCAGAGGGCCCGAGGCATGGCGCGACATGGACGCCGAGGGCGCCGTGCGCACGACGGCTGCCGCGGCGTTCTGCGCGGCATCGCCTTCGCCGCCCCACAGGCCGGCACGCACCTGCTCGCGCGCCGTGGTCACCAGCGAGGACACGCGCCAGTGCGCGTCGAAGCCCTGCGGCGTCACCTCGCGCTGCGTGGCCAGGAAGCGACCGCCGAAGCTGGGGTGCGCCCACGGTGAACGCAGGTGCGCGGTGGTTTCCTCGGCGATCGGCACCATCGAGAGCGTGTCCTGGCCCACCAGCGAGAGCTTCATGTCGAAGGTCAGCGGTTTGCCCGTCTGCCATGCGGCGAGCGCGGCGCCCGAGAGCGGCGCGTGGATGCCGTCGGCGTACGTGGCGTTGTCGGGCAGGCCCGGCACGCGCTGGCGAAAGCGCAGTGCTTCGCCTTCGATGGTGAGCGCGGGCGAGCCGTCGAGGCCGCGCAGGTCGCTCACGTGAAAGGCGATCAGCGGCGGGCGGAACTCGATCGACGAATCGCTTTCGCTGTGCGGCACGGACCGCGGATCGAAGCCTGCGAAGCCGCCGCCGAGCGCGGCCGTGAGCGTGTAGAACGGAATGCGGAAGATGCCGCGGTAGCGCTCCTGCGGCGCCATGTCGCCCTCGATGTGCAGCTTGTCGGGGAACACGGCGTGCGTCATCTCCTTGCTCTGCGGGGCCTGGCCGATCACCTTGCCCTGCGCGTCGCGCAGCGGCTCCATCCAGCGCTCCACATACGGCACCAGAAGCACCGGTCCGACCATGGTTTGCGGCCCGGCATAGGACGCGGCGAGTTCGCGCGCGGCCTCCTGCTGGCTGTCGCCGCGGGCGCGGTTCAGGTCGTCGATCCGTGCCAGCGGGATGCACAGCACCAGCAGCAGGAAGAACAGGCCGGCCACCTTGACCAGCACCGAGGCCTGCAGGGCCTTCAACAGTTGAAGCATGGGTTTCTCCCCTCTTTCCCGTGTTTTTTCGTGATGAGGCGCCGATGCTCTCCGCCCGATCCGAAGGCCGTATGAAGCCGCCGCGCCGCGCACTTCACACAGACTTCACACAGCGGCGCATCCGGTTGT
This sequence comes from Variovorax sp. GW821-FHT10C12, assembly GCF_059415405.1. Taxonomy (NCBI): domain Bacteria; kingdom Pseudomonadati; phylum Pseudomonadota; class Betaproteobacteria; order Burkholderiales; family Comamonadaceae; genus Variovorax; species Variovorax sp. GW821-FHT10C12. The sequence goes on from NZ_JBWKNE010000007.1 coordinate 25,967, forward strand.
GGCGACTTCAACGCGCCTTCCAACTGCCTTCTCGCACGCTCACGACAGTGAGGGCCGTGCAAGTTCGCACGCAGAAGGACACCCGCCATGGACACCCCCACCACCCCACGCCCCGGCCGTTGGCTCTGGCTCGCCACCGTGAGCCTGGCCACCGTGGGTTTCATCGCCATGGGCGCCCGCCCGGTCCACGCGCAGGAAGCGCCCGCCGGTCCGCGCCTGAAGACCGAGAGCCCGTACTTCTTCGTCAAGAGCGACGACCCCTCGGTCGACCGCCTGCCGCTGAAGGGCACCGAGGTCTCGGTCAAGATTTCGGGCGTGATCGCCGACGTCACGGTCACGCAGACCTACCGCAACGAAGGCCAGCGCGCCATCGAGGCGAAGTACGTGTTCCCCGGTTCCACCAAGGCGGCGGTGAGCGGCCTCAACGTGCGCCTGGCCGACCGGCTCATCACGGCGCAGATCCGCGAGAAGCAGCAGGCCAGGATCGAATACGACACGGCCAAGAAGGAAGGCAAGACCGCCGCGCTGCTCGAGCAGCACCTGCCCAACGTGTTCCAGATGAACGTCGCCAACATCCTGCCGGGCGACGACGTGAAGGTGGAGCTGCGCTACACCGAGCTGCTGGTGCCGCAGTCGGGCAACTACCAATTCGTGTTCCCGACCGTGGTCGGGCCGCGCTACAACTCGCCGCAGTCGGAGAACGCCAAGGCCGCATGGCCGGCGCAGCCCACGCTGCGCGCCGGCGTGGCGCCCAGCACCAGCTTCAAGCTCACGGCGAGCATCGACACGCCGATGGGCCTGAAGGAAATCCGCTCCGCCACGCACACCATCGACGTGAAGAAGCGCGACGAAGACCAGCACGCGGACATCACGCTGGGCGCCGACGGCCGCCCCGCCGACAACCGCGACTTCGTGCTCGACTACCGCCTGGCGGGCGAGAAGATCGAGTCGGGCCTCATGCTCTACAAGGGCCAGGGCGAGAACGCAGAAAACTTCTTCCTCGCCATGGTCGAGCCGCCCAAGGCCGTGACCGCCAGCGCCATCTCGCCGCGCGACTACATCTTCGTGGTGGACATCTCGGGCTCGATGCACGGCTTTCCGCTGGACACCGCCAAGACCGTGCTCGAGCGCCTGATCGGCGGCCTGCGCCCCAGCGACACCTTCAACGTGCTGCTGTTCTCGGGCAGCAACAAGATGCTGTCGCCGCAGTCGGTGCCGGCCACGCGCGCCAACATCGAGCAGGCGCTCGCCACGATCAAGAACTACAGCGGCAGCGGCAGCACCGAGCTGATTCCGGCGCTCAAGCGCGTGTACGCCGAGCCCAAGGCCGCGAACGTGTCGCGCACCGTGGTGGTGGTGACCGACGGCTACGTGACGGTCGAGCGCGAAGCCTTCGAGCTGGTGCGCAGCAACCTCTCGAAGGCCAACGTGTTCGCCTTCGGCATCGGCTCGTCGGTGAACCGCAGCCTCATGGAAGGCATCGCGCGCGCCGGCATGGGCGAGCCCTTCATCATCACCGACCCGGTGCAGGCACCCGAGCAGGCCGCGCGCTTTCGCCGCATGGTGGAGTCGCCCGTGCTCACGAACGTGAAGGCCACCTTCGGCGGGCTGGACGTGTACGACGTGGAGCCGCAGGCGCTGCCCGACGTGCTGGGCGAGCGCCCGGTGATCGTGTTCGGCAAGTGGCGCGGCGAGCCCAAGGGCCGCGTGATCATCGAAGGCCAGAGCGCCACCGGCCCGTACCGCGAGGAAGTGCGCATCACGCCGCAGACGCGCCAGGACACCGCCGCGCTGCGCACGCTGTGGGCACGCCACCGCATCCAGAGCCTGAGCGACCAGGAAGCGCTCGAGGGCAGCGCCGCCTTCAAGGACCGCATCACCGAGCTGGGCCTGAAGTACAGCCTGCTCACGCAGTACACCAGCTTCATCGCGGTGGACAAGGTGGTGCGCAACGTCGCGCCGCAGAACAGCGTGGACGTGAACCAGCCGCTGCCGATGCCCCAGGGCGTGAGCGACCTGGCACTGGGCGCCGAGGTGCCGAGCACGCCGGAGCCGGAAACGCTGGGCGCGATCGCCGTGGTGCTGTCGATGCTGGCCATGCTGCGCCGCCGCGCGCGCCGCAACGACCCGCGCCGCTTCACGGCTTGAATACAGGACGCACGACCATGTCTCTGGCAACCCTGGCCCACCACCATCCGCGCGTCGTGGACTGGGCCATCCGCATCGACCGCACGCCGGCCTTCGGCTGGCTCGCGCTGCAGTGCGCCGCGCTCGCGCCCACCTGGGCCTGGATGGCGCGCCGCCTGCAGGACGGTTCCGACGATCCGCTGGGCCTCGTGGCGCTGGTCGCCCTGGCCGCGCTCGCCTGGCAGTGCCGGCGCGAGTTGCGCGCTTCGCCGCGCCTGGGCTGGCTCGCGCTGGCCGGCGTGGGCGCCGTGCTCGCCACGCTGCTGCGCACGGGCGGGGGCGGCCTGCCCGCGCTGCCGCCGCTGGCTTCGGGCCTGGTGGCGGTGCTCTCGCTCGCGGCCGGGCTGCTGGCCTTTTTGCCACGCGGCGTGGCGGCGCTGCCGGTGGCCGGGCTGTCGGTGCTGGCGCTGCCGCTGCTGTCGTCGCTGCAGTTCTACGCCGGCTACCCGCTGCGCGTGGTGACGGCCGAGGCCAGCCGCTGGCTGCTCGCGCCGGGCTTCGAGGTGGCGCGCGAAGGCGCCACGCTGATGGTTGACGGCCGCCTGGTGATCGTCGACGCGCCCTGCTCGGGCGTGCAGATGGTGTGGCTGGGCTATTTCACGGCCTGCGCGGTCGCGCTGTGGGCGCGGCGCAGCGACCGCGCCTTCCTGCGCCGCCTGCCGGCCGTCGGCTTGCTGGTGCTGGCCGGCAACATCGTGCGCAACAGCGTGCTGATTGCCTTCGAAGGCGCCGGCCATGCGCTCGCGCCGTGGGCGCACAACGCGCTGGGGCTGGTGCTGCTGGCCGTGGTGTGCGGCGCCATCGCGCGCCTGATGGTGCCGGCGCGCGTCGCACCGCGCATCGAACTCGACCGCCCGCTGCCGGGCCTGATCACCGCCGAAGGAGGCCGCCGTGTCGATACCGTTCGTTGAGCGCTGGTTCGCCAACCATTTCATCAACCGCGTGGGCCACAAGAGCGCGTTCGCGCTGGCGATGCTGCTGTGCGTGCTCTGGTCGGCCGCGGCGGCGCTGCGCGCGCCGGCCGAAGAGGCCGACGCCGTGGGTTCCCACGAATGGCCCAGCCAGTGGGACGGCGTGCCGCTGCGCCCGCTGGCGCTGAGCGAGGTCGAGCAGCGTTTTGCCGATCGCTTCCCGGGCGCCATCGGCCGCATGACCGACGGCCAGCAGACGCTGGTGATGCGCGCCGTGAACCGGCCCACGCGCATGCTGCATCCGGCCGCCGACTGCTACCGCGCGCTGGGCTACCGCATCGAGCAGGCGCGGCTGGAACGCGACGCGCAGGCGCGGATGTGGCGCTGTTTTGTGGCGCAACGGCACGGTACGGCAAATTTCCGCGTCTGCGAGCGCATCGTCGACGCCCAAGGCACGGCTTTCACTGACACTTCGGCTTGGTACTGGGCGGCGGCCAGCGGCCAGTCGCACGGTCCGTGGCAAGCTGTCACCGTGGCAAGACCGATGTGATGAGAACGTGTTTGTGAAGAAGACCCTGAGATTCGTGATTTACGGGCTGCTGGCCCTGGTGCTGACAGCCCTGGTGGCTATCTTCCTGATAGCCAAGATCGCCCTCGCCCCCTCCGCGGGCGAGTGGAGCACCACGGTCAAGGCCGGCCCGCTCGACTTCGAGGTCGGCGTGCCGACCGCGGTGCGGCTGGCCACCTCGTCGTGGTTCGCGCCGCGGCTGAACGGCCACGCGCTGGACACCCGCTTCGGCACCGTGCACTTCACCTGGGACGAGAAAACCGGCCAGCAGCAGATGCGCTGCGCGCCGTGCAGCGCCGACGTGCCTGCGCTCGGTACACAGCCCATCCAGGTCGAGCGGCTGGTGGCCACCGTGCGGCGCGACGGCAACACGCTGGCCGGCACCTTCGAGGCCACGCCACAGGCAGCCGACAGCAACGCCCTGCTGCAGGGCAGCTGGACCGGCCGCCTCGCGCCGAAGAACCTGCAGCTCGACGTCCGCGTGCAGGACGCGCCCATCGCCCGCTGGTATGCCGTGCTGGTGCCGGCGCTGCCCGAGCTGCAACGCGCCCGCATCGGCGGCACGCTGGCGCTGCAGGCGCAGCTGCTGCTGCCCGACGCCACCTTCGCGGTGCAGCCGGCCATCAGCCAGTTCACCGTCGAGGGGCTTGGCACCGAGGCCATGCTGGGCGCACGCACCAGCTGCGGCCCGTCGGGCAAGCTGGCCAACGACAGCTGGCTGGCGCGCGCCGTCATCGCGGCGGAAGACCAGCGCTTCTTCAGCCACGCCGGCTACGACCTGACCGAAATCCTCGCCTCGATCGACCACAACCAGAAGCCCGGCCAGACCCGGCGCGGCGGCAGCACGCTCACGCAGCAGCTGGCCAAGCTGCTGGTCACCGGCAGCGACCGCACGGCCGAGCGCAAGCTGCGCGAGCTGCTCTATGCGGTCGAGATGGAGCAGACGCTGGGCAAGGCCCGCATCCTGCAGCTGTACCTGGACAACGCCCCGTGGGGCGGCAACCTCTGCGGCGGCGAGGCGGCGGCGCGGCGCTACTTCAAGCGCAGCGCGCGCACGCTCGAGCCGGCGCAGGCGGTCTGGCTCGCAGCCATGTTGCACAAGCCGCAGGCCGTGCTGGAGCAATGGCGGCGCGACGGCCAGATCGATCCCGACCGCACCAAGTGGGTGGCCGAGAGCGTGCGCGGCATCAGCCGCAACCAGCGTGAGGCGCTGCTCAAGAGCGTGGCCGCGGCCAAGTACGCGCCGCCGGAAGCCGTGCAATGAGCATTGCCCCGCACGACATCGAAGCCATCGAACGCGCCACCGTCGCGGCGGTCGCACCCGAAGCCTGCGAAGAACTCGACGGCTGGCTGCTGCCCTTCGACCGCGGCACCGTCAAACGTGCCCGCTCCGCCGTGCCGCTGCACCGCGACCCGGTTGAGCCCGCCACGCTGGACCGCATCGAAGACCGCTGCGACAGCCGCCAGGTCGCGCCTGCGCTGCGGCTGGCCGACGCCGCCTGCTTCGACACGCTGCGCGCCGAACTCGCCCGCCGGCATTACGTGGCCGACAGCCCGACCTGCGTGCAGACCGGCTCGTCGCGGCGCATGCGCGACCTCGTCGCGGCGGACCTGCGGCTGGCCGATGTCGACGCGACGCCCGACCCGGCCTGGGCCGCGCTGTTCCTGGGCGAAGGCTTCGACCCGGTCGACGGCGTGCACCGCGTGCGTTCGCTGTCGCGCGCCACGGGTTCGCTCTTTGCGAGCGTGCGCGAAAACGGCGCCACCGTGGCGGCCGGCGCCATGGCCTTCGGCCACGGCTGGGCCAGCGTGCACGGCATGCGCACCGCTCCCTCGCAGCGCGGGCGCGGCCTGGCCGGGCGCGTGCTCGCCGGCCTGGCGCAGGCGGCGCTGGCACGCGGTGTCGAGCGCGTGTTCCTGCAGGTCGACGCGCAGAACCAGCCGGCGCTGGCCCTGTACCGCCGCGCGGGCTTCGAGACGCGTTGGCAGTACTGCTACTGGCAGCGCCAGCAGTGGCCGCGCTGAGCTGAACCCCACCCGCAGTGGGCATCCCCACCGGTGGCGCGGTCGGGGCTTTGGTGCCACCATGGGCGGCATGACGAACGTTCATGCCCACCACCACCCCACCGATCCCGTCGCCACCCCGCGCGGCATCGACCACATCGTGGCCGGTGTTTCCACCAGTGACGGCGACGGCGTCAAACTCACCCGCGTGCTGCAGCAGCCGCTGCAGAAGCGGCTCGACCCCTACCTGATGCTCGATGCCTTCGGCAGCGACAACCCGGGCGACTACATCGGCGGCTTTCCGAACCATCCACACCGGGGCTTCGAAACGGTCACTTACATGATCGCCGGGCGCATGCGCCACCGCGACAGCGCGGGCCACGAAGGCCTGCTCGAGAACGGCGGCGTGCAGTGGATGACGGCCGGCCGCGGCCTCGTGCACAGCGAGCTGCCCGAGCAGGAAGAAGGTCTGATGGAAGGCTTCCAGCTGTGGCTCAACCTGCCGGCGAAGGACAAGATGCGCGAGCCCTGGTACCGCGACATCCAGAGCAGCGAGATCCCCGAGTTCACCACCGCCAGCGGCGCGCATGTGCGCGTGATCGCCGGCGTCAGCCACGGCGTCGCAGGCGCGGAGCAGCGCGCGCACACCCAACCGCTGTACCTGGACATCACGCTGCCGCCCGGCGCCGAGTTCGCGCAGCCGCTGCCGCCTGACCACAACGCGCTGGTCTACGTGTTCCGCGAATCGCTGTGGATCGCGGGCAGCGAGGTGCCGACGCGGCGCATGGCCATCCTGGCGAACGACCCCGGCAGTGACGGCACCGTGCTGCGCGCCGGCGCCAGCAACCACAGCCCGGCGCGCGCGCTGCTCATCGCGGGCCGTCCGCTGAACGAGCCCATCGCGCAGTACGGACCCTTCGTGATGAACACGCCCGAGCAGATCAAGCAGGCGGTGCACGACTTCCAGAACGGCAAGCTGGGCTGAGCCCGAAGCCTCTGTAGTCGCTCGCCTACCGCAAGTCGGCGTCGCGTGCGGGTCGCGCCGGCCGGTGCGCCGCCTAGATTGCGGACATGCCTCCCACGATACGCAAGGGACAGGCGCCGCCGATGCTGCAGCGCGCCGAGTTCCACGACCGCTTCATGCAGAGCTTCCACGACCCGGCGTTCCGGGCCGAGACCGAGGCGCTGCGGCGCCTGGAAGACATCGCCTGGCAAGCCTACGACGAAGGCCGCAAGGCGCCCGTCACGCGCCGCGCCGGGCCCGGCTATGCCGACCCCGACTACGAACTCTCGGTCGACTGGCTCGACGCCCGCGCGCGCATCGACGCGGCGCAGGACGCCTGGGGCCGGCCCGAGACCCGCTCGCGCGTGCTGCTCGTCAACGGCTCGCCGCGCAACGACGGCACCTGCCCCGGCGAAATCTCCAAGACCTGGCGCCTCACGCAGTGCGCGCGCGAGGTGCTCGAAGGCGGCGGCATCGAGGTCGACGTGCTCGACCTGAGCCGGCTCACGTCGGACTACGGCCGCCACATCCACCCGTGCAAGGGCTGCGTCTCCACCGCGATGCCGCTGTGCCATTGGCCCTGCAGCTGCTACCCCAACCACGCGCTGCGCCAGACCGGCGACTGGATGAACGAGATCTACGAACGCTGGGTGGCCGCGCACGGCGTGATCGTGCTCACGCCCACGCACTGGTACCAGGCCGCGAGCCCGCTCAAGCTCATGATCGACCGCCTCGTGTGCGCCGACGGCGGCAACCCCGACCCCACCAGCACGCACGGCAAGAAGCCCGACGAGGCCAAGGCCCTGGAGCTCGAAGGCTGGGGCTACCCCAAGCACCTGGAAGGCCGCGTCTACGGCGTGGTGGTGCACGGCGACGTGGCCGGCCCCGAGGGCCTGCGCCGCAACCTCACGGACTGGCTCGACTGGATGGGCCTGGTCGACGCGGGCGCCCAGGCGCGGCTGGACCGCTACATCGGCTACTACGCGCCCTACGCCACCAGCCACGAGGCGCTGGACGCCGATGCCGATGTGCAGGAAGAGGTGCGCAACGTCGCGCGCGCCGTGGTGCTGCGGTGGCCGCGCTGCGCGCCGGCAAGCTGCAGGTGCCCGACCGCGGGTTGAAGGCGCCCCGGCCCAAATAAGTCACGCTGCAGGCCACAGGACCGCGCTGCGGTTCATGCTTCTTTACGCACGCTCACGTTCGGCTCACGGACGCGTTACAGAGGCGCTCCACACTTCGTCTCACCCGCTGCCCTTTGGTGGCGGACTTCTTCGAAAGGAAGCGACTCTCATGATCTCTCTTCGCCAACGCATCGTCTGGGCCAGCCTGCTGGGTTCGGCCGCCCTCGCCTCTTCGGGTGCCTTCGCTCAGGCGCCGGCCGCCACCGCGCCGTCGACCGCCGCACCCACGGCCGCCACGGCCCCCGCCGATGCCACCGCCGCACCCAAGGCGCAGCACAAGCGCATGGACCCGGCCCAGCGCATGGAGCGCATGAAGGAGCACCGTGCCAAGCGCCTGGCCGCGCTGAAGGACAAGCTCAAGCTCACCAGCGCCCAGGAAGGCGCGTGGGGCAGCTTCACCGAGGCCAGCCAGCCGCCGGCCGGTGCCGCCCGCCCGCAGCGCATGGACCGCGCCGAGTTCGCCAAGCTGACCACGCCCCAGCGCCTGGAGCACATGCAGGCCCGCCAGGCCGAGCGCAGCGCCCGGTTCGCCAAGCGCGCCGAAGCGACCAAGACCTTCTACGCCGCGCTGACGCCCGAGCAGCAGAAGACCTTCGACGCCGAGACCGCGAAGTTCGCGGGCCACGGCCATCGCTTCCATCGCGGTGGGCATGAAGGCCACCACGGTGCGGCGCCGGCCAAGAGCTGACGACCAGGCGGCCGGCTGAAGGGAGCCGGCCTCCAGGAAAGGGCAGAAAAAAGCCCGCGATGCGCAAAGCATCGCGGGCTTTTTCGTGGGCGCGCGGTGTTACTGCGGCGTGCCCGTCTTCTCGGTCGGGTTGGTCGGCACCGCCGGGCGTTCACCCGGCTGGCCGAAGCGCGGCTTCACATGCTGCGTCTCGGCGCGCACTTCCGCGCGCGAGCGCTCGCCGGTCGGCGACGGCATCGCGTTGGGCTGGTGGTTCACGGTGGTGCTGGCCTCGCCCTTGGGCACCACGCTGTTGGCGTTGTTGCGGTTCTGCGCGCGGGCCTCGGCCTTCACGGCCTCGCGCGAGACGGGCATCGAGCTGTCGCCCGCCATCGGTTCGACAGGTGCCGGCTTCTGGGCCTGGGCGAGGCCCGCGCCCAGCAGGGCGGCGAGCAGCGCGGTGGGGATCGTCAGGCGTTGCAGGGTGGTCATCATGGAAAGCTCCTTTGCAGATGGAAAAAGGCACAAAGCACGAGCGCGATGGCATCGGCTTTGAAACCACCGTAGGAGCCTCGTTTCGGGCGCTGTGTGGGGGTGCGGCAGGCCTGCCTGTAGGAGCCCGCCGCCCTTGCGTGAAAGGCACGCGAAGAAGGTGGCGCGTTCCTACAGTCGGCGCGGGCGCGGCCACGTACAACGGGAACACCGATGTCCTCCCCCATCATTTCCCCGCTGCCCGAGGCCGCTGTCGCCGCCGCACCGGCCTCGCTCAAGGTCATGACCGTGAACACCCACAAAGGCTTCACGGCGCTGAACCGCCGCTTCATCCTCCCGGAGCTGCGCGATGCGGTGCGCACCGTGGGCGCCGACGTGGTGTTCCTGCAGGAGGTGATGGGCACGCACGCGCGCCATTCGCGCACCGTGAACAACTGGCCCGAGGCGCCGCACTACGAATTCCTGGCCGACACCATGTGGCCGCAGTTCGCCTACGGGCGCAACGCGGTGTATCCGAAGGGGCACCACGGCAACGCGGTGTTGTCGAAGTTTCCGATCGTGCATTTCCGCAACCACGACGTGTCGGTGAGCGGCCCCGAGAAGCGCGGCCTGCTGCACTGCGTGCTGCGCCTGCCCGGGCGCACGGTCGATGTGCATGCGATCTGCGCGCACCTCGGGCTGGCCGAGGCGCAACGCCAGCAGCAGCTGGAGCTGCTGTGCCACATCGTGCGCGACGAGGTGCCGGCCGACGCGCCGCTGATCGTGGCGGGCGACTTCAACGACTGGCGCGCCCGCGCGCACGACGTGCTGGCCGAAGGCGCGTCGCTGCGCGAGGTGTTCGTGCATGCCCACGGCCGCGCCGCGCGCACCTTTCCGGCGCGCCTGCCGCTGCTGCCGCTGGACCGCATCTACGTGCGCAACGCGGGCGCGCACGCGCCCGTGGTGCTGCCGCGCCGGCCCTGGTCGCACCTGTCGGACCATGCCCCGCTGGTGGCGGACATCGACCTGTGAGCACCGAGGCCCCCATGCGCGACACCCCCGAGCGCGCCGGCCACTGGACCGGCGGCAACCGCATCGACCTGCTGGAGAACGGCGAGGAATTCTTTCCGCGCGTGTTCGAAGCGATTGGCGCGGCGCGGCGCGAAGTGATCATCGAGACCTTCATCCTGTTCGAGGACAAGGTGGGCCTGGCGCTGCATGCGGCCATGCGCGCGGCGGCGCAGCGCGGCGTGAAGGTCGACCTGATGATCGACGGATTTGGCTCGCCCGACCTCTCTCACGAGTACCTCGAAAGCCTGGCCACGGCCGGCGTCAAGGTGCGCGTGTTCGACCCGGGCCAGCGCTTCCTGGGCCAGCGGCTCAACGTGTTCCGCCGCATGCACCGCAAGATCGTGGTGGTCGACGGCGAGCGCGCCTTCGTGGGCGGCATCAATTACTCCGAGGACCACCTGCTCGATTTCGGCCCCAAGGCCAAGCAGGACTACGCGGTCGAGCTGGCCGGGCCGATCGTGGCCGAGATCCACCAGTTCGTGCTGCGCGCGATTGCAGTCGGCGGCAAGGGCGTGGGCTGGTTCCGGCGAAGGCTGAAGCAGGCACCGCCCGCGTCGCAGCTGCAGGCCGCGGCGGGCGAGGCCGACGCGATCTTCGTCACGCGCGACAACCGCCGCCACACCAACGACATCGAGCGCCACTACCGCGCCGCGATCCGCGCCGCGCGCGAGCGCATCGTGATCGCCAACGCGTACTTCTTTCCGGGCTACCGGCTCATCAAGGAGCTGCGGCGCGCGGCGCGGCGCGGCGTCGATGTGCGCCTCATCCTGCAGGGCGAGCCCGACATGCCGATCGTGAAGACGGCCGCCGGCATGCTGTACCACCACCTGCTGCACGCGGGCGTGCGCATCTACGAGTACTGCGACCGCCCGCTGCACGGCAAGGTCGCGCTCATGGACGACCGCTGGAGCACCGTGGGCTCGAGCAACCTCGACCCGCTGAGCCTGTCGCTCAACCTCGAGGCCAACGTGGTCGTGCGCGACACCGCGTTCAACCACCTGCTGTGGGAGCGCATGGACCATCTCATGCAGCACAGCTGCAAGCAGATCGGCACGCACGACCTGGCCAGCGAGTGGAGCGGCTGGCGGCTGGTGCGCAGCTTCTTCGTCTTCCACTTCTTACGCTGGTACCCGTCGTGGCTGAACCGCCTGCCGCGCCACGCGCCGCGTCTCACGCCGGCCGAGGCGACCGACCTCATGGCGCAGCAACAGAAGAAGCACACGGGCGACGAGGGCACGGCGCGCACGGAGACCGCATGAGTGCCTCGCTCGCGCTCACGCACCGGCCCTGGTGGCCGTGGGCGCGGCGCGTGGCGATCTGGGCCTTCTTCGGCGCCATCGCCTGGCTGCTGCTGAAGCAGGCGCGCACCATCGACTGGGCCGAGGTGTTCGCCGCACTGCGCGCGCTGCCGGCCCTCACGCTGCTCGCGGCCGGCGCGCTGGCCGCCGCCAGCTTCGCGCTCTACAGCACCTACGACCTGCTCGGGCGTCACCTCACGAAGCACCGGCTCGGCGCCGGCACCGTGATCGGCGTGACCTTCATCAGCTACGCCTTCAACCTCAACTTCGGCTCGCTGGTGGGCGGCGTGGCCTTCCGCTACCGGCTGTACTCGCGCCTGGGGCTGGGCAACGAGACCATCACGCGCGTGCTGGGCTTCAGCATGCTGACCAACTGGCTCGGCTACCTCGTGGTGGCCGGCGCGGCCTTCTGCTTCTGGCCGATGGCGCTGCCGCCCGACTGGAAGATCGACGGCGGTGGCCTGCGCATGCTCGGCGCGGTGCTGCTGATGGTGTCGCTGACGTACCTGGCGCTGTGCGCGTTCTCCGATGGCCACGTCTGGCGCGTGCGCGGCCATGCGCTGCGCACGCCGAGCTTGCCGATGGCCTTGCTGCAGCTGGCGATGTCGTGCCTCAACTGGTCGCTCATCGGCGGCGTGATCTGGGTGCTGCTGCAGGGCGAAGTCGGGTATCCGCAGGTGCTCGCGGTGCTGCTGGTCGCCGCCGTGGCGGGCGTGGTCACGCACGTGCCGGCGGGGCTCGGCGTGCTGGAGGCCGTGTTCGTGGCGCTGTTGGCGCACGAGGTGCCCAGCACCCGGCTGCTGGGGGCGCTGCTGGCCTACCGCGCGCTGTATTACCTGTTGCCGCTGGCCGTGGCGCTGGTCGCTTACCTCGTCACCGAGGCGCGTGCAGGGCGTTTGCGCGCGGATGCCGGCAACAACCACAACAAACGTTAAATATTGCCCGCAGAAAGCAATCGATCGGTGAAATGACGGTCAGGAATTGTTGCACTGCAACAATTTTCACTTTGCAGGCCTATAGTGGCCCTCTGTTCCCCTACGTGCCCTCTTCCCATGTCGTCCTTCAGTACCACCGCCCGCGTGGCCAGCCCGCTGATGCAATGGGTCGACCTGGCCCTCAAGACCCACGAGACCCTGCTGTCGTCCGGCACGGTGATCCGCATGCGCACCGAGCGCATCGCCAAAGCCGGGCTCACGCCCAGCGCCGCCGACCTCGCGGAGTTCCAGCTGATGGGCCACGAAAAGCTCGCGGCAGCCAGCGAGTCGGGCCTGGCGATGGCCAGGCAGTGGCACAGCAGCCAGGCCTCGCTGGCCCAGCGCGCATGGCAGCAATGGCTGCAGGGCACCACCGCCCTCTTCTCGCTGGCCGGCAGCTTCACGCCGGCGCAGGCGGCCACGCACGGCGACGCGCTCGTGCAGGCCACGGCGCGCGGCGCCAGCACGATGGGTCAGCTCACGGGCGTGGCGGCGCGCATTGCGCGCGAAGGCCTCAAGCCGATCCACACCGCCGCCACGTCGAACGCGCGGCGGTTGCTGGCCGAACTGCAGGCCTGAAGCCGCTGCGTTTCAGGGCTGCGCCGGGACCAGCGTCACCAGCGTGATTTCCGACGGCGCACCGAAACGCTTCGGCGGCCCCCAGTAGCCGGTGCCCCGGCTCACGTAGATCCACATGTCGTGCAGCTTGTGCAGGCCGGCCGTGAACGGCTGCTGCATCGGCACGAACAGGTTCCACGGAAAGAACTGGCCGCCGTGCGTGTGGCCCGACAGCTGCAGCTGGTAGCCGGCCGCGGCCGCCACCGGCGCGCTGCGCGGCTGGTGTGCCAGCAGCACGCGCGTGTGCACCAGCGGCGGCGCGTCGTACAGCGCCAGGTGCGGGTCGCTCGCGTGCGCGGCGTCGAAATGGCCGGCGGTGAAGTCGGTCACGCCGGCCAGCACCAGCGCGCTCTCGAACAGCTCTTCGTCGGTCTGCGCGCCGCGCACGTTGCGCGTCTGCAGCACCACGTGCTCGTTCAGCAGCACCTTCAGGCCGAGGCGGCGCAGCTCGTCGATCCAGGCGTGCGCGCCCGCGTAGTACTCGTGGTTGCCCGTGACCACGAAGGTGCCGTGGCGTGCGCGCAGCCCCGCCAGCGGCGCGATGTGCTCGCGCAGTTCGGGCACGCTGCCGTCCACCAGGTCGCCGGTGATCGCGATGGCGTCGGCGCCGAGCCGGTTCACCGCGTCGACGATGCGCTGGATGTAGCCGTTGCGGATCGTCGGGCCCACGTGGATGTCGCTGAGCTGAGCGATGGTGAAGCCGTCGAGCGCCGCGGGCAGGCCGCGGATCGGCACTTCGACCTGCTTCACGCCGGCCGTGCGGCGCGCGTTGATGAAGCCGATGAGCGACACGCCCGTGGCGAGCGTCAGCACCGCCAGCGTGCTCCAGGGCCCGACCTTGTCCCAGGGCACCTGCAGGCCGCCGAGCGCGCTGGCCAGCCAGGCCAGCAGCAGGCCGAGGTCGCGCACCAGCGTGAGCACGAACAGCGAGGAGAACCAGCCCATGCTGATCAGGCCGATCCAGTGCAGCGTCTCGCCCGCCGGCTTCGCCTTGCGGCCGGCCTTCTGGCTGCGCGACACGAACGGCAGCGGCATCGTGACCGCCGACACCGCCAGCAGCACGAGCGCCAGCGGCCACGCAGGCGTGAGCGACGCCAGCGCAGGCAGCAGGCGCAGCGCGATGTAGACGTGCAGCAGCGCGGTCAGGACGCTCAGGGGACGGATCGGCATGAGGACTGGGGGGACGCGGGCATCGCCCGGGACACGTCATCTGCAAGGCGCATGCCGCGCATTCAAGGCGTCGAAAGCTGCCTGGGTCGCTATTTTTTCTATAGCGCAAGGCAACCGGATAGCGGGCGTTGGGGCGCCGCGGGCGTGACGGTTCGGTGTCTGCTGCGGCGCGGTGCCGCTGTGCTTACCGCACCGTGCGCGTGCCGGCCGATGCCATGTCGGTGCCCGCCGGCCATTCGAAGACCGCCTTGGTCGGCGCGCCCAGTGACACCTGCAGCGTTTGCTTGAGCGTCTGGCCGCCGATGCGAGCCTCCACTTCATAGCGGCCCGGCTCGAGCCGCGCCACCATGAACGGTCCGCCCGAGACCACGTTGTTGAGCAGCGCGGTACCGTGGCTGTCGCGCACGGTCACGTGCACGCCGGCCGCGAAGTCGGCGCGGCGGCCGTCCTTGATTGCGAATTCGAAGCTCGCGGGCCAGCGCGGCGACACGGTTTCCATCAGCTGCGCCTCGTCCTGGCCGATGCCGCCGCTCATGTACTCGACGCCGTGCGCCATGAGGATCGGCGGGTTCATCGCGGCCTGGGCCGGCTGCGCCGAGAGCGCACCGCCGAGCAGCACGAGCAAGGCGGCGCCCGTCGCCGCGGCGATGGGCCGCGCGTGCGAGAACAGAAACAGGGGGGTGGTGGTGGTGAGAGACATCGAAGCCTTCCTTTCCGGGCGGTGGTGGCGACAGGCCACGCAGGAAAGCACTGTGCCGGGCACGACTTAAGGAAAACTTAACTGCGCGCGGGCCGCAGCGGCCCGCGTCGGGTCAGCGCGCGGCGGTTTGTGCCAGCGCCTGGGGCAGCGGCGGCGCGACCGAGGCCATGTCGAAGTTCGACGGCCAGACGAACGAGGCACGCGCCGGGATGCCGGCGATCACGACCAGCTGCTGCGTGAGCGTGAGCCCGCCCAGCGTCACGTCGACGTCGTAGGCGCCCGGCTCGAGCCGCGCGAGCATGTAAGGCGCCTGGGTCTGCACTTCCATGACGGTCTGGCCCGTGTACTTCTGGCGGATCTGGATCGCTGCCTTGGCCGGGAAGCCGGCCTGCTGCGCGCCCTTGCCGTCGTTCACGCGGAAGTCGATGGTCGCGGCCCATCGCGGCGCGACCATTTCCAGGAAGGCGGCTTCGCCCTTGGCGGCACCGCCGCACATGTATTCGATGCCCTGCGCGACCTGGATCGGTGGGTTCGAGAACGCATGGGCCGGCGACACGGCCCCGAGGAAGGCCGCGGCGACCGATGCGCCGCCCAGAACCAGTGCAGCCACGGGCTGTTGGAAACGCTTGGGGTTCATTGCTCTGTGTGTCCTCGATCTTGCGTGACAGGAAATCCGTCAGGAATTTTGCTTAGCAAGAGTCGGGCTAGATATAGCGTTTACGAGGAAGCTTCTGCGTTGCGCAGGTGAATGCTATTGTTTTCATAGCTGGTGACGCCCGTGTGACGGGCCTCAGTTCCGCTTTTCGGGTGTCCTTCATCGGAAACCCTGAGACGGGGCCCCGGACGCGTTGCGAACGAGCCCGTTTCGGCCCGTCGCCGGCCCCGCGGCCTGTACTGAATTGGCAACAAAAGACGGAATTCGTGCGCAATTGACTGGGCATTCCCTAGCTATGGGAGGAGGCGCAAAGAAATTAGGCTCGGCGCTTCTTTCCAAAGCGCGCAAACCAAATGCCTCATCCAAATCGTCGATTCATTTTCTTGTTGATGGGTTTGGGACTGGCCGCCCAGGCAAGCGCACAGCAACCGGCGCCGATCCGCATCGGTGTCATCGGCCCTTTCACCGGGCCATCGGCCGATTTCGGCCTGCCGATGCTCAACGGCGTGAAGATGGCCGTCGACGAAATCAATGCCGTGGGCGGATATCTCGGGCGCTCGCTCGAACTGGTGATCAAGGACGATCAGGCCAATCCGGACGTCGGCCGTTCGCAATCCCAGGCCCTCGTCAATGAAAAAGTGGTCGCCACCATCGGCTTCTGCAATACCGGCGTGGCGATGAATTCATTGGCGGTTTTCAATGACGCGAAATTGCCGCTGATCGTGCCCTGCGCCACCGGCTCGCCGCTGACCTCGACCTATCCGCCGGCCACGAGTTATGTGTTTCGCACCTCGCCCAAGGACAGCATCCAGGCGCCTTTCGTGGTCGACGATCTGCTGGCGCGGGGCTGGAAGCGGGTTGCCGTGCTGCACGACACCACCGGGTACGGCGAGGCGGGCGTGAAGGATGTGGAGAAGGCGCTGGCGGCCAGGAACCTCAAGCCCGTGTACGTGGGCCGCTTTCAGCTCGGTGTGAAAGACCTGACGAAGGAGCTGTCGGAGGCCAAGGCGGCCGGCGCGGACGTCATCTTCAGCTACACCGTGGGCCCCGAAAACGCCGTCATCGCACGCGGCCGGCAGGCCCTGAACTGGAAGGTGCCGCAGGTCGGCGCCTGGCCGCTGTCCTTCCCTTCGTTCATCGACGGCGCGCGGGAGGCCGCTGAAGGCGCGTTGATGGCGCAGAGCTTCATCGCCGAGCCCAGCAACGAGCGCCGCTCGTCGTTTCTGTCCAACTACGTACGGAAATTCAACACCAAGCGCATCCCGGTCCCGATGGCCGCCGCGCAGGCCTACGACGCCACGTACCTGCTGGCCCACGCGATGTTCAATGTGCCCAGCGGCAAGCTCGAAGGCCCGTTCATCAAGGCCGCGCTCGAGCAGCCCAAGCGGCCGTACTACGGCGTGGTCACGACGTATGACAAGTCGTTCTCGGAAAACGACAAGGACGCGCTGTCGCCCAACATGCTGGTGATGGGCGTGGTGCGCAACGGGCAGATCACCTTCGCGTACCCCGAGGACGCGAAGCGCAACCTGTTCGTGCAGCGCAAGCAGTAAGAGGAGCCAAAAAAAAGGGGCGCTTGCAGGCGCCCCCTTGGTGAACAGCGCGACACCACCGGTGCCGCGCCATCGATCGATCAGACGTCGATGTTCGACGCGCGCAGCGCGTTCTGCTCGATGAACTCGCGGCGCGGCTCCACCTCGTCGCCCATCAGCATCGTGAACACGCGATCGGCTTCGATCGCGTCGTCGATCTGCACGCGCAGCAGGCGGCGCACGGTCGGGTCCATGGTGGTTTCCCACAGCTGCTCGGGGTTCATCTCGCCCAGACCCTTGTAGCGCTGGCGCGAGGTGGCGCGTTCGGCTTCGCCGATCAGCCACTTCATGGCCTGGCGGAAGTCGTCGACCTTTTCTTCCTTGGCGCGTTCGCCCTCGCCGCGCTTGACCAGCGCGCCTTCGGCGCTCAGCAGGCCGCGGAAGGTGTTGGCGGCCTGCGCCAGCGCGTCGTAGTCGGCGCCGTGCACGAAGTCCTGCGAGATCACGCTGGACTTGATGTTGCCGTGGTGGCGGCGGCTGATGCGCAGCAGCGGCTTGTCGGTGCGGGCGTCGAACTCGCTGCTCACCTCGGCCGGCACGCCGGTCGTGTTGAGTTCGCGCAGCTTGGCCTGCAGTGCCACGGCCGAGGCCTCGGCGGCGGCCGGCGTGTCGAGGTCGAGCGCCACGCCGTCGGCGATGGCGCGCAGCGCTTCGGCGTCCATGAAGTTGCGCAGGCGCGCAATCACGGCCTCGGCCACCTGGTGCTTGCGCGCCAGCTCGGCCAGGGTGTCGCCCGACAGCGTGGTCGAAGTGGCGCCGCCGGTGTCGATGCTCGCGTCTTTCAGTGCCACCTTGAGCAGGAAGGCGTCGAGCGCGGGGCCGTCCTTCAGGTACTGCTCTTCCTTGCCGACCTTCACCTTGTACAGCGGCGGCTGCGCGATGTAGATGTGGCCGCGCTCGACCAGTTCGGGCATCTGGCGGTAGAAGAACGTGAGCAGCAGCGTGCGGATGTGCGCGCCGTCCACGTCGGCGTCGGTCATGATGATGATGCGGTGGTAACGCAGCTTGGCGACGTTGAAGTCGTCCGCGCCGCCGCCCGCCGTGGTCGCGCCGGCGCGGCCGATGCCGGTGCCCAGCGCGGTGATCATCGTCAGGATTTCGTTGCTGGTGAGCAGCTTCTCGTAGCGCGCTTTTTCGACGTTCAGGATCTTGCCGCGCAGCGGCAGGATGGCCTGGAACTTCCGGTCGCGGCCCTGCTTGGCGGAGCCGCCGGCGGAGTCACCCTCCACCAGGTAGACCTCGCACAGGGCGGGGTCCTTTTCCTGGCAGTCGGCCAGCTTGCCGGGCAGGCCCATGCCGTCGAGCACGCCCTTGCGGCGCGTCATTTCGCGGGCCTTGCGGGCGGCTTCGCGGGCGCGGGCGGCCTCGACGATCTTGCCGCAGATGATCTTGGCGTCGTTCGGACGTTCCTGCAGGTAGTCGGTGAGCAGGCGCCCGACGATGTCTTCCACCGGCGCGCGCACTTCGCTGGACACCAGCTTGTCCTTGGTCTGGCTGGAGAACTTGGGCTCGGGCACCTTCACGCTCAGCACGCAGCACAGGCCTTCGCGCATGTCGTCGCCGGTGACCTCGACCTTCGCCTTCTTGGCGAATTCGTTCTCTTCGATGTACTTGTTGATGACGCGGGTCATCGCGGCGCGCAGGCCCGTGAGGTGGGTGCCGCCGTCACGCTGCGGGATGTTGTTGGTGAAGCAGAGGACCTGCTCGTTGTAGCCGCTGTTCCACTGCATCGCCACTTCGACGCCGATGTGCGTGCCGGGGATGCCGCCGTAGGTGTCGGCCGGCTTTTCGCCCGCCGCGTAGAACGAGTTCGGGTGCAGGACGGTCTTGCCCTTGTTGATGAACTCCACGAAGCCGCGCACGCCGCCGGCGCCGGAGAAGTCGTCTTCCTTGCCGGTGCGTTCGTCGAGCAGGCGGATGCGCACGCCGTTGTTCAGGAAGCTCAGCTCGCGCAGGCGCTTGCTCAGGATCTCGTAGTGGAAATCGTTGTTTTCCTTGAAGATTTCCGTGTCGGGCAGGAAGTGCACTTCGGTGCCGCGCTTGTCGGTGTCGCCGATGATCTTCATGGGCGAGACCTCGACGCCGCTCACGGTCTCGAGCAGGCGGTTCTGCACGAAGCCGCGGCTGAATTCGAGTTCGTGGATCTTGCCTTCGCGGCGCACGATGAGGCGCAGCTTCACGCTCAGCGCATTCACGCACGAGACGCCCACGCCGTGCAGGCCGCCCGAGACCTTGTAGCTGTTCTGGTTGAACTTGCCGCCGGCGTGCAGTTCGGTGAGCGCGATTTCAGCGGCCGAGCGTTTGGGCTCGTGCTTGTCGTCCATCTTCACGCCGGTCGGGATGCCGCGGCCGTTGTCGGTGACGGAGATCGAGTTGTCGGAGTGGATGGTCACGACGATGTCGTCGCAATGGCCCGCCAGCGCTTCGTCGATGGAGTTGTCGACCACTTCGAACACGAGGTGGTGCAGGCCCGTGCCGTCGGAGGTGTCGCCGATGTACATGCCCGGGCGCTTGCGCACGGCTTCCAGACCTTCGAGGATCGTGATCGAGCCTTCGCCGTAGCTGGTGTCGGCGGGGGCGCCTTCGGGCGCCACGATCTGGATTTCAGGGGTATAGACCGGCTCGGTGTGCGGCACGTCGGGCTTGTTCTCTTCTGCACTCATTCGGAAATTCCTCTGTCTCTCACGGGTTTCCCGTGATTTTTCGGGCTCTCAAAAGCTCAATTCGCCGCCTCTTGAAAGCGCAAACCCGCGGGGGGCCGCGGGTTGTGTGCGCAAGGCGCTGTGTCCTGGGGGGTCTAGATGCGCATCGGCATCACGACGTACTTGAAAGATGCGTTCTCGGGGATGGTTAACAAGGCCGAGCTGTTGGAGTCGGCCAGGTCCAGCTTGACCATGTCCTGGTCCATGTTCGACAGCGCGTCGATCAGGTAGGTGACGTTGAAGCCGATTTCGATGCTGTCGCCGCCGTAGTCGATGTCGAGCTCGTCCTGGGCTTCTTCCTGCTCGGCGTTGTTCGACGCGATGCGCAGCGTGCCCGGCTCGATGTTCAGGCGCACGCCCTTGAACTTCTCGCTGGTCAGGATGGCGGTGCGCTGCAGGCTGGCCAGCAGCGGTGCACGGCCGAGCGTGACGGTGTTCTTGTGGTTCTTGGGAATCACGCGGTTGTAGTCGGGGAACTTGCCCTCGACCAGCTTGGTGACGAACTCCATGCCGCCGAAGCTGAACTTGGCCTGGTTGTTCGCGAACTGCATCTCGATGGCGCCTTCGGCGTCGGACAAGAGGCGCTGCATTTCGAGCACGGTCTTGCGCGGCAGGATCACCTCCTGGCGCGGCACTTCGACGTCGAGCAGGGCCGACGAGAACGCCAGGCGGTGGCCGTCGGTGGCCACCAGGCTCAGCTGCTTGCCTTCGGCCACGAACAGGATGCCGTTCAGGTAGTAGCGGATGTCGTGCACGGCCATCGCGAACGACACCTGCGAGAGCAGGTCTTTCAGCGTCTTTTGCGGCACGCTGAACACGGGGCCGAAATTGGCGGCTTCCTGCACCAGCGGGAAGTCTTCGGCGGGCAGCGACTGCAGCGTAAAGCGGCTCTTGCCACCCTTGAGCACCAGCTTGCTGGCGCTCGATTCGAGGCTCACGGTCTGGTCGGCCGGCATGGTGCGCAGGATGTCGATCAGCTTGCGCGCACCGATGGTGGTCGTGAAGTTGCCCTCGTCACCACCGAGTTCGGCGGTGGTGCGGATCTGGATCTCGAGGTCGCTGGTGGTCAGCTGCAGCTGGCCGCCGGTCTTGCGGATCAGCACATTGGCCAGGATCGGCAGGGTATGACGCCGTTCCACGATGCCGGCCACCGACTGCAGCGCGGCAAGAACTTTGTCTTGGGTTGCCTTCAAAACGATCATGTCTTCTTCCTCTTCTCTTATCTCTTTGAATCAGCTTTCAGGACGCCATTCTCCGCTGTCGCGAGGGGCGTTCTTGATGACATTCGGCTTCAGCCTTTGAGGGTCTGTTCGAGGACGTGCAGCTGCTGGTTGAGTTCGGTGAGCTGCTGGCGCTCGCCCGAAATCTTTCGCACTGCGTGGAGCACCGTCGTGTGGTCGCGACCGCCGAACAGCTCGCCGATTTCCGGCAGGCTCTTCTGCGTGAGCTCCTTGGCCAGGTACATCGCGATCTGCCGTGGCCGCGCAATGCTGGCCGGGCGTTTCTTGCTGTACATGTCGGCGACCTTGATCTTGTAGTAGTCGGCCACCGTCTTCTGGATATTTTCGACCGAGATCTGCCGATTCTGGATCGACAGCAGGTCGCGCAGCGCCTCGCGCGCCAAGGCGATCGAGATCTCCTTCTGGTTGAAGCGCGAGTACGCCAGGATCTTGCGCAGGGCGCCTTCGAGCTCGCGCACGTTGGAGCGCACGTTCTTGGCCACGAAGAAGGCGACTTCCTCGGGCATTTCAGTGCCTTCGACGCGGGCCTTGTTGATCAGAATCGCCACGCGCATCTCGAGCTCGGGCGGCTCGATCGCCACCGTGAGGCCCGAATCGAAGCGCGACACCAGCCGCTCGTGGATGTCGGCCAGTCCCTTGGGGTAGGTGTCGCTGGTCATCACGATGTGCGACTTCTTGGCCAGCAGGGCCTCGAACGCGTTGAAGAACTCTTCCTGCGTGCGGTCCTTGTTGGCGAAGAACTGCACGTCGTCGATCAGCAGCAGATCGAGCGAGTGGTAGCGTTCCTTGAACTCATCGAAAGTCTTGCGCTGATAGGCCTTGACCACATCCGACACGAATTGCTCGGCGTGGATGTAGAGAACTTTGGAATCGGGCCGGTCGGCCAGCAGCCGGTTACCCACCGCATGCATCAGGTGGGTCTTGCCCAGGCCGACGCCGCCGTAGATGAAAAGCGGGTTGTAAAGATGGCCCGGCATGCCGGCCACGTGCATCGCCGCAGCGCGTGCCATGCGGTTGGCCGTGCCCTCGACCAGGGTGTCGAAAGTGAGCCCCGAATTGAGGCGGTTCTTGAAGCCGGCGGCAACGGGCTCTTCGCCCGGACCGGCCACGTCGCGTGGCACATCCGTTTCGGCCAGAACGGCCATGGGGGCAACACGGACGGGGACTTCACGCGGAGCGAGCGCTAACTCGATGGCGACCGGCTGGCCGTACATCTTCTCGGCCATGGCCGCGATCTTGCCCGCGTACTGGGCACGGATCCAGTCGAGCTTGAAGCGGTTGGCCACGAACACTGTCATGCGCGAAAGGTCGTCGGCGACCTGCGCATGGAGGGGCTTGATCCAGGTATTGAACTGCTGCTCGGACAGCTCCTGCGCGAGCTGGTCGACGCAGGCTTGCCACAGGCTTTCGCCGATGCCGTCAGTCGACATGGGTGCTTGAAAAAGTGAGGGAACCTTCGGGCATTTCTTGTATAGGTATTGTGGATATTCTCTGCTGGAAGGCGCCGGGCATTCTAACTTGTCAAAACCTTATCCACATGCTGCAGTGCACATGGAAAGGCCCGCAAATGCAGTCGAAGATTGTTCCGGCGGCCAATGTTTGCGATAATTGCGGGTTTCCCTGAAAAGCCTTCATAGCGTCTTTCGGGGGCCATCCGAAACTCGCTCCCCCAGCGCTCGTCGGGTTTGTGCATGCCTTCATGCGGAAACCGGCGCAAACAGGGAATCAGGAAACCATCATGAAACGCACTTACCAAGCATCCAAAGTCCGCCGCGCCCGTACCCACGGCTTTCTGGTCCGCATGAAGACCCGTGGCGGCCGCGCCGTGATCAACGCACGCCGCGCCAAGGGCCGCAAGCGCCTGGCCGTCTGACGGCACCTCACCTGCCGTTGTCAGCCGCCGATACGTCCGCGCAGGCTCTTGCAGCCCCAGCGCCTGGCCCCGCCAGCAGCGACGTACGCGGCCCGGCTTCCATGCAGCGGCTCAAGACCCGCGCGCAATTCCAGGCCGTCCTCGCAGGTGCCACCGTGGCGCGCACTGCCCATTTCGCATTGCACCGCTGTGCGCTCGATGCTTCCGCGTCGGGCGCTGCTTCGCTGTTTCCGTCCGATGAGGTCTGGCTGGGTGCCATGGTGCCCAAGCGCTGGGCACGCCGCGCGGTGACGCGCAACGCCATCAAGCGCCAGATCTACACCGTGAGCGCCGCGCCTGGCGTTGCTTTGCCGCGTGCCGCGCACGTGGTGCGTCTGCGCGCCGGTTTCGATCGCAAGGTATTCGTGAGCGCCTCCTCGGACCAGCTCAAGGCCGCCGTGCGCGCCGAGCTCCAGCAACTGCTGGCGCGCGCCGGCCGCCCGCCGGCACCGGCCGGCCCCTCCCCTGCACGCGCTCCGGCATGAAACGCCTGCTGATCGGCCTCGTGAAGGCCTACCGTCTGCTGCTGAGCCCCTGGCTCGGCCAGTCGTGCCGCTTCACGCCGACCTGCTCCGTGTATTCGATCGAGGCGCTGGAAGTGCACGGCGCGCTCAAGGGCAGCTACCTGACTCTGCACCGCATCGCGCGCTGCCAGCCCTGGTGCCAGGGCGGCCACGATCCGGTTCCACCGAAATCACAGCGTCGCACTGAGCGGTCAGGCTCGCTGTTTTCGTCTCTTCTCTCCTCCGACAAGAAGTCTTCGTCATGAACGATATCCGCCGCACGATCCTGTGGGTGATTTTTGGTTTCTCGCTCGTGCTGCTGTGGGACCAATGGCAGGTCTTCAACGGCAACAAGCCGACTTTCCTGCCGTCGACCAAGCCCGCCGTCACGGCACCGGCTGCCGGTACTGCCACGAACAACGGCGTGCCGACCGCGGCTGCCGCAGCCGGCGGCACCGCAGGTGCCGTGCCCACGCAGGCGGCCCCGGCCGCGCCGCGCGAGCAGGTCGTGGTGACCACCGACCTGTTCAAGGCGACGATCGACAGCGAAGGCGCCACGGTCAACCACCTCGAACTGCTCAAGTACGACGAAGCCGACCGCACCAAGCGCGTCGTGCTGTTCGAGAACGGTTCGCCCGCCACGCGCTATGTGGCGCAGACCGGCCTGCTGAACCCCGTCGCCGGCGAAGCCTTCCCCAACCACCTGACGGCCATGACGCCGAAGGCCGGTCCGCGCGCGATGGCCGACGGCCAGAACACGCTCGAGGTGAGCTTCGAAAGCGCCCCCGTTGGCGGCCTGAAGTACATCAAGACCTACGTGTTCAAGCGTGACGACTACGTCATCGGCGTGCGCCACGAAGTGGTCAACGTGAGCGACCAGCCGCGCGACGCGCAGCTGTACATGCAGCTGCTGCGCCACGGCACCGTGGCTGCCGGCACCATGTTCGGTACCAACACCTTCACCGGCCCGGCCGCGTACACCAACGAGAAGAAGTTCCACAAGCTCGACTTCAAGGACATCGCCAAGGGCAAGATCGAGCCGCCGCCGCCGGCCAACGACGGCTGGATCGCGATGGTGCAGCATTACTTTGCGTCGGCCTGGCTGCTCAAGGGCGACCCGGCCAGCGAGCAGCTGCGCCGCGAATTCCGCGTGAAGGACCTGGGCGACAACCTCTTCACCGTGGCCATGGTCGCCACGCTGCCGAAGATCGCCCCGGGCGCCACGCAGGTCGTGAACAGCGCGCTGTTCGCCGGCCCCGAAGAAGAAAAGAAGCTCGAAGCCATCGCCCCCGGCCTGGACCTGGTGAAGGACTACGGCATCTTCGCGATCATCTCCAAGCCGCTGTACTGGCTGCTCACGCAGCTGCACGGCATCCTGGGCAACTGGGGCTGGTCGATCGTCGCGCTCGTGGTGCTGCTGAAGGCGGCCTTCTACTGGCTCAACGCCAAGGCGTACGCCAGCATGGCCAAGATGAAGGCCATCAACCCCAAGATCATGGAAATGCGCGAGCGGCTGAAGGACAAGCCGCAGGAAATGCAGCAAGAGATGATGCGGATCTACAAGACCGAAAAGGTCAATCCGATGGGCGGCTGCTTCCCCATCGTGATCCAGATTCCGGTGTTCATTGCGCTGTACTGGGTGCTGCTGTCGTCGGTTGAAATGCGCCACGCCCCGTGGATCGGCTGGATCACCGACCTGTCGGCACCCGATCCCTGGTACATCCTGCCGATCGTGATGACGGCCACGTCGCTGTTCCAGACCTGGCTCAACCCGACGCCGCCCGATCCGATGCAGGCCAAGCTGATGTGGATCATGCCGCTCGCGTTCAGCGTGATGTTCATCTTCTTCCCGGCCGGCCTGGTGCTGTACTGGATCACGAACAACGTGCTGTCGATCGCGCAGCAGTGGTTCATCAACAAGCGACTGGGCGTGCTGGGCAAGTAAGCCAGCCGGCCTCCGCCACCCGCAAAGGGCCGCATCCGCGGCCCTTTGCTTTTTGCTGAAAGAATCGCGCTGTCATGACCCTCGCCCGCACCACCGATCCCATCGTCGCCATCGCCACCGCCCCGGGGCGCGGGGCGGTCGGCATCGTTCGCGTGTCGGGCGCCCGGCTGGCGCCGCTGGTCCAGGCGCTGTGCGCCCGCGCCCTCAAGCCGCGCGAAGCCACCTACCTGCCCTTTCGCGATGCGCAGGGCGAGCCGGTCGACCACGGCCTGGCGATCCACTTCCCGACGCCGCATTCCTACACCGGCGAAGACGTGCTCGAGCTGCAGGCGCATGGCGGCCCGGTCGTGCTGCAGCTGCTGCTGTCGCGCTGCCTCGAGGCCGCGGCCGAAATCGATCCGGCCACCGGCCGCCCGCGCCTGCCGGGCCTGCGCGTGGCCGAGCCGGGCGAGTTCAGCCAGCGCGCCTTTCTCAACGGCAAGATCGACCTGGCGCAGGCCGAGGCCATCGCCGACCTGATCGACGCCAGCACCGAGGCGGCCGCGCGCAGTGCCGGGCGCTCGCTGTCGGGCGCCTTCTCGCGCGAGATCCACACGCTGCGCGATGCGCTGATCCACCTGCGCATGCTGGTCGAGGCCACGCTCGACTTCCCCGAGGAAGAGATCGACTTCCTCCAGAAAGCCGACGCGACCGGCCAGCTGCAGCGGCTGCAGGCGCAACTGGCCGCCGTGCAACAGCGCGCCAAACAGGGCGCGTTGCTGCGCGAAGGCATCAAGGTGGTGATCGCGGGCCAGCCCAATGCGGGCAAGAGCTCGCTGCTCAATGCGCTGGCCGGCGCCGAGCTGGCCATCGTGAGCGCCATCGCGGGCACCACGCGCGACGTGGTCTCGCAGACCATCCAGATCCACGGCGTGCCGCTGCATGTGGCTGACACCGCCGGCCTGCGTGACAGCACGGACGAGGTTGAGCAGATCGGCGTGGCGCGTGCCTGGGGGCAGATCGAAAGCGCCGATGCCGTGCTGTTCCTGCACGACCTCACGCGCGCCGGCCAGCCCGACTACGCGGCCGCGGATGCCGAGATCCTGGCCGGCCTGCGGCGCAAGCTGCCGGCGAGCGTGCCGGTGCTCGATGTGTGGAACAAGCAGGACGCGGCGGCTTCGGCCGCGCCGCCCTCCGAAGGCATCGCGTTGTCGGCCAAGACCGGCGCGGGGATCGAGGCGCTGCGCGACCAGTTGCTGGCGATGGCCGGCTGGCAGGCCGTGCCCGAAGGCGTCTACCTGGCACGCGCGCGCCACGTGCAGGCGCTGGCCCGTGTCGAGACGCACCTCGCGCTGGCGGCAGCCCACTTGGCGGCTCAGGCCCAGCTGCTCGACCTGCTGGCCGAGGAGCTGCGGCTGGCGCAGAACGCGCTCAACGAGATCACCGGCGAGTTCGGCGCGGACGACCTGCTGGGTGTCATCTTTTCGCGCTTCTGTATCGGGAAATAGCGACACATGCCTGCGCTTTGCCGGTGAAAGCGTAAACAGTTGTAGCCGAACCTCGGGGCCTTCGCGGATACTTCGGATCACTTGCGGGGGTCGAGAAAAACATGTCCATCCAGAACCTGAGCCGCGCCATCGCGGAGAACCTGAGCGCCGATGCGTTCGCGCTGACCTTGAGCGTCGCGCAGTGGGACACGCTCGCGGGTTATCTGCAGCCCATCGAAACCAGCATCGGCGACGTGCTGATCTCCCAAGGCACGCACGACCGCTCGGTGTTCTTCATCGAAAGCGGCGCCATCAGCGTGCACCGCGTCGGCAGCAAGGAGCAGATGCGCCTGGCCGTGCTGTCGCCGGGCTCGGTGGTGGGCGAAGGCTCGTTCTTTTCGCGCGAGCCGCATGCGGCGAACGTGGTGGTCACCGGCGCGGGGCGCGTGTGGCGCCTCACCGCCGTGCGGTTTTCCGAGATGTCGAACCGCCAGCCCAACATGGCGCTGGACATCGCGATGGCACTCGGCGCCGTGATCGCCAAGCGCATGGCGCACCGGTCCAAGCGGGTGGCCGTCACCTGAGCCTTCCAGCTCGCCGCGCGCTGCCAGCCGCCGCAACAACAAGAACAAGTCTTCGTTTCCGATCCTGAGAATTGCTGGTGAGCCATGGCCTTGATCTGCCCGGTCTGTGACGCGGACAACCGCGACGGTGCCAATTTCTGCAGAAGCTGCGGTGGCCGGCTGTCGGCCGCCGACCGCGTGCCGCCGCCGGCGCCCAGTCCTGCCGACCGCGAATGGGCCACCACCGCGCCCGCCCAGTTGCGCGCGCCGACCATTCCTGCGCCGCTGTTCGACCCTGCCGAGTCGAAGCGCGCGTCGTCGCCTGCGTCCAACGGCTGGATGCCCGAGCCGCCACCCCCACCGCCGCCGGCGGATGAACGAACCGTGATCGTGGCGCCGGGGCGCGCAGGCGCGGCGTCGTCCTTGCCTCCGTCCCCGCGGGCCGACCGGCCCAAGACGCGGATCAAGGTCAAGCGCATCAAGCCGCCCGAGCCGGTGCTGCGTCCCCGCGGCATCGGGTTGTGGCTGGGGCTGCTCGCAGTCGCGCTGCTGCTGGTGGTCGCAGGCTGGCTGGGCTACGGGACCGGCAGCAAGGCGCCCGAGCCGGCCGTGGCACCGCCTCCTGTCGCAGCGCCGGCTCCCGCCGCGACGCCGGCGGCAGTCGAACCACCGCCCCTCGCGACCGAGCCTGCACCGCCCGTGGCCGAACCACCGCCCGCAGAAGCGGTCGCCGAGCCCGCGGAAACCGCACCCAAGCCGACGCCCGTCGCGAAGCCGCGCAAGCCGGTGACGCCTGCAGCGCCAGCGCCCCAGGCCCCAGCCGCCGCGGCGCCTGTGGCTGCCGCGCCTGCCCCTGTGCCCGCGACGCCGTCCCCACCGGCCGACCCGCAGGCCCAATGCGGCGACCGCAACTTCATCGCCAAGGCGCAATGCATGGCGGCCCAGTGCACGAAGCCCGAATACAAGTCGCACGCGCAGTGCGAAGCGGTGCGCCGTCAGCAGCGCATCGACGAAGAAAAGCGCAACCCGTCGCTCTTGAACTGAGCGCGCGCCCGCGCCGGCCGCCTCAGCCCTTCTGCAGCCGCTCGACGGCAATCGCCAGCGCGGCGGGCTTGCCCGACAGCACCAGCGTGTCGCCGTCCGACAGCAGCGTGTCGTCGTCCGGCACGCGCGCCTGGCCGTCCTGGCGGCGCAGGTTGGCCACGCGCACGCCCAGCGTCGGCAGCGCCATCCGGCCCAGCGTCTGGCCGATGGCGCGTGCGCCCGGCGTGAGCGTGAAGCTGTTCAGGCGCTCGTGATCGATCTCGTCGGCGTTGTCGTCGTCGGCGCCGTGGAAGTAGCCGCGCAGCAGGTTGTAGCGTGCGTCGCGCTGGTCCTGCACCACGCGGATCACGCGCCGCATCGGCACGCCGACCAGCGCCAGCGCATGGCTGGCGAGCATCAGCGACCCCTCGATGGCCTCGGGCACCACCTCGGTCGCGCCGGCGGCCTGCAGCTTCTCGAGGTCGTGGTCGTCCTGGGTGCGCACGATCACCGGCACGTGCGCCGCGTGGGCGCGGGTGTTGGCCAGCACCTTCATCGCGCCCCCCACGTCCAGGTAGGTGACGACCACCGCGCTGGCGCGCGCCAGGCCCGCCGCCATCAGCGCCTGCAGCCGCGCCGCGTCGCCGAACACCACCGAATCGCCGGCCGCAGCGGCCTGGCGCACGCGGTCGGGGTCGAGGTCGAGCGCCATGTAGGGAATGCCTTCGCGCTCCAGGATGCGCGCCAGGTTCTGGCCGCAGCGCCCGTAGCCGCAGATGATCACGTGCTGCGCGGTGTTGATGGTCTTGCGCGCGATGCTCGTCATCTGCAGCGACTGCTGCAGCCAGTCGCTGGCCACCAGCTTGCGCACGATGGCGTTGCTGTACATGATGATGAAGGGCGTGGCCAGCATCGACAGCACCATCGACGCCAGCACCGGGTTGGCCAGCCACGGCGGCAGCAGGTTGCGGTCCTGCGCGAGCGCCAGCAGCACGAAGCCGAACTCGCCGGCCTGCGCCAGGTACAGGCCGGTGCGCAGCGACACGCCCGAAGTGGCGCCCAGCACCCGCGCCAGCACCGTCACCAGCCCCAGCTTGAACAGCAGCGGCACCAGCAGCAGCACGGCCACCAGCAGCCAGCGCTCGACCACGATGTGCCAATCGAGCGACATGCCGACGGTGATGAAGAACAGCCCCAGCAGCACGTCGTGGAAGGGGCGGATGTCGGTCTCGACCTGGTGCTTGTATTCGGTCTCCGACACCAGCATGCCGGCGATGAAGGCGCCCAGCGCCAGGCTCAGGCCGGCCAGCTCGGTGAGCCAGGCCAGGCCCAACGTGATCAGCAGCACGTTCAGGATGAACAGCTCCTCGCTGCGGCGCCGCGCCACCAGCGTGAGCCACCAGCGCATGATGCGCGGCCCGCCGTACAGCAGCACGCCGATGAGGAAGGTGGCCTTCACCAGCGCGAAGCCCAGCGCCTTGGCCAGCGCCTCGGGCGGCGCGCCCAGGGCGGGAATCAGCACCAGCAGCGGCACCACGGCCAGATCCTGGAACAGCAGCACGCCCATCACGCGCTTGCCGTGTTCGCTCTCCAGCTCGAGCCGCTCGGCCATCAGCTTGACCACGATGGCGGTGCTGCTCATGGTGAGCGCACTCGACAGCGCCAGCGTGGTCTGCCACCCCAGCTGCCAGGCCGGCGGCAGCTGCGTGGCGATCAGCAGCGCGCCGGCGGTGGCCAGCGCCATGGTCAGCAGCACCTGCGCCATGCCCAGCCCGAACACGTGCTTGCGCATGGCGCGCAGCTTGGGCAGGCTGAACTCGAGCCCGATCACGAACATCAGGAACACCACGCCGAATTCGCCCAGGTGGCGGATGCCTTCGGAGTTCTGCGCCAGTGCCAGCGCATGCGGGCCGATGAGCACGCCGGCCGTCAGGTAGCCGAGCATCGGCGGCAGCTTCAGCGACCGGCAGGCCACCACGCCGATCACCGCGGCCAACAGATACAACAGCGTGAGATCGAACGAAGACATAGGCGCCGATGCTAGAGCAATGTCCGTGCCCCGGGCTTCCCCGGGCCATGTGATCGCCGACCGCGCCCGCCTCGTAAAATCCGGCGATGAGCTCCCGCCCCGCCCCGACCCACGTGGTCGACCCCGACGCCATCCTGGCCCGGGCACGCGTCACATTCGACATCGAAGCCGAAGCCGTCCTCGGCCTGAAGGCCCGCGTCGGTCCGAGTTTCGTCGAGGCCGTGCGCAAGATCCTTGAAGTGCGTGGCCGCGTGGTCGTGATGGGCATGGGCAAGAGCGGCCATGTCGGCCGCAAGATCGCCGCCACCCTCGCCTCCACCGGCACGCCCGCGATGTTCGTGCACCCGGCCGAGGCCAGCCACGGCGACCTGGGCATGATCAAGTCGGTCGACCTCGTGCTGGCCATCTCCAACAGCGGCGAGGTCGACGAACTCACCGTGCTGCTGCCGGTGGTCAAGCGCCAGGGCGTGCCCCTGATCGCCATGACCGGCCGCCCCGACTCCACGCTGGCGCGCCATGCCGACATCGTGATCGATGCCGGCGTCGCCAAGGAAGCCTGCCCGCTGAACCTCGCGCCCACCGCGAGCACCACCGCCCAGATCGCCATGGGCGACGCGCTGGCCGTGGCCCTGCTCGACGCGCGCGGCTTCGGCTCCGAGGATTTCGCGCGCTCGCACCCCGGCGGCGCGCTGGGCCGCAAGCTGCTCACGCACGTGAGCGACGTCATGCGCTCGGGCGACGAAGTGCCGTGCGTGCCGCCGACGGCCACCGTCAGCGAGCTGATGCGCGCGATGAGCATCAAGGGCTTCGGCGCCGCCGCGGTGGTCGAGCCCGACGGCCGGGCGCTGGGCATCTTCACCGACGGCGACCTGCGCCGCCTGATCGAGGCCGGCGCCGACCTGCGCACGCCCAAGGCGGCCGACATCATGCACCGCGACCCGCGCACCATCCGCGTCGACGCGCTGGCGGTAGAGGCGGCCGAACTCATGGAGCAATGCGGCATCACCCGCCTGTTCGTGATCGACGGCGCGGGGGTGATCGTCGGCGCGGTGAACACCAACGACCTGATGCGCGCGAAGGTCATCTGATGCCGCTTGATTTCCAGGCCGAGACCCTGCTGGCCGCGCAAGATGTGCGCATCGTCTTCTTCGATATCGACGGCGTGCTGACCGACGGCGGCGTGTACTTCACCGAGCACGGCGAGACGCTCAAGCGCTTCAGCATCCTCGACGGCTACGGCCTCAAGCTGCTGCGCAAGGCCGGCATCACGCCGGCCGTGATCACCGGGCGCGACTCCAAGCCGCTGCGCGTGCGGCTCGAGGCGCTGGGCATCGAGCACGTGCGCTACGGCACCGAGGACAAGCTGCCCGCCGCCGAGGCCATGCTGAAGCAGCTCGGCTTCACCTGGGCGCAGGCCGCCGCCATCGGCGACGACTGGCCCGACCTGCCGGTGCTGACCCGCGTCGGCTTCGCCGCGGCGCCTGCCAACGCGCACGCCGAGGTGCGCGCCGTGGCGCGCTACGTCACCACCGCGCGTGGCGGCGAAGGCGCGGCGCGCGAATTCTGCGACCTGCTGTTGACGGCCTGCGGCCAGTACCGCCCGCTGCTCGACGCTGCCTTGGGCCCCCGACCATGAGCCCGCAGCTGCGACGCGCCTGGAACCTCACGCGCGATGTGCTCGACCGCACCACCATCTACCTGCCGATCATCCTGATGGCGGGCGTGGCGCTGGGCACCTACTGGCTGGTGCGCAATGCGCCCAAGCTGCTGGAGCCCACCGCCAAGGCGGCGCCCACGCACGAGCCCGACTACTTCATGCGGGACTTCGTCATCAAGAACTTCCTGCCCAACGGCGACCTGCGCAGCGAGCTGCACGGCACCGAGGGACGGCACTACCCGGACACCGACACCATCGAGGTCGACCAGGTGCGCATGCGCTCCGTGTCGCCCGAGGGGCTGGTCACGCGCTCGTCGGCGAACCGGGGCCTGTCGAATTCCGACGGCAGCGAGATCCAGTTGTTCGGCAATGCGATCGTGATCCGCGAACCCACGGTCAGCGCGAGTGGCAAGGCCACGCCGCGGCTGGAGTTCCGCGGCGAGTTCCTGCACGCGTTCCTCGACACCGAGAAGGTGCAGTCGAACAAGCCGGTCACGCTCATCCGCGGCAGCGACCAGTTCACGGGCGATACGCTCGACTACGACAACCTGAGCGGCGTGGCCAACCTCACGGGCCGCGTGCGCGGTGTGCTGGTGCCGTCGGCCGCGGCGGGCAAGCCGCGCTGAGCGGCCACACAATAAGAAAACAGTTCCCGGGAGACGACCGACACATGACCACCGCCGCACCGCTCGTCTTCATCACCGGCGCTTCCAGCGGCATCGGCCAGGCCCTGGCTGCGTCTTTCTACGACGCAGGCTACCGGCTGGCACTGGTTGCGCGGCGCACGGGCGAGATCGACACCTGGGCGACGGGCCGTCAGCTGGACGCGGGCCGCTACCAGGTCTACGGCGCCGACGTGGCCGACACCGACAGCATCGTGGCCGCCGGCGCCGACTGCGTGGCGCGTCAGGGCGTGCCCGACGTGGTGATCGCCAACGCCGGCATCAGCATCGGCATCGACACGGCCGAGCGTTCGGACCTCGACGTGCTGGCGCGCACCTTCGCCGTCAACAACGTCGGGCTGGCCGCCACCTTCCATCCCTTCGTGCAGGCCATGGTGAAGCGCGGCAGCGGGCGGCTCGTGGGCATCGGCAGCGTGGCCGCCATCCGCGGGCTGCCGGGGCACGGCGCCTACTGCGCGAGCAAGGCCGGCGTGGTGGCGTACTGCGAGAGCCTGCGCGGGGAGCTGCGCACCAGCGGGGTGAAGGTCGTCACGCTCTGCCCGGGCTACATCGACACGCCGCTGACCCAGGGCAACCGCTACGGCATGCCCTTTCTCATGCAGCCCGAAGACTTTGCGGCCCAGGCGCTGCGCGCCATCGAGGCCGGCACGAGCTACCGCGTGATTCCGTGGCAGATGGGCGTGGTCGCCAAGGTCATGCGCCTGCTGCCCAATGCCGTGCTCGACCGCGCGGTGCAGGGGCGGGCGCGCAAGAAGCGCAGCGGCGAAGCCTGAACGCCACGGCACGTACGCAGGCAAAGAAAAAGGCTCCCGAGGGAGCCTTTTCTGTGTGTGTGCCGCGGGGGCACGCGAAGAGGTGAACAGGGTTCAGTAACCACCGTTGCCGCCGCCGCCGTAGCCGCCGCCACCGCCGCTGCGACCACCGCCGCCACCGCCACGGGGACCTGCGCCGTAGGGGCTGCGGAAACCGCCATCGCCACCACCGCCGCCGCCACCCGAACGACCACCACCGCCGCCGTAGCCGCCGCCACCGCCGGAACGGCCACCGCCGCCACCACCGTAGCCGCCACCACCGCCGCCGTAGCCACCGCCACCACCGCCGCCATAACCACCGCCGCCGTAGCCGCCACCGCCGCCACTGCGGGGGGGACGTGCTTCCATGGGACGTGCCTCGTTGACGACCACGCTGCGACCACCCAGGGGCTGGCCGTTCATGCCGTTGATGGCGGCCTGTGCTTCCGCGTCACTGCCCATCTCGACGAAGCCGAAGCCCTTCGAGCGACCCGTGTCGCGCTCCATCATGACCTTGGCGCTGGTCACTGCGCCGAACTGGCCAAAGGCCTGTTCGAGATCACCGTCGCGCACCGAGTAAGGCAGGTTGCCGACGTAGAGTTTGTTGCCCATCAAGGGACTCCTATAAACACATCAAGAAAAGCGATGGAGTCCCGAAAGCATCACTCAAACGAGAGCCGCCGAGCCGCGCGAAACTGACCGATCACCGAATTGCTCCCGCCCAAAATCAAGAGGGAGGCTCGTGCATTATGGGTGAAATATCAAAAAAGCAAGCAGGAATTTGCGTCTTGAGGTAGCACCTTTTGAAAGCAATAGAAGTTAGCGCACGCCTACCTATTTGAGCCGAGGGAATTGACGATGCGGCTACAATTGGCGGGTCATTGGGGAGTAGCCGCCTTCCGCATACGAGAAGGGCCCGCGTCAACAGACTTGTCCTTGCCCCACGAGGACATGGCGCGTGCAGTGAACACACCTGGCGAGACCTTTGACCGCACAACTTCGGGAATATGGCCGAAGGTGTTGTGCGGTCAATTGCGTCCTTCGGCCCAAGGAACCCCACATCCATCATGGAAGCTTTTCTCGTTGCAACGGGCGTGGTTGCGCTCGCCGAAATGGGCGACAAGACCCAACTCCTGGCCCTTTTGCTGGCCGCGCGCTTCAGGAAACCCTGGCCGATCGTGTTCGGCATCTTCGTCGCCACGGTCATCAACCACGCGCTGGCCGGCGCAGTCGGCAACTACATCACGCGCTGGCTCGGCCCCGAGGTGCTGCGCTGGATCCTGGGCGGCTCGTTCATCGCCATGGCCGTCTGGATGCTGATTCCTGACAAGCTCGATGAAGACGACGCCCCCGGCGTCTCGAAGTTCGGCGTCTTCGGCACCACCGTGATCGCCTTCTTCCTGGCCGAGATGGGCGACAAGACCCAGATCGCCACCGTCATGCTGGCCGCCCGCTTCACGCAGGACTACGCCTGGGTCGTCGTCGGCACCACGCTGGGCATGATGCTGGCCAATGCACCGGTCGTGTGGCTGGGCGACAAGATCGTGCGGCGCGTGCCGATCAAGCTGGTGCACGGCATCTCGGCGGCGATCTTCCTGGTGCTGGGCGTCATCATGATCATTGGCTGGTAAGAAAAGAAGGAAGAATCCCTTCCAGAAACACCGCGGAACCGGCTTTGCCGGGCCGCAGGTGTTGCCCCCGAAGGGGGTTGGCGAAGCGACACGAAGTGCGCGCAGCCTGGGGGATATACTAGAACTGCGCCGATTTGCTTCAGCTTGCGGGCGCTTTATAAATTCTGCTAAAGACGGCTGCCGAACCCGGCTCGTTTTTGGCGAGGCCGGGTTTTTTCATTCATGTCGTCGTCGTCACCTTTGGTCGTCACCCCGCAGTCGATGCAGTTCGCAGGCCCGCTGGCCCTGCGCAGCGGCGCTTCGATCAGCGGCTACACGCTCGCCTACGAAACCTACGGCACCCTCAACGCCGAGCGCAGCAATGCGGTGCTGGTGTGCCATGCGCTCAACGCCTCGCACCACGTCGCGGGCGTGTACGAGGGCCAGGCCCGCTCCGAGGGCTGGTGGGACAACATGGTGGGCCCGGGCAAGCCGCTGGACACCGACCGTTTCTTCGTGATCGGCGTCAACAACCTCGGCTCCTGCTTCGGCTCGACCGGTCCGATGCACGTGAACCCCGCCAACGGCCGTGTCTACGGCGCCGACTTTCCGGTGGTCACGGTCGAAGACTGGGTCGACGCCCAGGCCGCGCTGCTCGATGCGCTCGGCATCCAGACGCTCGCGGCCGTGATGGGCGGCAGCCTCGGCGGCATGCAGGCGCTGTCGTGGACGCTGCAGTACCCCGATCGCGTGCGGCACGCCGTGGTGGTGGCCAGCGCGCCCAACCTCACGGCCGAGAACATCGCCTTCAACGAGGTGGCGCGCCGCGCCATCGTGACCGACCCCGACTTCCACGGTGGCCACTTCTACGAATACGGCGTGATCCCCAAGCGCGGCCTGCGCATCGCCCGCATGATCGGCCACATCACCTACCTGAGCGACGACGTGATGAACGCCAAGTTCGGGCGCATCCTGCGCAGTGCTGTCGAAGGCGAGGTGGCGGGGCTCGACTACCGCTATTCCACGCAGGACGTCGAATTCCAGATCGAAAGCTACCTGCGCTACCAGGGCGACAAGTTCAGCGAGTACTTCGACGCCAACACCTACCTGCTGATCACCCGCGCGCTCGACTACTTCGACCCCGCGCGCCACCACGGCGGCCAGCTCAGCACGGCGCTCGCGCAGGCCACGGCCAAGTTCCTGCTCGTGAGCTTCAAGACCGACTGGCGCTTCTCGCCCGCGCGCAGCCGCGAGATCGTGAAGGCGCTGCTCGACAACCGCCGCAACGTGAGCTACGCCGAGATCGACGCGCCGCACGGCCACGACGCCTTCCTGCTCGACGACGTGCGCTACATGGGCGTGGTGCGCTCGTACTTCGAACGCGTCGCCAAGGAATTCCAATGAGCGACCTTGCACACCAACGACTGATCGCCGAGCTCGTGCCGAAGGGCTCGCGCGTGCTCGACCTGGGCTGCGGCGACGGCGCCCTGCTCGACCTGCTGCAGCGCGAGCGCGGCTGCACCGGCTACGGCGTGGAGATCGCCGACGGCAACGTGCTGCAGTGCATCCGCCGCGGCGTCGACGTGATCCAGCTCAACCTCGACGAAGGCCTGGCGATGTTCGACGACGCCACCTTCGACGTCGTGCTGCAGATCGACACGCTGCAGCATCTGCGCAATGCCGAGGTCATGCTGCGCGAGACCGCGCGCGTGGGCCGCTTCGGCATCGTGGCCTTTCCCAATTTCGCGCACTGGCCCAACCGCCTGAGCGTGGCGCGCGGGCGCATGCCCGTGACGCGTCGCCTGCCCTACCAGTGGTACGACACGCCCAACATCCGCGTCGGTACCTACAAGGACTTCGAGGTGCTGGCCGGCAAGAACAACCTGCGCGTGCTCGACGCCTTCGGCCTGCAGAACGGCCGCGACGTGCGCTGGCTGCCCAACGCGCGCGCCAGCACGGCGGTGTTCAAGTTCGAGCGGGGCGGCTGAGCACGCCGCCCTCGCACCGCACGGACATCGGGTCGGAATGAGCTTCACGCTCGCGCAGCCGGTTCACAGCGAACTGCTCATCAAGAAAAGCCGCTTCATCGGCTGCGTGCAACCGGTGCCCGACCGCGCGGCCGCGCTGGCGGTGGTGGCCTCGCTGCGCGCCGAACACCCTGGCGCCGCACACGTGTGCTGGGCCTTGATGGCCGGCGGCCAGTCGGCGGCGAACGACGACGGCGAGCCCGGCGGCACGGCCGGACGCCCGATGTTGGAGGTGCTGCGCCACCAGCAGGTGGAAGGCGCGCTCGCCACGGTGGTGCGCTACTTCGGCGGCGTGAAGCTCGGCGCTGGCGGCCTCGTGCGCGCCTACACCGACGCCGTCGCGCAGGCCCTGCTCGGCGCCACGCTGGTGCCGCTCGTGCGACAGCGCCAGCTGCAGTGCGCCGTGCCCTATGCGCTCGAGGGGCTGGTGCGGCGCGAGCTGGCCGCCATCGGCGCGGTGCTCGAAGACGTGCAGCACGGCGACGATGTGCGCTTTGCCTTCGCGCTGCCCGCGCCCGAGGCCGATGCCTTCATCGCGCGCCTCGACGATGCT
This sequence comes from Variovorax sp. GW821-FHT10C12, assembly GCF_059415405.1. Taxonomy (NCBI): domain Bacteria; kingdom Pseudomonadati; phylum Pseudomonadota; class Betaproteobacteria; order Burkholderiales; family Comamonadaceae; genus Variovorax; species Variovorax sp. GW821-FHT10C12. Next base: position 63,742 of record NZ_JBWKNE010000007.1, read on the forward strand.
GCGCAAGGGCGCGTCGTCTGGCCGACGGCGTGAGCCGCTTCGCCGGCGCCTTGCCTGGCGTCGGCTCTGTTGCCAGGGCAAGCACGCCGCGCGATGCGAGCGCGATCGGCTCCGCCAGGTCGTCGTCGACACCGCGCCGCGTCATCTCGGCCGTCACGATGCCGGTGGGCACGGCCAGCACGCCCCAGCCCAGCAGCATCATCACCGAGGCGATCGCGCGGCCCAGGTCGGTCTTGGGCACGAGGTCGCCGAAGCCGACCGTGGCCATGGTCGAGATCGCCCAGTAGATCGCCACCGGAATGCTGGTGAAGCCGTGCGTCGGGCCCTCGACCACGTACATCAGCGTGCCCATCACCAGCACCACGAGCATCACGAAGCCCACGAACACCGTGATCTTGCGACGGCTGGACGCCACCGCCTGCACCAGCGCGCGGTACTCCACCGAATAGCGCGAGAGCTTGAAGATGCGGAACACGCGCAACAACCGCAGGATGCGCACGTCGATCAGGTAGGCCAGCTCGGGCGCGAAGGCCACGAGAAAGGTCGGCAGCAGCGCGAGCAGGTCGATCACGCCGTAGAAGCTCAATGCGTAGCGCAGCGGCTTGTTCACGCAGCACAGCCGCGCGATGTACTCCAGCGTGAAGAGAATCGTGAACACCCATTCGAGGGCATTGAACAGTGGGCGCCACTGGTCGCGGATCGACTGCACGCTGTCCAGGATGACGACCAGCACGCTCATCACGATCACCGCGATCAGCGTCAGGTCGAACCACAGGCCGGCCGGCGTGTCGGCCTCGAAGATCACGGTGAACAGCTTGCGGCGCCAACCACTCGCCGGCTTGTCGAACCGCGAGTCGGTGGCAGCGGGCGTGGACAGGGCTTCGATGTTCGGGCGGATCAGGCGGGTCATGCGGGCATTGTCAGGGGGCCAGGCGACTTATTCAGTTACGCTTCTTGCGCAATGAAGTGCCGCATGCCGCGGGCGTCTTCTTACGATAGTCCCCTTTCTTGAGGAGCTCCCCTTTGGCCACACAGTCCCCCTTTTTCGGCAAGCGCGATCGTGACACCGACTCGCTGACGTCCCGTCCCGCACCGCTGGTTGGTTCGGGCACCAATCTCTCGGGCACTCCCGTCAATCCCTCCTCGTTGACCGCGCAGGCCGGCCTGGCCCCGGTGGCCGCCGCTCCCGCCGTCAAGGAAGGCGGCAGCAAGCTCACCGTCGGCCCGAACATCAAGCTCAAGGGCGTCGAGATCACCGATTGCGACACGCTCGTGGTCGAAGGTCTGGTCGAAGCGACCATGGACTCGCGCCTGATGCAGATCGCCGAACAGGGCGAGTTCAAGGGCTCGGCCGAAATCGACATCGCCGAGATCCGCGGCGTGTTCGACGGCAACCTCACCGTGCGCGAAAAGCTCGTCATCCACTCGACCGGCAAGGTGACCGGCAAGATCCGCTACGGCAAGATCGTGATCGAAGAAGGCGGCCAGCTGTCGGGCGAAATCAGCTTCGGCGCCAAGGCGTCGTAAGCCAGCCCATGCCGGCCGCCCTCAGGCGGCTGGCGGCTTCCATCCCAGGCGCTCCAGCAAGGCACCGGCCGCGGCCGGTGCCTTTTCTTTGGCGCCGTTGATGAAGTACACGAACACGTCGCGCGCCTTCGGTGCAGCGGCCCAGCCCTGCGCGCGCTCGGCCCAGGTGTCGAGCGCCTTCGGCCCGTAGCCGGTCTTGAGCTTGGCGTCGGCCATCATGAGCCGCGCATAGGCGACGTCGCCTTCGGGCTCCTCGAAGGACGGAAACTTGTCGGCGTCGGTGAACACGGTCGACACCTTGTGCTTCTTCGCGAGCGCCTTGTAGGCGGGCGTGATGAAGCTCTCGTGGCGCACGTCCATCACGTGGCGCAGCACGCGGCTGCCCTCCTTCTTGGGCAGCAATTCCAGAAATGCCTCGAAGTCGTCCGCATCGAACTGCTTGGTCGGCATGAACTGCCAGACGATCGGCCCGAGCTTGTCGCCCAGCTCGGCCACGCCGCTGTCGATGAAGCGCTGGATCGACTCGCCCGCAGTCGCCAGCACCTTGCGGTTGGTGGTGAAGCGCGAGGCCTTCATCGAGAACACGAAGTCGTCCGGCGCGTCGTCGTGCCACTTGCGGAAGGTCTCGGGCTTGAAGGTGCTGTAGTAGGTGCCGTTGATCTCGATGGCGCTGACCTGCCGGCTGGCGTAGTTCAACTCCTTCGCGTGAGCGAGGCCCTTGGGGTAGAAGTTGTCGCGCCAGGGCTCGAAGGTCCAGCCGCCTATCCCTGCCTTGATCCGCGTCGATGTTGCCTTGCTCACATTGCGCTCCGGGTTTTGAGATCGCCCGCACTCTACGCGCGCTCGCCGCGAGGCGCAAAATGCGTTTTTTCGTCCCCGCGGAGAACCCCCCGATGAACGCCCCCCTGCACCGTGAAATGCCCGCCGGCACGCTCGACGCGACGCGCGCCCTCTCTGACGTCACCGCCCAATGGGACGGCGACATCGTCAAGCAACTCACCGACTACATCGCCATCCCCGCCAAGTCGCCCGGCTTCGACAAGGACTGGTCGGCCAACGGCTACCTGGAGACCGTGCTGCGCAATGCCGCGGCCTGGGTCGAGGCGCAGAAGGTCGAGGGCCTGAAGCTGGAAATCGTGCGCCTCGAGGGCCGCACGCCGGTGCTGTTCTTCGAAGTGCCGGCCACCGGCACCAACATGGCCGAGACCGTGCTGATGTACGGCCACCTCGACAAGCAACCCGAATTCACCGGCTGGCGCAACGACCTCGGCCCGTGGACGCCCAAGTACGAGAACGGCCTGCTCTACGGCCGCGGCGGCGCTGACGACGGCTACGCCGTGTACGCCAGCGTGGCCGCGCTGCAGGCGCTCAAGGCCCAGGGCGTGGCGCACCCGCGCATCGTCGGCCTCATCGAGACCTGCGAGGAAAGCGGCTCCTACGACCTGCTGCCCTACGTCGACGCGCTGCGTCCGCGCCTGGGCGAGGTCGAGCTGGTGATCTGCCTGGATTCGGGTGCCGGCAACTACGACCAGCTGTGGCTCACGACCTCGCTGCGCGGCATGGCCAGCGGCACGCTCAAGGTCGAGGTGCTGACCGAAGGCATCCACTCGGGCGACGCCTCGGGCCTGGTGCCCTCGAGCTTCCGCATCATGCGGCAGGTGCTCGACCGCCTCGAAGACAGCGCCACCGGTCGCCTGCTGCCCGCGAGCTTCCATTGCGAAGTGCCGGCCGACCGGCTGGCGCAGGCCAAGGCCACCGCGGCCATCCTCGGCGACGAGGTCTACAAGCGCTTCCCGTGGGCGCACTACGACTGCGGCGGCTCGACCATGTTCGCGCTGCCGACCACCACCGACCCGGTCGAGGCGCTGCTCAACCGCACCTGGAAGCCCACGCTGTCGGTCACCGGCGCCGAAGGCTTTCCGGCCCTGAAGGACGCGGGCAACGTGCTGCGCCCCTACACCGCCTTCAAGCTCTCGCTGCGCCTGCCGCCGCTCGTCGACGCGGCGGAGACGGTGCAAAAGCTCAAGGCCCTGCTCGAAGACAACGCGCCCTACCAGGCGCGCGTCACCTTCGAAAGCGGCGGCGGCGCCACCGGCTGGAACGCCCCCACCATCACGCCGTGGTTCGAGGACGCGCTCAACAAGGCTTCGCGTGCGCACTTCGGCGCGTCGTGCGGCTACATCGGCCAGGGCGGCACGATCCCGCTGATGAACATGCTGAGCGCCGGCTTCCCGACGGCGCAGATGATGGTCTGCGGCGTGCTGGGCCCGAAGAGCAACGCGCACGGCCCCAACGAGTTCCTGCACGTGCCCTACGCCAAGAAGCTGACGGCCGCCGTGGCCGAGGTCATCGCCGCCCTGCCCGCCGCGCACCGCGCTGCGGCCACGGAGCCGGCGGCCGCTTGAGCGACGCGCTGCCCCTGCCGCATCGGGTGTCGCTGTCCACGCCGGATGGCGAGACGCTGGCGCTGCGGCGGCTGCCCGCCGCGGGCACGCCCCGCGCCGTCGTGGTCGTGGTGCACGGGCTGGGCGAGCACGCGGGGCGCTATCACGGCCTCGCCAAGCAGCTGCATGCCTGGGGCTTCGCGGTCTGGGCGCACGACCACCACGGGCACGGCGAGTCCACCGGTGCGCGCGGCGGCCTGCCCAGCGAGCTGCGGCTGGTCGACGACCTGGCCCTGGTGATCGACGACGCGCGCCGCGAGAACCCCGGCGTGCCGCTGGTGCTGCTCGGCCACAGCCTGGGCGGCCTGGTCGCCGCGAGCCTGGTGGCGCGCGGCGTGCGGCCGGTCGATGCGCTGGTGCTGTCGTCGCCGGGGCTCGACCCGGGGCTGAACGGGTTCCAGAAGATGCTGCTGGCCGTGCTGCCGCGCATCGCGCCCAACCTGCGCGTGGGCAACGGGCTCGACGACAAGTACCTCTCGCACGACCCGGTGGTGGTGCAGGCCTACCGCGACGATCCGCTCACGCACGACCGCGTCGGCAGCCGGCTGGCGCGCTTTCTCGCCTACGAAGGCGCCACGGTGCAGCAGCACGCGGCGCACTGGCCGGTGCCCACGCTGTTGATCTACGCAGGCGACGACCGGCTCGTGCGGCCGGCGGCCAGCCGTGCCTTCGCGGCCGCCGCGGCGCCCAGCGGCAACGTCGAGGCGAAGTGCTTCGACGCGCTGTACCACGAGCTCTTCAACGAGCTCGATGCGGAGCCCGTGTTCGACACGCTGCAGCGCTGGCTCGACCGGCGCTTTCCGGCGACAGCTGTCCCCGCGCGCGTGGCCTGAGGCTCAGGCCTTGGCCACCGGCGCGCGCCGGCGTTGCGTCTGCGCGAGCCAAAGCAGCGCGGCGCCGGTCAGCGCCACCGGCACCAGCGAGCCGTAGTTCAACAGCTGCCAGCCCTGTGTGGTCACCAGCACGCCCGAGGCGAACGAGGTCAGCGCCAGCGTCGCGAACACGCAGAAGTTGAGCGCGCCCTGGGCGCGGTCGCGCTCCTCGGCCGTGTAGGCCGTGAGCGAGAGCGTCGTGCTGCCGGTGAACAGGAAATTCCAGCCCACGCCCAGCAGGAACAGCGCCACCAGGAAGTGGTGCAGCGCCACGCCCGACAGTGCCACCACGATGCAGCCGAGGTTCAGCGCCAGCCCCGCCCCCATCACCGGCAGCGTGCCGAAGCGGCGGATCAGGTGGCCGGTGAAGAAGCCCGGCGCGAACATGCCGATCACGTGCCATTCGAGCACCAGCGCCGCATCGGAAAACGGCAGGCTGCAGATCTGCATCGCGATGGGCGTGGCAGCCATCAGCAGGTTCATCACGCCGTAGCTCAGGGCGCCCGCGGCGGCGGACACGATGAACACGGGCTGGCGCATGATCTCGCCCAGCGACCGGCCGCCGGCCGCTTCCTTGCGGGTCGGTGACGGCGGGAATTCGATGAAGCGCATCACCGCCATCGAGAGCAGCGCCACCGCCGCCAGCGCGATGTAGGCGCCGGCGAACGGCACAGAGAGGGCGTCGCGCGTGAAGGTCGCCAGGTTCGGCCCCGCCACCGCGCCGATCAGGCCGCCGGCCATCACCATCGACACGGCCTTCTCGCGCCAGGCCGGCAGTGCCAGTTCGGCTGCCGCGAAACGGTAGAGCCCGGCGTTGGCGTTGTAGTAGCCCGCGACCACGGTCGCGAAGCACAGCAGCCAGAAGTTCTTCGAGGACGCCGCGTAGGCGCACAGCAGCGCCGAGCCGACCGCCACCGCCAGCCCGATCTGGAACGAACCGCGGCGCCCGAAGCGCTGCTGCGTGCGCGCCACCAGCCCGGTGCTCAACGCGCCGCCCACCACATAGCCCATCACGGGCAGCGTGGCCATCCAGCCCTGCGGCGCGATGCCCAGGCCGACGAGACCGTTGATGGCGATGAAGGTGACGTTGTTGGTCAGGAGCAGGCCCTGGCAGATGGCCAGGAGCCACAGATTGCGATTCATGGGGCGCGGTTCTACGCGATTGGGCGACGAAGGCAAGGCGCCGGCCAAAAAAAAGCGCCCTCGCGGGCGCCGGAATTCTGAGAATGAAATTCGCCGGGTGGCAGGTCAGGTCGGCTTGTTGCCTTGCAGCAGGCCGCTGAGCGAGCCCAGCAGGTCTTCATGGTTGCCGAGGCCTTGCTCGGGCACCTTGCCCTGCGGCGTGAGCTGGTTGATGAGGGCCGGCAGCATGGTGGCCAGCATCGGCAGCAGCATTTGTGCGTTGATGCCGAGTTTGGAAGCGATGGCAGCGATCGTGTCGCCGCCCAGCGCGTTCTGCAGCTGATCGCCCGACACCGGCTTGTTTTCACCGTTGCCGATCCACGAGCCGATCACGTCGCCCATGCCTGCCTGCTCGAATTTCGAGACCATGCCGCCGAGGCCGCCTTGCCCGCCGTTATTGGCAAGCAGGCCGCCCAGGGCGCCGGCGAGGCTTCCGAGATCTCCCAATCCCCCGAGGCCACCGCCTTGCGGTTGCTGCTGTTGTGCAGCGCCTCCAAGCACCTGACCGAGTACCGAATCGAGCAAACCCATGACCATTCCTTGTTGTGTGACAGAAACGCTCACATTTTCCAATGTGGCGACCCGCTCGCCGGAAGTGGCGCGGCCACTTTCGAACTGGCAACGTGACAAATTACTTGCTGCGTGCTGCGCGTTTCGGCAGGAGCGCGGGGCTGACGCCCTGCACACCGACCAGGCCGAGCACGGTGACGAGCGAATTCTGCGCGCCTTTCCATGCATCTGTCACGTCAATCGACTCGGCCAGCGAGTGAAATCCGCCCGACTTGCCGCCGCCACCGATGATGATGGCCGGGATGCCCAGCGAAATGGGAACGTTCGCATCCGTGCTGCCGCCGCGCAGCAGCGTCTTGTGGCCAAAAGCACTGTTGGCGCGCGTGGCGGCTTCGACGATCACCGAGTCGGGCGGCGTGCGGCCACCCGGGCGGTCGCCGATGAGCTTGGTGCTCACGCTCAGGCTGCTCACGTTCCAGCGCTTGTTCTCTTCCGCCACGGCCTCGTCGAGGGTCGCGAGGATCTTCTTCTCGGTCTCGAGCAGCGAGGCCATGTCGTCCGAGCGGATGTCGATGGCCATGCGCGCGTCGGGCGCGATGGTGTTCACCGAGGTGCCGCCGCCCACGGTGCCGACCGTGAAGGTGGTCTTGGGGAAGCTGGGCGTGCGCACCTCGGCGATCTTGGCGATGGCGCGGCCCATGCCGTGGATCGCGCTGGGCACCTGGCCGAAAGCGCCGAAGCTGTGGCCGCCCGGGCCCTTGAACGTCACTTCGTAGCGGTGGCTCGCGGTGCCGAGCACCAGCACGTGGCCGTCGGGCGAGGGCTCGAGGCCGACCATGCCGTCGATGTCGAGGTGGTCGCGGAAGATGGCCTTCATGCCGCGCAGGTTGCCCAGCTCTTCTTCGCCGACGTTGGCGACGATCATCAGGTCGCCCACGGTCTGGATCTTGTTGTCGTTGAGCACCTTGAGCCACGACAGCAGCACCGACAGGCCGCGCGTGTCGTCGCCGATGCCGGGCGCGAAGAGCTTGCCGTCGCGCTCCTTCACCTTGACGTCGGTGCCGGCGGGAAAGACCGTATCGAGGTGCGCCGAGATCAGCAGCTTGGGGCCGTGGCCCGTGCCCTTGCGCAGGCCGATCACGTTGCCTTCGGCGTCGATCTTCGCGTCGGGCAGGCCGAGCGCCTTCAGCCGTGCCAGGAAGGCTTCGGCACGCTTCTGTTCCTTGAAGGGCGGCGCCTCGATCTCGGTCAGCGTCTTCAGTTCTTCGACCGTGCGTTCGTGGTCGGCCTTGACCGATTCCAGCAGCTTGCGGATCGCGGGCGACGCCATAAGCTGGGTGTAGGCCTGGTCGACCGCGGGGCTGACCTGCGCCGGCGTGGGCGCGACGGCCTGGCTCTGGGCGTGGACGACGGGCATTGCGCACAGCGCGGCCAGAACGAGGGGGGCGAGACGAAACGCGCGGGATGAACGAGGCATGAGGGAGCGGTCCTTCCGGGAGGCGGATTGAACAAGGAAAAGGAAGCGGCCATTGTTCCGCAGGCGCTTGGTTCGCGCCTCGCGGAAAACCCCCCGCAACGGCTCAGGCGCCGATGAGCGACACCAGCGCCGCGAGCGCTGCTGTTTCTGCGCGCAGCACCCGCGCGCCGAGCGTGGCCGGTGCAAAGCCGCGCGCGATGGCGTCCTGCTCCTCGGTGGCGCTGAGGCCGCCTTCGGGGCCGCTCAGCACGAGCGCGGATTGTGTGGTCGGGGTGTTCGCAGCCACGGCGGCGACGGCGCGCGTGCCGTCGGCCAGGCTCAGCACCAGACGCGTCGCTGAAGCGTCGGAGGCGGCAGCAGCGCCGAGCCAGCCCGCGAAGGACTGCACCGGATGGACCACCGGCACGCGGTTGCGACCGCACTGCTCACAGGCCGCGACGGCGATGGCTTCCCAGTGCGCCCGTTTCTTCTCGGCGCGCTCGCCCGACAGGCGCAACACGCCGTGCGCCGTGGCCAGCGGCTGGATGCTGGTCACGCCGAGTTCGGTGGCCTTTTCGACCAGCCAGTCCATGCGCTCGTTGGCCGGCATGCCGACAGCCAGATGCACGGCGCGGGCCGCTTCGCGCTCCACCGGCGTGTGGGCACCGACCGCCACGGCGACCTCGCTGCGGCCCATGCGCTCGACCGTCGCGCTGTACTCGCCGCCTGCGCCGTCGAACAGGGTGAGGCTGTCGCCGGGCTGCATGCGCAGCACCTGCACATGGCGCGCGGCGCCCGGCGGCAGCGCCAGGCTGGCGCCGGCGGTCAGCGGCACGGAGCAGTGAAAACGGGGCATGCTATGAAATCAGGAGCTCACGACGCCCGTGGTGCGGGCGCTACAGCGGTTTTCTTTTTCGGCTTTTTTCAGTTTCTCTTCAGACTCGGCCGTAGGCGAAGCCCGTGACGGCCGTGGTGCCCTCGACCTCGTCGATCACGCGCAGCAGCGGCTTCAGCTCGATGTAGCGGCTGGCGGTGGCGCGGATGTAAGCGATGAAGCGAGGTGTGTCGGCCAGGTAGCGCGGCTTGCCGTCGCGCAGCGTCAGGCGCGCGAAGATGCCGGCCACCTTGAGGTGGCGCTGCAGGCCCATCCATTCGACCGCGCGGTAGAAGGCGCCGAAGTCTTCATCGACCGGCAGGCCGGCCTTGCGTGCCGCCGTCCAGTAACGGATGGTGATGTCGAGCACGAACTCCTCGTCCCAACTGAGGAAGGCATCGCGCATCAGGCTGGCGATGTCGTAGGTGATCGGGCCGTAGACGGCGTCCTGGAAGTCGAGCACGCCCAGTGGTTGGCCGGCATCGGCGCCCACCATGAGGTTGCGCGGCATGAAGTCGCGGTGCACGTAGACGCTCGGCGACGCGAGGTTGTTCTCGACGATCAGCGCGAAGGCGCGGTCCAGGCGCTCCTTCAGCTGGCCCTCGACGGCCACGCCGCGGTGCTTGCCGATGTACCACTCGGGAAAGAGCGCCAGTTCGCGCTCGAGCAGGGCCCGGTCATAGGGCGGCAGCACGCCGGGCTTGGAGGCCAGCTGCCAGCGGATCAAAGCGTCGATGGCCTGGTCGTAGAGCGGCCGGTTGGCGTCGGGATGGGCCGGGTCGATCACGTCGAGCATGGTCTGGCGGCCCAGGTCGTCGAGCAGCAGGAAGCCGTGGTCGCGGTCCCATTCGAGCACCTGCGGCGCCGTCACGCCGGCCTCGGCCATCAGCTGTGCCACCTGCACGAAGGGGGCGCTGTTTTCCTTGTCGGGCGGCGCATCCATCACGATGCGCGTGCCGCCGTCGGTGGTGTCCAGGCGGAAGTAGCGGCGAAAGCTCGCGTCGGCGGAGGCCAGCCGGACGGTGTCCGGGCGCAGTTGACGGGTGTCGGCGATGCCGGCCAGCCAGCCCAGGAACGCTTCGGCCCGCTGCGGATCTGTCCAGAGAATGGCCTGGTCGGGGTGTGGGGTCGTGGACGCCGGGGTCGAAGGTGCTGTCATGGATAATCAATTCTACAAATCCGCCTGGCGCGGCACCCCTTCCCAAGGCCGATCCGGCCGGGCGGGGTGGCTGCCGGTCCCCGCAACCCGCCGGCCTGCCGCGCCGTCCCCGACGATCTTTCGTTCCGAATCGATGCCTACGACCCCACGCGCCGCCTTGCGACGTTTGAGCCCGCCGCTGCCACTGGCCGTGCTGTCGCTGGCGTTGTTGCACGCGCATGGCGCCTTCGCCCAGCAGCCCGGTGTCCTCGACGGACCGCTCACGCTCAAACGCACGCCGCTGCTCACCGAGACGCTCTCGCCCGTTCAACGCAGCCAGCTGCCCAGCCTTGTCACCGGCGACCGCATTTCCGGTCGCCCCGACCTGGAGACCGTGATCGAGGGCAACGCCACGCTGCGCCGCGGCCCGGTCGCCATCACGGCCGACCGCCTCGAGTACTACCAGCCCGACGACCGTGCCAAGGCCACCGGCAATGTGCGGGTCAACCAGGCCGGCAACGTGTACGAAGGCCCCGAGCTGGAACTCAAGCTCGAGACCTTCGAGGGCTTCTTCAACAACGTGCGCTACCGCTTCCTCGCGACCGGCGGCCACGGCGAGGCCGAGCGCATCGACTTCGTCGACTCCAACGTCTCGATCGCGCGGCGCGCCAGCTACACCACCTGCCGCCGCGAAGACTTCCCCGGCTGGATGCCGGCCTGGCTGCTGACCGCCGCCACGCTGACCACCGACACCGAGGAAAACGAGGGTGTCGCCATCGATGCGCGCATGAGCTTCATGGGCATCACGACGCCGCCGATCCCGCGCGTGACCTTCCCGCTGTCCAACGAGCGCAAAAGCGGCCTGCTGCCGCCCACCATCGGGCTGGACAACACCAACGGCTTCGAGGTCGCGCAGCCCTACTACTGGAACATCGCGCCCAACCGCGACGCCACCTTCACGCCCACGCTGATGAGCAAGCGCGGGCTCAACCTGGCCAACGAATTCCGCTACCTCGAGAAGGACTACAGCGGCAGCATCCGCCTGGACCTGATGGGCAGCGACCGCCTCGTGGGCCAGCGCTACAACGAGGCGCGTGCCGAGCAGTTGCAGAAGCTGAACAACGGCGAGATCGCGCTCAAGGACCTGAACTTCGGCAGGCCGCCCAGCAGCAGCAAGCGCTGGGGCCTGTGGCTCAACCACCACCACGACTTCGACGCCAAGGCGCTGGGCCTGGATTCGCTGTCCGCCAACCTCAACATCAACCGCGTCAGCGACAACGACTACTGGCGCGACTTCACGCGCACGCCGACGCTGGCGCAGCGCCAGCTGCCGAACGACGCCTCGCTGAACTGGACCAAGGGCGACTGGAGCGGCGCCGTGCGCGCCCTGCGCTACCAGACGCTGCAGTACAACCTGTCGCCGGTCGTGCCCTCGTACGACCGCGTGCCGCAGATCACGGCCAACTACGCCAAGTACGACTGGCACGGTTTCGACGTCTCGCTGAACACCGACTACTCGCGCTTTCGCGTCAACAGCATCATGGCCGGCCAGCCCGGCTTCGACCTCAATCAGCAGTCGCAGCCCGATGGCGACCGCGTGTTCGCGCAGGCGGCGATCAGCCGGCCGTTCCTCACGCCGAGCTCCTTCGTCATCCCCAAGCTGCAGCTGCACGCGACCTCGTACAACTACTACCTGCCGCAGTCGTCCATTCCGAAGGTGTCGGTCAACGGCGTCGACTACGTGAACGGGATGCCGTACAACCCGAGCCAGCTGTACTTCTTCCCGACCTCGTCGAACCGCGTCGTGCCGACCTTCAGCCTGGACAGCGGCCTGGTCTTCGAGCGCGACGCCAATTACTTCGGCCGCGCCTTCCGCCAGACACTGGAGCCGCGCGCGTACTACGTGTACACGCCGTACCGCAACCAGAGCATGCTGCCGAACTACGATTCGGCCGCCAACGACTTCAGCTTCGCGACCATCTACACCGAGAACGCGTTCTCGGGCGCGGACCGCATCTCGGACACCAACGCGCTCACGCTGGGCGTCACGTCCCGCCTGATCGATCCGGGCACCGGCGTGGAAGCCGTGCGCTTCGGCATCGCGCAGCGCTTCCGCTTTGCCGACCAGAAGGTCACGCTGCCGGGCGTCGCGCCGGTCACCGACCGCACCAGCGACCTGCTGCTGGGCGCCCAGATCAACTGGACGCCCAAGTGGAGCCTGGACACGCTGCTCCAGTACAACCCCGATTCGCGCCGCTCCACGCGCAGCGCGATCAGCGCGCGCTACAACCCGGGCCCGTACCGCAACCTCAGCGCCGCCTTCCGCTACCAGGCGCCGAGCACGCCCACGGCCACCGACGGTAACAAGTCGATCGACTTCGGCTGGCAATGGCCGCTCAACGACCTGTGGGGCGACAAGGGCAAGGACCTCGGGCCGGGCAAGGGCGAAGGCGGCGGACGCTGGTACGCCGTGGGCCGCCTGAACTACAGCCTGCAGGACAAGAAGCTCACGGACGGCGTGCTCGGGGTCGAGTACGACGGCTGCTGCTGGATCAGCCGCGTGGTGCTGCAGCGCATCACCACCGGCCAGGTGACGGCCAACACCCGCATCATGTTCCAGCTCGAATTCGTCGGTTTCTCCAGCATCGGATCGAGCCCGATGCAGGCGCTGCGACAGAACATCCAGCGCTACCAGCCGCTGCGTCAACCGACCGAAGCCCCGAGCCGCTTCACCAATTACGACTGAAACGACGACCGTTCACGCCATGAAACACATCCGTTCCCTCATCACCCTGGGTTGCCTTGCGGCCATCGCCGCGACGGCGGGCGCACAGGGCTTTCGTTCCGGCAGCGGCATCACGGACATCATGCGCGCCGGTCCCCGGATCATTCCGCCGGCGGCCCGCCCTGCCACCGGCCCCGCGGCGGCGCCGGTGCAGCGCTCGGCCGAATACATCGTGGCGCTGGTCAACTCCGAGCCCATCACCAACACCGAGGTGCAATCGCGTGTCACGCGCCTGATCCGCGAGAACCCGGACGCCGAGCGCGTGCCGCGCGCCGAACTCACGCGCCTCGTGCTGGAGCGCCTGATCACCGAGCGCGCGCAGCTGCAGCTGGCGAAGGAAAACGGCATCAAGGTCGACGACGTGGCGATCGACCAGGCCGAGCAGACCGTGGCGCGCCAGAACGAGATCAGCCTCACCGAGCTGCGTAGCCGCGTCGCCGCCGAGGGCATCTCGCCGCGCGAATTCCGCAACGACCTGCGCGACCAGCTGCTGCTCACGCGCCTGCGCGACCGCGAGGTCGAATCGAAGGTCAAGGTCAGCGACACCGAGGCCGACGAGTACCTGCGCGAACAGCGTGAAAGCGCCGTCAAGAACAACGCCCTGCTCAACCTCAACATCGCCCAGCTGCTGGTGGCCGTGCCCGAGAACGCCACCGACGCGCAGCTCGCTGCCGCACAGAAGAAGGCCACCGACCTCGCGCAGCGCGCGCGCAGCGGCGAAGACTTCGCCAAGCTGGTGCGCGAGAACTCCGACTCGCCCGACCGCGCCAACGGTGGCGCGCTCGGCCTGCGCAGCGCCGATCGCTACCCGCCCGTGTTCGTCGAGGCCACGCAATCGACCGCGGTGAACGGCATCGCCGGGCCCGTGCGCTCGGGCGCCGGCTTCCACGTGCTCAAGGTGCTGACCAAGGCGCAGGTGGGCGCGTCGGATGCATCCATCACCCAGACCCAGGTGCGCCACATCCTGCTGATGAACGACCCCAAGCGCACGACCGCGCAGGCGGTGGCACAGCTGCAGGAATTCAAGCGCCGCGTGCAGTCGGGCACCGCCGACTTCGCCGGCCTGGCGCGCGACAACTCGCAGGACGCGAGCGCCAAGGAAGGCGGCGACCTCGGCTGGTCGCGCCCCGGCCAGTTCGTGCCCGAGTTCGAGGAAGCCATGGACCGGCTCACGCCGGGCCAGATCAGCGACCCCGTGGTGTCGCGCTTCGGCGTCCACCTGATCCAGGTGGTCGGCCGCCGCGAAGCCAAGCTGAGCCAGTCGGAGCAGCGCGAAGCCGCGCGTGCCGCGCTGCGCGAACAGCGCGTCGAAGAAGCCTTCACCACCTGGGTGCAGGAAGTGCGCGCGCGCGCCTACGTCGAATTCCGCGAGCCGCCGCAGTCCTGATGGCCGCGGCAGCGCTTTAGGCCGCGATGGCACAACACATTGCAAGAAAGCGGTTCGGACAGCACTTCCTGTCCGACGGCGGGATCATCGACGGGATCGTGCAGGCGATCGCGCCGCAACCCGGCGATGCGATGGTCGAGATCGGGCCGGGGCTGGCGGCGCTCACGCAGCCGCTGGTCGAGCGGCTCGGCCGCCTGACGGTCATCGAGCTCGACCGCGATCTGGCCAAGCGGCTGCGCGATCATCCGCAGCTCGACGTCATCGAGTCCGACGTGCTCAAGGTGGACTTCGCCGAACTTGCGGCCAAGGCCGCGCCGAAGCCGCTGCGCGTGGTCGGCAACCTGCCCTACAACATCTCGACGCCGATCCTGTTCCATTTGCTGGGCTACGCCCACCTGATCGCCGACCAGCACTTCATGCTGCAAAAGGAAGTGATCGACCGCATGGTGGCCCGGCCCGCTACGTCGGACTACAGCCGCCTGAGCGTGATGCTGCAGTGGCGCTACGACATGGAGAACGTGCTGTTCGTGCCGCCCGAGAGCTTCGATCCGCCGCCGCGCGTCGACAGCGCCGTGGTGCGCATGGTGCCGCTCGCGCAGCCGCCGGCGGTCGATGCTGCGCGGCTCGGCGAGATCGTGCAGGTGGCCTTCAGCCAGCGCCGCAAGATCCTGCGGCACACACTGGGCAAGTGGCTGGAGACGCACGGCTTCGAAGGAGAGTTCGACCCGCAGCGCCGCGCCGAAGAGGTGCCGGTGGCCGAATACGTCGCACTGGCCCAAGCTGTTCCTCCATGAAAAAAGCCCGTCGATGACGGGCTTTTTTCTTTTCCAGGGTGCCACCGATCCGGCTTTGCCGGTCGGTAGGCGCCGCCCCCGGAAGGGGGTTGGCGAAGCGACACGAAGTGCGCGCAGCCTGGGGGCGAGCCTGTTTACGCGGCGGCCAGCCAGTAGCCCGCGTTGAAGGGGCTGCTCATGCGCAGCGCCAGGGGCGACACGTCGACGAGCTTGTCGGTCGGCATTTTCTCGCCGGCCGGCTCGGTGCTGGCGGCGGGCGTGGCCGCAGCGGCTGCCGTGGCGGTGGTGTTGACTTCGATGCCATCGAGGGTTTCAGCGGTCGGCTGAGCCTCGTTCGCCCGTTCTGCTTGGCTGGTAGATGCAGAACGGGCTACAGAAAAGAATAGAA
This sequence comes from Variovorax sp. GW821-FHT10C12, assembly GCF_059415405.1. Taxonomy (NCBI): domain Bacteria; kingdom Pseudomonadati; phylum Pseudomonadota; class Betaproteobacteria; order Burkholderiales; family Comamonadaceae; genus Variovorax; species Variovorax sp. GW821-FHT10C12. The sequence goes on from NZ_JBWKNE010000007.1 coordinate 79,099, forward strand.
GCAGCGGAACGGGACCTTGCGATCGCCCCAGTAGTCCGAAGCGTCGCGGAAGATGTCGAGCAGTTGCTCGCGCGCTTCCTTGTCGAACTTGGCATTGGCCGGGATCTGTTCGAGCACGATGACGAAACCAGGCTGCGGGCCCGATTTATGCAACGGGTCGGTCATGCAGTCGTACAGCGCGTCGAAGTTCTTGCCGAAGTGCGCCGGGAAGGTGAACTGCTGGGCAATCAGGTCGAGCACGTCCTGCTTGGTCTGGGCGTTGCCCAGGTTGGCGTACAGGAAGTGCTGGCCGGCCGCGTTGGCGGCATCCTGCAGGTCGTTCACGCGGAACGCGCGGATCGATTGCACGATGTTCGGGCGTACGGCTCGAAGGGATAAGGTCATATCCGCTGGTCTTTCCATAGTCATCATCATCTCGTCGGGGCGCTTCGGGGCGCCGCTCAGGTCGTTGTCATCGCTCATGGCGCAATCCGTCTGAAACTCGCATAGTGGTCTGCCGTGTACCAGCAGGCCTCGGGCGCTGTGCGCTGCTCGCCACCGCAAACGATCCGCCGGGCACCGCGGTTGCGCGCGCCGGGCGTTGGCACCGTGTATTCGCGGTAATGCCCGCGGCGTGCCGCTGGCAGGATGCGTTCGCGATTGCCGAATACCGTGCCGTCTTTGTCGTACCGGAAGGGGCCACCGTCAAGGATGGCCTGGTAGGTTCGCTGGCCCTGGACCGGGAGATCGGTCAGGGCAATCGAGGCCTCGGAGGACGTTTTGTCGGCCCCGAACCATCCGCGGGCCTCGGCCCCCGTCGTCAGAGCCACCAGCATCAAGCTGGTGAGCGCAAACTTAGTGACAGAGGACGTGATCGAGGCGTAAGCCGCCATGGGGCACCACAAGAAAAGAGCGGGGGGTTCGAATTGCGCTCAACCTCGGGGTTAACCCGCAAATTCAAGCCCGCGAGTGTGCACCACGCTGGCGAAAATAGCAAGCGACTGCCCAAAGTTTGAGCAGTCGCGGGGACGGAAAGCGACGCCTTAAGTTGGCGTCCACTCTCGTCAAATGGCCTATCTCTCGGCGTTTGCGTCGGCCACTGTCAAGGCCGTCATGTTCACGATGCGGCGAACAGTCGCGCTCGCCGTGAGAATGTGCACAGGTTTGGCCGCGCCGAGCAGAACCGGGCCGATGGCAATGTTGCCGCCGGCTGCGGTCTTGAGCAGGTTGTAAGAAATGTTGGCGGCGTCGATGTTGGGGAACACCAGCAGGTTGGCATCGCCCGCGAGCGCGCTGTGCGGCATGACGACCGCGCGCTGCTTGCTGTCCAGGGCCACGTCGCCGTGCATTTCGCCATCGACTTCGAGCCAGGGTGCCTGCACGCGCAGCAGGTCGAGCGTCTTGCGCATCTTGACGGCGCTGGGCTCGTTGCTGGTGCCGAAGTTGGAGTGCGACAGCAGCGCGGCCTTCGGCTTGAGGCCGAAACGCATCATTTCCTCGGCCGCCATGGTCGTGATCTCGGCCAGCTCTTCTGGCGTCGGGTCGTAGTTGACGTGCGTGTCGACCAGGAACACCTGGCGGTCGGGCAGCAGCAGGCCGTTCATGCAGGCGTACACCGGCACGTCCTGCGGGGTGCTGGCGCAGCCGCCGGGGCGCTTGCCGATCACCTGGTCGATGTAGTGCAGGTGGATCAGCGTGGTGCCCCAGGTGCCGCAGATCATGCCGTCGACCTCGCCCTTGTGCAGCAGCATGGCGCCGATCAGCGTGAGGCGGCGGCGCATCTCGATCTTGGCGGTCTGCACCGTCTGACCCTTGCGCTCGGTCATGCGGTGGTAGGTCTGCCAGAAGTCGCGGTAGCGGTGGTCCTGCTCGACGTTGACCACGTCGTAGTCGAGCTCTTCCTTCAGGCGCAGGCCGAACTTCTCGATGCGCTGGGCGATGATGGCCGGACGGCCGATGAGCGTCGGGCGCGCCAGGCCTTCGTCCACCACGATCTGCGCGGCGCGCAGCACGCGCTCTTCTTCACCTTCGCAGTAGGCCACGCGCTTCTTCGGTGCGCGCTTGGCGGCGTCGAAGATCGGCTTCATGGTGGTGCCCGAGGCGTAGACGAAGCTCTGCAGCTTGTCGCGGTAGGCGTCCATGTCCTTGATGGGGCGCAGCGCCACGCCGCTTTCCTCGGCCGCCTTGGCCACGGCCGGCGCGATCTTCATCATCAGGCGCGGGTCGAAGGGCTTCGGAATCAGGTATTCGGGGCCGAAGCTCAGCTTTTCACCGGCGTAGGCGGCGGCCACGCGTTCGCTCTGCTCGGCCTGGGCCAGTTCGGCGATGGCGTGCACCGCGGCAATTTCCATCTCGTCGGTGATCGTGGTGGCGCCCGAGTCGAGCGCGCCGCGGAAGATGTACGGGAAGCACAGGACGTTGTTGACCTGGTTCGGGTAATCGGTGCGGCCCGTGGCCATGATCACGTCGTTGCGCACCGCATGGGCGTCTTCGGGCGCGATCTCGGGATTCGGGTTGGCCAGCGCGAAGATCACCGGCTTGGGCGCCATCTTCGCGACCATGTCAGGCTTGAGCACGCCGCCGGCCGACAGGCCGAGGAACACGTCGGCGCCGGCGATCACTTCCGACAACTTGCGCATGTCGGTCTTTTGCATGTACTGGCGCTTGTCGTCGTCCATCAGCTCTTCGCGGCCTTCGTAGACCACGCCGGCCAGGTCGGTGACGAACACGTTTTCGCGCTTCAGGCCCACCTTGAGCAGAAGGTTCAGGCAGGCCAGCGCCGCGGCGCCCGCGCCCGAGGTGACCAGCTTCACTTCGGCGATGTTCTTGCCGGCCACCTTCAGGCCGTTCAGCATGGCGGCTGCCACGGTGATGGCCGTGCCGTGCTGGTCGTCGTGGAACACCGGAATCTTCATGCGCTTGCGCAGCTCGCGCTCGACGTAGAAGCAGTCCGGGGCCTTGATGTCTTCCAGGTTGATCGCGCCGAAGGTGGGCTCCAGCGAGGCAATGATCTCGACCAGCTTGACCGGGTCCTTCTCGTCGATCTCGATGTCGAACACGTCGACGCCGGCGAATTTCTTGAAGAGAACGCCCTTGCCTTCCATCACCGGCTTGGAGGCCAGCGGACCGATGTCGCCCAGGCCCAGCACGGCGGTGCCGTTGCTGATGACACCCACGAGGTTGCCGCGCGAGGTGTACTTGAAGGCGTTGGCCGGGTCCTTGACGATTTCCTCGCAGGGCGCGGCCACGCCGGGCGAGTAGGCCAGCGACAGGTCGCGCTGGTTGACCATCTGCTTGGTCGCCGCGATGGCGATCTTGCCGGGAACGGGAAACTCGTGGTACTCGAGGGCGGCACGGCGCAGCAGGGCGCGCTTGTCTTCCGGGGTGGGGGTCGAAGGGGACGATGCGGTCGAATCGGACATGTGCCGTTGCTCCTGGTGGCGCTTCTTCTGGGGGCGCCGATTGTAGACCTCGGTCCATTCCGCCCTACGCCGCATGGCCGGTGGCAGGCATGACCAAAAGCACGGGGCGCCGTCAAAGCCCTGTGGCAATATGTGCGGCTGGGACAAAACCCGACAACATCTCGAGAGGAACGACCATGGCCCTGATGGATTTCATCAAGAAACAGTTCATCGACATCATCCAGTGGACCGAGTCCGGCGATGGCACGCTGGCCTGGCGTTTCCCGATGGCCGAGATGGAAATCCAGAACGGCGCCTCGCTCACCGTGCGCGAGTCGCAGATGGCCGTGTTCGTCAACGAAGGCCAGGTGGCCGACGTGTTCGGCCCCGGCATGTACAAGCTCACGACGCAGACGCTGCCCGTGCTCACGTACCTGAAGAACTGGGACAAGCTCTTCGAATCTCCCTTCAAGAGCGACGTCTATTTCTTCAGCACCCGCCAGCAGGTCGACCAGAAGTGGGGCACGCCCCAGCCGATCACGATCCGCGACAAGGACTTCGGCGCCGTGCGCCTGCGCGCCTTTGGCAACTACAGCTTCCGCATCGGCGACCCGAAGCTGTTCCACACCGAAATCTCCGGCACGCGCGACATCTACTCCGTGGCCGACCTCGACGGCCAGCTGCGCGGGCTGGTGCTGCAGAACATCAGCAACGCCATCGCCTCCAGCGGCCTGCCCTTCCTCGACCTGGCGGCCAACCAGATTCAGTTCGCGCAGGCGCTCGCCGCCCAGCTGGTTCCCGAGTTCGAAAAGATCGGCATCAAGCTCGAGAACATCACGGTCCAGAACGTCTCGCTGCCTGAAGAGCTGCAGAAGATCCTCGACCAGAAGATCGGCATGGGCATGGTCGGCAACGACATGGGCAAGTTCATGCAATACCAGACGGCGCAGGCCATTCCCAAGTTCGCCGAAGGCGCGGCCGGTGGCGGCGGCATCGCGGGCGACGCAATGGGCCTGGGTGCCGGCGTGGCGCTCGGCCAGGTGCTGGCGCAGAACCTCGCACAGGGCCTGAGCCCGAACGCGGCGGCCCAGGCTGCGGCCACGACGCAGCAGCCGGCCGTGGCCGTGGTGAGCGCCGCCGACGTGATGACCACGCTCGAGAAGCTCGGCGAACTCAAGACCAAGGGCATCCTCACGCAGGAAGAGTTCGACGCCAAGAAGGCCGAACTGTTGAAGAAGTTGGTCTAACCCCCAGGCTTCGCGCACTTCGTGTCGCTTCTCCTTCCCCCTTGCAGGGGGCAACACCCACGGCCCGGCGAAGCCGGCTCCGTGGTGTTTCCCGCAGTTGCATCCGTCGCTTTTCCAGGCTGCCATGGCTGAGGAAACCGGCTCCCAACGCTACTACCGCGCGCCCTGCCCCGGCTGCGGCGCGCCGGTCGAATTCCGCTCGGCCCAATCGACGCACGCGGTCTGCCCGTACTGCCAGAGCACCGTCGTGCGCCAGGGCGAGACGCTCGCGCGCACCGGCAAGATGGCCGAGCTGTTCCACGACTTCAGCCCGCTGCAGCTGTTCGCCGCCGGCCGCATCCAGGACAAGCCCTTCACGCTGATCGGCCGGCTGCAGTACACCTACCCCGGCGGGCGCTGGACCGAATGGATCGCGTCGCTCGACGGCGACCGCACCGGCGTGCTCAGCGAGGACAACGGCGCCTACGTTTTTGCACTGCCCTTCGACCTGCAGCGTGCCGCGCCGCCGCCCGCCGACCTGCGCGTGGGCGCCACCACCGCCTTCGCCGGCCAAAGCTACACCGTCGCCTCCAACGAGCAGGTGGCGCTGACCTCCGCGCAGGGCGAACTGCCGCACCTGCCCGCGCTCGGCCAACCGTTCGCGATGGTCGAGCTGCGCAACGACAAGGGGCTGGTGCTCAGCATCGACTACGGCACCGCCCCGCCCACCGCGTACCTCGGCCGCTCGGTGCAACTCGACGACCTGCAGCTCACCGGCCTGCGCGACGAATCCGCGAAGGACGAGAGGGGCCGCAGCTTCAACTGCCCCAATTGCGGCTCGCCCGTCACCGTCAACCTGGCCGACAGCAAGAGCATCACCTGCGGCAACTGCCACAGCATCATCGACCTGTCGCAAGGCATCGGCGGCGAGCTCAAGCACGCCGAACAGAACGAGCCGGTGCGCCCGCTCATCGCGCTGGGCAGCGTGGGCCAGCTGCAGGGCGCGCCGTGGCAGGTGGTGGGCTTCCAGCACCGCATGGGCCAGGAGCCCGGCGACGACGAGCAGTTCGGCTGGGACGAGTACCTGCTCTACAACAAGAAGCGCGGCTTCAGTTTCCTGGTCGATGCCGAAGACGGCTGGAGCATGGTCAAGCCGACCACCGGCGCGCCCGTGATGGCCGAGAACGGCAACACCGCCACCTACCTCAACAAGCGCTACCAGCAGCAGTACGCCTACAACGCCGAGACCACCTACGTGGCCGGCGAGTTCTACTGGCAGGTCGAGCGCGGGCAGAAGACCTTCAACCGCGACTTCGCCAGCGGCGGCGCGCTGCTCTCGATGGAGCGCTCGGCCAACGAGCTGACCTGGTCCTCGGGCAGCAAGATCGACAGCGGCGCGGTGGCCACGGCCTTCAAGCTCGACGCCAAGAAAGACCTGTTCTCGCGCGGTGACGCGCTGCCCGTGAGCGCCGCGTCGGGCATGGGCTGCGGCACGATCATCCTCGTCATCGTGGTCATCCTCTTCGTGCTGATCCTGATGAGCAACTGCAGCGGCGGCTCCTCGAGCGGGTACCGCAGCTCGGGCGGTTCGTACGGCGGCTACTCGAGCGGCGGCGGCCACAAATGACGAAGATCGCGCGCAGGCGCTGCGGCTCTCTCACATCTCTCTTTATTGCTACGACTGGAGGTCCCCATGGGAATTGAATGGCTGAAACCGGGCGTGGTCCTCGGATCGCTCGTGTATGCGCTGATCGGCGTGGTGGTCTTCTGGGTCTGCTTCCTGATCATCGACAAGATCACCCCCTATGACCTGTGGGGCGAGATCGTCGAGAAGCAGAACATGGCGCTGGCGCTCGTCGTGGCCGCCATGTGCCTCGGCATCAGCGTCATCGTCGCCGCAGCCATCCATTGAGCGACGCGGCCTTGCCCGCGCGCACCCCGGATGCGCGGGGGCCGCAACCCGTGGAGATCGCGCTGCTCGCCAGCGTGTTCGTCGTCGCGGCCTGCGGCCTCGTCTACGAACTGAGCGCGGCCGCGCTGAGCTCCTACCTGCTTGGCGACTCGGTGCTGCAGTTCAGCACCATCATCGGCACCTACCTGTTCGCCATGGGCGTCGGCTCGTGGCTCTCGCGCTACTTCGACCGGCAGCTGCCGGCGCACTTCCTTCGCATCGAGCTGCTCGTGGCGCTGATCGGCGGCGCGCTGCCGGCGATCCTGTTCCTGGCCAATGCCTACGTGCCGGGCGCGTTCCGGCTGCTGCTGTACGGCCTCGTGGTGGTGGTGGGCACGCTGGTGGGGCTCGAGATTCCGCTGGTGATGCGCATCCTCAAGCGCAACATCGTGCTCAAGGACCTCGTGTCGCAGGTGCTGACCTTCGACTACCTGGGCGCGCTCGCCGTGTCGGTCGCGTTCCCGCTCATCCTCGTGCCGCAGCTGGGCATGATCCGCACCGGCCTGCTGTTCGGCGTGATGAACGCCGCGGTGGCCGTGTGGGCGCTGTGGCTGTTCCGCCATGAACTGCGTCGCGCCGGCGCGCACGCGGTGGCCTGCTTTCTCACGCTGGCTGCGCTCATCGGCGCCTTCTGGGGCGCCGACCACATCACCACGCTGGCGGAAGACAAGTTCTACCAGGACCGCATCGTCTTCAGCGCCAGCTCGCCCTACCAGCGCATCGTGGTCACGCGCGGCGCGCTGGGCCACCGGCTGTTCCTGAACGGCAACCTGCAGTTCGCGGAGCGCGACGAGTACCGCTACCACGAGGCGCTGGTGCACCCCGCGATGGCCGCGCACGGCGCGCCCAAGAAGGTCGCCGTGCTCGGCGGCGGCGACGGCATGGCGGTGCGCGAGATCCTCAAGTACCCCTCGGTCGAGTCGGTCACGCTGGTGGAGCTCGATCCGAACATGACGCAGCTCTTCACCACGCACGAGACGCTGGCCGCGCTCAACGGGCACGCGCTCTCGTCGCCGAAGGTGAAGATCGTCAACACCGACGCGTTCCAGTGGCTGCAGCAGGAGGGCGACACCTTCGATGTGATCGTGGTCGACTTTCCCGATCCCACCAACTTCGCCATCGGCAAGCTCTACACCAACAGCTTCTACGCGCTGCTCGATCGGCGCCTGTCGGCCAGCGGCTATGCCGTGATTCAGACCACCTCGCCGCTGGTGGCGCGCAAGAGCTACTGGACCGTGGCGACCACCATCGAGTCGGTCGGCCTGAAGGCCACGCCGTACCACGCGCACGTGCCGAGCTTCGGCGAGTGGGGCTACATCATTGCCAGCCACCGGCCCTACCGGTTGCCCGATGCGCTGCCGGGCGGCATGCGCTTTCTCACGCCGGCGACGCTGCCCCTGATGTTCGACTTTCCGCTCGACATGGCGCGCGTGCCGACCGAAGTGAATCGCCTGTCGAACCAGACCTTGGTCACCACTTATGAGCAGGAGTGGGGCAAGGTCATGGCTCACTGATATGGCTCGCCCCCAGGCTGCGCGCACTTCGTGTCGCTTCGCCAACCCCCTGCCGGGGGCAACACCTGCGGCCCGGCAAAGCCGGTTCCGCGGTGTTCCACGAAGGAACCGTGTGCCATGAGGCGCCGTGGCTTTCTTGGCGTCGCTGCCGGTGCAGGCGCCCTGGCGCTGGCCGGCTGCGAGGCGCCACCGCCGCCCATCGAAGGCGGCTTCACCGGCATCGATGTCGCGCGCGGCCACGCCATGCGCGACGCCACGCTCAAGTCGCAGGCCCCGGCCACCGTCAAACGCACCCGCGTCGTCATCGCGGGTGGTGGCGTCGCTGGCCTGGCGGCGGCGCGTGCGCTGCGCCTCGCGGGCATCGACGACTTCGCGCTGCTCGAACTCGAAGACACCGCCGGCGGCAACGCGCGCGGCGGCTCGGTCGGCGGCATCGCCTGCCCGCTCGGCGCGCACTACCTGCCCACGCCCGGCGACGATGCGCACGAGGTGCAGGACCTGCTCGAAGAACTCGGCCTGCGCCGTCGCGTGGCCGGCCGCTGGACCTACGACGAGCGCCACCTCTGCCACAGCCCGCAGGAGCGCCTGTTTTTTCGCGGCGAATGGCAGGACGGGCTGCTGCCCGTGCACGACGTGGGCGCTGGCACGCAGGCGCAGTACCGCCGTTTCGCGCAGCGCATCGACGCGCTGCAGCACGCCGCCCACTTCGCCATTCCCACGCTGCGCTTCGTCGTCACGCCCGAACTGCTCGCGCTCGACGCCGTGCCCTTCGCGGGCTGGCTCGACCGCGAAGGCTTCGACGACGCCCACCTGCGCTGGTACCTCGACTACTGCTGCCGCGACGACTACGGCGCCGGCATCGCGCAGGTGTCGGCCTGGGCCGGCATCCACTACTTCGCGAGCCGCCACGGCTTCCATGCGCCCGGCGACGCGAGCGGCAGCGTCAACGACACCAACCCCGATCGCGACGGCGTACTCACCTGGCCCGAAGGCAACGGCTGGCTCACCAAGCAGCTGGCCGCGCCGCTGGGCGCGCGCCTGCACACGGGCCAGGTCGTCACGCGCATCGCCGAAGGGCGCGCGGGCGTCGAGGTCGACGCATGGGATGCCGCGTCGAAATCCATGGTGCGCTGGCAGGCTGAGCGCTGCATCGTCGCGCTGCCTGTCTTCATCGCCGCGCGCGTGGTCGAGAACCCGCCCTCGCTGCTGACCAGCGCCGCCGCGCACGTGCGCTACGCCCCCTGGCTGGTCGCCAACGTGCACCTGCGCGGGCCGCTGGCCGATCGCGTCGGCGCCGCGCCGAGCTGGGACAACGTGATCTACGGCACGCGCGGCCTCGGGTATGTCGATGCGCGCCACCAGACGCTCGACCCCACGCCGCGCGGCACCGTGCTCAGCTGGTACCGCCCGCTGGGCCCGAGCGGCTACGACACCGGCGACGGCCGTCAGCTGCTGCTCGAGCGCCCGTGGACCGCATGGCGCGACGAGCTGCTGGCCGAGCTGTCGGTGCCACACCCCGACCTGCCGGCACTCGCCACGCGCGTCGAGATCACGCGCTACGGCCACGCCATGTCGATCCCGCGGCCGGGCCTGCTCGCGCAGATCGGCGCACACGGCGACCGCGTGGCCGCGGGCCGGCTGTCGTTCGCGCACGCGGACTGGTCGGGCTATTCGATCTTCGAAGAAGCCTTCACGCGCGGCCACATCGCCGGAGCCCGCCTCGCATGAAGACGCTGGTGCTCGGCGGCTATGGCAACTTCGGCGCACGCATCAGCCGCGCACTGGCGCAGGACCCGGGCATCGAGCTGTGGGTCGGCGGGCGCGACCTCGAGCGGGCCACGGCCTTTGCGCAATCGCTGGGCGGAAACGCACGCGGTGTGCGCGTCGATGCGCAGTCGCCCGACCTCGCGCAGGGCCTGGGCTTTCTGGGCGTCGACCTCGTCATCCACACCGCCGGCCCGTTCCAGGGCCAGGACTACCGCGTGCCGCAGGCCGTGGCAGCCGCCGGCGCGCACTACATCGACCTGGCCGACGGCCGGCGCTTCGTCTGCGACTTTCCCGCCGCGATGGACGCCGCCTTCCGCAGCGCGGGCCGCACCGCCGTGGCCGGCGCCAGCACCGTGCCCGCGCTGTCGTCGGCGGTGGTCGATCATCTCGCCGCCGGCTGGCAGAGCCTGCGCAGCATCGACATCTGCATCGCGCCGGCACAGGGCGCACCGCGCGGCGAAGCCACGCTCGCGGGCGTGCTCGCCTACTGCGGCGCGCCGATCCGCGTCTGGCAGGGCGGCCGCTGGACCGAGCAGCCCGGCTGGGCGCATCCCGCGAAGGTGCAGTTCGCGCGCATGAAGCCGCGTCGCGGCGCCTTGTGCGACATCCCCGACCTCGAACTCTTTCCTGCGCGCTACGGCGGCGTGCAGTCGGTCATGTTCCGCGCCGCACTCGAAGTCGGCCTGACCCAGCACGCCTTCGCCTTCCTGGCTTTCCTGCGCCGCACGGGCCTGCTGCGCGCACCGCAAAAGCTGGCGCCGCTGCTGCATGCGACGGGCGGCGTGTTCGATGCGTTCGGCACCGCGTTGGGCGGCATGGTGGTGCGCGTCGAAGGCACCGACGCGCACGGCGCCACCGCACGCCGCGCCTGGAACATCGCGGCCGACGACAACCACGGCCCCGAGATCCCCTGCATGGCCGCCATCCTGCTGGCCCGCCGGCTCGCGCACGGCGAGGCGTTGCCGGTGGGCGCGCACGCCTGCGCCGGCCTGCTCGCGCTGCCCGAGTTCGACCCCGAGTTCGCGCGCTGGGGCATGGTGACGGACGTGATCGACGAGGCACCGCCCGCGCCATGACACGCCCTGCCAACGATGACGATCGACTGCTGCGCCTGAGCCTCGTCGCCGTCTGGCTCTTCACCGCCGTCGCCAGCATCGTCGAACTCGACGGCCAGAGCCGGCGCGTGCTGGCCGATGCAGGCATCGCCTCGCCGCCATGGCTGGTGCAGGCGTTGATCGTCGGCGGCGCGGCGGCCGATCTTGCGGTCGGCCTGGCGCTGTGGCTGCGGCCTGGCCGCACCGTCTACCTGGCAGCCTTCGCGTTGATGCTCGCCATGACGCTCGTGGCGACCGCGCTGCAACCGAACCTGTGGCTGCACCCGCTGGGCCCGCTGCTCAAGAACCTGCCCATCGCCGCGCTGCTCTGGCATCTGTACCGACGCGCCACGCCATGAACACCTACCTCGTCCTCAAGTGGCTGCACATCGTCTCCAGCGTGCTGATGGTCGGCACGGGGTTGGGGTCGGCCTTCTACATGTTCTTTGCCAACCGCAGCGGCAGCGTGCCGGCGCAGGCGGTGGTGAGCCGGCTGGTGGTGCGGGCCGACTGGTGGTTCACCACGCCCACCGTCATCTTGCAGCCGGTCACCGGCTTCGCGCTGGCGCACATGGCGGGCTGGCCGCTGTCGACGCCGTGGCTGGCGCTGTCGCTGGGGCTGTTCGCGTTCGCGGGGGCGTGCTGGCTGCCGGTGGTGTGGCTGCAGATCCGCATGGCGGCCCTGGCGGCGCAGGCGCACCACGAAGCCACGCCGCTGCCGTCGCTGTATCTGCGCTATCAGCGCTACTGGGAACTTCTGGGCTATCCGGCCTTCGTGGCCATGGCCATCGTGTTCTGGTTGATGGTGAACAAGCCGCAGTTGTCGTTCGTCTGAGCGGATGTCACGGCGGCGTCACGCCTGCCCGGCAAGGTCACGCGTTTTCGACTGAAAGCTTTTTCGTTCATGACGCGCTTCGCTTCCCTCTCCCTGGTCGCCCTGGCCGCTGCCTTCGCCTGCGGCGGCGCTGTGGCCCAGACCGCCTTCCCCGCCACGCTCGCCGGCCACGCCGTGCTGCCCGCGCAGAGCTTTGTCGCTGCGCCGAAAGACGCGCCGGCCGACCTGCAGGTCAGCGGCAAGTTCACCTCGGGCAAGCGCGTCGAGGCGCTGGGCACCGTCGAAGGCCTCTCGGCCGGTCGTGGCACCGGCGTGTCGGTGCCCTTCAAGGGCCAGCCGCTGCAGGGGCACTCGGGCATCAAGAAGATGGACGACGGCTCGTTCTGGATCCTCACCGACAACGGCGCCGGCGCGAAGGCCAACTCGCCCGATTTCATGCTCTACCTGAACCACTACAAGGTGGACTTCAAGAGCGGCAAGTTCAACCGCCTGAACACCATCTTCCTGCACGACCCCGACAAGAAGGTGCCGTTTCGCATCGTTCACGAAGGTACCAAGCAGCGCTACCTGACCGGTTCGGACTTCGATCCCGAGAGCTTCCAGTTCGCCGGCGGCGCGCTGTGGATCGGCGAGGAGTTCGGGCCCTTCCTGATCAAGGCCGACCTGAAGGGCAAGGTGCTCGCGGTGTTCGACACGCAGGTCGACGGCAAGGCCGTGCGCTCGCCCGATCACCCCGCAGTCACCACGCCGGGCGCGCCGGGTGGTGCGGTCGATTTCCAGATCAAGCGCTCCAAGGGCTTCGAAGGCATGGCGTCGTCCAAGGACGGCAGCAAGCTCTATGCGCTGCTCGAAGGCCCGGTGTGGAACGCCGAGGCCAAGGACTACGAGAAGGTCGACGGCAAGGAAGCGCTGCGCGTGCTGGAGTTCGACGTGGCGTCGGAAAAATGGACAGGTCGCCATTGGAAGTACGTGCTCGAAGCCAACGGCCACGCCATCGGCGACTTCAACATGATCGACAGCACCACCGGCCTCATCATCGAGCGCGACAACGGCGAAGGCACGAGCGACAAGGCCTGCCCCGAAGGCCAGAAGCGCACCGACTGCTTCCACGACATCGCGAAGTTCAAGCGCGTCTACAAGGTCGAGCTGAGCGACGCGAACGTGGGCGGCGCGGTGCGCAAGATCGGCTACATCGACCTGCTGAACATCGCCGACCCGAACAAGCTCGCGCGCAAGCCGCTGAACGACGGCGTGCTCAAGTTCCCGTTCTTCACCATCGAGAACGTCGATGTGGTCGATGCCACGCACATCGTGGTCGGCAACGACAACAATCTGCCGTTCTCCAGCAGCCGCGAGCCGAACAAGGCGGACGACAACGAGCTGGTGCTGCTCGAAGCTGGCGCGCTGCTGCAGGCGAAGTAAGGCGCCGCCCGCCTTTCAAGGCAAGGCCCCGCTCGCGGGATGGCCGGGGGCGAGAAAACCGAGAAGATGAGTATGATTCTCATTCTCTAGGTTTCTCCTCTCCCTCTGTCCCATGAATTTCCGAACGACCTTGCACGTCGTCCGGCGCCCGTCGTGAGCGCCGGCGTTCGCTACCGGATGAGCGTGGCGTCGCGGGCCGTCGCCGCCATCGCGGGCGGTTACGGCGTCGCCGCGCTGTCGGCTGCCGTGCTCGCGCTGGGCCTGCCCGCCCTCTTCGGCATGGCGCGCAGCGAAGCCGCGCTGACCGGCACGCTGGCCTCCTTCCTCGTCTACGCCGTGGCCGTGATGTGGGTCTTCGCGGCCCGCTCGGCGTGGCGCGCCTGGACCGGCCTTGCCATCGCGGCGGCGCTGCAGGGCCTGCTGTTGCTGCTGTGGACCCAGGGCGGCGGAGGTGCCGCATGAAGGAAGGATTCCGTCAGTCGATGGCCTGGCTGCACACCTGGTCGGGCCTGCTGGTCGGCTGGGTGCTCTTCATGGTGTTCGCGGCCGGCACGGCCTCGTACTTCAAGGACGAGATCACCTTCTGGATGAAGCCGGAGCTGCACGCCATCTCGCACGGCACCGTGACCCAGCCGGTCGCGGCCGAGAACGCGGTGGCGTACCTGGAGCGCAACGCGGGCCATGCGGCGCGCTGGTTCATCACCCTGCCGACCGCGCGCGAGCCGTCGGTCAGCCTGCTGTGGATCAAGCCGCCGCCGCCGGCCGGTTCGCCGCCGGTGGAGCGGCGCCGCGGCTTCGACCGCGCCGCGCTCGACCCGGCCACGGGGCAGGCGATCACCGCGCCGCGCGAGACGCGCGGCGGCGAGTTCTTCTACCGCCTGCACTTCGACCTGCACTACATGCCCGCGATCTGGGCGCGCTGGATCGTCGGCTTCTGCGCGATGTTCATGCTGGTGGCGATCGTCAGCGGCATCGTCACACACAAGCGCATCTTCAAGGACTTCTTCACCTTCCGTCCGAAGAAGGGCCAGCGCAGCTGGCTCGACGCGCACAACGTCACCGCCGTGCTTGCGCTGCCGTACCACGCCATGATCACCTACACCGGGCTGGTCACGCTGATGTTCATGTACATGCCGTGGGGCCCGCAGGTGGCCTACAAGGCGCACGGCGGCACCGACACCTTTTTCGCCGAAGCCATTCCGGGCGGCTTGCGCACGCAGATCAAGCCCTCGGGCACGAAGGCGGCGCTGGCACCCCTCGGGCCCATGGTGACGCAGGCCACGGCCCACTGGGGCGGCGCGCCCGTGGGCCGCATCCTGGTGCACCAGCCCAACGACGCCAACGCCGTGGTCTCGCTCGCGCGGGCCGAGGGCCGGCACCTATCGTACGAACAGCCCTCCATGCAGTTCAACGGCACGACCGGCGCGCTCATCGGCACCTTCGGCGACGTGCCCAAGGCCGCGGCCGAAACGCGCGGCGTGCTCTACGGCCTGCACATCGGCCGCTTCGCCGATCCGCTGCTGCGTGCGTTGTTCTTCGTCTCGGGCCTTGCGGGCTGCCTGATGGTGGCCACGGGCCTCTTGCTGTGGGCCGTGAAGGAGCGCCAGAAGTACGCCAAGACCGTCAAGCAGGGCGGTCGCATCGGCTTCGGCCTGCGGCTCGTTGACGGACTGAACCTCGGCGCCATCGCGGGCCTGCCCGTGGCGATGGCTGCCTTCTTCTGGGCCAACCGCCTGCTGCCGGTCGACGTGGCCGGCCGCAACGAGGCCGAGATCCGCTGGTTCTTCATCGTCTGGGGCGCCACCGCCGTGCTGGGCCTGCTGCGCCCGACCCTGCGCATGTGGCAGGCGCAGCTTGCGCTCGGCGCGCTGCTGTTCGCATTGCTGCCGGTGCTCAATGCCTTCACCGGCCCCGCGCCGCTCACCGTGAGCCTGCGCAGCGGCCCGAGTTCGGTGGCGGGCTTCGACCTCGTGGCGATTGCGCTCGGCCTCGGGCTCGCGGGTGCGACCTGGTTGGTGGAGCGCAAGCGCCGCAAGGCGCTGGCGGCGCCCAAGAAGGCCGTCAAGCCACCGCCGCCGACCGAACTCGCTGCGTCGGGCCAGGGGTCGTGATGCCGCTGCTCGGGTTGGTGTTCGCCGCCTCGCTGGCCGGCTTCTGCGCGCTGAGCCTTGCGATGGACCGCCACAGCGAAGACGTCTTCGGCCGCGGCCACACGCCCGGCGCCTGGCGCCGATGGCTGCAGCTTGGGGGCGCGGCGCTGCTGTGCCTGTCGCTGTGGGCCAGCCTGGAGACGGCGGGCGGGTCGGTGGGGTGGGTGTTGTGGCTCGGGGCGTTGACTGCGGCGGCGCTGGCAACGGTCGGGCTGTTGAGTGGGTTGCCGCACCGTTTTCCGCGCATTGCCATGGGCGCCGCGGTGCTCGCGATCGGGCAGGCGCTGTTCTGCGCGCTGCCCGCCTGATTCGCGCTCAGGCGCGCATCAATGCCTCGATCTCATCCGCCTTCACTGGCACCCCTCGCGAAATCAGTTCGCAGCCCGTGGCCGTGACGATCGCGTCGTCCTCGATGCGGATGCCGATGTTGTGGAATTTTTCGGGCACGCCCTCGCCGGGCCGCACGTAGATGCCGGGCTCCAGCGTCAGCACCATGCCCGGATGCAGGATGCGGCTCGGGCGGTTCTTGATGAGTTCGTTGGACAGCGGGTCCTTGCGCTCGCTCACCTCGCCCACCTGCGTGGGTTCGACATAGCTGCCGCAGTCGTGCACGTCCATGCCCAGCCAGTGGCCGGTGCGGTGCATGTAGAACTGGAAGTAGGCGCGCGAGTCGATCACGTCGTCGACGCTGCCGACCTTGTTGCCGTCGAGCAGGCCCAGATCGAGCATGCCCTGCGCCAGCACCTTCACGGCCGCGTCGTGCGGGTCGTTGAAGCGGTTGCCGGCCTTGGTGGCGGCGGCCGAGGCGTCCTGGCTGGCGAGCACCAGGTCGTACAGCGCGCGCTGCGGGCCGCTGAACTTGCCGTCGGCCGGGAAGGTGCGGGTGATGTCGCTGGCGTAGCCGTCGAGTTCGCAGCCGGCGTCGATCAGCACCAGCTCGCCCTTGCGCACGGGCGCGGCGTCGGCGCGGTAGTGCAGCACGCAGGCGTTGGCGCCGGCCGCGACGATGGAGCCGTAGGCCGGGTACTGTGAGCCGCCCAGGCGGAACTCGTGCAGCAGCTCGGCGTCGAGGTGGTACTCGCGCACGTCCTTGCCCTCGCGCAGCATGCGCGCCGACAGCTGCATCGCGCGCACGTGGGCGCGGGCGCTGATCTGCGCGGCGCGGCGCATGATGTCCTGCTCGTGCGCGTCCTTCACGAGGCGCATCTCGTCGAGCGGGCCGCACAGGTCGCGCTGCTCCTCGGGGCACAGCGCGCCGTAGCGCACGCGTGCGCGCACCGACTGCAGCCAGCCGTCGATGCGGGTTTCCAGGCCCTTGTGGGTGGCGAAGGGGAACCACACGGTGGAGCGGTTCTCGAGCAGCTTCGGCAGCTTGGCGTCGAGGTCGTTCACCGAGAAGGCCTCGTCCACGCCCAGCGCGGCGGGGGCTGCGTCGGGGCCGAGGCGGTAGCCGTCCCAGATCTCGCGCTCCAGGTCTTTCGGCGCGCAGAACAGCGTGGCGCGGCCATCGCCCGCCAGCACCAGCCACGCGTTGGGCTCGGTGAAGCCGGTCAGGTAGTAGAAGTAGCTGTCGTGGCGGAACAGGAAGTCGCTGTCGCGGTTGCGCTGGCGCTCGGGCGCGGTGGGAACGATGGCGATGCCGTCCTTGCCCAGTTGCGAAGCGAGGCGCGCGCGGCGCTCGGCGTAGATCGTGGTGTCATTGAGCATGGGATTTCACTTTCGATACGGTGCAAGTCCGGGGTCCGCGGGTACCAGATGCCGCCATGGGAACACATCCTGCGCAAAGTGGCTGACGTAGCCGTCGATCGTTGACTGGATGACCATGAATTGCAGCCCCTGCCGCGCGCCCTGCAACTGCTGCAGCTGGGCCAGGTCGAGGCAGGTGTTGCGCAGCCTCAGCACGCGCAGCTGCGCGCCCACGGGGCTGTGCAGCAAGGCCTCGTAGTCTTCGAAGGCCGTGATGCCGCCGGGCGTCCGGTCGGCCGGCCACGCCATCTGCTGCTCGGTGGATTCGGAAAAATCCAGCAGCCTGAGGCCCGGCAGCTGCGTTGCGGCGGCCAGGTGGCGAATGAAGTTCTGCGTGTCGAAATGCGCGCCGACGCACAGGCTGGTCAGTTGCGGCAGCGGCACGGCGAAGAAGTCGGCGTTCGGTGGGTTCGGCACCGTCAGCTCGCTCAGGTGCGGCGTCTTGCGCACCCAGCGCGCGATGTCGCCGCCTTCCTCGAGGATGCCGTCGCTGGTGCAGACGAGCGACTGGTTGTGGTCCTCGGGCTGCGTCGGCTTGATGAACAGCGAGCGCAGGCGGGGGAACATCACCGGGCTCTCGAGCAGCGGCGTGAACATCCATTCGCGCGAGCCGTTGGCGCCGCTGTCGGGGCCGCTGTCGGGGCCGCTGAACGACAGCGAGATGATGCAGTCGGCCACGTCCTGCCGGCTCAGGCAGGCCAGGGTTTCGTCGAAGGCGTCGCCCCAGGTGTCGCCGAAGTAGTCGACGTGCCAGCCCTGGCGCATGGGCGCGAGGCTCAGGCGCGTGAAGTCGCTCACGTAGAGCGGCACGGTCAGCGGGTCTTCGGGCGCACCGTCGTTGCGTTCGGCGGCGGTGGCCAGGGCCAGGTCCTGCAGGCGCTGCGGCAGCAGGCGCAGGGCGTCGGGCAGCGGCGCGAGCGTCATGCGCCCGCTGCCGGCGCGACCCCGGCGTTGAGTTGCTGCAGGCGCTGCGGCGTGCCCACGTCGGTCCAGTCGCCGGTGTAGAGCTCGGCGCTCACCTGCTGGTTGTCCATGGCAGCGCGCAGGATCGGTGCCAGCGGGGCCTTGATGCCGCCCGGATTGCCAGCCGGGATGTCGCAGTACGGCGGCGCGAACAGCGCGGCGCGGTACAGGCCGATGGTCGAGAAGGTGTACTTCTCGGCCGCCTGGTTCAGCGCGAGCCCGTCGGCCGAGAGGCCGAAGTCGCCCTTGAGGTTGTGCGCCGGGTTCGGCACCAGCCACAGGTGGGCGAGCTTGCCGCTGGCCAGGAAGCGGTCGACGGCGGCCTGGGTGAAGCGAAAGCCGGGCGCGAAGACGTCGCCGGCAGCGACCCAGAACACCTCGCCCAGCAGCGGCAGCGCGCGCACGATGCCGCCGGCCGTTTCGAGCGCACCGCCGAAGTCGCGGCCCTCGTCGGAATAGGAGACAGACAGCGCACCACGCCCGTCCAGCACGGGGCTCGCGCCGAACCGGGCGGCGACCTGCGTGCCCAGCCAGTCGGTGTTGACCACCAGCTCGGTGAAGCCGCCCTCGGCCAGTGCTTCCATCGGCCACTGCATCAGCGGCTTGCCGCGCACTTCGAGCAGGGGCTTGGGCGTGGCGTCGGTCAGCGGCCGCATGCGTTCGCCGCGGCCGGCGGCCAGGATCATCGCGCGCACCGCCATCACCGCACCGACCCGGCCACACGGCCGCGTTGCAGTTCGTTGCGCTCGCTGTGGCGGGGCTGGAACAGCGCCACCAGGCAGGCCATCAGCGCATGCGCCTTCGCCGAGTGGTCGGCGCCGAAGTTGCAGACGTACACGTCGAGCGTCACGCCGCGCTGCTCGGGCCAGGTGTGGATGCACAGGTGCGATTCGGCCAGCAGCAGCGTGGCCGTCACGCCGCCCGGCCCCTGCGGCGTGGCCGGAAAACTGTGGACCAATTTGCCCACGGCCTGCAGCCCGGCGGCCGTCACGGCTTTGGTGCAGACCTCGCCGAGCGCGCGCCCGTCGGTGAGCCATTGGAGGCCGCATTGGCAGTCGTGGAGATCGGCGGTGAGGTGCAGCCCTTGCATGGGGGCAACTCTAGCAGCCGGGCCTGCGACACAAGAGAGCATCAGCGGGGTGTTGGCCCTGTATCGAGGCCGGGCGCGGCTCGCCCGGTAAAATCTCGGGTTCTCCCGTATCCCCCACCCACCCTTTTCCCCCGAAAGCCCACTGCCCATGGC
The DNA here is from genome assembly GCF_059415405.1 of Variovorax sp. GW821-FHT10C12. Taxonomy (NCBI): domain Bacteria; kingdom Pseudomonadati; phylum Pseudomonadota; class Betaproteobacteria; order Burkholderiales; family Comamonadaceae; genus Variovorax; species Variovorax sp. GW821-FHT10C12. The sequence goes on from NZ_JBWKNE010000007.1 coordinate 98,390, forward strand.
AAACCAAGCCCTGATGGCCAACGCGATCCGCGCGCTGGCAATGGATGCCGTTCAACAAGCCAATTCCGGACATCCGGGCGCACCGATGGGCATGGCCGACATGGCCGTCGCCCTGTGGGGCGAGCACCTGCGCTACAACCCCGCCAACCCGCACTGGTTCGACCGCGACCGCTTCGTGCTGTCCAACGGCCACGCCTCGATGCTGATCTACGCGGTGCTGCACCTCACGGGCTACGACCTGCCCCTGGCCGAGATCAAGAACTTCCGCCAGCTGCACAGCAAGACCGCCGGCCACCCGGAAGTCGACGTCACCCCCGGCGTCGAGACCACCACCGGCCCGCTGGGCCAGGGCATCACCAACGCCGTGGGCTTCGCGCTGGCCGAGAAGCTGCTGGCCGCCGAGTTCAACCGCAAGGACCTGTCCATCGTCGACCACCACACCTACGCCTTCCTGGGCGACGGTTGCATGATGGAAGGCATCAGCCACGAAGCCTGCGCCCTCGCTGGCGCCTGGCACCTGAACAAGCTGATCGCCCTGTACGACGACAACGGCATCAGCATCGACGGCCAGGTCAAGCCCTGGTTCATCGACAACACCGAAGAGCGCTTCAAGGGCTACGGCTGGAACGTCGTCGGCCCGATCGACGGCAACGACGCCAAGGAAGTGGCCAAGGCCATCGCCAAGGCCAAGAAGGAAGCCACCAAGCCCACGCTGATCGTCTGCAAGACCACCATCGGCAAGGGCAGCCCGAACCGCGCCGGCACCGCCAAGGCGCACGGCGAGGCGCTGGGCGCCGAAGAAATCAAGCTCACGCGCGAAGCCATCGGCTGGCCCTACCCCGCTTTCGAAATCCCGGCCGAGGTGTACGCCGACTGGGACCACAAGGCCGAAGGCGCCAAGACCGAAGCCGCCTGGAACGACACCTTCGCCGACTACACGGCCGCGTACCCCGAACTCGCCGCCGAGTTCACGCGCCGCATGAAGGGCGAGCTGCCCAAGAACTTCCACCAGGTCGCGTTCGACACCGTGGTCGCCGCCCACACCAAGGGCGAAACCGTGGCCAGCCGCAAGGCCAGCCAGCTCGCGCTGGAAGCCTTCACGGCCGCGCTGCCCGAAATGCTCGGCGGCAGCGCCGACCTCACGGGCTCCAACCTCACCAACACCAAGAGCACCGCCGCGCTGCGCTTCGACGCCAAGACCGGCGCCGTCGTGCTGAACGCGCCCGCCGCACCGGTGGTGCCCCAGGGCGGCGAGGACGAAGCGGCACAGGGCGATGCCGTCGAGCCGCCGCACGGCGAGATCGGCCGTCACATCAACTACGGCGTGCGCGAATTCGGCATGGCCGCCATCATGAACGGCGTGGCGCTGCACGGCGGCTACATCCCCTACGGCGGCACCTTCCTCACCTTCAGCGACTACAGCCGCAACGCCATCCGCATGGCCGCGCTCATGAAGCGCCGCGTGGTGCACGTGTTCACGCACGACTCCATCGGCCTGGGTGAAGACGGCCCGACGCACCAGTCGATCGAGCACGCCGCCTCGCTGCGCCTCATTCCCAACCTGGACGTCTGGCGTCCGGGCGACACGGCCGAAACCGCCGTGGCCTGGGCCGTGGCGCTGCAGAACCAGTCGCGCCCGACCGCGCTGCTGCTGAGCCGCCAGAACATCGCCTACGCCGCCAAGAGCGACCTGGGCGACATCAGCCGCGGCGCCTACGTGCTGTCCGAGCCCGAGAACGTCGGCCTCAAGAACAAGAAGACGGCCGCCGTCATCATCGCCACCGGCTCCGAGGTGCAGCTCGCGCTGGCCGCCCAGAAGCTGCTGGCCGACAAGAAGATCGCCGTGCGCGTGGTGTCGATGCCTTCGACCACCACCTTCGACCGCCAGGACCTGGCCTACAAGAAGGCCGTGCTGCCCAAGAAGATCCCGCGCGTCGCGGTCGAAATGGGCTGCACCGACGGCTGGTGGAAGTACGGCTGCGCGGCCGTGGTCGGCATCGACAGCTACGGCGAGTCGGCCCCCGCGCCCGTGCTGTTCAAGCACTTCGGTTTCACGGCGGAGAACGTGGCCGCCACCGTGGAAGCGGCCCTGCGCGACTGAGCGTCGCGCGGTTCGTCCTCTTCCCGTCCGATCAAAAGTTTTTCAACCTTAGGAGCAAGTCAGATGGCTATCAAACTCGGTATCAACGGCTTCGGCCGCATCGGTCGCAACGTGCTGCGCGCAGCCGTGCAGAACTTCAAGAACGACATCGAAATCGTTGCCATCAACGACTTGCTCGAGCCGGAATACCTGGCTTACATGCTCCAGTACGACTCGGTGCATGGCCGCTTCAAGGGTGAAGTCACGGTCGAAGGCAACACGCTGATCGTCAACGGCAAGAAGATCCGCCTGACGCAAGAGCGCGACCCGTCGCAGCTCAAGTGGAACGAAGTCGGCGCCGACATCGTGCTCGAGTCGACCGGCCTCTTCCTCACCAAGGAAACCGCGCAGAAGCACATCGACGCAGGCGCCAAGAAGGTGATCCTGTCGGCTCCCTCGAAGGACGACACCCCCATGTTCGTCTACGGCGTGAACGACAAGAAGTACGCTGGCGAAGCCATCATCAGCAACGCCAGCTGCACCACCAACTGCCTGGCCCCGCTGGCCAAGGTGCTGAACGACAAGTGGGGCATCAAGCGCGGCCTGATGACCACCGTGCACGCCGCCACCGCCACGCAGAAGACCGTGGACGGCCCGAGCAACAAGGACTGGCGCGGCGGCCGCGGCATCCTGGAAAACATCATTCCTTCGAGCACTGGCGCAGCCAAGGCCGTGGGCGTGGTGATCCCCGAGCTGAACAAGAAGCTCACGGGCATGAGCTTCCGCGTGCCGACCTCCGACGTGTCGGTGGTCGACCTGACCGTCGAACTCGTCAAGGACGCCACCTACGCCGAGATCTGCGCCGAGATGAAGGCACAGAGCGAAGGCGCGCTGAAGGGCGTGCTGGGCTACACGGAAGACAAGGTCGTCGCCACCGACTTCCGCGGCGACCCGCGCACCTCGATCTTCGACGCCGAAGCCGGCATTGCGCTGGACGGCACCTTCGTGAAGCTCGTGAGCTGGTACGACAACGAATGGGGCTACTCGAACAAGTGCCTCGAGATGGTGAAGGTCGTGTCGAAGTAAGACGACAGACGCCAAAAGAAACGCGCCCTCGGGCGCGTTTTTTATTGGCTGCGCGAAGTGTGCTCCTGCGCCTCCTAGAATCAAATAACAATTCATTACGAGGAGAAGCACGTGATTGCAAGACTGGCTGGCATCTGCGCAGGTGCCCTGTTGATCGTGGGCTGCGCTCACCGGGCGGAAGTCGGGAGCACGTCGGCGGCTTACGAGGTCCGCCGCGACCGGGTCCAGTCGAGCAAGGCGTATGTCGCTGTGTCGAGTGATCTGGCGACGCTCGAGAAAACCGTCAAGCCGGGCCACATCTGCGGTCCGCACAACTTCCCGGTGGCACTGGGCCCAGCCATCAAGACGTCCATCGTGCGCACGGTCTCGGGGGCGCACTCATCGGTGGTGCCAATTTCGACAGCCTCGGAAGCGGGCCGCGATGGCGTGCTCTACACCTTTGCCCTCGATGACTTCAACCCGCGCCTGCGGTTCCAGCCGGGCTTCTTCGTTCCCACCGCGGATGCGAGCGTCGAGATCTCCATCAAGACCACGGCAGTTTCCGCCGATGGACGGGAACTCGCGACGACCACGGTGCGCGGCTTTGGCCAGGAGTCGCTCGATGGCCAATGCCCCGTGGGTGCGGAAGCCCTTGGGAAAGCCACCGAAAAGGCAATCCGGGTCTCGCTGGAAAACTTCGTGGCGCGTGTGATCAATCAGCGTCTGGACTGACGTCCGTCTGCGAAAGCCTCAGCGCAGCTTCTCGTTGCGCCGAATCTCGCTGCTGAGCTGCGCCGTCATCCGCGTGGCGGCGCGCCGTGCGGCCAGGCCGTAGTCGCCGTTGAACTCGCCGAACTCCGCCGTGCCGTTGCCGACCGCGCGCACGCGCGTGACTTCGGCGCCCGCGGTGTCCGTCACCACGCAGGCCACCTCGGCCGTGAACGAAGTGGGCGGCCAGGTGATCCACGAGGACGAGCTCGAATCGGTCTTGATCTGCGGCGTGAACACCAGCGACACGCCCGCCGCTTCGTTCGCCTTGACATCGCCCGCAGTGCGCAGCACGACCACGTTGCGGTAGACCGCGCGCAGCGCGTCGCGGATCGATTTCTCGAGGTCGCGGTACGGGTAGTAGCTCACGCGGTCGCCGCTGCCGCCAGCGGTGGTCACCTGCAGGTCGCGTTGCGCGTCGGTCATCACGTAGGCCACCTTCTTGGGGATGAGGTGGGCGGCCGACCGGGGCGGTGCAGTCTCGGTGATCATCGTGATCGGGTGGGCGCAGCCGGCCAGCAGCACGGCGGTTGCCAGTGCTGCGGCCAGTCGGGGCATCGGAGAAGTAAGAAGAAACGTCATGGTGCTTCTCTGGCCTTACTGCGCAGACGGCGCGATGGCCGCGACGAATTGCGGATCGGCATACACCTGCCGCAGCAGCGCCCGCACCAGCCGCGGGTACGCGGCCTGTCCGGCGGGCACGGCCACGATGTTGGCGTAGCTCGAATCGAAGGCGATCTCGCCGCGGTAGGTCTTGCGCAGCGTCTGCGCGGCGTTGCGCGTGACGGTGACTTCGACGTCCATGCGGCCCGAGCCGTTGACCACGCCCAGGTCGAGCTCGTTGACGAGGATGCGCGCCGCGATGCGGGTCGGCGCCTTGGGGTCGTAGACCGAGATCTCGCCCAGGTCACGCATCAGCGCGTCTTCGAGGTACTGGGCGAAAGTGCCGCTGGGCGACACCAGCCTGGCGCGGCGCAGCCGCAGGGTGTTGAGGGCGTCATTGGGGTCCGTGGGCTGCACCTTGCCCACCGCGACCTTGCCGGGGTTGTGCGCCTCGAGCCGGTCGAGCGCCTCGTAGTCGGCGGCATAGGGCGGTGCGCCGAGCTGTGCGCAGCCGGTGGCCAGTGCAGCCAGCAGGAGCGCGCCAGTGCGCCAGCGCAGACCCTGCGGCCTGGAGACGATCGCCATGTCTTGAACCCCCTCGTCCGAGATGTCTTCTTCTCCCCGGCGCGAGGGTAGCAGGCATCGCGCCGCGCGCGAAGACAGCGGCGGCGCGGCCGGCTCAGATCGGCTCGAGCACGTGGATGCGCTTGCTCTCGGTGAACTCCCGGGTCTGGGCGCTGAAGGCCGCCATGTGCGGCGCGACCCCGTGCGCCTGCAGGGCCGGGAGCGAGGCCCACTTCTCGATGACCACGAAGGTGTCGGGCCCGAAGCTGGCCTTCGACGGCGGAATGCCCTGCGCGTCGATCGTGGCCCCGTACTCGATGCAGCCCTCTTCGGCGAGCACGGCGGCGCGGTTGGCCTTGAAGGCTTCGAGCAGGAGGGCGCGCTGGCCGGGCTTGGCGGTGATGACGGCAACGACTTGGATCATGGAACAGGGTCTCCGTTGAAGTGAGGTGATGCGGTGAAGGGAACGACCGAATCTACGAGATCGCGCACGGTCGCGCAGGTCCGGTGGGCGACAAGGCGCCAGCCGGCCGGCGCATGCACACGCCGCATGCGAGAGTTACCGGCGAGACACACACTCGCCCCGCCGCTGTCGCGCCGAGGTCATAGGATCGGGTCATCTTCCGCATCGACCTGCCTTTGCCATGTTCATCGTCACCCTGACCTACATCCGTCCGCTCGAGGAACTCGACGCTCTGATGGATGCGCATGTCACCTGGCTCAAGAAGCACTACGCCAGCGGCCTGTTCGTGGCTTCGGGGCGCCAGGTGCCGCGCAAGGGCGGCGTGATCCTCGCGCGCTCGGGCGACCGCGAGGGGCTCGAGGCGGTGCTGGCGCGCGACCCCTTCGTGCAGGGCGGCGTCGCGCGCACCGACGTGATCGAGTTCATCCCCAGCATGACCGCGCTGAGCGTCGAGGTGCTGCGCGGCTACTGAGGCCCGCGCGGCCGGGCCCGCCGATCAGGCCCCCGGCACTTCCTCGCGCCCGTCCGGGTGCCGCGCAAAGCGCGCAGCCTCGGCGCCATGCACCGGCGCCGGGTCGGCCCAGGGCCAGCCACCGAACTGCGTGCGACGGTAGTCGGCCATCGTCTGGGCGATCTCGGCCTGCGTGTTCATCACGAACGGGCCGTACTGCGCCACCGGCTCGCCGATCGGGCGGCCCTGCAGCAGCAGGAACTCGCCGTCGCCCTCGGGGCCGTTGCACAACTCCACGGCCGCGTCGGCACGCAACTCGATGGCTGCCGGCCCGTCCACGCGCCGGCCCGCCACCTGCGCGGTGGCGCCCTTGAAGAAGTACAGCATGCGTCGCGTGCCCTCGCCCGTGGCGGGCGGCAGCGTCCAGCGCGCGCCGGGCGTCATGCGCAGCGTCCAGATCGCGAGGTCGGCGCCGGCCTGCGCGGCCCACGAATCGGGCGGCGGTGCGAGCGGGTCGATGGCCGCCTGGGCCTGTGCGTCGTCGGCGCCGAAGCGCCCGGCGATCACCGCCACTTCGGTGCGGCCGCCCTGCGCGTCGTCCGAGGCGAAGCGCGGAATCGCCTCCGACCAGAACATCGTGAAGTGCGGCTCGGCCATCTTGTTCTTCGCCGGCAGGTTGAGCCAGATCTGGAACAGCTCCAGCGGGTTCGGCGCACCGGCGTCCAGCAGCGGGAACATCTCCGAATGCACGATGCCCTTGCCGGCCGTGAGCCACTGCACGTCGCCGCCGCCGAAGCGCGCCGTGGCGCCCAGCGAGTCGGAGTGGTCGACCAGGCCCTTGCGCACGATGGTCACCGTCTCGAAGCCGCGGTGCGGGTGCGAGGGAAAGCCCGGCACCGTCTCGCCGTGGTACATGCTCCAGCCGTCCTTGCGGCTGAAGTCCTGGCCGATCTGGCGGCCGGCCAGCGAGGCCTCGGGGCCCATGCGGCCGTTGCCCTTCGGGTACGCGTCGTCGTGGTAGACGCAGAACAGGAACGGGTCGAGGGTCTGCCACGGGAAGCCGAGTGGCTGGACCTGGACGATGGGAGACGGGCTGCTGCTCTTGCTGTTGTCGTTGCTGTCGGACATGTCGGGACTCCTGGGTGGGGTGGGCACGGCCGCCATGCGGGCCGTGCCTGAACCAGGAATATCGGGGCGCCGCCGCCTTTCGGTAGGTGCCTTCCGCGCAACGATCAAGAGCGCATATGGAACGATGGGCATCGTCCGGCCCGGTATCACTGCCCCGGCATCACGGCGTTCGGGTCCATGTAGACCAGTTCCCAGATGTGGCCGTCCAGGTCCAGGAAGCCGTGGCCGTACATGAAGCCGTAGTCCTTCGGCTCGCGCGGCGTCGTGCCGCCGGCGGCCACGGCCTTGGCGACCAGTTCGTCGACCTCGGCGCGGCTCTCGCACGACAGGCACACCAGCACCTCGTTCTCCTTGCGGGTGTCCGTGATGCCCTGGCTCGTGAAGGTCTTGAAGTAGTCCTCCATCAGCAGCATCGCGTGGATGCTGCCCTCGTGGATGACCATGCAGGCGGCGTTGGCGTCGGTGAACTGCGCGTTGAAGGTGTAGCCCAGCGCGCCGAAGAAGGCCTTGCTCTTGTCGAGGTTCCGGACGGGGAGGTTCACGAAGATCTGCTTGGTGGCCATGGTGTCTTTCCTGTGTCGATGAAGGTTGAAGGGGGTGTTTGCCGACGTCTTGTGTACGCCGTCCACAAAAGATAACAAAGAAAATGGACGGTGTCCACATTATTTTTCGATCCACCGGAATCGGCCGGCACCACGTCGCTTTGGGGGAAAAAGAGCGGGCATCATGAACACCATGGAAATCGAGTTCAAGTTCTGCATTCCCCCCCACCGCCTGAAGGCCGTCGAAGCCGCGTTGCGGCGCGGCGCCGTCGTGCGCACGCGCCTTCAGGCCCGCTATTTCGACACTGCCGACCAGCGCCTCGTGGCCGACGGCATGGTGCTGCGGCTGCGCAAGGAGGGCCGGCGCTGGGTGCAGACCGTCAAGGCCGCCGGCGACAACGCGCTGCACCGGCTCGAGCACAACGTCGACCTGGGCACCGGCGCCGCCGCGCCCGCCATCGACCCCGCGCGCCACGCCGGCACGCCCGTCGGCGAGCGGCTGGCCCGCCTGCTGCAGCCGGCCGATGGCACTGCGGTGCCGCTGGTCGAGCGCCAGTCGACCGACATCGTGCGGCTCACGCGCGACCTGCGCGTGAGCGGCCCGGGCGGCGCCGTCGTCGAGATGGCGCTCGACGTCGGCAAGGTCGTCGTGCACGCGGGCACGCCTGCGCAGCGCACCTCGCCCGTGTGCGAGCTGGAGCTCGAACTCAAGAGCGGCGACGTGCAGGGGCTCGTGGCGCTCGCACGGCGCTGGTCGCAGCAGCACGGCCTGTGGTTCAGCACCGTCTCGAAGGCCGAGCGCGGCATGCGCCTGCTGGCCGAGCAAGAGACCGTGCCCGCTATCAAGGCCGAAGCGCCGCGCTTCCCGGCCCACGGCCTCGACGGCCGCACCCTCCAGCAGGCCGTGGTCGCGTCGTGCCTGGACCAGATGCTGCCCAACGCCAGCGAGATCGCCGCGGGCAGCACCGACGAAGAACAGATCCACCAGCTGCGCATCGGCATCCGCCGCCTGCGCACCGCGCTGCGCGAACTGGCGGGGCTCGATGCCGACACCAGCCGCTTCGACGCCGCCGCGTGGGAGCCGCCGCTGGTCGACGCCTTCCGCGCGCTCGGCGAACTGCGCGACCGCGAACAGGTCGTGAAGCTCGCGCAGCCGCGGCTGCGTGAAGCGGGCGCGCCGGAGGTCGATCCGCTGGCGGGCGATGCCGACGGTGCTGCTGCCGCGCCGGCACTGACACCCGGCGACATCGTGCGCGCCGCCGCGTTCCAGGACGTGCTGGTGTCGCTGATCGGCTTCACCGCCGCCACGCCGCCGTCCACGGGGTCCGCACCGCTCGCCGCCGACGAGGCCCGCCAGCAGTTGCGCGAACGGCTCCAGCGCCTGCACAAGCAGGCCGTGCGCGATGGCGAGCGCTTCGAATCGCTCGCCACCGAGCACCAGCATCGCGCGCGCAAGCGGCTCAAGCGCCTGCGCTACCTGGCGGAGTTCGTCGCGCCGTTGTTCGCCGAAGCGGACGGCAGCAAAAAGAAGAAGGACGCAGCCGGGCGCTACCTGAAAGCCCTGCGCCCCGCGCAGGACGCGCTGGGCGAGTTCAACGACGAGGCGGTCGCGCTCGCGCTGTACCGCGAGGTCGCATCGCGCGACCCGCGTGCGTGGTTTGCCGTGGGCTGGTTCAGCGCGCGACGCGCGGCGGGTGCGAAGGCGTGCCGCAAGGCGCTGGAGACGATCGGCGAGGCGCCGAGGTTCTGGAAGAAGTGACGGTGCTGTTGCGGCACCGTCAGCGCTGACATCAGGTCGAGAGGCCCAGGCTCAGCTGGGTGCCCGGCACGGCCGGGTCGATCTGCCTCCCTGCGAGCTTCTTGGCAGAAACCCCTGCGACCCAGGAAAAGAAGCTCATCCAGAACAGCACGGCGCTCACGCCGAACAGTTTGACGGACGACCAGAACTGTTCGGCAAGCGTGCGCTTGAGAAAGGCATTGGCGCCGCTGTCCGTGAGGATCGAACAGAGGATGCCCACCTCCTGCTCGGTGAATCCGCTGCGCTGTGCGTTGGCGCTGGCAGGGCGTGTGCAATCCGCGGCCTTCAACGATCTGGAGCCGAACGGAATGATCGAACCGAGACTACCGACCTGTGTGGGTGTCGCGAAAAAGTACCGTTGTGTCGCGTTGAGGGTCATGAGAGTTCGGTCAAGAAACAAGCTGCCGAAACTCAGTGCGGCGACAAGCAGCCACCAGAACAGCCCTGCCGCCCTCAGCTTTTGAGTGAACCCTGATGGCAGCTTGTCCACTCTGACCTGCCGGGCATCCGGATCGAAGAAATCACCGCACAGGCGCAGGCGGTACATCTGCACATCATTCAGCTTCGTCCAGCGAATGAGTTCATGTGCCTTCTCGAGCGACGAAACGGGAACGCCTGCCAGGATGCGGAACGAGATGAAGCTCGCCTCTTCCTCGGCGAACGCCCGGATTTCGGGGTCGGCAATTTCTTGCTGCCCACGAACAAATTGCCAGAGGCGATGGACGACGACCTGCCGTGATCCTGCGCGCAGGATGGCCCAGACGAACGCAAATGCGATCAACGCTGGCGGCAGGAGGCCCAGAAACCCGGAAACGCTGGAGAACTCCATCGGGTGCGCGGCTGCTTCTTAGTGATGGTGCCCGTGCGCCCCATGCACATGCCGGTGCTCGATCTCCACCGGTAGCGCCGCGCGCACGTCCGTCACCTGCAGGCTGAACTTCAGCGCCTTGCCGGCCCAGGGGTGGTTGCCGTCGAGCAGCACGACCGGGCCCTTGATCTTGGTCACGGTGAAGACGTGCTCGGTGCCGTCGTCGAGCCGGCCCTGCAGCTGGCCGCCGACCTTCACGCCGGGCGGGAACTCGGTCTTGGGGATGGTGCGCACCAGCGCCTCGTCGCGCAGGCCGAAGGCGTCTTCGGGGGCGAGGTTCAGCGTGGTCTGGTAGCCCTTTTCCTGGCCGTCGAGCGCCTGCTCGATCTTGGGCAGGGTGTTCTCGTAACCGCCATGCAGGTAGGCCATCGGCTCGGGGCTGGCTTCGATGAGCTTGCCCTGGGCGTCGGCGACTTTGTACTTGAGGGTGACGACGGTGTCTTTTTCGATTTTCATTTCGCTTGAGATAGGTTTTTTGCGTGACTTAAATATAAACGACGGATAAGGGGTGAAAAGATAATAACCCAAGATGGCTAAACCCATCTGTGGCTATATGGATGGGAAAATCATTTGGTAATCAAGAGTGATTCAATATTTTCTTCGTTGAATTTGATGTTTTTTTGTTTGAGATTTTTATAATATGAGTCATATCTCAATTCCATATACTTGAATCCCTGCGATACAGAACTAATCGATCGAGGGTTTGATGCTAATTTTACAAACAACATCAAAATTGCATCCAAATAGTCGTGGGCGTGTTCGATTAGCGATTTTGTGTATGCAGGGGTCCGACCGCTATGAACAATAATGTTTCTGGTTCGATAAATTCGACGAATTTGCCACCCTAAACGAATGCTGTGCGCGTCTAGTGCAGAAACAACATTTGAAGGTTCAGTCAGGACTTTCGATAAGTACTCAAAACGATCGCGAAGCAAGTGAAAGTTACCAAATTCGGTAACTAGTTTTGCGCGGCGCTCTGCATGCAAATCCGAGATCATCAATCGCATCAGCTTATGCGTGAGTTTCTTGCCCTCCACTTCTTTGAGAATTTCCTTTGCAATATCTCTATTCCACCGAAGTAGATCTTTGACCAAATTGTTGATCAATCGCTCGATATAGTTAAGATTCAGGAACGGCAGCACCGAGTCAATGATGTGTTCAATATTGGAAATATCTTCATTCTTGGTTTCTGAGGGAATTAAGGATTCGAGAGAAATCCAAAGATTAAGTATCTGATTTTCGTATGCATTGCTAGACAGCGCCATAGAGTGAAGCTGAGTGCTTCTCATGAATTTTGCGAAGGAGTTCTTTTCAAGTGAAAAGTCACTTAATAACGCCTTGAGCCTCGTGCCAGCAACTGATTTCAGTAAGTCGGCGCATTTATGCATGGCATTGATGGGGCTCGAGATTTGAAAGCTCTCGTTTGACGCGACGCTTTGAACGATGCAGTCAAGACGCCAGTCTGGATTCTCTTTGTGATGAAATATTGTTAGTAAGGTCGCGCTGAGCTTTAGTCTGTATTCGGCTGCGTTTCTCGCACTATGCATATCTTTTGCTTCTATTTTATTAATTGAGGCAAATACTTGCTGGTCGGAGGTTGAGCCAAATTTCGGGTACCGAGCAAGATCAATTCCGTTGGGTGGCGTGCGTGAAATTACCAGGCCAAGAGGACTCAATGCATCTGCTAAATGCTCAAATATCGGGGCGACCCTAAAAATAACATTAAATTCGAGATTTTTGGCGGGGAAAAGCGATAAAAATGATTCAATCGCAGATGAGTCGGGAATTCTATTTTTCCCAGTGCAAAAAAACGAAGTGCAGACGTCTCGAATGTGTCTCTGATCGAACCCCGCCGCGATCAAAGATGTGATATAGCTTCGAGTGAGTCGACGAATTTCGGAAAAGGACTGCCTGCCCATTATTTCTTCTTGCAGAAGCTCTTCGTTTTTTTCTTTGTACTTCAATATTGATAGGTGTACGGCCAAAAAACTCAGAACGGTCTCAATCGATTTTAGGCTGCTCTTTGGATTTTTTAGTGTTGGAAAGAAAGATGAGGCGGATAAAGGGACTAAGGCTTGTGCAACCCGATCTTTTTCAAAATTTGCGCAAAATTCTGCGTTTACATGAAAGATGTTTGGCCCTTTAATATTTCCCTGATCAATTTCCCTTGCTACCTCTAGAGCTTCTATGCAAAGAAGGCCGGTATGCATTACTGACGGTTTGTAAGTGTCTAAGGAGAAATCAAAAAGCATCTCTTCCAGCAACTGGGAAAAATAAACAAACCCTGTGCATTGCTCTGGGGCATCCCATTTTTTTAAATTTCTAAATTTCATAGTGGTCGGTGCCTTGTGCTTTGCTGGTCGAGGAGAGCGTGCTGCTTATTGATGGATTTTGTTTTGGCTTCTCTTTGTAGGGCAAATTTCGTATTGCTGAACCACGTATCTACCCTGAAGGTGCCAAGACAATCATGCGTGTCGAATCACTTCCTCGTGTGCTGATTGAACTCGCCACGCAGGGATATCAGGCAACTCTCCCTCGCGGCTTGAGAGCTTCTCGAACACCATCTGGATGAACGCCGACACCGCCAACGGCAGGTGCTTGCGGCTCGGATACAGCACGGTCAGCCCTTGCCCCGTGCGCTGGTATTGCGGCAGCACCGGCACCAGCCGCCCCCCTTCCACATCCACCCGCCCCATCGACGGCGGCAGCAGCGCGATGCCCAGGCCCGCCACCGCGGCCTTGCGCAACGCCTGCGCCGTGTTCCCGCTGAAGCGCCCGGTGACCTGCACTTCTTCCTCCGTTCCGTCCGGCCCGACCAGCCGCCAGGTCGCTCGCCCGCTCGGATGCGCCGCTGTCACGCAGTCGTGATCCACCAGATCCTGCAGCGTGGCAGGCGCCCCGTGCGCGGCGATGTACGCGGGGCTCGCGACCAAGCCGTCCGTGCGCGGCCCCAGCAGCTTGCGGCCGACATAGCCTGAATCGGGCAGCGCGCCGCCGCGGAACGCCACGTCGATCTGCGCTGCGATCAGGTCGGCTTTCGCATCGCTCAGCACGAAATCGAGGCGCACCAGCGGATTCGCCGCCAGGAAGTCCGCCACCCACTCCATCGGGAAGAAATCGAAGAAATCCGCCGTCGCCGCCACGCGCACGAGCCCGCTCGGCGCCTGGTTGCCGGTGATCAGGGCCTGCCCGGCCTCGACCAGCCCGTCGACCGCCCCGCGCAGCGCTCGTGAAACGCCTGGCCCGCGCTCGTGAGCGTCAGCTTGCGGGTCGAGCGCTGCATCAGCCGCGTGCCCAGCTGCGCCTCGAGTTGCTGGATGCGCCGGCTCACGGTGTTGGGCGGCAAGCCCAGGCGGCGGGCGGCTTCGGCAAAGCTGCCGTGGCGCACCACCTGCACGAACATGGCGATGTCGTTGAGGTCGAGCATGGGGGGCGATTCCTTCGATAGATGGATGAGTGCAATACGACTCTACCGTCTAGTCGATCAATGGGTGCGACCCTAACCTTGTACCCATGACTTCCTCATCCTCGCTTTCTCCCCTCCAGCGCCGCATCGTCTGGGGCGTTCGCATCGTCCTGGCGCTGGCTTTCGGCGCGGCCGGCGCCGCCAAGCTGGCCGGCGTGCCGCAGATGGTCCAGGTGTTCGAGGCCATCGGCTTCGGCCAGTGGTTCCGCTACGTGACGGGCGTGGTCGAGGTCGGCGGCGCGTTGCTGCTGCTCGTGCCTGCGACCGGCTTCCTCGGCAGCCTGCTGCTGGCCGCGACCATGGCCTGCGCCGTGGCCACGCACCTCGTGCTGATCGGCGGCAACCCCGCGCCGGCCATCGTCCTCACGCTGCTTTCTGCCTTCGTGGCGTGGCGGCTGCGACCCCTGTCGCGGCCGGCTGCCATCGCGGCCTGATCCCTCTTTCGTCCCCACCCCATTCAGGAGCAAGTACCTATGACCTCACAGCAAAAACCTCTCATCGGCATCGTCATCGGCTCGACCCGCGAAGGCCGCTTCGGCGAAAAGCCCGCGCACTGGATCCACGAGATCGCGAAGCAGCGCACCGACCTGGCCTTCGAGCTGGTCGATCTGCGCGACCACCCGCTGCCCTTTTTCAACGAAGCCGGCGCGCCCGCCTGGGGCCCGGTGAAGAACGAGGCCGCGCAGCGCTGGCAGGCCAAGCTGGCGACCTTCGACGGGCTGATCATCGTCACGCCCGAGTACAACCACGGCCCGAGCGCGGTGCTGAAGAACGCGATCGACTGGGCCTACAAGGAGTTCATCCGCAAGCCGATCGGCTTCGTGGGCTACGGCGGCGTGGGCGCGGCGCGGGCTGTGGAGCAGCTGCGGCTGGTCGCGGTCGAGATGCAGATGGCGCCGGTGCGCCATGCGGTGCACATCGGCATGGTCGAGTTCCTGGGCATCTGGCAGCAGGGCAAGTCCTTCGACGACTTCCCGCACCTGGCGCAGTCGGCCACGGGCCTGCTCGACGACATGGCGTGGTGGACCCGCGCACTGAAGACCGCCAGGGAGGCCGCATGACCACCGCAGTTGTTGCCACCGACACCCGCGCCATCGTCTATCGGACGCGCGGCGCCAGGCACGGGCCGATCACGCGGCTCATGAGCCCGGGCGACCTGGGCGAATACCTCAAGCCCTTCGTGTTCCTCGACCTGTTCGGCTTCGATGTCGACGGCGGCCACAAGGGCTTCGGCCTGCACCCGCACTCGGGCATCGCCACGCTGACGTGGCTCATCGAAGGCGACACGCTGTACGAGGACACGACCGGCGAACAGGGCGTGCTGCGCGGCGGCGGCGTCGAGTGGATGCGCGCCGGCAACGGCGTGTGGCACACGGGCGCACCGGCGCCGGGCGTGACGCGCGTGCAGGGCTTCCAGCTCTGGGTGGCGCTGCCGGCCGCTGAAGAAAACGCGCCCGCGCAGAGCATCTACCTCGCGCCTTCGCAGGTGCCGCAGGAAGGCCCGGCGCGCGTGCTGCTCGGGCGCCATGGCGCGGTGCAGAGCCCCATTCCGGCGCCCTCGCCGATGAATTACCTGGCCGTGCAGCTGAAGGACGGCGAACGCTGGCGCTACACGCCGCCTGCCGGCCACACGGTGGGCTGGGTCGCGGTGAACGTGGGCCGGCTCGACGCGGGCGACGGCACCGGCGGCCCCATCAGCACGGGCGAGCTCGCGGTGTTCGAGGAGTCCGACGCGGCCATCGACGTCGTGGCGCAGGGCGACACAGCCTTCGTGCTCGGCTCGGCGGTGCCGCATCCGCACGAGCTGGTGATGGGCCATTACTCGGTGCACACGAGCCGCGCGACGCTCGACCGGGGCGAGGCCGAGATCCGCCGCATCGGCGCGAAGCTGCGCGAGGAAGGCCGACTCGGCTAGCCTGAACCACGCGTAAGCCAGCATGCGCCGCGCGGGCGGCTGCGCCAGAATCGTTCGCTTCTGTTTTTCGCGAACGATCCCGCAGCCGCCCGCCATGAATCTCGTCGACGCCTTCGCCGCCCACGCCACCCGTTTCATCGACATCCGGCGCGACATCCACGCCCATCCCGAACTCGGTTTCGAGGAGCACCGCACCTCCGAGAAGGTCGCGAGCCTGCTGACCGAATGGGGCATCGAGGTGCACCGCGGCATCGCGGGCACGGGCCTGGTCGGCGTGCTGCGCAAGGGCACGGGCACGCGCTCCATCGGCCTGCGCGCCGACATGGACGCGCTGCCGCTGCACGAAGCCAACGACTTCGCTCACAAGTCCACCCACCCCGGCCGCATGCACGCCTGCGGCCACGACGGCCACACGACGATGCTGCTGGCCGCCGCCTGGCACCTGTCGCAGCAAGGGCCGGATGATTTCGACGGCACCGTGCACTTCATCTTCCAGCCCGCCGAGGAGATGGGCAAGGCCGGCGCCAAGAAGATGATCGACGAGGGCCTGTTCGAGCGCTTTCCGTGCGACGCGGTCTTCGGGCTGCACAACTTTCCTGTCGGCGACGTCGGCCGCTTCGCGCTCAACGAAGGCGCGCTGATGGCATCGAGCAACACGTACAAGATCACCGTGCGCGGGCGCGGCACGCACGCCTCGATGCCGCACACCGGCATCGACCCGGTGGCCGCGGTGGTCACGCTGGCGCAGCAGCTGCAGACCATCGTGGCGCGCACCATTCCCAGCACCGAGCGCGCACTGCTGGCGGTCACGCAGCTGCAGGGCTCGGATGCGCCCAATGTGATTCCCGACGTGGCGACGGTGGGCGGCACGATCCGCACCTTCTCCATCGAGGCCATCGACAAGCTGGAGGCGCGGCTGCGCGAAGTGGCGGCCGGCGTGGCGGCGGCACATGGCTGCACCGCCGAGGTGTACTTCAACCGCTCCTCGCCGCCGACCGTGAACCATCCGGCCGAGGCGCGCTTTGCCGCGGGCGTGATGCGCGAGGTGGTGGGCGACGACATGGTCACCGACAACTTCCCCGCCGTGATGGGCGCCGAAGACTTTGCCCACATGCTGCTCGCACGGCCCGGCTGCTATGCGTTCCTGGGCAATGGCGACGGCGACCACCGGCTCGATGGCCACGGGCCCGGCCCTTGCATCATCCACAACACCTCGTTCGACTTCAACGACGAGATCATCCCGATCGGTGCCAGCTATTTCGTGAAGTTGGTGCAGCGCTGGCTGCCGTCGGGCACCTGAAACACGACTTTTTTGTTGACGATGAAAGCGGCCACCTCGATGACTTTTCCCCTGTTCACCCGACGTTCGCTGGCTGCGCTTGCAGCCGCCGTGGCCTTGGGCGGCCTTGGTGCCGCGCACGCGCAGCAGCGCGTGATCCACATCATCGTGCCCTTCGGCACGGGCGCCGTGCAGGACACGGTGGCGCGCGCCTTCAACAACGAGCTGGGCGTTGCGCTCGGCGGCAGCGCCATCGTCGAGAACCGCGCCGGCGCGGGCGGCACGGTGGGCGCGGCGGTGGCGGCCAAGGCGCCGGCCGACGGCAACACGCTGGTGCTGGCGGCGGCCAGCCACAACATCGCAGGCTTCCTGTACAGCAAGCTGCCCTACGACCCGCTGAAGGACTTCGTCGGCGTGGCCAACGTGGGCAACGCGGGCTACGTGCTGGCGGTGGCCAGCGGCATGAACGTGGCGACCACGGCCGACTTCATCAAGGAGGTCAAGGCCAACCCCGGCAAGTACAACTACGCCTCGGCCGGCAACGGCAGCGCCACGCACCTGGCGATGGCGTCGTTCCTCGCGAAGGCGGGGCTGCAGATGACGCACATCCCGACCAAGTCGACCGGCGAGGCCGTGAACGAGGTGCTCGCGGGCCGCGTGCAGGCGGTGATCTCGTCGAGCATCGGCGTGATGGGTTTCCAGGACGACGCGCGCATGAAGCTGCTGGCCTCCACGGGCCAATCGCGCAGTCCCTTCCTGCCGAAGCTGCCGACGGTGGGCGAGAGCGGCCTGCCGGGCTACGCCTTCGATTCGTGGATTGGCCTCTTGGCACCGGCGGGCACGCCGAAGGCCGAGGTCGAGCGCATCAACGCGGCGGCCAACAAGGTGCTGGCCGATCCGGCGATCCAGGAACGCTTCAAGCGCCTGGGCGTGGAGCCGCGCAGCCAGAGCGTCGAAGCCTTCCAGAAGCTGCTGCGCGCGGATTGGGATGCGATGGGGGTGGTGGTGAAGGCTTCGGGGGCGAAGGTCGACTGACCTTCTTGTTGTCGTCCGGGTGGGTGCTCCTGTCCGGGGCGCGTGCCCGGGCCACCGGGTACTTCCCTCCGCGAATGTCCCCCGGGGCTTCGCCCCTCCTCCTTGATTTCGCTGCGGGAAGCACCCAGTGTCCCGGGCACGCTGGGCGCTGTCGTTGTGCTGCCCGATCAAATCACCGCACTGCCCAACGATCACGTCGATGGGGTGCCTTGCGCAGCGAAATCAAGGAGGAGGCCGCAGGCCGGGGGACATTCGCGGAGCAAGGTGCCCCGTCGGCGGGATCGCGCCCCGAACAGCCCGTTCGTTCACAGATATCACAGAACCCCAGCGACCGAAAGAGCGCTTGCCCCACAGATATCTGCAAGATATGTACTTAATATATTTAAACTGAGGCAGGTGCTCCATGCACGAGGGCCCTGTCGTTTTTCATTGTTCCCAACCCTAGGAAGAAGCATGAAGTCACAAGCAGGCATGGTTTCCTCACTCAGTCTCGCGGGCCTTGTTGCCTTGGCGGTGGCAAGCCCCGCGCATGCGCAGGAGCAGGTGGTCAAGATCGGCCACAGCGGTCCGCTGTCGGGTCCCAACGCCTTCGCGGGCAAGGACAATGAAAACGGCATCCGCCTGGCCATCGAGGAGCTCAACGCGAAGAAGCTCAGCGTCGGCGGCAAGACGCTGAAGTTCGAGCTGGTCTCCGAAGACGACCAGTGCGACGCCAAGACCGGCGTGAGCGTGGCGCAGAAGTTCGTCGACGACGGCGTCAAGTTCGTCATGGGCCCGTACTGCTCGGGCGTGGCCATTCCGGCCTCGCGCATCTACAGCGACGGCGGCACGCTGGTGTCCACCGTGGGCACCAACCCGAAGGTCACGCAGGGCGGCTACAAGAACCTGTACCGCATCATCGCCAGCGACAACCAGATCGGTGGCGCCATGGCCGTGTACGCGGCCAAGGAACTCAAGGTGAAGAAGGTCGGCGTGATCGACGACCGCACCGCCTTCGGCCAGGGCCTCGCCGAAGAGTTCACCAAGGAGGCCAAGAAGCAGGGCCTCACCATCGTCGGCCAGGAGTTCACCACCGACAAGGCCGTCGATTTCACCGCCATCCTGACCAACATGAAGGGCAAGGCGCCCGAGGCGATCTTCTTCGGCGGCTACGCGCCGCAGGCCGCGCCCATGGCGCGCCAGATGAAGCAGCTGGCCGTGCCCGGCAAGCTGCTGGGCGGCGACACCGTGTGCAGCCCGGCCACCGGCAAGATCGGCGGCGACGCGGTGAACGACCTGGTGTTCTGCGCGCAGGGCGGCTCCATGCTCGAGAAGGCGCAAAGCGGCCCGGCCTTCAAGGAGAAGTTCAAGAAGCGCTTCAACGTCGACCCGGACGCGTACGCCGCCTCGTACTACGACCAGGTGCTGTTCATCGGCGAGTCGATGAAGAAGGCCAACGCCATCGACCCCGACAAGGTCGGCGCCGAGCTCTACAAGGCCACCTACAAGGGCGTGGCCGCCACCTACGCGTACGACGACAAGGGCAACATGAAGCAGGCGCCCATCACCGTCTTCACCTTCAAGAACGCGGCCCCCGTGCCCATTGCCAGCTACTGAGTGAGCCCCACACCCATGCAACGCATCCAGGTCATCGACTCACACACGGGCGGCGAGCCCACGCGCCTTGTGATCGGCGGCTTTCCCGATCTGGGAAAGGGCTCCATGGCCGAGCGCCGCGCGTTGCTCGCAGATCAGCACGACAAGTGGCGCGCAGCCGCCGTGCTCGAGCCGCGCGGCAGCGACGTCGTGGTCGGCGCGCTGCTGTGCGAGCCGGTGTCGCCCGATGCGGCGGCCGGCGTGGTCTTCTTCAACAACGCCGGCTACCTGGGCATGTGCGGCCACGGCACCATCGGGCTGGTCGCGAGCCTGGCGCACATGGGGCGCATCGGCGTGGGCGAGCACCGCATCGAGACGCCCGTGGGCACGGTCACGACCACGCTGCACGAGGACGGCTCGGTGAGCGTGCGCAACGTGCCCGCGTACCGTCACCTGCACCAGGTGGCGGTCGAGCTGCCCGGACACGGCACCGTGCGCGGCGACGTGGCGTGGGGCGGCAACTGGTTCTTCCTCGTGAGCGACCACGGCCAGCGCGTGGCGAGCGACAACCTCGCGGCGCTGACCGACTACACCGCCGCCTTGCGCAAGGCGCTGGCGGCGCAGGGCATCACGGGCGCGAACGGCGCGGAGATCGACCACATCGAACTCTTCGCGAACGATGACGAAGGCGCCGACAGCCGCAACTTCGTGCTGTGCCCCGGCAACGCCTACGACCGCTCGCCCTGCGGCACCGGCACCAGCGCCAAGATCGCCTGCCTCGCGGCCGACGGCAAGCTCGCGCCGGGCGCGGTGTGGCGGCAGGCCAGCGTGATCGGCAGCGTCTTCGAGGCGAGCTACGCGATGGACGGCGACCAGGTCATTCCCACGCTGCGCGGCCGCGCGCACATCAGTGCCGAGGCCACGCTGCTCATCGACGACACAGACCCCTTCGGCTGGGGCATCTGCCTCTGACACCGGGGCGCATGGACGCGGACGTCATCGTCATCGGCGCCGGCATCGTCGGCGCGGCGTGCGCCCATGCGCTGGCGCAGGCCAGGCGCCGCGTGTGCGTGCTCGACGCGCGCCTGGGCGGTGCCACCGGCGCGGGCATGGGCCACCTCGTGGTGATGGACGACAACGCGGCCGAGCTCGAACTCAGCCGCCATTCGGTCGCGCAATGGCGCGCGCTCGCGCCGCGCCTGGGCGCCGACTGCGCCTACAGCCCCTGCGGCACGCTCTGGATCGCGGCGAACGACGAGGAAATGGCCGAGGCCGAACGCAAGCAGCAGCGGCTGGGCGCGCTCGGCATCGAGAGCCGGCTGCTGACTGCGGCCGAACTCGCGCGCGCCGAGCCCGCCCTGCGCGCGGGCCTGTCGGGCGCGCTCGAAGTGCCGGGCGACGGCATCCTCTATGCGCCGAACGCGGCGCGCTGGCTGCTCGCGCAGCACGCGGCCTTGGTGCAGGTCGAACACGCGAAGGTCGAGGCCATCGAAGACGACGGCACGCTGCGCCTGGCCGACGGCAGCCGCCGCACCGCGCCGCAGGTCGTGCTCGCCAACGGCATCGAGGCGACGACGCTGTGTCCCGAGCTGCCGATCCGCCCCAAGAAGGGCCACCTGCTCATCACCGACCGCTACCCGGGCACGGTGCACCACCAGCTCGTCGAGCTCGGCTACGTGACCAGCGCGCACCACAGCGACGGCGACTCGGTCGCTTTCAACGTGCAGCCGCGGCCCACGGGGCAGCTGCTGGTGGGCTCGTCGCGCCAGTTCGACACGACCGACCTGGCCGTGGAGGCGCCGATGCTCGCGCGCATGCTGCAGCGCACGCTCGACTACCTGCCGGGGCTCGCCGACCTGAACGCCGTGCGCGCGTGGACCGGCCTGCGCGCCGCCTCGCCCGACGGCCTGCCGCTGCTGGGCAGGCACCCGTGGCGCGAGAAGCTCTGGCTCGCCGTCGGCCACGAGGGGTTGGGCGTGACCACGGCGCCTGGCAGCGCGCATGTGCTCGCGGCGCTGATGACCGGCAGGGCGCCCGATTTCGACGCCGCGCCGTATGCGCCGCGCGGCCTGCGGGAGCGGGCATGAGCGATCGGACGCAACTGCACATCGATGGCCAGCTCGTGCGCGTGAAAGCGGGCAGTTCGGTCGCCGCCGCCTTGCGCATCGCCGGCGGCATGGGCGCGGCGCGCACCTCGGTCACGGGCCAGCCGCGCGCGCCGTTCTGCGGCATGGGCGTGTGCCAGGAATGCCGCGTGCAGATCGACGGGCGGCGACGCCTCGCCTGCCAGACCGTGTGCACTGAAGGCATGCGCGTGGAGACGACGGCATGAGCGGCGTGGCGCTCGACGCGTGCGATGTGCTGGTCGTCGGCGCGGGCCCGGCGGGCATGGCCGCGGCCGTGGCGGCGGCGGCCAGCGGTGCGTCGGTCGTGGTGATCGACGACAACCCCGTGCCCGGCGGACAGATCTGGCGCGACGGTCCCGGCGCTTCGCTGCCGCCGGCGGCACGCCAGTGGCGCGAGGCGCTCGCACGCCACGCGAACATCCGCGTGCGCAGCGGCACGCGGGTGGTCGCCGCGCCTGCTTCGCATGAACTGCTGATTGAAGACGCCGAGGGCGCCACGCGCATGCGGTGGACAAAGCTCATCCTGTGCACCGGCGCCCGCGAACTGCTGCTGCCCTTCCCCGGCTGGACCTTGCCCGGCGTGACGGGCGCGGGCGGGCTGCAGGCGCTGATCAAGGCCGGCCTGCCGGTCGAGGGCGAGCGCATCGTCATCGCGGGCAGTGGGCCCTTGCTGCTGGCCGCTGCTGCCACGGCCAAGGCAGCGGGCGCGCAGGTGCTGCGCATCGCCGAGCAGGCGTCGTTCGCCTCGGTCGCGGCCTTCGGTGCCAGCCTCGTGCGCTGGCCCGGCAAGGCCGTGCAGGCGCTCACGCTGGCCGATGCGAACTACCGCACCGCGTCGCGCGTGGTCTCGGCGCAGGGCACGACGCAGGTCGAATCGGTGCGGCTGCGCCAAGGTGATCGTGAGGTCGAGATGGCCTGCGACCGCATCGCCTGCGGCTTCGGCCTCACGCCCAACGCGCAGCTCGGCCAGTTGCTCGGCTGCGCGCTGGCGGGGCAAGCCATCACAGTCGATGCGTTGCAGGCCACGAGCGTCGCGGGCATCTACGCGGCCGGCGAATGCACCGGCTTCGGCGGCAGCGAGCGCGCGCTGGTGCAGGGCACCATCGCCGGTCACGCCGCCGTCGGCGAGGCCGCCCAGGCCCGCGCGCACGACCGCGAACGCGCCCGCTGGGACGCTTTCGCGGCGCAACTGCATCGCCGCTTCGCGCTGACCGACGACCTCAAGGCCCTGCCCCGCCCCGACACGCTCGTGTGCCGTTGCGAAGACGTGCCCTTTTCCGCGCTCGCGACCTGCACCGGCTGGACCGATGCCAAGCTGCACCGCCGCTGCGGCATGGGCGCTTGCCAGGGGCGCGTCTGCGGCGACGCGGCGCAGTTCCTGTTCGGCTGGACGCCGTCCGCGCCGCGCCCGCCGCTGGTGCCGGTCCGCATCGAGACACTGGCCGGGCTCGCAGCGCCCGGCGACGCCCGACAATGACGGCCCCGCATCTGTACACGCACGAGCACATCCACATCCCCACCATGGCCGCCCCGAAGACCGCTCCCCGACCCCCGCCCAAGCGCCGCGCGGCCGACCTGGCCTACGACGCCATCGAGGCGCTGCTGTCCACCATGCAGCTGGAGCCCGGCAGCCAGATCGTCGAGGCCGAGCTGGCCGAGCGCACGGGCCTGGGCCGCACGCCGGTGCGCGAGGCGCTGATGCGCATGGTGTCGATCGGCCTCATCGTGCAGCAGCCGCGCCGCGGCCTGCTGGTGTCGACCATCGACCTGGCCGATCACCTCGATGTGATCCAGACCCGGCGCGTGCTCGAGCGGCTGATTGCCGCCTGCGCCGCGCGCCGCGCCACCGCGCCTCAGCGCCAGGCCATCGTGCGCTGCGCCGAGGCCATGGTCGAGGCCGCGGGCCGCGGCGACCTGAACGACTACATGCAGGCCGACCGCGCGCTCGACCTCGTCACGCACCAGGCGAGCCACAACGACTCGGCGGTGAAGGCGGTGGTGCCGCTGATCGTGCAGTGCCGGCGCTTCTGGTACGCCTACCAGCACGAGGGCGAGATCGTCGAGGGCGCCAACGCGCACCTCGAACTGGCGCAGGGCATCGCCACCGGCGACGAGGCCGCGGCCATCGCGGGCGCCGAGCGGCTCATGGACTACCTCGAAGTCTTCGCCCGGAAAATCATCGACAAGTAGGCCGAAGGGCCTCGCCTTCCCCCGCCCACACCGGGGAACTACGCGTGATCTGCCGGCGCCTTCGCCGCATACTGGCCCGATGGCCGCTGCACCCCGCGCTCGACCCGACGACTTCTTCACCCCCGACGAGTGGCAATCGCTCACCACGCGTTCGTCCTGGCGGGGCCTGTGGCTGGTGGCGCACTGCTGGGGCGTGATCGGCGCCGCGATGCTCGTGGGCATCGTCTGGCCGTGGACGATTCCGCTCATGGTGCCGATCGTCGGCACGCGCCAGCTGGGCCTGTTCATCCTCATGCACGACGCCGCGCACGCGGGGCTGCACCGCAACCGCAAGGTGAACGACTGGGTCGGCTACTGGCTGTGCTCGCCCACGCTGCGCGACTACCGGCCCTACCACCTGCAACACCACCGCTTCGTGCAGCAGACCGAAGACCCGGACCTGGTGCTGTCGGCGCCCTTCCCGATCTCGCGCGACTCGATGTGGCGCAAGGTCGCGCGCGACCTCAGCGGCCAGACCTTCTACAAGCAGCGCTTCGGCCACATCGCCGACGGCATTCGTCAACGTGCACCGGGCGAATCGGCGCTGCGCGTGTTCGGGCGCGAGCTGGCGAAGGACAGGCGTTTCCTCATCGGCAACGGCCTGGGCCTGCTGGCCTTCGCCGTGGCGGGCTTCTGGTGGGCCTGGGTGCTGATGTGGCTGCTGCCGATGGCGACCTGGCTGCCGCTCGTGAGCCGCGTGCGCAACATCGCCGAGCATGCGCTGGTGGCGCAGAACGAGGCCGACCCGCTGCGCCAGGCGCGCACCACGCATGCCGGCTGGCTCGAACGCATCTTCGTGGCGCCCTACTGGGTCAACTACCACTGCGAGCACCACATGTTCACCAACCTGCCCTGCTGGGCGCTGCCGAAGGCGCACCGCCTGCTGCAGCGCCAGGGCGCGACGGCGCGTATGGAAGTGCAGCCGGGCTACCTGCAGCTGCTGCGCCGCGCCGCCCCTGTGGGCTGAAATCTCAGCGGCTGGGTGCGGGCTGCACCGCCGGCACCGGCTGCGCAACGCGCTGCGCCTGCTGGCTCAGCCAGAT
Organism: Variovorax sp. GW821-FHT10C12; assembly: GCF_059415405.1. Lineage (NCBI taxonomy): Bacteria > Pseudomonadati > Pseudomonadota > Betaproteobacteria > Burkholderiales > Comamonadaceae > Variovorax > Variovorax sp. GW821-FHT10C12. The sequence goes on from NZ_JBWKNE010000007.1 coordinate 123,388, forward strand.
GCTCGCGATCACGATGCCGATGCCCGCCATCTGCCAGCCCGAGAGGCTCTGGCCCAGCAAGGCCCAGCCCAGGATCACCGCCGTCACCGGGCTCAGGAAGGCCAGCGGCGCGATCGCCGAGGGCTCCAGCCGCGCCACGCCGCGGAACCACACGATGTAGGTGAGCGCGGCGCCGACCAGGCCGAGCCAGGCGAAGCCGACCCAGTTCATCGCCGTGAGCGCGGGCAGCGGCGGTTCCAGCCACAGCGCCACCGGCAACAGCAGCAGGCCGCCGGCGGTCAGCTGCCAGGCCGTGAAGGTCAGCGCCGACACCGGCGGCTGCCAGCGGCGGCTCAGCACCGTGCCGAAGGCCATCGACACCGCCGCCGTGAGCGCCGCGGCGATGCCCAGCGCGTCGAGCGCGGCGTTCGGCGTGAGCACCAGCAGCGCCACCCCGCCCATGCCGATGACGGCCGCCGCCACCGACAGCGCGCGCACCGGCGCGCCCAGCAGCAGGCCAGCCAGGAACACCACGAACAGCGGCTGCACCGAGGTGATGGTGGCCGCCACGCCGCCCGGCAGCCGGTAGGCGGCCAGGAACAGCATCGCCCACAGCACCGAGAAGTTCAGCGCGCCCAGCAGCAGGATGCGCCCCCACCACGCCCGGGGCGGCAGCTGGCGCACGATGAGCATCAGCAGCAGGCCCGCCGGCAGCGCGCGCAGCAGCGCCACCGTCAGCGGGTAGTTCGCCGGCAGCAGCTCGGTGGTCACGATGTAGGTGCTGCCCCAGACCGCAGGCGCGATCGCGGTGAGCAGGACGTCGGTGGTGCGGTTGTTGGAGGTCATGGCTCGAATCTAGGCCGTTGACCTGTGGTTGTGAATGCTCGAATAATGAATTGATTCTTTACTGACAGTCGTCAATCGAGCGCCGGCCCATGGACCATCTCACCGCCCTCAAGGTCTTTCGCACCACCGCCGCGGCGGGCAGCTTTGCCGGCGCCGCGCGGCAGCTGGGGCTGTCGGCCGCGGCCGTCAGCAAGAACATCGCCGAGCTGGAGGCGCACCTGAAGGTGCGGCTGATCAACCGCACCACGCGCAGCATGAGCCTCACCGAGGCCGGCGCGGCCTACGTGGAGCGGCTCGCGCGCATCCTCGACGACCTGGACGAGGCCGACGCCGCGCTGGCGTCCGTGGGCGCGAGCCCGGGCGGCGTGCTGCGCGTGAGCGCGCCGCTGACCTTCGCGCTGACCTGCATCTCGCCGCACATCCCCGCCTTCATGGCGCGCCACCCCAACCTGCGGCTGGAGCTGAACCTGCAGGACACCCGCATCGACCTGATCGGCGAAGGCTACGACCTCGCGATCCGCGGCAGCGACCGGCTGGAAGACTCGAGCCTGGTCGCGCGCGAGCTCATGACCATGACCCACGTGCTGTGCGGCGCGCCCGGCTACTTCGCGGCCCACGGCCGGCCGGCCGCGCCCGAAGACCTGAAGGCCCACGAGTGCGTGCAGTTCACCCTGTCGGGCCACGCGAACAAATGGACCTTCCGCCGCGCCGGGCGCAGCGTGGCGGTGCCCATCGACGGGCGCTACAAGGTCAGCTCCAGCATCGCCGTGCGCGACGCCCTGCTCGCGGGCTTCGGCCTGAGCCTGGTGCCACGCATCTATGTCGAGCACGAGCTGGCAGCGGGACGCCTGCAGGCGGCGCTCGAGGACTGGGAGGCCGACCGCACGCCGGTGTACGCCGTGTACCCCTCGCGTCACTTGGCGGCGAAGACGCGCGCCTTCGTCGACTTCCTGGTCGAGCGCTTCGCGGCGCGCTGACCGTTCAGCAGCCGGCCGATGAAAGTGTGGCGCACCAGCAGCTGGTAGCTCGCCAGCGCCACCAGCGAGGTGGCCGCGATGTTGAGCCCCATCTTCGCGAGTGCTCCCAGCGGCGCGTGGAACAGCAGGATGCCGAAGCCGATGGTGCCGAGCATGTGCACGAGATACACCCAGTACGAGCTTTCCGAGAGGTATGCGAGCACCGCGTTCTGGCGCGGCAGGTAGCGCACGAAGCCGCCGATCAGCGCCAGGCTCCAGAGCCACGAGGTCGCGTTGTAGGCGAAGGCGATCCAGAACTCGGGGTGCGGCAGGCGGTGCGCACCGGGCCCGCGCATGGCGCCCAGCAGCGCGAGCGTCACAAGGAAGAAGGCCAACCCGGCCAGCGCATGGCCCTTGCATCGCGCAGCGAAGCGCGCGAGCAGGCGCTCCTGGTCGCGGTGCACGTACCAGCCGAACACGAAGAACAGGCCGCTCTGCACCCACTCGGCGAACGGCGGCAGGAACGCGCCGCTCTCCATCACGAAGCCGGACGGATGGAAGGCGCCCGTCACCGCCAGCGGCAGCGCCAGCACCGCGAAGCCCCAGCGGCGTTCCGCGAGCACCACGAAGCCGCGGGCGATGGCATCGCGCAGTTGTACCGGCACGAAACGCTGCAGCCGCACGCCGGCCCAGGCCAGCACGCTGAACCAGAACAGCTGGTAGAGGAACCACAGGTGCATCGTGTTGAAGGGCGAACCGCCGGGCTGCCGCGCGGGCGTGAGCGCGGTGTCGATGCCCGGCACGCCGCGCACGCTCAGGTGGATGAAGACCATCGCCAGCACCGTGGTCCCCACGAACAGCGGCGGCCAGAAGATCGCGAAGGGCAGCGCCAGCCGCAGGCTGCGGTTCTTCAGCATGCCGTGGGCGCCGCGCCGCTCGACCAGCAACGCGACGAAGAAGCCGGCCAGCACGAAGAACACCGGCATGCGAAAGCTGTGGATGAAGAGCAGCAGCAGGTCGGCGACCGGCGAGGTTTTCGGGTCGCGCCAGGGCAGCGGCGAATCGACCGTGAGGTGGTTGATCGCCACGTGCAGCACGATGCCGAGCCACATCATGAGGGCGCGCAGGTTGTCGAGCGCGTGGAGCCGTTGAGGCGTGTGTGCGTTGTTCATGCGGCCCACTCTCGAGCCTCACGCAACGTCAGGGTCAAGGGGCTGTGGTGGCGTCGGGCCGGGCCAGGGCCAAGGCGCGCAGCAGGTACTCGCGCACGGCGGGCGTGGCGACCGCGCCGGCCTGCAGCACCGGCTCCGCGGCCATCGCCTGCATCAGCCGGGCCGCCAGGGCCGGGTCGTGGTCGGTGAAGGCCTCGAAAAGCTGCGCCCAGGCGCGCGCGATGGCCTGCACGGCGGCGTCGCCGGGCGCAACGCCGCGCGCCTGCAGGTCGGCGAGTTCATGCGCCAGCCGGCGCCATTCGTCGTCAGGCGGCGGGCCGAGCCGCGCCAGGTCGTCGGTGCTCAGGTGACGCAGCAGCGCGGCCATGCGCAGGCCGATGGCCTGTTCGATGTAGGCGATGAGTTCGGCCGACGGCCCGTTGTCGAGCCGCACCACCGGCTCGCGCCGGTACATCTCGCCCCAGCGCGCGACACGGTCGAAGTTGCTGTCCATCCAGAGGCCCATCAGCGTCATCCAGCGGGCGGCCAGCGGCTGCAGCTGCGGGGCGTCGGCCGGCACGCCGCCGGCCATGCAGGCCGTCACCTCGGCGATCAGCGGTGGCCACAGCGCGGCCACGGCCTTCCCGTTGGTCATCAGCGACTGGACTTCGGCCGGGCTGAAATAGCGCGCGTAGGCGCTCATCTGCTCCAGCGTGGCCAGCCAGTCCTGCGGGCCGGGCGGGTCGCCGTCGCTCAGGCGCTGTTCGAGCAGGTCGAGCCGTTCGCGCAGCGCCGTGGCCTGGGCGATCTGCTCGTCGAGCGAGACGATCTGGCGCCGGAGAATGTCCGGCAGCGCCCCGCCCTGCGCCGCCAGCAGGTCGCCGATGTCGGCCAGCGGCAGGCCCAGCAGCCGCAGGGCCTGGATCGCGTGCAGGCGGCCGATGTCGGTGGCGTCGTAGAGCCGGTAGCCGGCCTCGGAGCGCGCCGAGGGCACGAGCAGGCCGATGGCGTCGTAGTGGTGCAGCGTGCGCACCGTGAGGCCGGTGCGCCTGGCGAGTTCTCCGACCTTGAGCCGCACCGTGCGCCCCTGCTTTCTTAATCGTCAGCTGCGACGGGCTCGGGGCCGGGCCAGCCCAGCAGTTCGGCCAGCCGCTGCACGATCCATTCGGCCTCGGCGGGCGACACGCCCGATTCCGGCGTGGCCAGCCCCGCGTGGATGCGCCGCAGGATCTCGCTTTCGACCGGCACCTCGGTGTGGTGCTGGATCTGCGCATGGCCCACGAGGTGGCCGGCGAGGTCTTCGCAGATCTCGTAGCGCGCGCGCACCACGTCGATCGGCTCGCTCAGGCGCTGGCGCGTGTCGCTGTAGACCGCGAAGAACGAGGGCGGAATGTAGATCTGGTTGTCGTCCGACATGGCGGCCTTGTTTTAAGCGGGCCCAATGACAAAACGCGCCCGGGGGCGCGTTCGTCGTGGCTCCGAAGAAAGAGCCGTGGGGGCTGGATCAGCCGCCCTTGGTGGGGCGCTTGCCCGGGTTCTTCTTGCTGCGCGTGGCGGTGCCGCGTTCCAGGCTGACCTTCTGGCCACCACCGGTGCGAGGCGCGGTGTAGCCGGGCATGGGGGTCGGCTTCGGGCTGGCAAGACGGTCGGCTTCGGTACGGATTTTCTTGGGCATGGAAAGCTCGGATAAAAAAGATGTTCGACCCTCAATTAGGCCACATCGGCAGATTTCACATGCCAAGAGGCGAAACGGCGGGCCATGGGAGGGGTGTCAGGTCGACTGCGGTGTCAGCAGGCGGACCCTGACGCTCTTGCCTTTCACACGCCCGTTGTCGAGCTTGCGTGCGGCTTCTTCGGCAATGCTGCGGTCCACCGCAACATAGGTCGAGTACTCGTTGACGTTGATCTTGCCGACCTGCTCCTTGGCATAGCCGCAGTCGCCCGTCAGTGCGCCCAGCACGTCGCCGGCGCGGATCTTTTCCTTGCGCCCGCCGACGATCTGCAGCGTGGCCATCGGCGGCGTGAGCGGTGCGCCCTTCGCGGGCGTGAGCTCGGCCAGGTTGTGCCATTCGGATTCGCGGCCCTGCAGCTGCTCGATCTTCCCGACGAAGCCCATCTCGTTCATGCTGGCCAGGTTGAGCGCCAGCCCTTCCGAGCCGCCCTGCTGGCCCACGCGGCCGGTGCGGCCCACGCGGTGGATGTGGATCTCGGAGTCGGGCGTCACGTCGACGTTGATCACGGCTTCGAGGTGCGAGATGTCCAGGCCGCGCGCCGCCACGTCGGTGGCCACGAGCACCGAGCAGCTGCGGTTGGCGAACTGCACCAGCACCTGGTCGCGCTCGCGCTGCTCCAGCTCGCCGAACAGCGCCATCGCGCTGAAGCCCTGCGCCTGCAGCACCTCGACGAGGTCGCGGCACTGCTGCTTGGTGTTGCAGAAGGCCAGCGTGCTCACGGGACGGAAATGGTCGAGCAGCAGGCTCACGGTGTGCAGCCGCTCGCTGTCCTTCACCTGGTACCAGCGCTGGCGGATCTTGCTGCCTTCATGCTGGGCCTGCACCGCGATCTGCTCGGGGTTCTTCATGAACTGCTGCGCGAGCTTGGCGATGCCTTCGGGGTACGTGGCCGAGAACAGCAGCGTCTGGCGTTCCTTGGGGCACTGGCGCGCCACCGTCACGATGTCGTCGAAGAAGCCCATGTCGAGCATGCGGTCGGCCTCGTCGAGCACCAGCGTGTTGAGCGCCGAGAGGTCGAGGTTGCCGCGCTCCAGGTGGTCCATGATGCGGCCCGGCGTGCCCACGACGATGTGCGCGCCGTGCTCCAGGCTGGCGATCTGCCCGCGCAGCGCGACGCCGCCGCAGAGCGTGACCACCTTGATGTTCTCTTCGGCGCGCGCCAGGCGGCGGATTTCGGTCGTGACCTGGTCGGCCAGCTCGCGCGTCGGGCACAGCACCATCGCCTGGATGGCGAAGCGGCGCGGGTTCAGGTTGGACAGCAGCGCCAGCGCGAAGGCGGCGGTCTTGCCGCTGCCGGTCTTGGCCTGGGCGATCAGGTCCTTGCCGAGCAGGGCGGGCGGCAGTGCGGCGGCCTGGATGGCCGTCATCTGCGTGTAGCCGAGCTGGGTGAGGTTGGCCAGCATCTGGGGCGACAGCGCCAGCGTGGCAAAGCCGTGGGGTTCGGCGGGGAGGCCGCCGGCTGGGGAGGTGGTGGTGTTCATCGTTCGGCAGCCGGAGACAGACAGGAAGACGGAGGAGCAAAAAAAGTGACGGCCCGGAAAAGACAAAGGCCTTGCAGGGCCCCCTCCGGGAGGGCGCTCTGCAAGGCCGGCCGGGCGTCGCTCAGCGGCGGGGCGAGTTGTTGCCCGAGTTGGTCGGCGGGGGACCGCGGCGTTCCAGGTGACGGAACGTGATGCGGCCCTTGGTCAGGTCGTAGGGCGAGAGCTCGAGCGAGACCTTGTCGCCGGCCAGGATGCGGATGTGGTGCTTGCGCATCTTGCCGCCGCTGTAGGCGATCAGCTGGTGACCGTTGTCGAGCGTGACGCGGTAGCGCGAGTCGGGCAGGACTTCGGTCACTGCGCCGTTCATTTCGATCAGTTCTTCCTTGGGCATAAGTGATTACCTCTGAATCGTTCGATGTGTGTTGGAGATGGAATTGGGTGCAATTGTTTCAGGCCGCGCACGGAAGTGCGAGAGGGGCCACGGGTGCGCGTTCGCGCACCCAGCCCAGGCCCTGTTCGATGGCGTAGCCGAGCGCCGCGGCGTGGCTGGCAAAGCGCGGCGTGAAGCGCATCACGCGGTCGTGCATGCCGCTGCCGTGGCCGGAGCGGATCGAGACGGAAGCGGCATAGCCGCCGTCGTCCTGGTGTCGAATGAGCGGGGAAACAAGGTACTTGCCCACCGCGATACTGTGTTGAATGATGTCCATGAAGCCTTGGCGCCACGCGCAGAGACAGCGCGCGAAGAGCCTGAAAAATAATTGAAAACGGACGCGGACCGGCCGCAACGGCGCGGGGGATGCGCAATTCGCTTCAACAGGAACGAAGGCAGTGGTGGCAATCATGGGCGCCCGGTCTGGCGCTCCAACACACTGTGAAGCCGGCTTGAAAATGAAAGGCCTGAAGAATCCAAGGACAGTGCAGGTCAGCCGGCGGGAGTGACGAAATTCTTCGTCGTGGTATCGAAACGAACCCGACATTATAGCTTGCAGGGCATGACAGTTGCTTATCTTAAAAACAACGCCCGCATGAAAAAGGCCCTGAAGGGCCGTCCATCTTGCGATGGTAGCTATTAAAAATATAGCAATGCATCGCAAGGTCAGGCGCAGGCCGATGCCACCGAGGCCGGCAGCGCCGCCGACCGGGTCCGCCGCGCCGCGCGCCACAGCAGCACCAGCCCCGCCAGTTGGGCGGCGGCGCCCACCCACCCCACCGCGCTCACGCCGACCCATGCGATCGTCGCGCCGCCCAGCCCCGAGCCCGCCGCGATGCCCAGGTAGACCGCCGAGGCGTTGAGCGACAGCGTCATCGGCGCACGATCGGGCGCCAGCCGGATCAGCCGCACCGCCTGCGCCGGCCCGAAGCCCCAGCCGGCGAAGCCCCACAGCGCCGAGAGGCCCACGATCAGCGGCAGCGCCAGCCCGCGCGGCAGCATCTGCGCGGCGAACGAGAGCCCGCCCATGATCACCACCAGCGCGAGCGCGAAGCCCCGCGCCATGCGGTCGGCGCCGAAACGGTCGGTGGCCCAGCCGCCGGTCGCGGTGCCCAGCGCGGCGGCCACGCCGATCGCGAAGAACACCGCGCCCACGCCCTCGGCCCCGAAGCCCAGCGTGTGCACGAGGAACAGCGCGATGTAGGTGTAGAAGCTGAAGCCGCCCGTAGCCCACAGCACGGTGGCCAGCAGCGCCGGCGCCACGCCGGGCTCGCGCGCCACGGCGAAGGCCGAGGTGCGCGGGGCTGCGTCAGCGGGTGCCTGCACCAGCGTGCGCGGCAGCCCCACGAACAGGCCCCAGGTGGCCAGCGCCGCCACCGCGGCGATCAGCAGGTAGGCCGTGCGCCAGCCGCCCCAGCCCGCGATCCAGGCGCCCAGCGGCACGCCGAGCGCTACCGCCACGGTGCCGCCGCCGGTCACGATGGCCAGCGCCCGGCCGCGCAGCGCGGGCGACACCATCGCCGCCGCCACCGCGCTGGCCGTCGGCAGGAACACGCCCGCCACCAGCCCGAGTGCGACGCGCGCCAGGGCCAGCTGTGCGATGCCGTGCGCCATCGAGGCCGCCGCCGTGAGGCCCGCGAACGTCGCCAGGCTGGCGATGAGCAGCGGGCGGCGCCCGAAGCGCGCGAGCAGCGCGGCCATCAGCGGCGAGCCGATCGCATAGCTCAGCGCGAACAGCAGCACCAGCTGGCCGGCCCGCGCGGCGCTGACGTGCAGGTCGGCCGCCAGCACCGGCAGCAGGCCGGCGACCATGAAGCTCTCGGTGCCGATGGCGAAGGCGCCCAGCGCGAGCCAGGCCAGGCCCAGGGGCAGGCGTTCGGCGGCCAGTTGCGGTGAGGTTTCAGGAGCGGTGTGCATGGTGAAGGACTCCATGGGTGGGTGTTCCAAGGCCTCCAGAATAGGATTGCAGGCGGCTCTTCAAAAGAACCACAATCGGCAAAGATCATGGAGCCACTTTTCGAGCTTGCCCTGCGCCTGCCGGTCGCCGGTTCGCGCGACCTGCTGCGCGCGCTGCACCGCCAGCTGCGCGACGCCATCCTCGACGGCCGGCTGCAGCCCGGCGCCCGCCTGCCCGCCACGCGCGCGCTGGCGCAGCGGCTGGGCGTGTCGCGCAACACCATGCTGGCGGCCTACGACCTGCTGCTGAGCGAGGGCTACCTGCTGGCGCGCCCGGGCTCCGGCACCTACGTGGCCGACACGCTGCCGGCATTGCGGCGCGGCCGCGCCGCGCCCAAGGAGGCGGGCGCCGCGCCCCGGCGCGATCCGCGGCTGGTGCCGCTGAACGTGCCCGGCGCCGACCTCGCCCCCACGCTGCAGCCGCGGGCCGCGCGCGACGACTTCCGCGTCGGCCTGCCCGACGTCGGCGCCTTTCCGTTCGACATCTGGCGCCGCCTGTCCGACCGCGCGCTGCGCCGCGTCGCGCGCCAGACCGCCGACTACGCCGACCCGCAGGGCCAGGGCGCGCTGCGCGAGGCGATCGCGGCGCACGTGTCGTTCACGCGCGCGGTCGGCTGCACGGCCGACGACATCGTGGTCACGGCCGGCGCGCAGCAGGCCTTCGGGCTGCTGGCGCGCATCCTGGTGGTGCCGGGGCGCACGGTGGTGGCGGTCGAGCAGCTGTTCTATCCCTCGCTGCGCGAGGCCATGCTGGCCGCCGGCGCGAAGGTGGTCACGGTGCCGACCGACAACGAAGGCCTGTGCGTGGACCGCATCCCGCCCGAGGCGCGCGTGGTCTGCGTGACGCCCTCGCACCAGTTCCCCACCGGCGTGGCGATGTCGCCACCGCGCCGGGCCGCCCTGCTGGCCTTTGCGCGGGCGCGCAACGCCGTGCTCATCGAGGACGACTACGACAGCGAGTTCCGCTTTGCCGGCCGTCCGCTCGATGCGCTGCAGACGCTCGACCGCGCCGGCTCGGTGTTCTACGTCGGCACCTTTTCCAAGAGTCTGTTTCCCGCGCTGCGCCTGGGCTTCGTGGTGGCGCCGCCCTGGGCCCGCGCGGCGCTGGTGCGGGCGCGCGAACTGGCCGACTGGCACGGCCCGGTGCTCGGGCAGGAGGCGCTCGCGGCCTTCATTGCCGAAGGGCACCTGGCGCGCCACATCCGCCGCATGCGCAAGTTGTACGGTGCGCGCCGCAGCGCGCTGCTCGACGCGCTGGCGCGCCACGGCGCGGGCCGGCTGGAGGCGATTCCGTCCGATGCCGGCCTGCACCTGTCGGCCTGGCTGCACGGCGGCGCGCGCGACCATGTGGTGGTCGAACGCGCCGCGGCGGCCGGCATCACCTTGCCGCCGCTGTCGCGCTTCGCACTCGACCCGCAGGCGCCCGATGCGCCCAACGGGCTGGCCTTCGGCTTCGGCCTGATCGCCGAGTCGCAGATCGACGGCGCGATCCGGCGGCTGGTGCGCCTGCTGTAGCGGCGGCGCCCTCAGGCGCTGTCCAGCGGCAGCCGCGTCGTGAACTTGGTGGTCGACAGCACGATGTCGCTCGAGTAGTTCTCCAGCGCCAGCGCGTCGCCCAGCTGCTCCTGCGCGAAGGCCTGGTAGTCGGGCAGCGAGCGCGCGCAGATCACGAGCACGAAGTCGGTCTCGCCGGCCACGCAGTGGCACTGCAGCACCTGCGGCAGCGCATGCACCTTGCGCTCGAAGGCTCCGATCGCCTCGCGCGTGGTGCTGCGCAGCGACACGCGCGAGATCACCAGCACCGGAAAGCCCACGCGCGCGGCATCGAGGATGGCCACCTCCTCGCGGATCACGCCCGCGCGCCGCAGCCGCTGCACGCGCTTGAGGCAGGCCGAGGGCGAGAGGTTCACGCGCTCGGCCAGCGTCTGGTTCTGCAGGCCCGCGTCGGCCTGCAGTTCGGCCAGGATGCACTGGTCGATGCGATCGAGGGTGCCGGTTTTCATGGTGCCGCCAGTGTGGCGCAAGGTGCGCGCAATCGGCTTCGTTTTCGGGTCCGCACAACGACACCGGATTTCGCGGCCGATGGCTACGCTGGGGCTCCCCCGACGAACAAGGAGCATCCGATGGCCGAAGGCGCAACCTACGACCCCGTGGTCAGCAAGCACCTCGTGCGCTACGGCATGGGGCTGAGCCCGCATGTCATCGTCAAGGCGCGCGGCGCCACGCTGTGGGACGCAAGCGGGCGCGAGATCCTCGACTTCACCTCGGGCCAGATGTGCGCCACCATCGGCCACAACCACCCGCGCATCGTCGCGGCCATCGAGAAGGCCTGCGAGGGCGCGCTGCACCTGTACAGCGGCTTCGTCGGGCCGGCCGTGCCGGCGCTGGCCGGGCGGCTGGCGGCGATGCTGCCGCCGTCGCTGTCGAAATCGCTGTTCCTGTCGACCGGCGGCGAGGCCAACGAGGCCGCCGCGCGCATGGCCCGCGTGGCCACCGGCCGTTACGAGATCGTGGGCCTGAACGGCGGCTGGCACGGCGTGAACGGCGGCATGGCCGCGCTCACCTTCGCCGGCCGGCACCACGTGGACTACGGGCCGCGCAAGCCCGGCACCATGTCGATCCCCGCGCCGAACTGCTACCGCTGCCCCATCCGCCATTGCCGCGACGCCTGCGACACCACCTGCCTCGATGTCGGCTTCGACATGGTCGACGCGCAGTCCAACGGCTCGCTCGCGGCCTTCATCGCCGAGCCGGTGCTGAGCTCGGGCGGCGTGATCGTGCCGCCCGCCGGCTACTTCCCGAAGCTGCAGGCCAAGTGCCGCGAGCGCGGCATGCTGCTGATCCTCGACGAAGCGCAGACCGCCTTCGGCCGCCTGGGCAGCAACTTCGCGTTCGAGCAGGCGGGCGTGGTGCCCGACTTCCTCACCGTCTCGAAGACGCTGGGCGGCGGCCTGGCGATCGGCGCCACGGTCACGAGCGAAGCGATCGAACAGGATTGCCATGAGAAGGGCTTCGTGCACGTCACCTCGCACGTGTCCGACCCACTGCCGGCCGAGGTCGGTCTGGCGGTGCTCGACGTGCTCGAGGAAGAAGGGCTCAACCGGCGCGCCGCCGCCATGGGCGAACGGCTGAGCCGGGGCCTGGCCACGCTGAAGGCGCGACACGAGGTGATCGGCGACGTGCGCGGCCACGGCCTGCTGCAGGGCGTGGAACTGGTGAAAGACCGCGAGACCCGCGAACCCGACGCCGAGCGCGGCCGGGCCATCACCGACGCCTGCATGGCGCGCGGCCTGAGCATGAACATCGTGGCCGTCGGCGGCATGGCGGCCGTGTGGCGCATCGCGCCGCCGCTGAACGTGAAGCCGGAGGAAATCGATCGCGGCCTCGAAATCCTCGACGACGCGATCCGGGCGGTGAGTTAGATCCCGAGCATCCGCCGGTTCGCCGCCACGTCCGCCCCGCCGGCCGCGAAGTCGTCGAAGGCGCGGTCGGCCACGCGGATGATGTGGTCGCGGATGAAGGTGGCGCCTTCGCGCGCGCCGTCTTCCGGGTGCTTGATGCAGCACTCCCATTCGAGCACCGCCCAGCCCGGGAAGTCGTACTGCGCCATCTTCGAGAAGATGGCCTTGAAGTCGACCTGCCCGTCGCCCAGCGAACGAAAGCGCCCCGCGCGGTTGATCCAGCTCTGGAAGCCGCCGTACACGCCCTGCTTGCCGGTCGGGTTGAACTCGGCGTCCTTCACGTGGAAGAGCTTGATGCGCTCGTGGTAATGGTCGATGTAGGCCAGGTAATCGAGCTGCTGCAGCACGAAGTGGCTCGGGTCGTACAGCAGGCAGGCGCGCGGGTGGTTGCCCACGCGCTCCAGGAACATCTCGTAGCTCACGCCGTCGTGCAGGTCTTCGCCGGGATGGATTTCGTAGCCCACGTCGACGCCCACGGCATCGAAGGCATCGAGGATCGGGCGCCAGCGGCGCGCCAGCTCGTCGAAGGCCTCCTCGATGAGGCCGGCCGGGCGCGGCGGCCACGAATACAGGTACGGCCAGGCCAGCGCGCCGGAGAAGGTCGCGTGCGCCGTGAGCCCGAGGTTGGCCGAGGCCTTGGCCGCGTGGTGCAGCTGCTGCACCGCCCACTGCTGGCGCGCGACGGGGTTGCCGCGCACCTCGGGCGCCGCAAAGCCGTCGAAGCCCGCGTCGTAGGCCGGGTGCACCGCGACCAGCTGGCCCTGCAGGTGGGTCGAGAGCTCGGTGATCTCCAGGCCGTGGCCCGCGAGCAGGCCCTTGATCTCGTCGCAGTAGGTCTTGCTCTCGGCGGCGCGCTTCAGGTCGATGAGGCGCGTGTCCCAGCTGGGGATCTGCACGCCCTGGTAGCCGAGGCCCGCGGCCCATCCGGCGATGGCGTCGAGCGAGTGGAACGGGGCCGTGTCGCCCGCGAACTGGGCCAGGAAAATGCCCGGCCCCTTGATCGTCTTCATGCGTGTCTCCTGATGCGCCGCACAGCATACTTCGGGGGTTCGGCTGACACACGACCGAAGTTCGATGGGCGCACAATGAACTTTGTCCACAGGGAACCCATCGACATGTCTCAGCCTGTCGCCGCCCGGCTCAAGATCGGCTTGTCCGCCTGCTTCTCGCACGCCGACCCGGCCCGCTCGCTTTTCACGAACAAGACGCTGCAGTACGTCGAACAATCGATCGCCCACTGGCTCATGTCGGCCGGCGCGATGGTGGTGATGGTGCCCTGCCCCACGGGCGCGACGGCGCGCGGCGACACCAAGCTCTCGCACTACGCCGAGTGGCTCGACGGCGTGGTGATGCACGGCGGCGCCGACGTCTGGCCCGGCAGCTACGGCGAGGAGCCCCTCAAAGACGCCTGGATCGGCGACCAGATCCGCGACCTGTACGACCTGGCGCTGGTGGAAGCCTTCGAGCAGGCCGGCAAGCCGATCTTCGGCGTGTGCCGCGGCCTGCAGCTGATCAACGTGGCCTTCGGCGGCACGCTCTACCAGGACATCGAGGAGCAGCACGGCCACCCCGAGACGGTGCGCCACCGCGACCCGGTGACCTACGACCAGAACTTCCACCAGATCGAGATCGTCGAAGGCACGCGCCTGTCGAAGCTGTTCCCCGAGGTGCGCACGGCGCGCGTCAACAGCATCCACCACCAGGGCATCAAGGGGCTCGCGCCGGGCTTCGAGGTCGAGGCCTGGAGCTTGCCCGACCGCGTGCCCGAGGCCATCCGCCGCCGGCCCGAGAAGGGGCGCGGCTACATCGCGGCGACCCAGTGGCACCCGGAGTTCCACAAGTACGGCAGCACCGAAACGGTGGACGACACGCCGATCCTGCACGACTTCTTATGGGCCTGCGCCACCGCCCGCGTGGCGCCGCGCACGAGCATGCGCGAGATGCAGGGGCGCATTCGCAACCGGGCGTCCCGGTTGCTGCGGCAGGCGTTATTGCGGCGCTGAGCGAAGCGCCGCTGCGCGTCAGGCCGCGTCGCGCAACAGGTGCTTGAGCAGCTTGCCCGTCGCCGTGCGCGGCAGGCTCTCGCGCACTTCGAAGATGCGCGGAATCTTGTAGCGCGCCAGCCGATCTTCGAGAAAACGCACCAGCTCGCGCGCCTCGAGCGCGCGCCCGCCGCGCGCCACCAGCACCGCCGTCACGGTCTCGCCCCACTCGGGGTGCGGACGGCCGATGACGGCCACGTCTTGCACGTCGGGGTGGGCGCCCAGCGCGTCTTCCACTTCCTTCGAATAGACGTTCTCGCCGCCCGTGATGATCATGTCGCGCAACCGGTCGACGATGAACAGGAAGCCGTCCTCGTCCACCCGCGCGAGGTCGCCCGTGCGGTACCAGCCTTGCGCGTCGAAGGCCTCGGCGCTCGCCTGCGGGTTGTCGAGGTAGCCCTGCATCGCGGCCGGCGAACGCAGGTGGATCTCGCCGACCTCGCCCGCGCCGCAGCGCCGGCCGTCGGGGTGGCGCACCTCGATGGCCACGCCGGGCACGCCCGCGCGGCCGATCGAGCCGGCCTTGGCGATCGCGTCTTCCGGGTAGAGCACGGTGCCCAGCGGGCCCGATTCGGTCATGCCGTAGACCTGCACGAAGCGGTCGCTGCGGTAGCTGTCGGCCAGCTTGCGCGCCATGTCGGCACCGAGCGGGCCGCCGCCGTAGGCCCACAGGCGCATCGCGCTGAAGTCGTAGCGTTGCACATCGGGCACCACCGACAGCGGCGCCAAAAAGGCGATGGGCGCGCCGAAGGTGAAGGTGATGCGTTCTTCGGCCAGCGTGTCGAGAAAGGCCTTGGGCGCGTACTCGCGCAGCAGCACCACGGTGCCGCCCATGAGCAGCGTGCCCAGCAGCCAGTTGTTGAGCGGCGACGAATGCCACACCGGCATCGCGACCAGCGTGCGCTCATTGCGCGTGAGCGACATGCCCGCCGCCGTGCACACCGCCGCCATGAAGACGTTGCGGTGGCTGTGCAGGCAGCCCTTGGGCTTGCCCGTGGTGCCCGAGGTGTAGAGCACCTGGGCCAGCGTGTCGGTGCCGGGCGCCGGGGCGTCGTCGCCCAGCGGCGCGGCCTGCGCCATCAGGTCGTCGAACATCGGCAGGCCGTCGGCGGCGCTGTCGGTCGCGAGCCAGTCGCAGCGGTGCGCGATGCGCGCGGCGACCTGCGTGGCGAGCGTGCCGTCGGCCACGCACAGGCGCACGCCGGCATGGGCCAGCACGTAGTCGATCTCCGGCGCCTGCAGCTTGTGGTTGACCGGCACCACGGCCGCGCCGAGGCGCCAGGCGCCGAACATCGCGGCGACGAAGCCGACCGTGTTGAAGCACAGCAGCGCCACCTTGTCGCCGGGGCCCACGCCCTGGTCGCGCAGCACGGTGGCGGCGCGGCGCGAGAGGTCGGCGAACTCGGCGTAAGTCCAGGCACGGCCTGCGGCGCGCAGGCATTCGTGGTCAGGCTGGGTGCGGGCGTGCTGGTCGAGCAGGGAAACGAAATCCATCCGTGTCGGCTCCGTGCTCAGTGCCAGGCAGCGCGCACCAGCGCCGCAGGGTCGCTGGTGCCGGCGCTGATGCCGGTCACCGGGCCCCAGTCGGGATCGAAGCGGCTCGACACGAAGGCCGCCGCCGCGAGCGGGCTCGCGTGCTGCAGCATCAGGCCGGCCTGCGCCGCGCGCACCAGCCGCTGCGTGAAGCGGCGCGCCTGGCGTTCCAGGTCCTGCGGCGCCAGCTGCACCATCTGGCGCAGGGCCAGCACCTCGGCCTGCAGGCGGGTTTCGCCGGCGGTCACTTCCTGCAGGTGGTCGAGCACGAGGTGCGCGTCGTCGGGGTTGCGCGACACGGCGCGCAGCACATCGAGGCACATCACGTTGCCCGAGCCTTCCCAGATCGAGTTGACGGGCGCCTCGCGGAACAGCCGGCCCATCGGGCCGTCTTCCACGTAGCCGTTGCCGCCGAACACCTCCATCGCCTCGCCGGTGAGCGCCACCGCGCGCTTGCAGTTCCAGAACTTGGCGGCGGGCGTGAGCAGCCGGCGCCAGGCCGTGTCCAGCGGCGCGGGCGAGCCGAAGCGCGAGGCCAGCTCCATCGCCAGCAGCGTGGCGCTTTCGGTTTCCAGCGCCATGTCGGCCAGCAGCTCGGTCATCACCGGCTGGTCGACCAGCGCCTTGCCGAAGGCGAAGCGGTTGCGCGTGTAGTGCAGCGCCTGCGCGAAGCCCTGGCGCATGAAGCCGGCGCTGGCGAGCGCGCAGTCCAGCCGCGTCACGGTGGCCATCTCGATGATGGTCGGGATGCCGCGGCCCTCGTCGCCCACGAGCACGCCCCAGGCCTCCTTGAACTCGACCTCGCTGCTGGAGTTGGAGCGGTTGCCGACCTTGTCCTTCAGGCGCTGGATGTGGATCGCGTTCTTGCTGCCGTCGGGCCGCCAGCGCGGCACGAAGAAGCACGACGAGCCGTGCTCGTCGGTCTTGGCCAGCACCAGGTGGCCGTCGCACATCGGCGCCGAGAAGAACCACTTGTGGCCGGTGATGAGGAACTCTTCGCCCCACGGTCCGCTGCCGGCCGGCACGGCGCGCGTGGTGTTGGTGCGCACGTCGCTGCCGCCCTGCTTCTCGGTCATGCCCATGCCGACGGTCATCGAGGTCTTGCCTTCGAGCGGGATGTCGCGCGCATCGTGCACGTGGGAGGCGAGCTTGTCGCGCAGGTCGGCGTACAGCGCGGCGTTGCGGCGCATCACGGGGATGCAGGCCTTGGTCATGGTGGTCGGGCAGGTCGAGCCCGACTCGATCTGGCTGTGCATGTACAGCGAGGCGCCGTAGCCCACCCAGGCCGAGGGCCGCTCGTCGAAGAACGGCAGGTTGGCGATGCCGTTGCGCCGCGCGATCGACATCATGGTGTGCCACGCGGGGTGGAACTGCACGCTGTCGATGCGCGTGCCGGTGCGCGAGTGGGTGTGCAGCTCGGGTTCGTGGCGGTTGGCGTCCTCGGCGGCGCGCAGCGTGGCCTCGGCGCCGTACTCGGCGCCCTGGCGCACCAGCTCGTCGTCGCGCCAGGCGGCGCCGCCGCGCCCCACCGCGCCGCGCAGGGCGGGGTCGCTGGTGTAGACGTTGTAGTCCTTGAGCTCGGGGACCTGGTTGTCGGGGTGGATGCCGGGAATGGTCATGGCGTTGTCTCCGTGAATCGGTGAAAGAGGGGCGTGTTCAGGCTGCGGCGGCGCGTTCGCGCACCACCAGCGTCTGGGTCGCAAGGCCGATGAGGCCGCGCGTGTCGTACAGGTGGGACACCGTGAGGCCCGCGCCGCCGGCGTGCATCTCGGTGCTGGCGCGCAGGCCGATCCACTCGCCCTCGGGCACGCGAAACAGGTTCAGGCTCAGGTCGGCGTTCGAGAACAGGAAGTCGGCGGGCGACAGCACCCAGCTCAGCCCGTTGCCGAAGTCGGCCGCCGCCGCCGCGCGCATCGCGGGCGAGGTGGTCACGCCATGCACCAGCGGCACCGCCAGCCGGAACCACGCGGCGCCCGCGCCGGGTTGCGCGATGTCGCCTTGGGCCAGGCGCGATTCGACTGCGGTCTGGTGGAACGAGAGGCCGTCGGGCAGGCCGGGAATGCGCAGGCGCTCGGTGCAGTCTTCGGGCAGCGGGCGCAGTTCGCGCGGCGCGTCGCCCGCGGGCAGGTTCGCCGGCAAGGTCAGCGGCGATGTCTTCAGCAGCAGCGCGTGCGCGCGGGCCACCACCGTGTCGCCCGCGAGCAGGTCGATGCCCACGCGCACCGTGGCGCGCGAGGCCTGCGACTGCGTGCGCGTGACCAGCGGCGCCACCGGCACCGGCTTCACCAGCTCGAGCGTGAGCCGCGCCAGCTGCCAGCCGGGGCCGGGCGCCGCGCGTTCGGCGATGTGGGCGAGCAAGGCGGCAGGCGCGCCGCCGTGCTGCGCGCGCGGGTCCCAGGGGCCGCGCGAGAGCGCGTCGGGCTGCCACGTGTCGCCCTCGCCGGTGTAGACGGCGGGGGGCGTTGTCTCGGGGGCGCGGTCGGGCGGGGTCATTGCAGAATGCCTTTCGATGGGATCAAAAATTCTAGGAACAACCCGCCCGCGAGGTGTTCGGGTTCGGCGGCCATGACCGGCGCCCGTGCACCCGCCGCCGCCCCGAGGAGGAAGCCGCGCCAGTCCCGCGCGCGCCACACCTCGCAGGCCTTGCAGGAAGCCTTTGTTCGGCTTTTGGTCGAGAAGGGCTACGCCGCCATCACGATCCGCGAGATCGTGGCCGTGGCGGGCACGGGCCTGGGCAGCTTCTACGAATACTTCGAGAACAAGGAAGACCTGGCGCGCGTGTGCCTGCACCTGCGCTCCAAGGCGCTGCTGCTGGACATGCGTGCGGTCGTGGCCGCGAACGAAGGCCGGCCGTGGCGCGAGATCGTCGATGGGGTGATCGATGCGCAGCTCGACGCACACCGCGCGCAGCCCGTGGCCTGGGGCGCGCACTACCTGCTGGAGCGCCACCTCTCCAGCCCCGAGGCCTACCGCAAGATGTACGACCGCTTCGTGGCCGAATGGGTGGGCGTGCTCGACGCGGCGGGCGACGTGGGGGCCGACGGTCCGCAGAAGAAGGAAGCGGCGCGCGTGTGCCAGACCATCATCTACGGCCTGGTCGCGCACACCCACATCGGCACGGGCGGGCGGCCCGACCTGCAGACGCTGTCACGCCAGTTGCGCGATGCGCTGCGGGGCTACCTGGCGACGGTCGCCTGAGGCTCTGGCTCAGCGCGACGACTTGTTCGTCGTGCCGCTGACGCCGGCGTCGATGGTGCCGAACACCGTCACGCCGCTGCCCGATGAAGACGTGGAGGAGGACGAAGACGGCGACGGCGCGGTGCCGGCGCAGCCCGAGACCAGCAGACCGGTCGCAAGGACGGCGAGGGCGGCAAGGATCGACTTCACGGCAGGACTCCAGAAAACTAAGGACGTCCCACTATAGGCCGGGGCCCCCGGCCGCCCTGTAACAAAGACACCAGCCCCCGCAGGGGCTGCGGTGTTCAGCCTGCAACGCGCGGGTCGGTCGCTAGCAGCATCTCGACCATCGTGCGCAGGTCGGCCTGCAGCCGCGCCGCGCCGGCTTCGTCGAGCGCCAGCGTGGCCTCGTCCATGTAGAGCTTGCGGTTGATCTCGACCTGGATGCTGTGCCGGTTCGCTGCCGGGTCGCCGTGGCGGCGCACCAGCTCCACGCCCTTGTACGGGTGGTTGTAGTCCACGCTGTAGCCGCGCGCGCGCAGGTGTTCGCACAACTTGTGCGATAGCGCCGGGTCGGCCGTGCTGCCGTCGCGGTCGCCGATCACGAAGTCGGCGTGCGCCAGCCCCGGGAAGTCGGTCGCGTGGCTGCCCGCAATGGCCGGCATCGAGTGGCAGTTGATGTGGATGCTGTAGCCGTGCCGCGCATGGGCGTCGTCGATGGCCTGCGCCACCGCCGCGTGGTACGGGCGCCAGCACTGGTCGATGCGCTGGCGCACCTCGGCCACCGTGAGCGGCCGGTCGTAGATCGGCAGGCCCTCGTCGGTGAGCTTCCAGATCAGGCCCTTGCCCAGGCGCACTTTCGACAGCACGCGCGGGTCGGTCGACACCGGGTCGGTCCACGGGCCGTCGAGCATCGTGGTGTCGACCTCGGTCATGTCGCGGTTGGCGTCGAGGTAGCTGCGCGGAAAGTGCGCCTCGATCCAGGCGGCGCCCATGTCGCTCGCGAAGGCGTAGAGCTTCTCGACGTGGGTGTCCTCGGCCCGGCGCAGCGTGGCGAGCTCGCACACGGGCCGGAAGTCCTCGGGGTAGACGGTGCCGCTGTGCGGCGAGTCCAGCACCAGCGGGGTGTGCCCGGCGACGCTGGTCACCTGGGCGCGGGTTTGAATCAGTTTCAGGACTGGATGCATAGGCGGTGTCGGTCAGTCCAATCGGATGCGCGCGAAGGCGGCCACCTTCTTCATCTTCTCGATCTCGCTCGCGATCTGCTTCGTGAACTCGGCCGGCGTGGTGCCCGAGGCGTACAGCCCCTGCAGCGCGAGGCGCTCGCGCACCGCGGGGTCCTTCAGCGCCGTGGCCACGGCCTGCTGCATGCGCAGCACCAGCTCGGGCGGCGTGCCGGCGGGCGCGATCATGCCGAACCACGAGGGGTCGTTGCTGGCCGCGTAGCCCAGTTCGCCGTAGGTCGGCACTTCGGGCAGCACGTCGAGGCGGCCGCTCCAGGACACGGCCAGCGCCTTCAGCTTGCCGGCCTTCACGTGCGGCAGCGACGAGGCCACCTGGTCGAAGTACACCGGCACCTGGCCCGCGAGCACGTCGTTGATGGCCGGGCCCGCACCGCGGTAGGGGATGTGCACCATCGAGGTTCCGGTGCTGCTCTTGAACAGCTCGCCCCACATGTGGCCGATGGTGCCGTTGCCCGGCGAGGCGTACGACACCTTGCCCGGGTTGGCCTTCAGGTACTTCACGAGTTCCGCGAAGCTGCCGACCGGCAGCACGGCCGGGTTGATGACGATCACGCCCGGCGCCTTCACCAGCTCGGTCACGGCGGTGAAGCCCTTGATCGGGTCGTAGGGCAGCTTCTGGTACACGGCCGGGTTCACGCCGTGCGTGGACAGCGTGGCCACGCCGAAGCTCAGGCCGTCGGGCGTGGCGCGCGCCAGCTCGGCCATGCCGATGGAGCCGCCCGCGCCGGCGCGGTTGTCGATCACCACGGGCTGCTGGAGGATCTTGGCCAGGGGCTCGGAGAGCACGCGGGCCGTGATGTCGGTGGCGCCGCCGGGCGGGAAAGGCACGACCAGGCGGATGGGCTTGCCTTGGGCAAAGGATATTCCTGGGGCGAAAGAAACAGCAGCCAGGGTGGAGAGGAAATGACGACGTTGCATGAGGGTTCTTCCAATGGAACGATGAGTGAATGTGCAAAGCTGCAGCTCACCTGAAGCAAAGGATATACCCGATATCATTCCAATCTGGAATGACTTGATGGGCTCCCCCATGCCGCTGCGACGCCTCAACCCGCCCCTGAACCTGCTGCGCGCCTTCTCCACCGTGGTGCGCTTCGGCGGCGTGTCGCGCGCGGCCGAGGCGCTGCACCTCACGCAGGGCGCGGTGAGCAAGCAGGTGCAGGAGCTCGAGCGCTGGATCGGCGCACCGCTGTTCGAGCGCAGCCGCAAGCGCCTGGCGCTCACGCCGGCCGGCGAGCGCTACGAGAAGGCGGTGCGCGCCCTGCTGGCGCAGCTGGAGGCGGCCACGCTGGAGCTCATCACCAGCGGCGACGGCGGCGGTGCGCTGCACCTGTCGACCCTGCCCACCTTCGGCGCCAAGTGGCTGATTCCGCGCCTGCCCGACTTCCAGCAGCGCCACCCGCAGATCACGCTGCATTTCGTGCCCTTCGTGCACGGCTACGACTTCGAGCGGCCCGAGCTCGACTGCGCCATCCTGTTCGGCGACGGCCACTGGCCCGGTGCGCGCTCGCACTACCTCGCGGGGCAGGACGTGGCGCTCATCGCCCCGCGCGCCGCGCAGGCCGAGGCCGCCATCCGCACGCCGCAGGACGTGGCGCGCTGCACCCTGCTGCGCCATGTGAGCGTGCCGCAGTCGTGGCTGCACTGGAGCGAGGCGCACGGCGTGCGCGGGCTCGACCCGCTGGCCGGGCTGCAGTTCGACCAGTTCCAGACCATGATCCGCGCCGTCATGGCCGGCATGGGCGTGGCGCTGGTGCCGCGCTGCTTGGTGCAGGACGAAATCACGTCGGGGCTGGTGGAAGAGCCGCTGCCCGACGGCGGTTACCGGGGCAGCGAGGGCTACTGGTTCTGCTACCCCGAAGGGCGCGGCCAGCTGGCCACGCTGGACCATTTCCGCCACTGGCTGCTGGCCGAGGTCGACCGCAGCGGGGAAGCGACGGCGCTGCCGCTGGCTGCGCCGGCCTGAGAAGTTACTCGGGCTTCGCGCCCGACGCCTTCACCGCCGCACCCCAGAGCCCGATCTCGCTCGCCACGAAGCGGTCGAACTCGGCGCCGCTCGTCGGCGCCGGCTCGGAGCCCCGGTCGCGGATGAAGCGCGCCATCTGCTCGCTCTTGAGGATGTCGGTCACTTCGTGGTTCAGCCGCGCCACGATCTCGGGCGGCGTGCCGCGCGGGGCCATCAGGCCGAGCCAGCCGACGGCCTCGAAGTTCTTCGTGCCGGCCACGCCGGTCTCGCGCACGGCAGGCACCTCGGGCAGTTGCGACGAGCGCGTGGCCGAGGTCACCGCCAGCGCCACCGCCTTGCCCGCCTTGATGTGCGGCAGCGCGGCCGTCACCGAGTCGACCATCAGCGGCACCTGGTTGCCCAGGAAATCCGCCTGCGCCGGCCCGCTGCCCCGGTACGGAATGTGCGTGATGAACACATGCGCCGCCGACTTGTACATCTCGCCCGACAGGTGCTGCGTGCCGCCGATGCCGGCGCTCGCGTAGCTCAGCTTGCCGGGCTCGGCCTTGGCGCGCGCCGTGAGCTCGGCCAGCGTGCGGATGCCGCTCTCGGGCGTGGCCAGGAACACCAGCGGCACCTTCGCGATCAGCGAGATGCCGACCAGGTCGCGGCGCGGGTCGAAGCCCGGCTTGGCGTAGAGCGTCTGGTTCACCGCCATCGCGCTGCCCGCCACCACGAGCGTGTAGCCGTCGGGCGGCGCGCGCACCACGAACTCGGTGCCGATGTTGCTGCCCGCGCCCGCCTTGTTGTCGACGATCACGGGCTGGCCCAGCCGCTTGCCGAGCTGTTCGGCGAGCGCGCGGGCAAAGATGTCGGTGGCCTGTCCGGGTGGGAAAGGCACGACCAGCTTGACGGGCTTGTCAGGCCACGCGGCGGCCTGGGCCAGGCCCGCACCGCCCAGCAGCGCGGCGGCGCACAGGGCGGCGAGGTGTCTGCGCTGCATGCGTCGTCAGGCCGCGTCGGGCGCCGAGAGGTGCTTGCCCACGATGCCCGCGAGTTCGAACATCGTCACCTGGTCCTTGCCGAACACGGGTTTGAGCTTGGCGTCGGCGTTGATCGCGCGCTTGTTGGTCGCGTCCTGCAGGCCGTTGGCCTTGATGTAGTCCCACAGCTTCTTGATGACCTCGGTGCGCGCCACCGGTTCGGCGCCGATCACCGCGGCCAGCGAGTCGCTGGGCTTGAGGCCCGCGCCCGGCTTGCGCGGCTTGGCCGCCTTCTTCTCGGCCGGAGCCTTCTTGGCGGCGGGCGTCTTCTTCGCCGCGACCTTCTTGGCCGCCGCGGTCTTCGCGGCCGGCTTGCCGAAGGTCTTGCGCGGCGGGAACTTGCTGCCGCCTTCGCGCGGCGCGAATTCGAAGGTCACCTTGCCTTCTTCGGCGTTCCACGTGAGGAAGGCCTTGAAGGCGCGGCGCGTGCGCATCGACACGAACTTGTCGAGCAGGTCGGTCTTGCCGGTGGCGAGCAGCTTTTCCATCTGGTCGCGCTCCACCGGTTGCTGCAGGATGATCTTGCCGGTCTTGAAGGTGCAGCTCGGGGTCGGCTGGTCGTTCGTCGGCACCGACTTCTCGCAGACGTAATTGCTGCCGTGATCGAACACCGGCGCGCCGCACACCGGGCACGGGCCCACGGTGTCCTGCTGGCTGAAGTCGACGATCTCGCCGCTCTCGGCGTTCTTGTCGTCGCCGAAGTCGAATTCGAGCTTCCAGTTCTTCGCTTCTTCCTCGTCGTACTTGAGGATGATCTCGGCGGTGAAGGGCCAGCCCGCCTTGGAGCGGAAGCCGTCGAGCGGGCCGATGTGCTTGTCGCGCACCAACGCCTCGGCCTCGACCACCTCGAAGGTGCGCCCGGCCGGCGACTTGCCGAACGAGAAGCCGCAGGCATCTTCGCCCGTGCCGCTCTTGCCGGTGCAGCCGTAGCGGCGGTAGTTTTCCTTCACCACGCCACCGCAGTTCGGGCAGGGCGTGGCGAGCGTGGCGTAGTCGCCCGGCACGGTGTCGCGGTCGTACTCCTTGGCCTTCTTGACGATGTGCTCCGTCATCTCGGCGATCTCGCGCATGAAGGCGTCGCGGCTCAGCGCGCCCTTCTCCATCTGCGCGAGCTTGTACTCCCACTCGCCCGTGAGCTCGGCCTTCGAGAGTTCTTCCACGCCCAGGCCGCGCAGCAGCGTCATGAGCTGGAAGGCCTTGGCGGTCGGGATGAGCTCGCGGCCTTCGCGCAGCATGTACTTCTCGGCGATCAGCCCTTCGATGGTGGCCGCGCGCGTGGCTGGCGTGCCCAGGCCCTTTTCCTGCATGGCCTCGCGCAGCTCGTCGTCGTCGATGGTCTTGCCGGCGCCTTCCATGGCGCCCAGCAGCGTGGCTTCCGAGTAGCGCGCGGGCGGGCGCGTCTTCAGGCCCTTGAGGTCGGCCGACTCGGTGTTGACGATCTCGCCCGGCTTCACCGGCACGAGGCGCTTGCCGTCCTTGTCGTCTTCCTTCTCGTCGTCCTGGGCTTCCTTGCCGTAGATGGCGAGCCAGCCCGGCTTCACCAGCACCTTGCCGTCGGTGCGGAAGGGGTACTTCTTGCCGCCCTGCTCCACCGTGCTGATGCGGGTGGTCACCTGGTGCTCGGCGCTCGGGAAGAACACCGACAGGAAGCGGCGCACCACGAAGTCGTACAGCTTCTGCTCGGCCTCGCTCAGGCCGCTCGGGGCCTGCAGCGTCGGGATGATGGCGAAGTGATCCGACACCTTGGCGTTGTCGAAGATGCGCTTGTTGGGCTTGACGTAGTTGCCGTCGACCGCCTGCTGCGCGAACGGCGCCAGGTGCTTCATGCCGCTGTGGGCCAGCATCTCCATGGTCTGCTTGACGACGGGCAGATAGTCTTCGGGCAGCGCGCGCGAATCGGTACGCGGGTAGGTCAGCGCCTTGTGGCGTTCGTACAGGCTCTGCGCGAGCGCGAGCGTGGTCTTGGCGCTGAAGCCGAAGCGGCCGTTGGCCTCGCGCTGCAGCGAGGTCAGGTCGAACAGCGCCGGCGAGGCCTGCGTGGTGGGCTTGCTCTCTTCGGTGACGGTGGCGGGCTTGCCGCGCGAGGCGTCGGCGATGGCGCGGGCTTCCTGCTCGGACCACACGCGGTCGGCGCGCTGCTCGGCATCGGGCTCGCCGTTGGCCAACAGCGGCGCGTTGGCTTTCTTCCAGTCGGGGTTGAACCACTTGCCGGGGTACTGACCGGCCTCGGCCGCGAAGCTGCCGTGGATTTCCCAGTACTCGCGCGAGACGAACTTGCGGATCTGCTCCTCGCGCTCCACCACCACCGACAGCGTGGGCGTCTGCACGCGACCCACGGTCGTGAGGAAGAAGCCGCCGTCGCGCGAATTGAATGCGGTCATGGCGCGCGTGCCGTTGATGCCCACGAGCCAGTCGGCCTCGGAGCGCGAGCGCGCGGCGTCGGCCAGGCCCTGCATCTGCTTTTCGGTGCGCAGCGCATCGAAGCCGTCGCGGATCGCCTGCGGCGTCATCGACTGCAGCCACAGGCGCTTCACCGGCTTGCCCAGCGGGCTCTTGCCGCCGGCGTACTGCTCGATGAGGCGGAAGATCAGTTCGCCCTCGCGGCCCGCGTCACAGGCGTTGATGAGCTGCGTCACGTCCTTGCGCTTGGCCTGCTTGACCACGGCGTTCAGGCGCGTCTTGGTCTTGTCGACCGGCTTGAGGTCGAAGTGCGGCGGAATCACCGGCAGGTTGGCGAAGCTCCACTTGCCGCGCTTGACGTCGAATTCCTCCGGGGCCTGGATCTCGACCAGGTGGCCCACGGCGCTGGTCACGACATAGGTGTCGTTCTCGAAATGCTCGTCATGTTTGTCGAACTTGCCGGCCACCGGCGTGAGGGCCCGGACGATGTCCTGGGCCACCGACGGCTTTTCTGCGATTACCAAAGTCTTTGTCATCTGAGGGCTCTCTATACTCTGCGGCTTCCGCGTGCGCACGCGCGCACACGCATGTGTGCATATTCAACCTAACAGACTTCGGCGATGCCTTCCAAATCCCCACCTTCCGCCGGCCGCGACAAGGAAGCCGCCCCCGTGACCGAGCCCGAGGCGCGGTCCGCCGCCACGCGCTCCGGTGGCCGGCGCATCCAGATGCGCCGCTCGGACGTCCACGGCAACGGCGTGTTCGCCCTGCAGGACCTGGCCGAAGGTGAAACGCTGATCGAATACAAGGGCGAGGTCATCAGCTGGAAAGAGGCGCTGCGCCGCCATCCGCACGACCCGACCCAGCCGAACCACACCTTCTACTTCCACATCGACGACGGCCGCGTGATCGACGGCAATGTGAAGGGCAACGACGCGCGCTGGATCAATCACTCGTGCGAGCCGAACTGCGAGGCCGACGAAGTCGATGGGCGCGTTTATATCAAGGCCCTGAGAAACATCGCCGCCGGCGAGGAACTGAACTACGACTACGGCCTGATCATCGACGAGCCGTACACCGAGAAGCTGTTGTCCGAGTTCCCGTGCTGGTGCGGCTCCGAGATGTGCCGCGGCACGCTGCTGACGCCCAAGGACGAGGACGAGGAAAAAGACAAGAAGAAAAAGAAGAAGGCCAAGAAAAAGGCCGAGAAGAAGAAGGCCGAGGCCAAGGAAGCGAAGAAGGCTGAAAAGAAAGCCGAGAAGAAAAAAGCGGACAAGAAGGCCGACAAGAAAAAGGCCGACGGCAAGAAGAAGTCCAAGGGCGACGCCCCGGCCGCCGCCGGAGACTGACGATGGGCACGACGCCGGCCAGCGCCTGGTTCGAAGACCGGATCGCCGCGACGGTTGCGCCGCTGCTGCCCGGCTTCGCGGTCGAGGCCGTGGCCGAAATCGATTCCACCAACACCGAGCTGATGCGCCGCGCGCGCGCCGGCCGCACCGACCCCGTGCTGCTCGTGGCCGAGCGCCAGACGGCGGGGCGCGGTCGCCTCGGCCGCCCGTGGCAGAGCGCGCAACAACCCGAGGCGCCCGCCTCGCTCACCTTTTCGCTCGGCATGCCGCTGGCGCCGGCCGACTGGTCGGGCCTGTCGCTGGCCGTGGGCGTGAGCGTGGCCGAAAGCCTCGACCCGACGGGCGCGCACCAGGTCGGCCTCAAGTGGCCCAACGACATCTGGGTGAGCGACCGCAAGCTGGTCGGCATCCTCATCGAAACCGCGATGCCGCAGACGGCCCGGCCCGATGCCGCGCGCTACCTCGTGGTCGGCATCGGCATCAACATCGGCCCGCGCGAGGGCGACGGCATGCGCACGCCGCCGGCCTGGCTGCGCCAGTGGCAGCCCGACGCGTCCGCGCCCGAGGTGCTGCTGTCGCTGGCCGAGCCGCTGGTGCGCAGCGTGCTCGCCTTCGAGGCGAACGGCTTCGCACCTTTTGCCGAGCGCTTCGCGGCGCGCGACGTGCTGCGCGGGCGCGAGGTGACGCTCAGCGACGGCACCGCCGGCCTGTGCGAAGGCGTGGCCTGGGGCGGCGAGCTGCAGGTGCGCACCGACGCCGGGTTGCAACTGATCTCGAGCGACGAAGTGAGCGTGCGTCCGCGCGGCATGTCTTTCTGAGCGAGGGCATGAAGTTGCGCCTGGTCCTCATCGCCCTGCTCGCCGCCAACGCGGGCTACTGGCTATGGACGCGCGGCGATCTGGCCGGCTTCGGGCTTGCGCCCGCGGCGCTCGACGAGCGCGAGCCGCAGCGCATGGCGCGGCAGATCCATCCCGAGTGGTTGCAGATCCGCAAGGAAGCCAAGCCTTCGGGCACGCCCGCGCCCTGAGCGGATCAGGCGGCTGCAGCGCGCGCGAACATGCGCCGCGCCTTGGCCAGCGCGGTCTGCAGTTTTTCTTCGGACGGTGGCTCGTGTGAGCTGGAACTCAGGCCGAACTTCTTGCCCGCGATTTCCTGCACCGCGACCAGGATGCCGCCCAGCACGGCCGGATCGGTCTCGGTGTCGAGCGCCTGGCGCAAGGGCTCGAGCGCCTTGGGTGCGGCGCTGCGGCGGTTGAACACGATCTGCATCAGCGCACTCGCGGCCCATCGGCGGTTCGCGGCGACGGCATCGTGCGCGAGCAGCGGCACCACCTTGGCGATGTCCGTCGTGCCGCCGAGCCAGCCGGTCACCCACAGGCCCTTGCAGCGCAGGTCGTCGTGCGGTGACGTGAGCGCGGCACGCGCGAGGGCCGCGGTCTCTTTCAGCCGGCGGCCCTTGCGGTACTTGAAGCCGCCGAGCATCTGCAGCACCGTGGCCTGCATGGCCGGATCGGGCTCGCGGTCGAACTGCGCGAGCAGGTGGTCTTCGGCTTCGTCGCCGCGCTCGCCGAACTTGCGGCACAGCCAGTCGTAGAGTTCGCTGTCCATGCCGGTGTCGTGCAGCAGCGTGTAGTGGAAGGCGAGCGCCTCGGCTGAATCCTGTTCCAGCAGATCGGCGCCGAAGTCGAACATGTCCGACACGTCGGTGTCGAGGCGGATTTCCAGGAAGCGTTGGCGCAGCGTGTCGAGCGGATTCATTCCGACGGGGCCTCCTCGAAGCGCACGGTGAAGAGCGCGCCCGGCGGGTGCTTGCCGGGGTGCGCGTCTTCGAGCTTGACCCGTGCGCGGTGCTGGTTGGCGATCTCGCGCACGATCGGCAGGCCCAGCCCGGAGCCGTCGGCCTCGTTGCCGAGCACGCGGTAGAAGGGCTCGAACACCAGCTCGCGGTCGGCCTCGGCGATGCCGGGGCCGTTGTCCTCCACCTGCACCAGCTGCACGTGGCCGAAGGGGTCGGCCAGCACGCGCGCGGTGATCACGCCGGGGCGCTCGGGCGTCGAGGGCGTGTAGTTGAGCGCGTTGTCGACCAGGTTGCGCACCAGCTCCTTGAGCAGCGTCGGGTTGCCGTCGACCATCACGCCGGGCGCGCCAGCCTGGACGCCGTCGTAGCCCAGGTCGATGCGCTTTTCGATCGCGCGCGGCACGGCCTCGCGCACCACCTCGATGGTCAGCCGCGCGAGGTCGCAGGGCTGGCAGTGCGTCATGGCGCTGGTGCCCTCGGCGCGCGCCAGCGACAGCAACTGGTTCACGGTGTGGGTGGCGCGCACGCTGGCGCGGCCGATCTGCTTGAGCGACTGCTTGAGCTCGTCGGCGTTGGCGCCCTCGCGCTGCGCCAGGTCGGCCTGCATGCGCAGGCCCGCGAGCGGGGTCTTCAGCTGGTGGGCGGCGTCGGCCAGGAAGCGCTTCTGCGTGAAGATGGAGTCGTTGAGCTTGTCGAGCAGCTCGTTCACCGACGACACCAGCGGCACCACCTCGAGCGGCACCGAGGACTCGTCGAGCGGGCTCAGGTCGCCCGGGCGGCGCTCGCGAATGCGCGCCTCGACCACCGACAGCGGCTTGATGCCGCGCACCAGCGCCAGCCAGATCAGCAGCACCGCCAGCGGCAGGATCGCGAACTGCGGCAGCAGCACGCCCTTGATGATCTCGGTGGCGAGCACCGCCTGCTTCTCGCGCGTCTCGGCCAGCTGCAGCAGCGACGGCGGCACCTCTTCGCTGCCGCTGGGAATCCACAGCGAGGCCACGCGCACCGGCTGGCCGTGCACCGTGCTGTTGTGCAGCAGGACCACGTTGGTGCCGGGCGGGTCGTCCACGTTGGGCTGCGGCAGGTCGCGCTCGCCGTGCAGCAGCGTGCCGTGGCCGTCGAGCAGCTGGTAGTAGATGTGGCCGGCGTCGTCGGCGCGCAGGATCTCGCGCGCCGATTGCGACAGCACGAAGTGCGTCTGCCCTTCCTTCACCGTGACCAGCTCGGCCAGCACCTTCACGTTGTGCTCCAGCGCGCGGTCGAAGGGCGCGTTGGCGATGCCCTGCGCCACCAGCCACGTCACGCCGATGCTCACCGGCACGAGCAGCAGCAGCGGCGTGAGCATCCAGTCGAGGATCTCGCCGAACAGGGAGCGCTGGGCGCGCTGGAAGAGCTTCAAGGGAGTTCCTGGCAAGGCGAAAGAACGCGGGCGAGCGTGAACTAGTACTGCGATTCGCAGGTGTGACGTTTCATTGACAAGGTGTGACTGGTTGTAGCCTTGAGGTGCAGTTTCTGCAATTCAAAAACATCAGGGAAGAAATCATGAAGCAAAAGACAGTGGGCGGCTGCCCCAAGCCGCTCTGGATGGCCGCGACCGTGTTGGCCGCCAGCGTGGGTGTCACCGCATGCGGCGGTGGAGGTGGTGGAGGCGGCGGTGGCATGCCGATGCTGCCGATCGCACCGGTTCCTGCGCCCGCACCCGCGCCCTCCCCGGCCCCCGCGCCCGCACCCGCCGAGAACCGCGCCGCCGTGCCGGGCTCCGAGCCGCTGCCCTCGCTGAGCGCGCCGCAGCCCGGCTCCACCGCCGCGGTGGGCAACGACAGCGAAGGCATCTATGCCGCGGGCGTGCGCGGGCTCGCCTTCGTCGGCGCCAACGGCTCGATCGCGCGCAGCTTCACTGTCGGCACGCTGTGGGGCTCGCTGAAGGTCACGGGGCTCGACTGGTCGTTCAACCCCGACACCGAGTTCTATTTCATCGACGCCTCGCAGGTCACCGGCTCGGGCACCTTCGCGCCGAAGAAGACGATGAACGGCACCTATGCCTACGGCACGCGCGCCCCGGCCGATTTCGGTCCCCTGACCTACACCGTCGAGAACGCGCTGGCGGTGTCGCAGGCGAGCGTGGTGGGCAGCTGGTCCAACAACGACAGCAGCCTCGGCGTGACGGTCCAGGTCGACGACAAGGGCGCGTTCACCGGCAGCACGAGCGGCGTGCAGATCGGCCAGTGCACGCTCTCGGGCACCGTCGCCCTGGCGCAGCCCGGCACGGCCAAGAACATGTACGACCTCACGCTGAAGGCGGTGAATGCCGCGACGGCCAGCAAGGACGACTGCAAGCTCACCCTGGCCGCCACCGGTTCCTATGCCGGGCCGGCGGCCATCGGGCTGGTGCCGGCGGGCGTGTACGAGAGCAACGGCTACTTGCGCAGCCTCATGTTCCTGATCCGTTCGAACACCGGCGCCACGCTGCTGGTCGGCCTGCGCAAGCAGCCCTGACGGCGTTCTGCGCGGGCGGGGCAGGCTCAACCGGGAATCTTCTCGAGGCAGTAGCCCAGCCCGCGCACCGTCGCGATGCGCACCGGTCCTTTTTCGATCTTCTTGCGCAGGCGGTGGATGTAGACCTCGATGGCGTTGATGCTCACCTCTTCGCCCCATTCGCACAGCCGGTCCACCAGCTGGTCCTTGCTGACCAGCCGGCCGGCGCGCTGCAGCAGCACCTCGAGCAGGCCCAGTTCGCGCGCCGACAGCTCGATCATCTTGCCGTCGATGGTCGCCACGCGGCCGGCCTGGTCGTAGACCAGCGGGCCGTGGCGGATCGCGTTGCTGGTGGCACCCATGCCGCGCCGCGTGAGGGCGCGCACGCGCGCCTCGAGCTCCTGCAGGCTGAAGGGCTTGGCCATGTAGTCGTCGGCGCCGTGGTCCAGGCCCTTGACGCGCTCTTCCACGCTGTCGGCCGCCGTGAGCACCAGCACCGGCAGCTGCGAGCCGCGTGCGCGCAGGCGCTTGAGGATCTCAATGCCGTGCAGGCTGGGCAGCCCGAGGTCGAGGATCAGCAGGTCGAACTCGCTGTGGGTCATGAGCGCGGTGTCGGCCTGCGAGCCGTTGGCCACGTGATCGACCGCCGCGCCCGAGGTGCGCAGGCTGCGCAGCAGGGCATCGGCCAGCACCTGGTCGTCTTCGGCAATCAGTATTCGCATGAGCCACCTCCGGCGGATTCAGGCGCCATGCCGGCGCTGTTCACATTTGTCTCAACGCGAGTCTAGCCCGCTGTATAGGCTTCGAGTCCGATGGTTACCACGGTGGCGATCTCGTCGCCCACGCTGGCGCGGAACTCGCGCTCGGTCTGCGTCACGGCGCGGCGGAAGGCGTCCAGCCAGGCCAGCCCGTCGGCGGTGAACAGCACGCGCCGCGCGCGCGCATCGAGCGGGTCGGGCCCGCGCGTGACCAGCCCCCAGGCCTCGCACTGGTCGACCAGCGTGCCCATGGCCTGCTTGGTCATGCCGGCGCGCTCGGCCAGCTCGGTCAGGCGCGAGCCCTCGCGCGCCAGGTGCCGTGTGATGTGGATGTGCGCCGCGCTCACCTGCGCGCGCGCCGCGAGGTTCGACAGCGCCAGCGGCACGTCGATGTCGTGCGCCATCAGCGCCAGCACGCGCTCGTCGAAGCGGCGCATCGCATGGCCCAGCAGGCGGCCCAGGTGGGTCTGGCGCCAGGCGTCGGGATCGGTGGGAAAGGCGGGGTCGGCCATGGCCTCAGATGGTAAGGCAAACTGACTTTAAAGTGGGTTTGCGAAACGCCATGAGCCCCTACACTACTGTTCAAGCATCCAGCCTGTGGTTAAAAGCAGATGGATGAACCCCGACACAAACCGTTGATATTCAAGGAGATTTCCACATGGACGCAGTCGTCAAGGGCGCAAGCATCTCGGTCGCCAACAGTGAAAAGGCCAAGGCCCTGCAGGCCGCGCTGGCCCAGATCGAAAAGCAGTTCGGCAAGGGCACGATCATGCGCCTGGGCGAAGGCGAGGCGCTGGAAGACATCCAGGTGGTGTCCACCGGCTCGCTGGGCCTGGACATCGCCCTGGGCGTCGGCGGCCTGCCGCGCGGCCGCGTCGTTGAAATCTACGGCCCGGAATCCTCGGGCAAGACCACGCTCACGCTGCAGGTGATCGCCTCCATGCAGAAGCAGGCCGGCACCTGCGCCTTCGTCGACGCCGAGCACGCGCTCGACGTGCAGTACGCCCAGAAGCTCGGCGTGAACCTGTCCGACCTGCTGATCAGCCAGCCGGACACCGGCGAGCAGGCGCTCGAAATCGTCGATTCGCTGGTGCGCTCGGGTGCCGTCGACCTGATCGTGGTCGACTCGGTCGCCGCGCTCACGCCCAAGGCCGAAATCGAAGGCGAAATGGGCGACTCGCTGCCCGGCCTGCAGGCCCGCCTGATGAGCCAGGCGCTGCGCAAGCTCACGGCTACGATCAAGAAGACCAACTGCATGGTCATCTTCATCAACCAGATCCGCATGAAGATCGGCGTGATGTTCGGCTCGCCCGAAACCACCACCGGCGGCAACGCGCTGAAGTTCTACGCCTCGGTGCGCCTGGACATCCGCCGCATCGGCACCATCAAGAAGGGCGACGAAGCCATCGGCAACGAAACCAAGGTGAAGGTGGTGAAGAACAAGGTGAGCCCGCCGTTCAAGACGGCCGAGTTCGACATCCTGTTCGGCGAAGGCATCAGCCGCGAGGGCGAGATCATCGACATGGGCGTGAACGCCAAGATCATCGACAAGTCGGGCGCCTGGTACGCCTACAACGGCGAGAAGATCGGCCAGGGCCGCGACAACGCCCGCGAGTTCCTGCGCGAGAACCCCGACCTGTCGCGCGAGATCGAGAACAAGGTGCGCGAGTCGCTGGGCATTCCGCTGCTCGCGGCCGATGCAGGCTCCGAACCCGAGAAGGCCGAGAAGCCCGCCAAGGCATCGAAGGCCGACAAGGCAGCGGAGTAAGTTCGAGATAAGCGGCCTTCGCGCAGTGCGTGGGCCGCGTGAGCGACCCACCACCCCCGAATGGCCTTCAGTGCCCCCTCCCTCAAAGGCCGCGCCCTGCGGCTCCTGAGCCAGCGCGAGCATTCGCGCGCGGAGCTGGAGCGCAAGCTGGCCAAGCACGAGGAAGAGCCCGGCACGCTGGCCAAGGCGCTCGACGAGCTGGCCGCCAAGGACTTCATCAGCGAGCCGCGCGTCGTCGCCTCGGTGCTGCACCAGCGTGCCGCCCGTTCGGGCGCGCTGCGCGTGAAGCAGGAACTGCAGGCCAAGGGCATCGCGCCCGAAGCCATCGCGCAGGCGGTGGCCGGCTTGCAGGAGACCGAAGTCGAGCGCGCCACGGCCCTGTGGCGCCGCCGCTTCGACGCGCCGCCCGCCGATGCGAAGGAGCGCGCGAAACAGATGCGATTCCTGATGGCGCGCGGTTTCTCGGGCGCCGTCGTGTCCAAGGTGCTCAGGAGCGACTTCGATGACCCCAGCGACGACCCCAACGGCGAATGAAGGCGACGCGGCCCTGTCCCGCGTCATCACGCAGCGCGTGCACTGCGAATGGCGCGACGCCTACGCACTCGCGTCCGACCCGAAGCGGTTGCCCGACTGGGCCAGCGGCCTTGCGAAAAGTGCGCTGGTGCCGCACGGCGACCACTGGATCGTGCGCACGCCCGAAAGCGGCGAGGCCCGCATGCGCTTTGCGCCGCCCAACGACCTGGGTGTGCTCGACCACTGGGTGGCGCCCGAAGGCGTGCCCGAGGTCTACCTGCCGTTTCGCGTGATCGGCGTGGCGCCGGGTGTGTGCGAGCTGCAGTTCACGCTGCTGCGCCAGCCGCACATGGACGATGCGGCCTTTGCGCGCGATGCCGACTGGATCGCGCGCGACCTGCAGGCCCTGCGCCGCCTGCTCGAGGCGGGCTGAGCCTGGGCTGGCTTACTCGGTGGCCGTGACGTCGTCGGCCAGCGGGTTCTCGGCCTTGTACGCGGCGATGTCGCGCACGTTCTTCTGCACCGCCACCGCGCCGAACAGGCTCAGCAGGAAGGCCATGGCGTAGAAGCCCTTCTCGCTCGCGGCCAGCGAGGCGTTGAACAGGCCCACGGCCAGCAGGCCCACCGACAGCAGCAGCGAGACCCAGCACAGGCCGAAGTAGATGCCGGTGACCGAGATGCCCTCGAGCCGGTCGCGCACTGTCTTTTGCAGCGACACGGCGGAGAACAGGCCGTACATGAGGATGGTGAAGTAGTAGCCCTTCTCGTTGAGCTGCATCGCGGCATTCCACAGCCCGAGCAGGTACACGATGGCGCCGATGATCAGCGCGGCCCAGGAGGCGGCGACGAATGCAGCGGTCGGTTTCTGAAATCTGACGGTTCCCATGGCGATCCTCCTCGTTGTTGTGTGGCGCGATTATGGTGCGGGAAGGCGGTGGCATGATCGCCAGCGACCGGCCTCCCAGGAGGCGGCTTTCCAAAAAAACCGGAGGAACCGTTCATGTCGTCACCACCCGCCCAACCGCAGTCTCTCGTTCGCACCGGCGCCAAGGCCGGCTTCGCCTTCGCCGGCTCGGCCATCAAGGGCGCGCTGATCGGCCTGTTCCTCGGCGGCGGCGTGTTCTTCTACTACCTGAGCCAGCTGCAGGGCTCGGGCAACCCGGCGGCGCGCGCCGGTGGCGCGGGCGCCATCCTGGCGCTGATCATGTCGCCACCGTTGCTGGTGGCCGTGCTGCTGTCGCTGTTCGTTGGCGTGTACTTCCTGCTCGGCGTGCAGCGGGGCCGCGCCCGCGCGATGCAGCACCTGGTCGCGGCGCGCGGCGAGGCCGTGTCGCAGCGGCTGGGCGACGCCATCGCGGGCCGCATCGAAGCCATGCCGCGCACCCACGGCGGCCTGCAGCGCGTGGCCGACTGGCTCTCGCCCGACGCCCTGTGCCAGCAACTCGCGCCGGTGCTCGGCGAAGGCCGGGCCGTGCGCGCGGTGGTCGGCTTCGTGCTGGGCCGCCTGCCCCTGAGCGACATGCTGGCCGAGTGGCAGCAGGAGCGTGCCGCGCACGGTGCGACGACGCCGGCGACGGGCGAAGACCCTGCCCTGCGCGCCCTGCTCACGCGCCGCATCCACGAGGTGCTGCAGGAGATGGCGACGCCCTCGCGCAAGCTCTTCTACATCGCGCTGGCCGCGCAGGCGGTCCTCCTGGGCATAGGGCTGTGGCTCGTGCGCTGAGCCCGACTGTCTTCGTTGGTCTTGGGGCGCCCGGCCGCCCTTGCGCTGACGCCTCGGCGACAATCAGCGCCCGCGCGGGCCTTGCGGTGTGCGCGGCCTCCATGCCTGCCTGTCTCCCCTGCCCCCCGCTTTCATGATCGTCCGGAAACGCCCGTCCGGGCTCAAGCTGTTTCTGTCCTGGCGGGGCTCCGTCCTGCCGCGCATCGCCGCGGCGCTCACGCTCAACGTGATCGTGGCCATCGTCGTCACGGTGCTGCACGGGCGCTTCGGCTCCATCAAGATTCCGCTGGGCACCGTGCCCTTCGCGCTGCTCGGTTTGCCGCTGGCGATCTTCCTGGGCTTTCGCAACACCGCGGCCTACGACCGCTTCTGGGAGGCGCGCAAGCTCTGGGGCGAGGTGATCCTGCGTTCGCGCAACCTGGCGCGCCAGTGCCAGAGCCTCATCGACGGCGACGCGCCGGTGAACGCCGGCGCCGACACCGTCCGCCGCCTGGACGACCTGCGCGTGCGCATGACCCTGCGCGCCGCAGCCTTCGCCCATGCGCTGCGCCACCAGCTGCGCGGCACCGACCCGGCAACTGACACCAAACCCTTCCTGCGCGAAGCGGAATGGCAGGGCCTGACCCAGGTCGCCAACCGGCCGCATGCGCTGCTGATGCACATGGGTGCCGACCTGCGCGAAGCGCTGCGCGCGCGGCGCATCGACCCGGCGCTGGCGGCGGGCGTCGACGGCACGCTGTCGGCGCTGAGCGCGGCGGCTGCGTCGTGCGAGCGCATCCTCAGCACGCCCATTCCCTTTTCGTACACGCTGCTGCTGCACCGCACGGCGTACCTCTACTGCTACCTGCTGCCCTTCGGGCTGGTGGACTCGGTCGGATTCATGACGCCGGTGGTGGTGCTGATCGTGGCCTACACCTTCTTCGGCCTGGACGCGCTCGGCGACGAGATCGAGGAGCCCTTCGGCACCGAGTCGAACGACCTGCCGCTCGAGGCCCTGTGCCGCACGCTCGAGATCGACCTGTGCCAGTCGGTGGGCGCCCCGGCGCCGGCGCCGCTGGTGCCGGTCGACTACTTCCTGCGCTGACACCCGCCGCGCGCGCGGTGCCGGCTTTTCTTTTCCCTGCCTGACGAAAGAAAGACGTTTTGTCCCCCATGCCGCACGAAGACCGCATCCGCCTGCCCGCCCTGCGCAGCAGGATCACCACCGCCGAGGCCGCTGCCGAATGGATTCGCGACGGCATGGTGGTCGGCATGAGCGGGTTCACGCGCGCCGGCGACGCCAAGGCCGTGCCGCTGGCGCTCGCGGCCCGCGCGCGCCGCGAGCCGATGAAGATCACGCTGATGACGGGCGCCTCGCTCGGCGGTGACGTGGACCGCCAGCTCACCGAGGCTGGCGCCATCAGCCGGCGCATGCCGTTCCAGGTCGACACCGTGCTGCGCCAGGCGATCAACCGCGGCGAGGTGATGTTCATCGACCACCACCTGTCGGAAACGGTCGAGATGCTGCGCACGCGGCAGATTCCGCCGATCGACATCGCGATCATCGAGGCCGTGGCCATCACCGAGACCGGCGCGCTGGTGCCGAGCACCTCGATCGGCAACAGCGCGAGCTTCGCGATCCTGGCCGACAAGGTGATCGTCGAGATCAACACCTCGCAGTCGACCGCGCTCGAAGGGCTGCACGACATCTTCATTCCCAAGCACCGCCCGCAGCGCGAGCCGATGCCGCTGGTGGCGCCGCACGACCGCATCGGCACCAGCGCCATCGAGATCCCGCCCGAGAAGATCCTGGGCATCGTCATCACCGACAAGGCCGACAGCACCTCCACGGTATTGCCGGCGGACGCCGAAACCGCGGCCATCGCGGCGCACCTGGTGGCCTTCTTCGAGCGCGAGGTGGCGCAGGGCCGGCTCACCGAGCGGCTGCTGCCGCTGCAGGCGGGCATCGGCACGGTCGCCAACGCAGTGATGTCGGGGCTGGGCGCGGGGCCGTTCGAGCACCTCACGATGTACTCGGAGGTGCTGCAGGACTCGACCTTCGACCTGTTCGACGCCGGCAAGCTGGACTTCGCCTCGGGTTCGTCGATCACGCTGTCGCCCGCGAAGGCGCGGCAGGTGTTCGGCGACCTGGCGCGCTACAAGGACCGGCTGGTGCTGCGACCGCAGGAGGTGAGCAACCACCCGGAGATCATCCGGCGGCTGGGCATCATCGCGCTGAACACGGCGCTGGAGGCCGACATCTACGGCAACGTCAACTCGACCCACGTGCTGGGCACGCACATGATGAACGGCATCGGCGGCTCGGGCGACTTCGCGCGCAACGCCTACCTGTCGATCTTCGCGACCAAGTCGGTCGCCAAGCAGGGCGCGGTGTCGAGCATCGTGCCAATGGTGTCGCACGTGGACCATGCGCCGCAGGACGTCGACATCCTGGTCACCGAGGTGGGGCTGGCCGACCTGCGCGGGCTGGCGCCGCGTGAACGGGCGGCGGCGATCATCGCGAACTGCGCGGCCGAGCCGTACCGCGCGATGCTGCAGGACTACCACGCGCGCGCCGTGGCGACCTGCGGCGGCCACACGCCGCACCGGCTCGAAGAGGCGTTTTCGTGGCACGTGCGCTACCGCGATACGGGCACGATGCGGGTCGACTGAAAGCAAAAAGGCCGGTCCTTGCGGGCCGGCCTTTCTTGTCTGTCAGCGCTGGAAGTGGCTCAGAGCGCCAGCATCAGCTTGAGGTTCTGCACCGCGGCGCCGCTGGCGCCCTTGCCCAGGTTGTCCAGGCGTGCGATCACCACGGCGTGGCGGTGGTCCTCGTTCGGGAACACGCGGATCTCCAGCTGGTTGGTGTCGTTGAGCGCCAGCGCGTCGAGCTTGCCGTCGTCGGTCGGCGGCAGCACCTTCACGAACTGCTCGGGCGTGTTGCTCCTGGCGTAGTGGGCGGTCAGGGCGTCCTGCAGGTCGCCGGCCTTCGGCTTGCCGGGCAGCAGGTCGAGGTGCAGCGGCAGCTGCACCAGCATGCCCTGCTTGAAGTTGCCCACCGACGGAATGAAGACCGGGCGGCGGGTGAGGCCGGTGTAGGTCATGATTTCGGGGATGTGCTTGTGCTTCAGGCCCAGCGCGTAGGTCTCGAACAGCGGCGCCTTGCCGGCCTCGTAGTCCTCGATCATGGTCCGGCCGCCGCCCGAATAGCCGCTCACCGAAGGCAGCGACACCGGGAAATCGGCCGGCAGCAGGCCCGCATCGACCAGCGGGCGCACCATGGCGATCGCGCCGGTGGCGTAGCAGCCGGGGTTGCCGACGCGGTCGGCCTGGGCCACGGCCTGCCAGTGGCCTTCGACGAGTTCGGGGAAGCCGAAGACCCAGCCCGGCGCGATGCGGTGGGCGGTCGAGGCGTCGATGATCTTGGGCTTTTTACCCGGGAGCTGGTCGATCAGCGCGACCGATTCGCGCGCCGCGTCGTCGTGCAGGCACAGCACCACGAGGTCGACGCCGGCCATCAGCTCGCGCTTGGCGGCCACGTCCTTGCGCAGCTCGGGCGCGATGCTCACGAGCTCGATTTGCGGCATCGTTTGCAGCCGCTCGCGAATTTGCAGGCCGGTGGTGCCGGCTTCGCCGTCGATGAAAACCTTGGCCATATCGGAGTATGCGTAGGGTGGCTAGAAGAAAGTACGTATTGACCGCAACCGCGCATCAAGTATTGGTGCGGCGCACCATGATACAGTCCGCGGTTGTTCGCCGCCCCCAGCCGTCAGGCTGCCGTCGCCCGCGAACAACAGAGCAGAAACAACAGTCTCACTCCCGATCTCCCGTTCTCAACCTCCTCCTTCCGAGAGACATCCCTCATGAAGATTCACGAGTACCAAGGCAAGGAAATCCTTGCCAAGTTCGGCGTGCCGGTGCCGCGCGGCATTCCGGCCTATACGGTTCAGGAGGCGGTCGAGGCCGCCCAGAAGCTTGGAGGCCCGGTCTGGGTCGTCAAGGCCCAGATTCACGCGGGTGGCCGCGGCAAGGGCGGCGGCGTCAAGGTCGCCAAGTCGATCGAAGACGTCAAGAAGCTGGCTGGCGAGATCCTCGGCATGCAGCTCAAGACCCACCAGACCGGCCCTGAAGGCCAGAAGGTGCGTCGCCTCTACATCGAAGACGGCGCCGACATCAACAAGGAATACTACATTTCGGCCGTGACCGACCGCGCGACGCAGAAGATCGCGTTCATCGCTTCGAGCGAAGGCGGCATGGACATCGAGGAAGTGGCCCATTCCACCCCCGAGAAGATCATCACGGTCTACGCCGACCCCAAGGACGGCCTGACCGACGCGCAAGCCAAGGAAATCGCCGACGGCATCGGCATGCCGGCCGATTCGACCGCACAGACGGTCGACATCCTGAAGAAGCTCTACACCTGCTACATGGAGACGGACGCCTCGCTGGTCGAGATCAACCCGCTCAACCGTGACAGCAAGGGCAACGTCATGGCGCTGGACGCCAAGTTCAACTTCGACAGCAACGCGCTGTTCCGCCACCCCGAAATCGTGGCCCTGCGCGACCTGGACGAAGAAGATGCGGCCGAAGTCGAAGCCTCGAAGTTCGACCTCGCCTACATCTCCCTGGACGGCAACATCGGCTGCCTGGTGAACGGTGCCGGCCTGGCCATGGCCACCATGGACACCATCAAGCTGTTCGGCGGCGAGCCGGCCAACTTCCTGGACGTGGGCGGCGGTGCCACCCCCGAGAAGGTCACGGAAGCCTTCAAGATCATGCTGAAGAACAAGAACGTGGAAGCCATCCTCGTGAACATCTTCGGCGGCATCATGAAGTGCGACACCATCGCCACCGGCGTGATCGCAGCCTGCAAGGCCGTGAACCTGCAAGTGCCGCTGGTCGTGCGCATGAAGGGCACCAACGAAGTCGAAGGCAAGAAGCTGCTGGCCGAGTCGGGCCTGCCGATCATCAGCGCCGACACCATGGCGGACGCGGCCCAGAAGGTCGTGGCAGCAGTCAAGAAGGCCTAAGGAACAAGTCATGTCGATCTACATCAACAAAGACACCAAAGTCATCACGCAAGGCATCACCGGCAAGACCGGTCAGTTCCACACCGAGAAGTGCCAGGAATACGCGAACGGCAAGAACGCCTTCGTGGCCGGCGTGAACCCGAAGAAGGCCGGCGAGTCGATCTTCAACATCCCGATCTTCGGTTCGGTGAAGGAAGCCGCCACGCAGACCGGCGCCACCGTGTCGGTGATCTACGTGCCGCCGGCAGGCGCCGCGGCCGCCATCTGGGAAGCCGTTGAGGCCGACCTGGACATGGCGATCTGCATCACCGAAGGCATCCCGGTTCGGGACATGCTCGAAGTGCGCAACAAGATGAAGGCCAAGGAAGCGGCCGGCGGCAAGAAGACCCTGCTGCTGGGCCCGAACTGCCCTGGCCTGATCACGCCCGACGAAATCAAGATCGGCATCATGCCCGGCCACATCCACCGCAAGGGCCGCATCGGCGTGGTCTCGCGTTCGGGCACGCTGACGTACGAAGCCGTGGCTCAACTGACGGAAATCGGCCTGGGCCAATCGTCGGCAGTCGGCATCGGCGGCGACCCGATCAACGGCCTGAAGCACATCGACGTGATGCAAGCCTTCAACGACGATCCCGAAACCGACGCCGTCATCATGATCGGTGAAATCGGCGGCCCGGACGAAGCCGACGCAGCCCGCTGGTGCAAGGACAACATGAAGAAGCCGGTCGTCGGTTTCATCGCCGGTGTCACTGCCCCTCCCGGCAAGCGCATGGGCCACGCCGGCGCGCTGATCTCGGGCGGTGCCGACACGGCCGAAGCCAAGCTCGCCATCATGGAAGAGTGCGGCTTCACCGTGACGCGCAACTTCTCGGAGCTCGCCAAGCTGCTCAAGGGCAAGCTGTAAAAAGCACCAGGACCGCTGGCGGCGCTCCCGCCGCTCGCAATACCACGCAGAAATAAGAAAGCGCCCGCATTGAGTTGCGGGCGCTTTTTTCAATACAACACAGTGGGATCAGAGACATGGAACTTCTTCAAAGCACAGACTTCTGGATCGGTCTGATCAAGATCGTCTGGATCAACATCATCCTTTCGGGCGACAACGCCGTCGTGATTGCCATGGCGGCGCGATCGCTGCCGCCCGCGCAACAGAAAAAAGCCGTGCTGTTCGGCTCGGGCGCGGCCGTGGTGCTGCGCATCGTGCTGACGGTGGTGGCGGCCAAGCTGCTCGCGCTGCCTTACCTGCAGATCATCGGCGGTGCCTTGCTGCTGTGGATCGGCCTGCAGCTCCTGAGCGAGGACGACGAGGGCGAAGGCGAGTCCAAGGAATACGGCAGCATGTTCGTGGCCGTTCGGACCATCCTCTTGGCCGACCTGGTGATGAGCCTGGACAACGTGATCGCCGTGGCGGCCGCCGCGCAAGGCAGCATGGTGCTGCTGGTGTTGGGTCTGGCCATCAGCATCCCCTTGGTGATTTTCGGCAGCACGCTCATGATCAAGCTCATGGAACGTTTCCCGATCATCGTCATGCTGGGCGCCGCGCTGATCGGCTGGGTCGGCGGCGAGACCATCGTGAGCGATGTGTCGCTGCACGACATGCTGGCAGCCAACCCCTGGATGCACTATGCGGGCGCCATCGCCGGCGTGGTGATCGTCGTGGGTCTGGGCCGCCTCCTGCAACGGCGCGCACGCGCTGCTGCGCACTGATCTTCTAAAAAGCGAGCGCTGACAAACGATGGCAGGTGTTGGCGTTTCCCTTTTCTCCAGTCGACCGGCGCTGAGCTGGGAGTTTGCGGCGCTGACCGATGTCGGGCGCCTGCGCGCCCACAACGAAGACGCGGTGCATGTCGACCCGGCCCTCGGCCTGGCGCTGCTGGCCGATGGCATGGGCGGCTACAAGGGCGGCGAGGTGGCCAGTGCCATGGCCATTTCGCTGATGCATGCGAGCTTCGGCCGCTGGTTCGCCCAGGCCGGCATGCAGGCACCCGCCCGCGTGGTCCGGCGTGCATTGCAGGCGGCCACCGACGAGGCCAACGGCGCCATCCTCCAGGCCGGCATCACCCACGAAGAACTGCGGGGCATGGGCACGACCCTGGTGCTGGCGGCGTTTCGCCCGCAGCGCGTGGTGGTCGGGCACATCGGCGATTCGCGCTGCTACCGCCTGCGCAACAACAAGCTGGAGCAGCTCACGCGCGACCATTCGCTGCGCCAGCAGCAGCTCGACGCCGGGGCCATCACACCCGAAGAGGC
Organism: Variovorax sp. GW821-FHT10C12; assembly: GCF_059415405.1. Lineage (NCBI taxonomy): Bacteria > Pseudomonadati > Pseudomonadota > Betaproteobacteria > Burkholderiales > Comamonadaceae > Variovorax > Variovorax sp. GW821-FHT10C12. The sequence goes on from NZ_JBWKNE010000007.1 coordinate 166,402, forward strand.
CCTGAATTCCCCCACCCGCAACCTCGTGACGCGGGCCGTGGGCGTGGAGGCCCAGGTCTTGCTGGAGATGCACGAGCACAGCGCCAGGCCGGGCGATCTCTACATGCTGTGCTCCGACGGGCTCAGTGAGATGGTGTCGGATGCGCAGCTTTTCACGCTTTTGACTCGCGATCTCGGGCTCAAGGAGATGGCTTCACTTTTGGTTGCAATTTCAAACGACAATGGCGGACGGGATAACATTTCAGTTGTTCTGGCCAAGGCGGGCGTCAGCGAAGCGACCCGCGGGGCCATGTAGCAGCCAACCCAGGCGGCGGACCGTTTGCGCCGCCTGACGGTGCTGGATCTTTGCAAACGGGGAGTAATCGGCCATGCCGAAGATGATCATTTCGGTCGATGGCGTCGTCATCGGTCAAGTGGCGCTCGCCAAGAATCGCACGACGTTGGGCCGGCGCGCCTACAACGACATCGTGATCGACAATCTCGCCGTCAGCGGCGAGCATGCCGTGCTGCACATGAGCGGTGGCGAAGTCGAAATTGAAGATCTCAACAGCACCAACGGCACCTACGTCAATGCGCTGGCCATCCAGAAGCAGGCGCTCCAGGACAACGACGTCATCGAGGTCGGCGGCTGCCGCATCCATTTCCGCTCGCACAGCAACCTCATGGTCGGCCCCGGCTCCGTGCGGGCCTCGCTCTCCGAGTATTCGGCCCCGATGCCGCTCTCGTCGGCGCCCACCGAATCGGGCGCGCTGGTCGAGCTGGGCGTGCCCATGCTGCGCGTGCTCTCGGGCGCCAACGAAGGCCAGGACGTCCCGCTGCAGAAAGTGGTCACCACCATTGGCAAGCCTGGCGTGGCCGTGGCCGTCGTCACGCGCCGCCGTCAGGGCTACGTGGCGGCCACCGTTGTCGGCAGCGTCACGCTCAACGGCGTGCAACTGGGTGCCGAAGCCGTCGCGCTGCAGGAAGGCGACGTGCTCGAACTCGGCGGCGCCACGCGCATGCAGTTCGTCCGGATCTGAGCCGCGCCCGGCGCCCCGCTCCGCCCCCCGTTTTCTCGCCGACAGGCATCCGTTGTCTAAGGCTTATCGGCCATGAGCGCATTGCGGCGGCACTGGCCGCGCATCGCCATCACGCTGCTGCCGCTGGTGCTGGCGTTGCTCCATGCCACCGGTGTCTGGCGGCTGGGCGTGATCGAGCACCTGGACCACCTGATCTACGACGCCCGCCTGCGCGCCACCATGCCGGGCACGCCCGACACGCGGGTCGTGATCGTCGATGTCGACGACGCCAGCCTGGCGCGCGAGGGCCAGTGGCCCTGGCCGCGCGACAAGATCGCCAGCCTCACGACGGAACTGCTCGCCCGCCAGCACGCGGCCGTGCTGGGTTTCGACGTGATGTTTCTCGAGCCCGACCGCAGTTCCGGCCTCGGACGGCTGAAGGAAATCGCAGCCGGCCCGCTGCGTGATGTGCCGGGCCTTTCCGCCGAAATCGACCAGCTCGCGCCGACTCTCGACCATGACGCGACCCTGGCCCAGGCCCTGCGCGGCCAGCCCGTGGCGCTGGGTTACTACTTCACGCGCACCGAGCAACCCAGCGCCAAAGGGCTGCTGCCGGCGACGCCGGTGCTGCCGCCCGACGCCTTTCCGCCTCAGGCTTCCTTCGTCACGCTCTGGAACGGGTTCGGCGCCAGCCTGCCGGTGCTGGGGCGCGCGGCGCCAGTCGCGGGGTTTTTGAACACCCTGGTCGGTGACGGCGACGACGACGGTGTGATCCGCAGCGTGCCGCTCATTGCCCGCTACGAAGGCGAGCACGCGGCGCCCGGGCACTACGAATCGTTGGCACTAGCGGTGTACCGCATCGCGAACGGCTCGCCGCCGGTGCGGCCGGCGCTCGTGGCTGGCGACGGCAACTTTCCGCGCCTGCAGGCGCTGGTGCTCGGGTCGTTGCGCATCCCGGTCGATCAGACCGCCAGCCTGCAGGTGCCGTTCCGCGGGCCCGGCGGTCCGCGCGCAGGATCGTTCCGCTACGTGGCCGCTGCCGACGTGCTCGAGGGCCGACTGGCGCCGGGCGAGTTGAAGGACAAGATCGTGCTGCTCGGCGCCACCGCTCCCGGCCTGCAGGACCTGCGCGCCACCCCCGTCGGCGCGGCGTTCCCGGGCGTCGAGGTGCACGCCAACATCGTTTCGGGTTTGCTCGACCGGCGCCTGCTGGCCGTGCCCGACTACGCACCGGGCTACGAAGTGCTGACCGTGCTGGCGGCGGGACTCGTGCTCGCCTTCGGGCTATCGCTGCTGTCGGCATCGCGCGCCGTGCTGCTCGGTGCAGGCGTGGTCGCCGCGCTGGTCGGCCTCAACACCTGGCTCTACATCGGCCACAGCCTCGTGCTTCCGCTGGCGTCGGCGCTCGTCATGGTGGCGCTGGCCTTTGCCCTCAACATGAGCTGGGGCTACTTCGTCGAATCGCGCGCGCGGCGCGGGCTGGTGCGGCTCTTCGGCACCTACGTGCCGCCGCAACTGGTCGACGAAATGCTCGTGCGCCCCGGCCGCTACAGCATGCGCGCCGAGAGCAAGGAAATGACCGTGATGTTCTGCGACATGCGCGACTTCACGCGCTTGTCCGAGCAGATGGCGCCGGCCGAGCTGCAGGCCTTCCTGAACACCGTCTTCAGCCGGCTCACCGAGGTGATCAGTGCACACCGCGGCACCGTCGACAAATACATGGGCGACTGCGTCATGGCCTTCTGGGGCGCGCCGATCGACACGCCCGGCCACGCCGCGCTCGCCGTGCAGGCGGCGATCGACATGGCCGCCGCCGTGCACGACATCAACCGCCAGCACCGCGCCAACGGCCGTCCCGAGATCAGCGCCGGCATCGGCCTGAACAGTGGCCTCATGAGTGTGGGCGACATGGGCTCGACCGCGCGCCGCAGCTATACCGTGGTCGGTGACGCGGTCAATCTCGCCTCCCGGCTCGAGGGCCTGAGCGGACACTACGGGGTCGAGATCGTGGCCAGCGGCGCGACCCGCGAAGCGGCGCCCGGCTTCGTCTGGCAGGAGCTCGACAGCGTGCGCGTCAAGGGCAAGGCCCAGGCCGTCGCCATCTACACCCCGCTTTCGGCGCAGGTCGGCGCTGAGGCGCAGGACACATCGCAGCAGCTCGACCGCTGGAACCAGGTGCTCGCCGCCTACCGCCGCCAGGATTGGGCGCTGGGCCGAAACTTGCTGGCTCCCCTGCTCGCCGCGGATGCCAAAAAAGTCCTTTACCAGCTCTATGCACAGCGTTTAGCCTCGATGGCGCTACGCCCGCAAGACCCGGACTGGGACGGCGCCACCCGGTTCGACACCAAATGACGACAGACGCAACCAAGGGGTCTTCCACAATGCAGGTACGCGTGCTGGGTTGCTCGGGCGCCATCGCCAAGGACTGCCGCACCACCTCGTTCCTGGTCGATGCGGACCTGCTCGTGGACGCCGGCACGGGCGTCGGCGATCTCACCCTCGACGAGATGGCCGCCATCGACGACGTGGTGCTCACCCACTCGCACCTCGACCACATCGCCGCCCTGCCCCTGATGCTCGACGCCGTCGGCAGCCGCCGTGCCCGGCCGCTGCGCGTGCACGCCCTGGCGGCCACCATCGACGCGCTGCGCGCGCATGTGTTCAACAACGTCATCTGGCCGAATTTCGAACGCATTCCCAGCCCCGAATCGCCCTTCGTGAGCTTTCACGAGATCGCAGTCGGGCAGTGCCTCGAGCTGGGGCGCGACGCTCCCAAGCTGATCGAAGTGCTGCCGGCGGTCCACACCGTGCCGGCCTGCGGCTTCGCCATCCGTCGGGCCGAAGGCGGCGCTCACTGGGTCTTCAGCGGCGACACCGAACGCAACCCGCCGTTCTGGGAGCGCGTCAACGCGATCGACGTGGCGATGCTGGTCATCGAAACGGCCTTCAGCTCCCGCGAAGAGGCCTTGGCCGAACGCAGCCTGCACCTGTCGCCGGTGGCGCTGGCGCACGAACTGGCGCACATTGATCCGGGCAAGCAATACCCGATCTACATCACCCACACCAAGCCGGCGGAGACCGAAGAAATCATGAGCCAGATCGAGATGCTGGCAGGGCGGGAGGTGGCAGGGTTGGCGCAGCGGGACATCCGCTGGCTCAAGGCGAACGGGGTGCTGACCTTCTGACCGGGGCCGGTCGGGCATGACAAATTTGTCGACACAATTGGCATCTGAGTGCGAGTTGTGTCACATCATGTAACCATCTTGTGACCAAAGTCGGCCCGAACGGGGGCTGCTGGGTGGGGAAACCGGGTGGCACGGATGCTGCGGAAGTGATCCCGCTCCGGGCTGGTTCCCGGGCTCTACAAACCAACCTGGAGTTAATCGAATGAACCGTCGTTCTATCGCGCGCAATGTGCAAAAGGGTTTCACCCTGATCGAATTGATGATCGTTGTGGCGATCATTGGTATCTTGGCAGCTGTGGCTCTGCCGCAGTACCAAAACTACACGGCTCGCGCTCAGACCACTGAAGCGATGAACCTGCTCGCTGGCCTGAAGACCCCGCTCATGGAGATCGCCGGCTCCCAAGGTTTGGCGCAGGCCTGCAGCACCAACGACGCAGTTCCCGCGGTGCCCGCTGGTCCTGGCGGAGTTCCTGCAGGGACGCCGGCTATCGAAGCTGGCGCTCTGCATAAGGACAACAACTTCACGCTGTCTGGTCAGTACGTCGCTAAAATCGAAGCTATTCCGACCGCAGCTACCAGCTGCGAACTCAAGGCAACGTTCAAGGGCGCGGCCGTGAACGACAAGCTGAAGAACGGCACCATTTCCTTCACATACACCGCTTCGAACGCCGAGTGGCGCTGCACCTCCAGCCTGGACCAGTCGGTTCGTCCTAAGACTTGCACCTAAGTCTAGATCTGAGGCCGATCAGAACGGCCATGACCAAGCCGCCTTCGGGCGGCTTTTTGCTTTTTAATCCTCGCGTCCAGTCTTGGTGGACTGGCACCTTTTCCCTCAAGGAAGGCCGGCCAATGGAGTCAGGTGCGAGGCGCGCAGACTCTTGGTTTTTCAATCAAGAAAGCGAACGCAGCTAAGGCCGGTCCAATAGCGCTACGGTATCCGGAGCCGCTCGACCGTATTGGCATGGCTACCAGAACTGGTATTCGGCATCCTCTCGGCTGCCCATGCCTGTATCGGCCAAGAAATTCTCTTCCGCGTCCATGCCATCGACTCACCGAGCAGAAGGTCGACATCCCCGAGGTGCAGCTTCGCGAAGCCAACACGAATGCCCAACTGTTCGAGGTGGTGATCGGATGTACTGAAGAAGGACCGGGCAGGTATCGCAAAGAGCCTTCGGACTCTCGCAAAAGCTTCTCCCGGGGTGAGTAGAGCAAGAGCTTGCCGCCATTGGGTTCGGAGCCGCCCTGGGGTTGGTGTGGCCGCTAATGCGATGCGCGTGAATACACCGTGATCGAGCTCGTTTGCGAGGTGCTCTCGCCGCACTGGGTCGCGCAGAGACCGTACCTGCCCTGAAATTGAAATCGCCCGACGAAGTTCATCGGGCGTCTCTGATCGGCTTCAACAGCCCGGCTATCTGGCCTTCGCAGGTGTCAATCTACGCTTTGGCAGGGCGGATCAGATACGGCATCTAGTTCACCAACTCTCGCCACGAAGTCCGATGCGCGACTCCCCCGCCCGACGAAGGTGGGACCGGAGGAACCTCAGAGCCCAGATCTCCGTTGCTCCGTTGATAGATGATGCGGATATTGCCGTCACTGTCCTTCACCCAGCTCATCCCGACAATCAGCGAGTTTTCGCTCCACAGCGCCCCCGCCGGGTTGGTGGTCACCACGCCGCCATTGGCCGCGTTGAGATAGTAGCGCCATGACGAGCCTCCCGATGCGCAGGCGTCGCCGTTGGGAATGGCGGTCGCAATCGCGAGGGTGTTGAGTTGCAGGCCCAGGTTGGTCGCGACACGTTCTCTGCCGTGTGGCAGGTCGATCCACCATCCCGCCTTCGTTGAGAAATTGACGGCATTGTTGGACACGGAGGCCGTCTTTGCCTCTCTCTCCGTGCCGTCGAGCGTGAAGGTTTGTCGCACGAAGTTGGTCGTGTCGGTACGCACATCGCCCCAGCCGTTGTTGGTCAAGGGGTCCTTCACCGCGTAGACGGATTGCTGGGTGGTGTCTGTGATGTCGTTCTGACCCAGGTAGCGGCCAGTTCCCACGATGATCACGGGCTTGCCCGCGATTTCCACCGTTTCGGGTTTCGTGCTGATGGGCTGCGGGGTGCTTCCGACCTGGAAGACCGCGAGCTTCAGTGCCGCGCGCTTGGGTTCGATCAGTCCGTCGATATCGAAGCGCCACAGGTTGCCCAGCATGTCGCCGCCGTAGAAGCGCTTGCTGGTGTTGTTCCCCACATCGTCGATCCATGCGTTGATCTTGGCCAGGCCGCTGGGAGCGCTAACGCTGCCGACAGTGGTCGAGATGTCCTGCAGCTTCGCGCCGCTGTTGGCGTTCAGCACGAACAAGTGGCCCTTGCCGTCACCGTCCGTGTTGTTGTACCCGGATGCGAATACGACAACCCAGGTGCCGTCGGCCTTCTTGGTGATGACCGGATTGCCGTAGCTGTAACCCAGGTTGTCGTCGGTGAACTCCCACAGCATCGAGGGGCTGGTGGGGTCCGTGATGTCCAGTGCGTAGTAGCTCTTGCCGCCGAGGTTGAGTCCGCCCACGAGGATGGTCTTCCAGGTGTCGCCGACCTTGATGTCCCCCATCACCGGTGCACCGTCCACGAAGTACTGGTGATTGGCGCCATAGCCGGTGTCCGCCAGCTTGTACATATTGGGCATCACCGCCGTGGGAACGAAGGCCCAGAGTTCGGTGCCGCCGTCCGACTTGTCGGACGAGAAGGCATGCAGCATGCCGTCGTTGGCCGCGACGTAGACGACGTTCTTTCGTGTGGCCTTCGCGGCGACGAAGTCCGCATAGCCTGCGTCTGCATACTTGAAAGGCGGCTTCCCGACATGCACCGGCGCGCCGTTCACGATGTCGCCCAGCACGTGTTTGCGGCTGCGATACAAGGCCGCCAAGGTCGTATTCGACGCACCTGCGCTTTGCGATTCGTGCGTCTTCACGCCGCGCAGATAGTTGACGAGGTTGGCGCCAGAATTCGCTGCGGTCTTTTCATCCGTCGACAGCAAAGCGCATTGAGCCGCGGTCAATCCCGTCGTGCACATGCGATTGTTGAAATGTGCTTGCAACGTCCCGCCCAGATTGGCGTAGGTAAAGCCCAGCAGCGCGCCACTGTTGTTGAAGTAGATCTTGCGGTTCGCGGGCGTCGCGGCATCGAGTTGCTCTTGCGCGGACCAGGCGCGCGCGCCGATGACCGCGTCTTTCCCGTTGAGCGCAAAGGCTTGCAGATCGCCGGTCCAAACCTGGGTCGTGTAGCTGGCCCGGAAGACCTGGTTGTCGTTCCCCGCGACGAGTTCCAGTGAACTGGTCGATGCGGCCGCACCGGCACCATCCACCTGCTTGACCGCTGCGACGACGCCATTGATGGCCTCTGCCAGCAGTCCGGCGTTGAGTGCTGAGTAGTACTGTCCGCGACCGTTGACTGCGGTGTGCCAGAGGTCATCTACGTTGCGGGCATCCCCGCCGATGCTGTTGTCTTTCGTCGAATTCGTGTTGCCAGGCGAGGGCCAGTTGAGCGGGCCGCTCTTGAGGTCGGCATAGGCGCCCGTCTTTTGGGTCAGGTAGTTCTTGTCGTATGCCAGCGTGCCACTCACGCCGAGGCCGATGGTGAATGTGTTCATGTGCTGCCAATCGGCGGGGTCGGTGGCGGTGGTGCGAACGATGTTCGCGCACACGTCCTGAGAGCTGCCGTTGGGGGACGACGTGGACGTGCAGTTGCTGCCGTTTCGAAGGTCCGTCTTGTAGTAGTACTGGGCCACGTCGGCGAGCGTGTTGGAGGTGCCACCGTTGAACGACTTGCTTTCGACCGGAGCACTGGGGGTGAATTGCGTTGAAGGGGGCTGGCTAACAGCCTGGTTGTTCGAGACAGTCGAAAAGGACGTTGCGCTGGTGACGGAGCCGTTGGCGTCTGGATCGTAGGTGACGGTGCCTGCGCCTGTGCTTACGCAAGTCGAACGGTCGGATGAACCGCTGTCGGTCCAACTGCTGTTGGTCAGGGTTGGGCTTCTGCTGGACGAAACGTCCGGGACGCCCGAATTGGTCCAGCTTGAATAGGTGATCGGACTGGTCACCGGCGTAGCTGCAACGCCCCCCGTGGTCACGGTTGTGACTGTGTATGTTGCGGTTCCGCGTTGTGGCGTCACAGATCTTTGCGTTTCTGTTTGTTTTGCGGTCTGCAGCTGCTTGGTCACGCGATACCTCGTGCTGCCACAACTTCCACCACCCGTCCCGGACGCGACGGAGATCTTTGTGCGCGACAGAGTCACAGTGCGTGTTTGGGTCAGGGTTTCTGTCGCCGTAGCGGGGGCCGTGTACGTGACAACGCTTCGTACAACACTGACCGCGTCATCAACCATTGGACGGACTTCATCGCCGTCCTGTTGTCCAACCTCTGTGCCATCCAACCGCACGCCCTTGCCACTGTTCCAGTAACCGTCGGTCGAGAGCAATGCGTAGTTGCGCTGGCAGGAGTACTGCAGCGGGTCGTACTGATTGTTGAATTGCTTGCCGAAATAGCGCCCTGCCTTGGAAAGCGCGGAGCGCAGCGGCGTGTTGCCATCAGGCTCGGAACCGTAGAGGCTGCTGTAGAAGTTGTCCTTCTGCGTCTGGGTGAAGTCCTTGACGTCCCGGAAGTAGCCGGTGCCGGAGCCCCCATTGCTTTCGCCATCCACCACGCCGGCGTCGCTGATGGTCGAGAAGCCGACACGGTAGTTTTCGTTCAGCGGCGAGATGGCGCGTCCCATTGCGGTACGCATCAGAAGATAGCGTTTGCGATAGTACGAATACCAATTCGCATAGTTCGTTTTTTCAGCCGCGGTCGACGCGGCCGTCACCGTGTGCTTCTCGAAGACGTCGCTTCCAGGCGTTGCACCGACGATGCTCGTGCACTCCTTGTAAAAAGGCGCATCCGTGTCGACATTGCCGTCGCTGCTGTAGGTCCAGTTGACGGCCTTCTCGGTGCCAGATGTCTTGTAGGTGTAGTAGGTGGGGTTCAGCGTCACGGTCCAGTCGGAATAGGAGCCACTGCCCGTCGTCTCGCTGACTCGAACGGCCAGGGTCCATGCGCCCCGCTGGTTGCTCCAGCCCCAACTCGTGATGACACCGCCCATGGTGGCTGCCGAATTGGTGACGCCTGTGATCGTGACGCTGTCGCCCCGAACAAAGGAGTCGTCGTTGTATGTGCCTGCCGTGAAGATGAAAGTCTTGGTGCCTGTGCCAACACCGATCGAGGACGTTTTGATGGTCGTTGCCTTGACAAGATCTATCGTCGAGGCCTTGGTGTAGCCATCGGGCCACGCAGCGTTGAAAGACGAGTCCGCATACTTCGCACCCGCCGACGTGACTGGGGGGGTGTAGGTGAGGTTCGGGTCGTAGGCAATGCCATTGCACTGGGCCGCCTTGTATCCATACCAATGGCCATTGGGCTGGTCTGCGGCGCCCGATGACGCCCCCAGCTCGTCAGGCATGTAGCTCCAGTTCATCGAGCCGGAGTTGTCCAGGAGAAACAGCAAGTTCGGCTTGGCCTGCACGTTGCCGCGTGTGGCGAGCGGCTCGTTGGCGAGGTCCGTGGTGTTCGATGTCTGCGATGACGTGCTGAGCGCGAAGCCCAGAACGCCAAGCGGGACCAGGGCGCACAGCGCCGCGAGGCGCCAACGCGTGCCACGGCCGATGTTCGATGAGCGGAGAAATTGAGGCGTCATGAGGAGGCTTTCTTCGGCGTTCCGTCGCACTCAGAAGTGCACGATGGTCTCGGCAAAACTGGCGGTGTTGCGGGCGCCTGACACGCGCACCACGATGCGGTAGTAGGGGCCCGCGGCACTGGCAAAGCGGGCATAGTCTGAGTAGTTCAGCTCGCCGCGCTTCGATGCGGACGTGCCCGCTGCACTCATCGGTTTGGCGCAATGGATCGAGCTGTCGGTTCCAAGGTCGCCCGGCTTGTTGCACAGTCTGAAGATGACGTAGCGCGCACTGTTGCCGTTGATCGTGCCAGCGCTCGCTGTCTTGATGACGCAGTCGGCAAAGGTGTTGTCGGTCGCGGCCTTGCACTTGTCGCTGTCCCAGTCCACCAGCCGCTTGCTGGCGGCTGCGAGTTGGCCGCCTGTCACGTCGACCTGGCCAGCGGCGGTGGTTCCGTCGTCGGCAAATTCCTTGGTGTTGGCGTAGTAGCCACTGGCTTCCACGCTGGTATTGAGGCTTGCCTTGTTCGCCGACAGCCATTCGATGGCTACCCGTGCGGCCTGGTCCGTGGCCACGGTCGCATCCTGCTTGAAGCCGATATTGCCCAGCAGCGTGGTGCTCGTGTCCACCGAGCGCACCAGCGCGAGTGTGGCCAGCAGCATGGCCACCAACGTGAGCAATGCGAAGAGCAGCGACGCGCCGCGCTGTGGATGGAGGGCGCGCATGCGCGAAGAGATCAAGGGAGGCTTCATCACGAATTCCAGATGACGTTGCGTAGCGGAACGATCGTGTCGTAGACCTTGTAGCGGTAGTGCTCCCACTCGGTCACGTGATCAATCTTGAGTGGCAGGCACTTGCTTGTGCCGTGGCACGTGGAGGGGGTGAGGCCGGTGAAGGTCGACGTGGCGCCCACGTCCCACTTCGGCGCTTCCGTAGTGACAGGCTCTTTTTCGTACTGGTTGCTGCGCGCGACCACGGCAATCCGGACAGCCAGCACCTGCATCCAGCCAGCGCTCGTCGTGGGAAGGACAGTGTCGTAGGTATCGACGATGCCGTCGCCGTTCGTGTCCTTGCCGTAGAACGCCTGGAGGTTGACGATCTGCGGGTAGAGCACAGAAGCTGTGACGGCCTCGCTGGTCGGAGTGAAGTCGTCCGTCTTCAGACTCAGCCCACTGATGGAATAGGTGCGCAGCACCATCGAACCCATATTCAGCAGGTAGCTGCCGGCTTCATAGCCAGCCGTTGGAAAGACAGCGCTCTGGTTCCACTTGGTCAATGCTCCCGCGCCTGCGACGTGCGGCACATTGGTTCCACTCAAGGTCGTCGTCGCGGCACTCGTGTTGCTGGTCACGCTGAAGAGCGCGCAGCCGACGTCTGCCGACTGGGTCTTGGGCACCGCGATCATCAGGTTTCCGACACTGGCGTTAAGCGACGAGCTGACCGTGAAATGGTCGTCGGTCTGTGCATGGTTGCCGGTCAGCAGCATCGGCGTGGAGAAATTGGGCGTGTTGGATTGAAGGATGGTGATGGTGTCGGGGGCACCGCTATTACCCCCGTCGGTGATCACCACAGGTGCCAGCGCGAAGGTTGCGGCGGTGCCGGAGGCATCGAACTTTCGCTTCACGGGGCAACCCAGCGCGTCAGGACTGGCCGCAGCACCATACCCGGCTTGCTGGATGTCCCGTTGGAGCGAGAAGATCGACAGCGAGCCGTTGATCTGCGCATCGCCACCCATCGTGATCGCGCGACGCTTGCCTTCAGCGAGCGACAGCACTTGCGTGATGACGAGCACCGTGAGGAGGCCGAGCACCAGGCCCACCATGAGTTCGATCAGCGTGAAGCCGCGTTGGGAAGCCGTTGCGAAGCGGCGTGCAGAGGTCGACTTCATCTCAGTTCGCCGATTTGGTGATCGTGGTGCTCGTGACGTACTGGCGCGTGTCGCCGTTGGGCATGGTCCAGCCGACCGTGACCTGGACGTCCCCCGAGCTGGATGCGACGGTCACCGCGCCCGTGCCACGAGGCAGCATCTGGCTCACCTTGTCCTGCCATTCCTTGCAACGTGTCTGTGAAGCGCAGCCGGAACCGTTGTAGGACGCCATGTTCGTGAGATCGCCCCACATGCGGCCGATGAGTTCGGTGGCCAGGTAGGCGGCATCGGCGCGGGACTTCGAATCGGTCTGGGCCCGCGTCATCGTGGCTTGAAGGCCCACCATACCCAGCACGCCGAGCATGAAGATCAGAAGCGCGATGAGCACCTCGATCAGTGCAATGCCGCGCGTGCGCCCGGCACACGACATGGTCGCGCGCGAGAGGCGATGCGATGCGAGGGCGCGCGAAGGGGGGGAGGTCTTCATATCAACATCTCCGCGGGTCTGTGGTTGCGATGCCCGAATCCGGGTCGCACATGCGAACCTGGCCGGCCGGGCTGACGAGGAGGCGCAGGTTGCGGTAGTCGGTGCCGCTCGTCGAGCCGGTGATGTCGATCTGCCCGATGGCATCCGCGGTGTTCACGAGGCGACCGAAACCGTTGAACGTGACTGAGGTGGCGGCGGTGGTGGAGCCGGCCAGTACTGCTGTCACTGACACTCGTCCTCCGGCGTCGCCGACGGCCCTGCCCGTGACCAGCATGGGTGAGGAGTCGATGGAGGGAGCGTCCGCACAATGAGTGATGGGCGAGTTGACGCTGACCACCCAGGAGCCGCTGGTGTTCGACAAGGTGCAGTCGTTGCTCAGCACCGCGGGGTTGTCGATGTTGACCAGCCAGAACGAAACGTTCTGGTTGCGGCGGATGGCTTCCGCGCGGGCGAGCTGGAGGCCGTCCAGCAAAGAGCTGGCGACGTTGCGGATGCGCGTGTTGTCCGTCCAGGTGCCAAGCGACGGCAGGGCCGCGAACAGGAGCAGCGCGAACACCGCGATGGTGACGACCAGTTCAACGAGGGTGAAGCCGCGCGAACGCGGCGGACGGCGCGCCCGCATGATCAGCAGACCGCCCCTGAGGTCAGCCAGCAGCCTTGATCAACCGTGGCATTCTTGAACTTGGTGGTCTTGCGTTCGCCTCGTTCGTTGATCGTGTAGACATGGCCGACGGCTTTGCTGAGGCCACCCGTGGCCGTGATTGTGTAGCTTTGCTTCGCCGTGTCACCGGTTGCGGTGTCCAGGGCGCATGTGAAAGTGAAGTACTTGATCGTGGTGGGGAAGGTGTTCCAGCCGTTGGCGCTGGCTGCGCTCGCGCAAGCCGTTCCCCCATAGTTGCGGTTGTCTTGGTAATACTGCTCCATCTTCACGCGGTACTCCGAGAGCGCATTGAACGCCTCAGGCAGTTGCCCGCGTCGAACGTAGTCGTTGTAGCTCGGGAGCGCGATGGCCGCCAGGATGCCGATGACGGCCACGACGATCATGACCTCGATGAGCGTGAAGCCCTGCAAACTGCGGCGCCGCACGGCAGCCACTTTCACGGCGAATTGTTGTCTGGTCATCAAACAGGCCTCTCGGCTGCCGCAGCGGTGACCGAGCGACAGGCAATGGTTATTTAGGATTGTCATAGAGTGTCCATAACTGTTTCCAAATGCAAATCCACTCATCCGCCGCGCGCTGCCACTCATCGGCGACGACGGGTTGGCATGATGGGTCGATGAATCGCCTTGACGCGTCCTTGCCGGCGCCTCCTTTGCACACGCCTTTACGGCTTGCTGAATTCGTCTGTGCCGGCCTCTTGGCCTGGCCGTTTCTTTCCCCGTTGGTGGGCGGCCCTTCGATCAATGTCTGGCAGCAACTGATGTCATGGGGCTGTGTTGCAGGGCTGCTTGCGATGGCGCCGTCAGCCTTTCCCTCGAGGGGACTGCGCGCCGGGCTGGCGGTGATGGCGTTTTTCGTCGTGTTGTCCGCAGCCGTGGGTACCGGAGCCACGCTCTTGCTACCGACCTTAGGCGCTTTGGCCGGGATCGCCACAGCAGCTTGTCTCGGCGCAGGAGCGGCGCAGCAGCGCGGCCCGCTGGGTCACGCGTTGGCCGTCGGGCTGCTCGCCGCCGGTCTGCTCAGCGCCGTCCTGGGCCTGCTCCAGTACTACGGCTTCACCGAGTTCCTCGGGCCGCTTACGTCGCCACCTCCGTCCGGCCGGGGTTGGGGCAACCTCCGCCAGCGCAACCAGTTCGCCACCCTGATCAGTCTGGCGCTGGTCGCAGCGCTGTGGTGGCACGCCACATCGCGGTCACCGCGCGTCCGCTGGCTGTTCGTTCCTGCCGGCGTGCTCCTGGTAGCTGCCCTCGTTGCCTCGGGATCACGCACCGGCTTCCTACAGTTGCTGCTGATCGTCATCGGTGTCAGCGCCATGGCATGGCGGGAGCGTCGCCTAGCACCGCAGCATGCAGGCCCGGCGGACTTCCGCCTGCCTACCCCCGCGCTCCTGCTCGCCGCCATCCCGCTGTACGCCGCCCTGCACTGGCTGATGCCGTACCTGGCCAGCGGCGGTGACGCGGGCCACGCGGTTGCCTCCGGCACCGGCATGCTCCACCGCCTGCAACCCGCCGCCGTCACCACCGACAGCCGCGTCGTCCTCTGGCAGAACGTCCTGACCCTCATCGCCCAACGCCCCCTCACCGGCTGGGGCTGGGGCGAACTCAGCTTCGCGCACTTCTCCACGCTGTACAACGGCCCGCGTTTCCCCGTGATCCTCGACAACGCCCACAACCTGCCGTTGCACCTCGCCGTCGAGCTGGGCATTCCGGCGGCGCTGCTCATCTGCGGTGGCTTTCTGTGGATGGTGGGCGCGGCAAAGCCGTGGCGCGAGCGCGATCCTTTGCGGCTGATGGCGTGGGGCCTGCTCGGCGTCATCCTCGTGCACAGCCTGCTCGAGTACCCGCTCTGGTACGGCCCGTTCCAGCTGGTGTTCGGCCTGTGCCTCGGCATCCTGTGGCCGGCATCGTCCAAGCGCCCTGAACCGAGCGGCAGAAAGCGCGCCGCATTCGCAGCCGCCGCAGCCTGGATCGCCCTCATCGGCTACGCCGCCTGGGACTACACCCGCATCAGCCAGATCTACCTGCCGCGCGACGCCCGCATGCCGGCCTACCGCGACGACACGCTCGCCAAGCTCCAGGGCTCATGGTTGTTCTCACGCCAGGTGGATTTCGCCGAGGTGACGCTGACAGCCGTCACGTCGGCGAATGCCGCGCACATGCACGAACTGGCCGGGCGCGTGCTGCACTTTTCGCCCGAGCCGCGCGTCATCGTGAAGCTGATCGAAAGCGCCGAGTTGCTGGGGCGCGATGCCGAGGCGCACGCGTGGGCCGAACGCTTCCGGGTGGCGTTTCCTGCCGCTTTCGCCCGCTGGCTGGACAACCGCCCGGACGACGCGCCCGAGCTGTAGCCGTTTGATTTCAGCTCGTCGTCGCGACGTAGCTGCCCGACTTCCCGCCGTGCTTCTCCAGCACATGCACGTCGGTGATCCGCATCCCCCGGTCCACGGCCTTGCACATGTCGTAGATGGTCAGCAGCGCGACCTGCACGGCGGTCAGGGCTTCCATTTCCACGCCGGTCGGGCCGACGGTCTCGACGGTCGCGGTGCAGGCCACCTGCGGCGCCTGGCCGCCCTCGGCGAGCGCGAAGGCCACGGCCACGCGGGTCAGCGCGAGCGGGTGGCACAGCGGGATCAGGTCGCTGGTCTTCTTGGCCGCCTGAATGCCGGCGATGCGCGCGATGCCCAGCACGTCGCCCTTCTTGGCGGTGCCCGATTCGATCAGCGCCAGCGTCGCGGGCTGCATCTCGATGCGGCCGGTGGCCACGGCCACGCGGTGGGTGGCGGGCTTGGCCGCCACGTCGACCATGTGGGCCTGGCCCTGGGCGTCAAAATGGGTGAGGGTGCTCATCGGTGAACGTTCGTTTTGAAGATGCATCATACGAGCCCGAGCCACAGACGAGGAATGCCGCGCTTGACTCCCTCTTCCCACAAGAAAACCCGCCTGACGCCCCTCCGGCATGCGGTGTGCGCTACCTTTTTGATAGCTTCCCAGGTGCTGTTGCCGGTCCCCGCGCTGGCGCAGGTGCAGCAGATCCTGCCGGGCCTCGGTGACGGCGGCGAGATGACGGCCAGCGCCGAGCGCCAGCTGGGCGACCAGATCGTGCGCGAGTTGTACCGCGACACCGACTACATCGATGACCCGGTGATCGCCGCCTATGTGCAGGACATCTGGCAGCGCCTGCTGGCGGCCGCGCGCTCGCGCGGCGAGCTCACGCCCGAGCTCGACGAGCGTTTCGCGTGGACCATCCTGCTGGGACGCGACCGCAACATCAACGCCTTCGCGCTGCCGGGCGGCTACCTCGGGCTGAACCTGGGGCTGCTGGCCGCGGTCGGCAGCCGCGACGAGCTGGCGACGGTGCTCGGGCACGAGCTGTCGCACGTCACGCAGCGCCACATCTCGCGCATCATGAGCAAGCAGGGCAAGCAGATGCCCCTGATGATCGCCGGCCTGATCCTGGGGATGATCGCGGCCAGCAAGAGCCGCAACGCCGACGCCGGCCAGGCGGTGATCATGGGCAGCCAGGCGCTGTTCATGCAGAACCAGCTGAGCTTCTCGCGCGACATGGAGCGCGAGGCCGACCGCATCGGCTTTGGCGTGATGACGCAGGCGGGCTTCGCGCCACAGGGCGCAGCCGCGATGTTCGAGAAGCTGCAGTACGCCTCGCGCCTGAACGACAACGGCTCGTACCCGTATCTGCGCAGCCACCCGCTGACGACCGAGCGCATCTCGGACATGCAGGGCCGGTTCCAGTTCCGTGCCGATGCCGCACCGCCGGTGGTGCCGCTGGTGATGGACCACGCCATGGTTGCCTCGCGCGCCCGCGTGCTGACGCGCCCGGGCGTCGATGTGCTGCGGTTGTGGGTCAACGCGGCGTCGAGCGGCGAGTTCGCGGGCAGTTCACCGGCGCAGCAGGCGGGCACGCTCTACGCGGCGGCGATGTCGGCCAAGGAGCTGCGCGATTTCAAGGCGGCGCGTGCGCTGGCCGAGCGGCTCGTGGCCCGCACGGCCGACGACGCAGCCGCAGCCAAGCAGGCGCGCTGGCTGCAGGCCGAGATCGAACTCGCGGCCGGCGGCGCGCCCCGCGCGGCGGCGTTGCTCGACGCCAAGTCGAAGGAGCGGCCCGAGATGCTCCTCGCGGCCGAAGCCGCGATCGCCCAGCGCCAGCCCGCGCCGATGGTGCCCGCGCTGCGCGACTGGGTGGCTGTTCATCCGCGCGACGCCACGGCCTGGCGCACGCTGGCCAATCTGTACGGTGCGCAGAACGACACGCTGCGCGCGATCCGCGCCGATGCCGAGGCCAACGTGGCGATCCTCGACTACCCGGCGGCGCGCGACCGCTTCAAGGCGGCGCAGGAGCTGATCCGCAAGTCGGGCGCGTCCATCGACCACTACGAGGCGTCGATCGTCGACACGCGCGCGCGCGCCGTCGACGTGCTGGTCAAGCAGCAGGCCGAGGAGCCGCCGCTGAAGTGAGGCGTCGAGGGGCGGCGCTCAGCGCCGGGAGGACAGCAGCCCGCCCAGCGCGCTCTCGATGAGCAGCCCGAGCAGCGAGTAGATCAGCGAGCCCAGCAGCGCGGCGAGGAAGCCGTTCACATGGAAGCCGCCGAGCAGGCCCGAGGCGGCCCAGAACAGCAAGGCGTTGATCACGAACAGGAACAGCCCGAGCGTGACGATGGTGACCGGCAGCGTCAGGATCACCAGCACCGGCCGCACGACCATGTTGAGCAGGCCGATCACGGCCGCCGCGAGCAGCGCCGAACCGAAACTCTGAACCTGGACGCCGCTGTAGAGGTAGGCGACCGCGAGCAGCGCCACGGCGCTGAGCAGCCATTTGAGGAGGATGCGCATGCGCCGCAGGATACCCCACGGGCCCGCACAAAAGAACAAGCCCCGCTGCGTTGCCGCAGCGGGGCTTGTGTCGGTTCGGGAGGGCGTGTGGCCCTGATCAGGCCTACTCGGCCAGCTCGTTGGCCAGCACCAGCAGCGCGCCCATGCCCATCACGGCGCCGGGAAAAGCCCAGCCCGATTGTTTGGCCGGGGTCTGCTCGGGCGTGACCGGTTCCAGATCGACGCCGATCTTCGGGCGGCGCGCATCGACCACGTGGGTGGCCGCGTGCTCGCGCTTGAGTTGCTGCGTCAGGTCGGTCAGCGGGCCCTTGGCCAACACCGCCGTCACCTGGCCGCCGTTGCGTTCGAGCAGCGGCAGCATCTGCGCCTGCACCTTGCTGAACCACTTGGCGCGCCAGTTCTCGCGCGCGCTGTGGCTCACCCACTTGCTGATCCGGTGTGTCATGCGCGGCGCGCAGGCCACGAGC
The DNA here is from genome assembly GCF_059415405.1 of Variovorax sp. GW821-FHT10C12. Taxonomy (NCBI): domain Bacteria; kingdom Pseudomonadati; phylum Pseudomonadota; class Betaproteobacteria; order Burkholderiales; family Comamonadaceae; genus Variovorax; species Variovorax sp. GW821-FHT10C12. The sequence continues at coordinate 184,602 of NZ_JBWKNE010000007.1, forward strand.
ACCCAATGGCGTGCCACGACGTGGTTCGCATCCGGCGCCAGTTCGGCGAACTGCTCGCTGGCATAGACGGCGTCGTCGACGTAAAGAATGATCTTTTCCATGAGTGCTCTCCTTTGATAGTTAGAGTGACAGAGACCGGATTGATGCAAGAAGTTTCAGTGCGGGGCGTTGATCGTCCAAAAACGATCAGTGGGCCGGGGTCGCGGGAGCCGGCTTGCGCGAGGCCACCCACTTGCCGATCGCCAGCACCAGCAGCGCACCGATGACGCCGGCGGCGTACTTGATGGTGTCGGTCTGCGGCACCTTCGGCACCCAGGTCCAGTTGGCGGGGTTCGCCAGGGCCGGGTCGGACACGGCCATCGTGCCGGCGATCCAGCCCAGCAGCATGCCGCCCAGCGTGATGATCATCGGGAAGCGGTCCATCAGCTTGATGACCAGCTGGCTGCCCCAGACGATGATCGGGATGCTCACGAGCAGACCGAAGATCACCAGCGGCATCTGGTGGCCTTCGCCCGCGCCTTGTGCGGCACCGGCGATGGCGATCACGTTGTCCACGCTCATCACCAGGTCGGCAATGATCACGGTCTTCACGGCGCCCCAGAGGCGGTCGCTGCCGGCGATGTTGCCGTGCGCGTCGTCATGGTCGGGGGCCAGCAGTTTCACGCCGATCCACAGCAGCAGGATCGCGCCCACCAGCTTCAGGAACGGAATCGCGAGCAGCGTGAGCGCGAAGAAGATCAGGATCACGCGCAGGATGATGGCGCCGGCGGTGCCCCACAGGATGCCCTGGGTGCGTTGCGCGGGCGGCAGCTTGCGGCATGCCAGTGCGATGACGACGGCGTTGTCGCCGCCCAAAAGAATGTCGATCATGATGATCTGACCGACCGCGACCCAGAATTCCGGGGTCATGAACTGTTCCATAGATTCCTCATTGTCTTGGCGCCATGCCCGCAGCTCCCCGGATGGGACCACGACGGGCAGCGGCATGCCGATGCGTTTCGATTCACCCTGCGCGGGTGCGGTCGAAAGCGGGGGAGCGAAGGCCGGGTGACACCGGGGACTTGCGAACGCTTCGACCAAACCTGCGCAGGTTCAAATCGAAGGTCTCGCTCGACAACAGCAGGCGCGCCGACAGGCGTCGGCGCGTGTGTCGCCCGTTAGGCCGGAAGTGTTGTGCTTCGTATTGACGACCTGACGATTCACGCTGCCCGGGGACAGCGATCGGGAGCTACTCCCCTTCGTGGGCGGGATTAGAGCATTGAAGACCGCGCCGAGGCAACCAAAAGTTTTCTTTACACTTGAGGCCGATCCTTCTGCAACCCGCATGGAATGGTCGATGCATGCTCTATTTTTCGTAGCGGCTATGGCCCTAAGAAGGGGCGGGACATTGCGGGACTATGATCGCCGCTCGCTGTTTTTTCACTCTTCATGGCCGCCATCCACATCACCGACATCGAGGCCGCCATCAACCACTGGCGCGAGAAGTCTCCCTCGCCCGACGGCATCACGCTGGCGCCCGAATTGCGCGCGCTGGCCGAGGTCTACGCGCTCATGGTCTTCCACCACGAAGACGAGGTCGACGAGGTCGGCTTTCCCGCCAAGGCCTGGGCGGCCTGGCTCGACTGGTACCACAGCACGCCCGATACGCCCTGCATCGCGATCTGCTCGACCAGCCAGGGCGACGACGAGTGCAAGGGCTGCGGGCGCAGCTTCGACGAGGTGCAGTACTGGCCGGCGATGACGCCGGTCGAGAAGCGCGTCACCTGGCGCCGCATCACCATGGAAGACTCGGCCTGGCGCTTCAACCGCTATGCCGAGCGCGCGCGCGAAGCCGAGCCCACCGCCGCCGAGCCCGAGCTCGACCCCGACGACGACAAAAACTGGGCGCCCTGACCATGCGCCGCCTCGCGCAAGCCCCCAACCTCGCGATCGCGACCGTGTGGGCGCATGCCTTGCGCGAGGAGGGTGTGGCCGCGACGGTGCAGCGCGAATTCCTCGGCGCGGTCATGGGCCAGTTGCCGCCCGACCAGTGCCTGCCCGAGATCTGGATCGACGACGCATCGCAGTACGAGCTCGCGAAGCGTCTGCTGCACGAACTGCAGAACCGCCCGCAGCGCAGCTGGCGCTGCGTGTGCGGCGAGCAGGTCGAAGGCGGCTTCGAGCAGTGCTGGCAGTGCGGCGAGATGATGCCGGCGGCCTAGCCGCGCGGACCCTTCACTTCCACTTGAGCAGTTCGACGTCGATGCTGTTGACGCCGTCGCCCAGCGTCAGCGTGCTTTCCTGGATCGTCGCCTGCAGCTGCATGCTGCGCTGCGCCAGCTTGGCGAGCGCCTGCGAGGCCTCGGTGGGCACGCGGTAGACCTTCAGGTTCTGCGGCCGCGTGAGCTTGCTCTCGATGCCGCGCCACCAGATCTCGGCCGCGTGGTTGAAGCAGTAGACGATCACCTCGTCCGCCTTGCCGCAGGCCTTGATGATGGGTTTGTCTTCCGGTTGGCCGACCTCGATCCAGATCTTGGTCTGGCCCGTGAAGTCGCGCAGCCACACGTCGGGCTCCTCGACGTTCGACAGGCCCGCGCCGAAGGCCAGCGTGCCGTCGCCGTTGCAGATGTCCTGCAGCTGGTGCGCGTTGAGCGCGAGCGCGACCAGCCGGATCATCATCCGCTCGTCGGTCTCGCTGGGGTGGCGCGCCAGGGTCAGCGCATGGTCGGCGTAGTAGCCGTGGTCGATGTCGGCCACCGCGAGGGTGGCCTTGAAGATGGTGGATTTGAGAGCCATGGGTGCGCGAGTGTAGGCCCGACGCTCCCCCGCGCATCCCCGGGCCTCAGAACGCCACCGACGCCTGCAGGTACACCGTGCGCGGCTGGCCCACGTACTTGCCGCCGTTGTTGTCGACCGAGCGGTTGTAGTAGCGGCGGTCGAACAGGTTCTTCACGCCCACGGCCAGCTTCAGGTGGCTCAGCGAGGGGCCGAAGTCGTAGGCCGCGCGCAGGTTCACCGTGCCGTAGCCCGGGATGTCGCCCAGCCGCCCGCTCGGGTCTTCCACCGTGATGTACTTCGCGCCGTCGTCCGGCGAGCCCGGCGAACGCTGCTTGGATTGCGCGTAGAGGTCGGCGTTGAGCGTCCATGGCCCGCGCTCGTAGCGTGCGCCGAGCGTGGCGACATGGCGCGAGTAGAACGGCAGGTCGCGCCCCGCGAACACGCCCGCCTTCGAGGTGGCCTGCGTGTACGTGTAGGTGCCCGACACCGACAGCCCCTTGAGCGCGTCGCTCAGGCTGCCCAGGTCGTAGCGCAGCGCCGACTCCAGCCCACGGTGGCGCGTGGCGCCCAGGTCGGTCCACTGGCCGACGTCGCCGGTGATGGAGCGCGCCAGCAGCAGCTCCTTGTCGAAGTTGATGTTGAACAGCGTCAGCTCGCCGCTCCAGGATTCGCCCTTGTACTTGGTGCCGATCTCGTAGGTCTTGGCCTTCTCGGGGTGCAGGCTGGTGGTCGACTGTGCGAGCTGGGCGTACTGCTGCGGACCGAACGACACGCCGGCATTGGCGAACAGCGACCAGCGCTCGCTCATGCGGTAGAGCACCGACAGCGTGGGCAGCACTTCGTTGGACTCGATCTTCGGGTAGATCGCGTTGGTGACGCGGTTGTTCGCCATGGTGAACACGTCGTTGTACGAACGGAAGGACTCGTAGCGCACGCCGGGCGTGACCGTCCAGTTGCCGAAGTCGATGCGGTCGTCGATGTAGAACGCGTGCGCGGTCGTGCCGCCCTTGCTGGTCTGGTACGCGGGCTGCGCGAGCGCGTAGGCGTCGAAGCCCGGCGCCGGCCGGTAATAGCTGCTGCGCGTGGCCACCTCGGAGGCCTCTTCCTTCAGGTAGCGCGCGCCGATGCTGATCTCCTGCACCACGCTGCCCGAGTCGATCAGGCGCGAGTAGCGCGGCTCGAAGGCGTAGGTCTTGTAGTTGCGCGGCGCGGTGGTCAGGCGGCGCCGGTTGGCGTTGGCGCCCGTGCCTTCCTGCTCGAGGTAGCTGCTGCGGTACGAGTCCGTGTAGTAGGTCAGCATCTCGAACTTGTTCACGCCGTCGTTGTGCGTGTACTTGAGCGAGCCGTCGGTGCGGCGCCCGGTGAACTCGTCGAAGGGGCGGTCCGACTGGAACGGGTTGGCCGCGAACTGCGCCGTCGTCAGGCCGCCGGGCATGCGCCCCTTGCCTTCGAAGTGGTGCAGCGAGATCGCGATGTCGTCGGTCTTCGAGAGGCGGTAGGCACCCTTGAGCATCAGGTCGTCGATGCGGGTCTTGTCGTTGCTCTGGCGCCAGCCGTCGCCGTGCGTGCCCGAGTACAGCAGCGCCAGGCCCAGGCCGTTCTCGTTGGTGCCGCCGATGAACAAGCTGGGCGTGGTCTTGGTGCCGCCGCCGTGGCTGGCGCTCTCGACGCCCACGCCGACTTCGCCCGCGAACTGCTTGGGGATCGAGCGCGTCACGAAGTTGATGATGCCGCCCACGTTCTGGGGGCCGTAGCGCACCGAGCCCGCGCCGCGCACCACGTCGACCGCCTCGAGGCTGCCCAGCGACACCGGTGCCAGCGACAGCTGCGGCTGGCCGTAGGGCGCGTAGGCCAGCGGCACGCCGTCCAGCAGCACGGTCGAGCGCGGCGACAGCCGCGAGGTCAGGCCGCGCACGCCCACGTTGAGCGAGATGTCGCTGCCGCCGGTGCCGTTGCTCTCCTGCACCTGCACGCCGGGCACCTGGCGCAGCACGTCGCGCACGCTGGCCGAGCCGCTTTCCTGGATCTGCTGGCGCTCCACGATGCTGCGCGCGCCGGCGTGCTCGAGCACCTTGGTCTCGGTGGGCGTGCCGAGCCAGTCGCCGGTGACGGTGATGGCTTCGAGCGACTTCGACGGCTCGGCGTCGGCCGCGAAGCTGTGCAGGCTCAGGGGCAGCAGGGCCAGGGCGATGGCGGTTTTTTTGTGCGGGAACAAGGGGTCCTCCTCGATGTATTTGTGATGGATGAAGGGATGGGATGTGTGCGTCGTTCAGGGCGCCGTGCCACGCGACAGCGCCTGGCTGCGGGCGGCCGCAGCCACGGCGCGCCGGCGCCACCAGAGCCACACGCCGCTCAGGCCGAGGCCGGCCAGCGCCAGGCCCAGCAGCGCGGTGACCGTCTGGTGCACCACGCCGCCGAGCACGCCGGTGTGCAGCGGGTAGATCACGACCACCGCGCCGTTGCCGGTGTCCATGTCCTGCCAGCGGCGCACACCGAGCAGCTCGCCCGTGACCGGGTGCACCCACACCGAGCCGATGCCATTCGGGTGCGGGTCGTCGGCGAGCCGGAAGCGCACGCGCAGCGGCCGGTCCGCGCGGCCGGGCACCTGCACGTAGCCGATGGGCTGGCCGGGGAACACGGCCTGCGCGCGGGCGACGAGGTCGTCGAGCGGCAGGCGAGGGCCGGTGGCGGTGCCTTTGGGCACGATCGGCGCCTTGGCGGGCACCTGCCCGAGCGCGGTCGAGATGAAACCGCCCAGCGGTCGCCAGGCCATGTAGGCGCCGGTGAAGACCGACACCGCGATCAGCAGCCCGAGCACGGCGCCGCCCGTGCGGTGCAGGTCGAACAGCCCGCGCAGCAGGCCGCGGTCCAGCACGATGCGCAGCGAGGGCGGCCAGCGCGCCGGCCACCACAGCACCACGCCGGTGACCAGCAGGAACAGGTAGGCCAGCGCGGCGATGGCGAGGATGCCCTTGCCCGTGTCTTCCAGCAGCAGGCTGCTGTGCAGCTCGAACAGCAGGTTGTAGGCGCCTTCGTGCGTGCCGCGGCGGCCCTGTTCGGCGCCGGTGGCGGGGTCGAGGTAGAGCGTGCCGTCCCACGGGCCGCGCACCAGCACCCAGAGCGTGTCGCCGGGCTGGCGCGGCGGGCGCAGCGTGAGGTTGGTGTCGGGGCCGAACTCGGCGAGCAGGCGCTGGCGCAACGGCTCCAGCGGCGCAGGGGGCGCGTTGCCGTGGCTGCGCGCCGTGAAGAACTCAGGATGGCCGGCGCGGTCGAGCGGCAGCGCCACCACCAGCACAGCGCCCAGGAGCGCCGTGAGGGCGAGCAGCGGACCGAGCGTGAGGCCGATCCATCGGTGGAGCGTGAGCCAGTAGCGTCTCAGCGGGGCGCGCAGCATGAACAACGGGGACGTCGAAGCGTCCCGTCAGGGTTGTCGGCTGGCGTGCACCCGGACGGGGCACGTTGGCTGGAAGTGTCGGATGGCGAACGAAGCGCACCGGCCGTGGGCAACACGGGCCGGCGGATCGTCGCGGGGAAGCCTAAATTCTACGAGCGAGTTCGGCGGCCTTGCCGGTGTAGCTGGCCGGCGTCATGGCCAGAAGGCGGGCCTTTTCCTCTTCGGGAATCTCCAGCGAGCGGATCAGCCCGTGCAGCGCCTCGGCCGTCACGGTCTTGCCGCGCGTGACTTCCTTGAGCTGCTCGTAGGCGCCCTGCACGCCGAAGCGGCGCATCACGGTCTGGATCGGCTCGGCCAGCACTTCCCACGAGGCGTCGAGGTCATCGGCCAGCGCTTCCTGGTTGATCTCGAGCTTGCCCAGGCCCGTGGCCAGGCTGGCGTAGGCCAGCGTGGCGTAGCCGAAGGCCACGCCGATGTTGCGCAGCACCGTGCTGTCGGTCAGGTCGCGCTGCCAGCGGCTGATGGGCAGCTTCTCGCTCAGGTGGCGCAGCACCGCGTTGGCCAGGCCCAGGTTGCCCTCGGCGTTCTCGAAGTCGATCGGGTTGACCTTGTGCGGCATGGTCGACGAGCCGATCTCGCCCTTCTTCAGGCGCTGCTTGAAGTAGCCCAGGCTCACGTAGCCCCAGATGTCGCGCGAGAAGTCGACCAGGATCGTGTTGACGCGCGCCACGGCATCGAACAGCTCGGCCATGTAGTCGTGCGGCTCGATCTGGATGCTGTACGGCTGGAAGCTCAGGCCCAGGCCCAGCGGCGCGGGCGTCTCCACGACCTTGCGGCTGAAGGCTTCCCAGTCGAACTCGGGCCAGGCAGCCAGGTGGGCGTTGTAGTTGCCGACCGCGCCGTTCATCTTGCCCAGCAGCTGCACGGCCGCGATTTGCGCGCGGGCCTTGGTCAGGCGCACCGCCACGTTGGCGATTTCCTTGCCGACGGTGGTCGGGCTGGCGGTCTGGCCGTGGGTGCGCGAGAGCATCGACACGTCGGCGAACTGGTGCGCCATTTCGCGCAGCTTGGCGATCAGGCCGTCGATGGCCGGCAGCACCACGGTGTCGCGTGCGGCCTGGATCTGCAGGGCGTGGCTGGTGTTGTTGATGTCTTCGCTGGTGCAGGCGAAGTGCACGAACTCGGCGGCGGCCAGCAGCTCCGGCCGGGCTTCGAACTTCGACTTGATCCAGTACTCGACGGCCTTCACGTCGTGGTTGGTGGTCTTCTCGATGTCCTTGATGGCCAGTGCGTCGGCTTCGGAGAAATGCGACACCAGCCCCATCAGGTACTTGCGGGCGCCGCCCGTGAGGGGCTTGAACTCGGCAAAGCCGCAGTCGGACAGCGCAATGAACCAGGCCACCTCCACCTGCACGCGACGGTGCATGTAGCCCTGTTCGCTCATCAGCGGGCGCAAGGCCGCGAGTTTGGCCGCATAGCGGCCGTCAAGGGGGGAGAGGGCGGAGACGGTGGAAAAGCTCATGCCCGAATTTTAGGCGGCCGCCGGCGGGTCGTGCCGCGGGGAGATTCGGGCGGCGTCTTTTTCCGTTCACCTAAAATGCCTGCGAACAAACGTTAACAGACGATGGGGAGAGAGCCTTCATGAAACTGATCGGATCCGCCGCCAGTCCTTATGTGCGCAAGGTGCGCGTGGTGCTGGCCGAAAAGCGGCTCGACTACCAGTTCGTGATCGAAGACGTCTGGTCCGCCGATACCACGATCGCCCACTCGAATCCGCTGGGCAAGGTGCCGTGCCTGATCATGGAAGGCGGCGAGGCGATGTTCGACTCGCGCGTCATCGTCGAGTACATCGACACCCTGTCGCCCGTGGGCAAGCTCATTCCGCAGCAAAGCCGCGAGCGCGCCGAGGTCAAGACCTGGGAAGCGCTGGCCGACGGCGTCATGGACGCCGGCGTGCTCTGGCGCCTCGAAGCCACCTGGACGGGCCGTGCCGACGGCGAACGCAGCGCCGCCTGGATCGAGCGCCAGCGCGTCAAGGTCCAGGCCGGCGTGGCCGCCATGGCCAAGGGCCTGGGCGACAAGCCCTTCTGCAGCGGCATCCACCTGAGCCTGTCGGACATCGCGGTCGGCTGCGCGCTGGGCTGGCTGGGGCTGCGTTTTCCCGAGATCGACTGGCGCGGCGATCACGCCAACCTGGCCAGGCTGTACGACAAGCTCATGCTGCGGCCGAGCTTCATCGACACCCAGCCCTGAAACGACAAAGCGCCCGAGGGCGCTTTTTTCATGGCGTTTCAGCCGGCCGGCGGTGGGGGCCGCTTGCGCAGCGTGTACTGCACCACGTCGGTGCTCTGTTGCAGGAACGCGGCCTCGCAGTAGGCCAGGTAGAACTCCCAGATGCGCTGAAAGCGTTCGTCGAAGCCCTGCTGCAGGACCGTGGCGCGCTGCGCGAGGAAGCGCTCGCGCCAGCGCCGCAGTGTTTCGGCGTAGTCGGCGCCGAAGGCGAATTCGTTCACCACCTCCAGCCCGGCTGCCTCGGCGGCGCGCCGGAACTCGCGCGGGCAGGGCAGGCAGCCGCCCGGGAAGATGTACTGCTGGATGAAATCGGTCGCGCCGATGTAGCGCTCGAACAGCCGGTCGTCGATCACGATGGTCTGCACGCAGGCGCGCCCGCCCGGCTTGAGCAGGCGGTGCACGGCCTGGAAATAGGCCGGCCAGTAGTCGCGGCCCACGGCCTCGACCATCTCGATGGAGCAGATGGCGTCGAAGGGCGCGTCACTGATGTCGCGGTAGTCCTGCAGGCGCAGGTCGACCGGCAGGCCCGCGGTGCGCTCGCGGGCATAGGCCAGCTGCTCGGTGGACAGCGTCACGCCGGTCACCGAGGCGCCGAATTCGCGCGCCGCCATTTCCGCCAGCGCGCCCCAGCCGCAGCCGATCTCGAGCACGCGGTCGCCCGCCTTCACGCCGGCCCGGTCGAGCGCACGCGCCACCTTGGCGCGCTGCGCCTCGGGCAGCGGGCGCGCCAGGTCGCCCTCGAACCAGGCGGCTGAGTAGTTCATCGTCTCGTCGAGCCAGGCCGCGTAGAAGGCGTTGCCCAGGTCGTAGTGCGCGTGGATGTTGCGCGCGCTGCCCGCGCGGCTGTTGCGGTTCAGCCGGTGCCGCAGCCGGTACGCGAGGCGGCCCAGCCAGTGGCCGTAGACCACGTCCTCGAGCGCGCGCCGGTTGGCGATGACCACCTGCATCAGCTCGACCAGGTTCGGCGTGCCCCAGTCGCCCGCGATGTAGCTTTCGGCAAAGCCGATGTCGCCCGAGCGCAGCGCGGCCCGGCAGGGCTCCCAGTTGCGCAGCGTGAGCGAGGCCGTGAGCGTGCTGCTGCCGGGCGCGGCGCCGAAGTGGCGCACCGAATCGTCGGGCAGCCGCACGGTGAGCGAGCCGTGCGTGAGGCGCTGCAGCAGGCCGAGCACGGTGCGCGCGGCGCGCGGTGCGTCCTGCGGCAGCGCGAGGGGGAAGCCCGGGGCGGTGGTGGTGGTCGGTGTCATGGGTGCTGCTGCGGGGAGGAAGGGGTGTCGCGCGACACGAAGGAAAGCGGCGGTGCCGGCTTGGCGATGAAGGGCACGCGCTTGAGCCACAGCTTCGCGGCCTGCCAGTGGATGCGCGCGATCAGCCCGACGGTCATGGCCGGGTAGCGCCACAGCGCGCGCCGCACGAGGGCCAGGCTCAGCGGCGCGAGCTCGCCGCTCACGCTGGTCTGCAGCAACGGGCCGTCGGCGTCGTCGTGGTCGATGCGCACCACCGTGCGCGTGCGGGCTGCATCGATGAAGAAACGGAAACGGTAGTCGCCCGTGACCCGGCAGAACGGCGACACGTGGAAGGCCTTGGCGGCGCGCAGTTCCACGCCGTAGCCGGGCTGGTCGAGCAGGTAGCAGTGGCGTTCGCCGAAGGTGTTGTTCACCTCGACCACGATGGCGCGCAGCGCGCCCTGCGCCGTGTGGCAGTACCAGAAGCTCACGGGCTTGAAGGTGTAGCCGAACACGCGCGGGTAGCAGTGCAGCCAGGCTTCGCCGTCGGCGTCGTCGATGCCGTGCTCGGCCAGCAGCGCGTCCAGCCAGGCCAGCGCGCCGCCCTGGGCGGGGCCGCGGCCGTCGCCGTGGTCGGTGTCGTGGAACGACAGTGCGGCCGGGCGGTTCAGCGCCAGCTGCGCGCTGCCGTGCGCGCGCAGGGTGCGCATCGGCAGCATCAGGAAGAAGGTCGGGTAGACGAAGGCGTGGTGCGCGGGGCGCAGGCGCGTGTGCCGGACTTCGCCGAAGCCCAGGTGCGGCACGGCCTGCACCGGCGAGGTCATGCCGCGCGCCTTGCCGGGGCCGCCTCGCCGCCGGCCAACCGCGTCCGCACGCCCTCGGCGGCGGCCAGCCCGGCCTTCAGGCCGTCTTCGTGGAAGCCGTAGCCCATCCAGGCGCCCGCGAACCAGGTGCGGCGCCGGCCCTGCAGCGCAGGCACCTCGGCCTGCGCGCGGATCGCGCCCAGGTCCAGCACCGGGTGGTCATAGTCGTATTCGGCCATGACCCGACTACGCGCGACCTCGCCGATCGGATTCAGCGACACGATCACCGGCTGTTCCCAGGGCAGCGGCTGCAGCTTGTTCAGCAGGTAGTGCAGGCAGACGCGGCCCGCCTCGTCGTCGCCCGTGACGCCGCGCTGGTAGTTCCAGGCGGCCCAGGCCGCGCGCTGGCGGGGCAGCACGGAGGCGTCGGTGTGGAGCACGGCGTGGTTGCGCTGGTAGCGGATGGTGTCGAGCACCGCCAGCTCGGCCGGGTCGGGGTCGCCGAGCAGGGCCAGCGACTGGTCGGTGTGCGTGGCCAGGATCGCGTGGTCGAACACCTCGGTGCCCGCGTCGGTCGACACCCGCACGCCGTCGTCGTCGCGCACGATGCGCCGCACCGGCGTGCGCAGGCGCGCGTCGGGCAGGCCGGCGACGATCTTCTCCACGTAATGGCGCGAGCCGCCGCGCACGGTGCGCCAGGCCGGGCGGTTCGCGATCTGGATCAGCCCGTGGTTGTGGCAGAAGCGGATCATGGTCGCGACCGGGAACGCCAGCATCTGCGTGGTCGAGCAGCTCCAGATGCAGCCCATCATCGGCAGGAAGTACCAGTCGCGAAAAGCGGTGCCGAAGCGGTGGGTGTCGAGGAAGGCGCCCAGCGGCTGGGCCAGTTCGCCCTCGGTGCCCGCCTCGGCGATGCGCGTGGTCAGGCGGTTGAAGCGCAGCAGGTCGCGCAGCATGCCGAGGAAGCGGGTGTCGAGCAGGTTGCGCCGTTGGGCGAACACGGTGCCCAGGTGGCTGCCGCTCCACTCGAGCGGCTGGCCGTTGTCGCGCACCGCCTGCACCGAGAACGACATGTCCGAGGCGGCCGTCTCCACGCCCAGCTCGGCGAAGAGGCGGATCAGCTGCGGGTAGGTGCGCTCGTTGTAGACCAGGAAGCCGGTGTCCACGCCGTGTGCGACGCGGGTGGCATCGTGCGCCGAGCGCGGCAGCTCGATCGTGGCCGTGTGCGCATGGCCGCCGAAGTAGTCACTGGCTTCGAAGAGGGAGACCTGGGCCGTATGGCGCAGCGCATGGGCGGCTGCGAGGCCGGAGATGCCGGCACCGATCACGGCGATGCGGGGAGGGCCGGTGGGGCGCTGCGTCATCGCAAGCCCCGGTTCCGGCGGGAAGACAAAAATGCTGCGAGGCGCCCCGACACGAAGGAGGGAGGGAGGGAGGAGGAGAAGAATCGCCTCGGGATTTCAACCGGACGGCAGGCGCCCGGAAGACCTCGCAACATGAAAACCTGTGGGCCTTGGCCGCCCACGCCAAGTATGAGCGCGGGTTTTGGCGCACGGTTCCCCGTCGAGTGGTAAACGTTTGTGACGTGCAGTTCACAGTGAGAGGGACGCATCGGCAAATAATATTACCGATACGTATTTTTGTGAACTGATCAGTCTTAATTTGGCCCGAGCTGTTTCTCGATGACGTTCACGAAGCCGGTTTCGTCCGGCGCCGTCATGCTCGACCAGGCCTGCACCACCTTGCCGTCGCGCCCGATCAGGTACTTGTAGAAGTTCCACTTCGGCGTCGTGCCCGAGGCCTGCGCGAGTTGCTTGAACAGCGGGTTGGCGTCGGTGCCGCGCACGGCCGACTTGGCGAACATCGGGAATTTCACGCCGAAGGTGCTTTCGCAGAAGTCGGCGATCTCCTTGTTGGAGCCCGATTCCTGGGAGAAGTCGTTCGACGGGAAGCCCAGCACCACGAGGCCGCGGGCGCGGTACTTCATGTCCAGTGCCTCCAGCCCTTTGTACTGCGGGGTGAAGCCGCAAAAACTGGCCGTATTGACCACCAGGACCACTTTTCCGGAGTACTGGCAAAGGTTCTGGGGCTTTTCATCCTGCAGCCGCGGGAAGCTGTGCTGCAGGATCGCCGGGCATCCCGCCGCAGCGCCCACCACGGGCGCGGCGGGGGCGGTCTGGGCACCCGCCGGGAGGGCGGCCACAAGGCCCGCCCCGAGTGAAAAGGCCGTGGCGCAACGTCGCAGCATCGACGATCGGGCGGGGGTTCGCATGACGGGCTCCTGGATCGAAAAGGGGGTGTGCATCTATGGCGCAAGCGCGCGCGTAAGCACATCATCGCGCGTCTGTCACGGGCGCGCCAAACGGCCCGACTAAAATCGGCGGCCATTGAAAGACTTTGATGCTCTACCCGGAACTCTTCAGACAACTCGAATCCGTCCGCTGGGACATGGACAAGGACATTCCCTGGCAGTCGTTCGACGCCTCCTTGCTGACTGAAGAGCAGGCGCAGACCATCAAGATGAATGCCATCACCGAGTGGTCGGCGTTGCCGGCCACCGAGATGTTCCTGCGCGACAACCGGCACGATAGCGACTTTTCGGCGTTCATGTCGATCTGGTTCTTCGAAGAGCAGAAGCACTCGCTGGTGCTCATGGAGTACCTGAAGCGCTTCAGCCCGCAGCACGCGCCCACCGAACAGGAACTGCACGAGGTGCGCTTCGACTTCGACCCTGCGCCCCCGCTCGAAACCCTCATGCTGCACTTCTGCGGCGAGATCCGCCTGAACCACTGGTACCGCCGCGCCGCCCAGTGGCACACCGAGCCGGTCATCAAGCACATCTACACCACGCTGAGCCAGGACGAAGCCCGCCACGGCGGCGCCTACCTGCGCTACATGAAGCGCGCCATGGAAAAGTTCGGCGACGAAGCCCGTGCCGCCTTCACCAAGGTCGGCGTGCTGATGGCCAGCGCGCGCCGCACCGCCCAGGCGCTGCACCCGACCAACCTGCACGTGAACAAGGCACTGTTCCCGAACGACACCATCCAGAGCCGCATGCCCGACCCCGACTGGCTCGAGCACTGGCTGGACAAGCAGATCAAGTTCGACGCCGGCTGGGAAACCAAGGTCGGCGAGCGCATCCTGCACAACCTGAGCCTCTTGATGAACCGCAGCTTCAAGACCGTGCAGGAGCTGAACCGCTACCGCAAGGAAGTCTCGGCCACGTTGGGCCCCAAGCCCGAATACCAGGGCGCCTGAGCCGCTCCCAAGATCTGAAAAATCGCCCCGCATGCCGGGGCGTTTTTTTTGGGGGCGCGGGCTGTCACAACACGGCGACGTCAAACGTCTAATCGGGCATGGACGACCCGACCCTCACCTTCGACAGCCACCGCCGCCGCCTCCAGGGCATCGCCTACCGCATGCTCGGCTCCGTGGCCGAGGCCGAAGAGGTGGTGCAGGACGCCTGGCTGCGCTGGCATGAAGCCGACAAGGCCAGTTTCGACAGCGCCGAAGCCTGGCTCGTGACCGTCGTCACGCGCCTGTCGATCGACCGGCTGCGCAGCGCCAAGGTCCAGCGCGAACACTACATCGGCCCGTGGATGCCCGAGCCCACGCTCACCGGGTCGCCCGACACGCCCGAGGAAACGCTCGAGCGCGTCGACAACATCTCCGTCGCCTTCCTGGCCGTGCTCGAGCGCCTGGCGCCCGAGGCGCGCGCCGCCTTCCTCATGCGCGAGGTGTTCGACGCCGACTACGACGAGATCGCCCAGACCCTCGGCAAGAGCGAGGCCGCCTGCCGCCAGCTGGTGCACCGCGCCAAGGCCCAGGTGCAGGAGGCGCGCCCGCGCTTCCAGGTCTCGCGCGACACCCACCAGCGCCTGCTGCGCGCCTTCGCCGACGCCGCCGCGCGTGGCAGCATGCAGGACCTGAAGGCGCTGATGGCCGAAGACGTCGAACTCATCGGCGACGGCGGCGGCAAGGTGCAGACCTTCAGCAAGATCCTGCGCGGCAGCCAGCGGCTGGCGCAGCTGTACTTCTCGCTCTGGCGCCGCATGGGCGCCGGCGTGCACATGGAGCTGGTCGAGCTCAACGGCGAGCCCGGCATGCTGCGCTTTCTGGACGGCGAACTCGAATCGGCCCAGACCTTCGAGATCGAGGGCGAGCGCATCGTGCGCATCCGCGCCCAGCGCAACCCCGACAAGCTGGCGCGCATCGCGCAGCTGTTCGCGGCCAAACGGGGCGCCTGAAGAAAAAAATCGCGCGGCCTGTCACAGGGCCGGTGGCTGGCGCGTCTTCAGGGGGTAGCAAGCAGATTTCGCTGTTTTCCTTCAACCACCCTGGAGTACATCTCATGAGCCAAGCCCCCGCCCTCCGTCTCGCCTGGACCAAGTTCGCCCCCAAGTCCTTCCAGGCCATGATCGCCGTCAACGGCAGCTTCGAGTCGAGCACGCTCGGCAAGGTGCTGATCGACCTCGTCTTCGCCCGCGTCTCGCAGATCAATGGCTGCGCCTACTGCCTGGACATGCACGTGCGCGACCTGCGCGTGCAGGGCGAAGACTGGCAGCGCATCAACAGCCTCGCCACCTGGCGCGAAGTGAGCCTTTTCAACGAACGCGAGCGTGCGGCACTGGACTGGGCCGAAACGCTCACGCGCCTGGCCGACCACCACGCCGACCGCGATGCCGAGTTCGAAGCGCTGAAGGCCGTGTTCAGTGATCAGGAAATCGTCGAGCTCTCGCTCGCCGTGGCGCAGATCAACGCCTGGAACCGCCTGGGCGTGGGCCTGCGTTCGCAGGTCGTGGCCAAGGCGATGCCCTGAGCTTCAGCGCCGCTCGACCACCATCGGCGCGATGCGCAGGTTGTCGCGCAGCTGCGTGACGGCCTCGCCCGCCGCGTTGCGCGACGGGAACGGGCCGGCCTGCAGGCGGTGCGTGCCGGCTTCGCTGAACACGCGCAGCTGCGGCGCCAGCGTGGGCAGGCCGCGTGCGGCCTGGCTTCTCAGCGTCTCGGCGCCGTCGCGTTCGCGGAACGCGCCGAGCTGCACCCAGAAACCGGCGGCAGCGGAAGAGGGCGCCGATGACGTGGCCGGCGCGGCGAGCGGGGCCAGCGGCGCAAGGTCGGTCACCACCATCGCCTCGCGCGGGCCGGCCGGGGCCTCGGGTTCCGACGGTGCCGCGGCCATCACCGGCGTCTGCGGTGCCACGGGCATCGTCGCTGCGGGCGCCGCAGCAGCCGTCATTGCAACCGGCGCGACCCAGGCCGATGGCACAGCCACCGGCGCAGCCGCCACCCGAACGGGCGCGGGGGCCGGCGCAGGCGCTGCGGCATAGGCCGTGCCCGCATCGCGACGCCAGGCGCCGGTGCGGATGTCGTCGTTGGTGATGCGCTCGATCTCCACCGGCGCCACGCCGCGCAGCAGGTCGAGCTTCAGCGCCGCCGTGTAGCTCAGGTCGATCACGCGGCCGTCCACGAAGGGGCCGCGGTCGTTCACGCGCACGATCACCTCGCGGCCGTTGGCCGGGTTGCGCACCCGCACGTAGCTCGGCAGCGGCAGCGTCTTGTGCGCGGCCGTCATGGCGTACATGTCGTAGGGCTCGCCGCTGGCGGTCGAGGCTGCATGGAACTTGCGGCCGTACCAGGAGGCGATGCCCGATTCGCGGAACGGCCGGTCGTCGGTGATCGGCTGGTAGCCGCGGCCCAGCACCGTGTAGGGCTTGCTGGTGCCGCCGCTGCTGCGGATCGCCTCGATGCGGGGCTCGGCGTCGGGCACGCGGTCGAGGTCCGACGGGATATTGCTGCCGGGGCCGTCGCGGCCACTGGCGACGCCGCCGCCACTGCTGCGTGGCCCGCTGGCGCAGCCGGCCAGCACGAGCGCGGCGGCCAGGGCGCAGGCCGTCAGCGCGCGGGAGGCGAGGGCGCCGTCAGCCAAAGACCGCCTTCCACAGCGCCAGCATGGCGTCGCGTTCCGCGCTCAGGGCAGGCGGCGTGACCTGTGTCGGCTCTTCGTTCAGGCGCGCGGTGTGCTGCACGCGGCGCAGCTCGCGGTAGGCGGTGGCCGCGTCGCGGCCCACGCCTTCGGGCAGCAGGCCGGCTTGCTCGGCACGCAGCAGCAGCGCGATGTTGCCCAGGTTGGGAATCAGCTCGGGGTGTGCGCCCGAAGCCGACAGCACCAGGAACTGCACCGCGAACTCGGCATCGACCATGCCGCCGGGGCTGTGCTTCACGTCGAAGCGGTCGGCCTTCACGGGGCGGGCGCCGCGCAGCTTGTTGCGCATACCGATGATCTCGGCCTTCAGCGACTCGCGGTCGCGCGGGGCCACCAGCACGGCCTCGCGCACCTGGTCGAAACGCGCGCCCAGTTCGGCGCCGTGGTCGGCGCTGCCCAGCACGAAGCGCGCGCGCGTCATGGCCTGGTGCTCCCAGGTCCATGCGGTGTTGCTGCCGCGCCCGAGCTGGTACTTTTCGTAGGCCTCGAAGCTGGTGGTGAGCAGGCCCGAGTTGCCGTTGGGCCGCAGCGCGGTGTCGATCTCGAACAGGTCGCCCTCGCGCGTCTTCACCGTGAGCCAGTTGATGAGCTTGCGCACGTAGGCCGCATAGACCTCGCCGGCGCGCTCGTCGTCATCGTCGTAGACGAACACGATGTCCAGGTCGCTGCCGTAGCCCAGCTCTTTGCCGCCCAGCTTGCCGTAGCCGATGATCGCGAACTGCGGCACCTCGCGGTGGCGGTTGCGCACGTGCGGCCAGCACCAGCGCGCGGTCACGCGCAGCGTGGTGTCGGCCAGCGCGCTCAGGTCGTCGGCCACCTGCTCTACGGTGATGCGGCCGTCCACGTCGCGTGCCAGCGTGCGGAACACCTCGGCATGGTGGGCGTGGCGCAGCAGGTTCAAGAGGCGCTCTTCGTCGGCCTCGCCGGTGCGGGTGAGCGAGGTGTGGCGCGCTTCGAGCTCGCGCTCGAATTCGTCGGCGATGAAGCGGCCCGAGAGCATCTCGTCGCTCGCGAGCTCGTCGATCACGCCGGGATGCTGCATGAGGTAGCGCGCGGGCCATTTCGCGGCGCCCAGCAGGCGCAGCAGGCGCTCCTGCACGGCGGGGCGTTCGACCAGCAGCGCCAGGTAGCTCTCGCGGCGCATCAGCGGCTCGATCCAGTCGGCCCAGCGCATGGCGGCATCGACGTGGCGCGGCGTCTGTCCCGCGCCGTCGCCGTCGGGCTCCTTCAGCCACTGGCCGGTGCGTTGCACCAGCTGGCGCAGGCGGCCCCGGGTTTCCTCGCGCAGGGCGAGCACGCGCGGCGTCTCGCACCAGTCGCGGATGCGCTCGGCGAACACGGGCGGCAGGTCGTCGAGCAGGTCGGCCAGGTCGGCGGGCGCGGCGGCCTTCTTGCCGTTGCACTTGCCGTTGCAGGGCTTCTCGCCGCCCAGCAGCTTGTCGAATTCCTGGGCCACGAACTCGCGGTGCGTGTCGAGCTGTTCGAGGAAGGGGCAGCAGTCGGCATAACCCATCGACTGCGCGATCCAGCGCAGGTCGTCGTCGTTGACCGGCAGCACGTGGGTCTGCTGGTCGTCCAGGTACTGGATGCGGTGCTCCACGCGGCGCAGGAACTCATAGGCCGCGGCCAGCGTGTCGGCCGTGTCCTGCGGCATGAGGTTGGCGCGCGCCAGCCGCTGCAGCGCGTCGAGCGTGGGGCGCGTGCGCAGCTCGGGGAACTGGCCGCCGCGCACCACCTGCAGCAGCTGCACGGTGAATTCGATTTCGCGGATGCCGCCGCGCGAGAGCTTCACGTCGTTGGCGCGCTCGGGGCGTCCGGCGCTGCGGCGCGCCGACTGCTCGCGGATCTGGCGGTGCAGGATGCGCAGCGAATCGAACACGCTGTAATCCAGATAACGGCGGAACACGAAGGGCAGCACCACGTTGCGCAGCGCCTGGGCCTGGCCGCCGAGCACCACGGCGCGCGGCGCGACCACGCGGCTCTTCATCCAGGCAAAGCGCTCCCATTCGCGGCCCTGCACCTGGAAATACTCTTCGAGCGCGTCGAGCGAGACCACGCTCGGCCCCGAGTTGCCGTTGGGCCGCAGCGCCAGGTCGACGCGGAACACGAAGCCGTGCTCGGTCACGTCGCCCACCAGCGCATAGATGCGCTTCACGGCCCGCGCAAAGTACTCCTGGTTGGACAGCTTGCCGCGCCCGTCGGCATCGCCGGCCGTGTCGCCGTCCACGTCGTACAGGTAGATGAGGTCGATGTCGCTGGACACATTGAGTTCGCGCGCGCCCAGTTTGCCCATGCCGATCACCCACAGCTGCGAGCGCTGGCCTTCGGGGCCGAGCGGCGCGCCGTGCTGGGCGTCGAGTTCGTGGCAGGCGTCCTGGCAGGCGATGTCCAGGGCCAGTTCGGCCAGCTCGGTCACGGCGGTGGTCACCACCGCGAGCGGGGCCTGCTGGTCGCAGTCGAGTGTGACCAGACGTTCCATCGTGAGCTGGCGCACGATGCGCAACGCATCGCCCACGGCCACGCCGCGTGCGCGCAGCGCGTCGTAGGCGACGGTCATCGATTCGCGCCGGGGCTCGCCGGGCGGCAGCAATTCAAGCTCGGCCGCATAGCGGCGGCGCAGCCGCTGGACGAATCGGGAACTGGAAGAAAACGCGGAAGGCGTCGGATTGGATGGCAACTGATTCACACTGGTGTGGGTTGGCGCGGAACCCGGCTCTAGGCTGGCGGTCATAATTCCCGACACAGCGCGATCCTCAATGAACGACACGGCGTCTTCCCCTTCACGTCTGCTCCAAATCACCGCTGTGACAGCGCGCTGGCTATTGGGTCTGCTCTTCGCTGCGTGGCTTCTGCTGGCGCTGTCAGTCGTGGTCCTGCACGCGTGGATTGTGCCGCGAATCGGCGATTTTCGCGGTGCACTCGAGGCGCAGGCTAGCAAGGCCATCGGTGTCCCGGTGCGCATCGGCGCCATCACCGCCCGCTCCGAAGGGCTATTCCCGGCCTTCGAATTGCGCGACGTGGTGCTGCAGGACGCAGACCAACGCGAGGCCCTTCGCCTCGTGCGCGTGGTGGCGAGCGTGTCGCCGCGGTCGCTCTGGCGCCTGAATTTCGAGCAGCTCTATATCGAGGGTCCGCAGCTCGACGTGCGCCGCGACACTCAGGGAAAACTCCATGTGGCTGGATTGCACATGGAGACCGACACGACCGGAGAAACCCGCGCCGCCGACTGGTTTTTCGCGCAGCGCGAGTTCGTCATCGAAGGCGGCACCGTGCGCTGGACCGACGAGCAGCGCGGTGCCGAGCCCCTGCTGCTGACCGACGTGCGCTTCGTGTCCCGCAACGGCGCACGTCGCCACGGCCTGCGGCTGGACGCCACGCCGCCGGCCGGCTGGGGCGAGCGCTTCACGCTGCGCGGCCAGTTCCGCCAGCCGCTGCTGTCGCTGCGCAGCGGCCACTGGCAGACCTGGGACGGCCAACTCTATGCCGACCTGCCCTACATCGACGTCACCCGTCTCGGCCAGTACGTCTCGCTCGACGCGCGCATCCGCGAAGGCAACGGCGCGCTGCGCGTGTGGGCCGACGTGGACGACGGGCGCATCGTCGGCGGCGCCGCCGACCTGGGGCTGAACCGCATCGACGCCTCGCTCGGCAAGGGACTGCAGCCGCTGGTGTTGCGCGCCGTCACCGGCCGGCTCGCGGGGCAGATGAACGCGGACACCTTCGAGTTCTCGACCACCGCCTTGCAGTTCGACACCGTCGACGGCCTGCGCTGGCCCGGTGGCAACCTGTGGCTGCAGCACACGCCGACCAAGGGCCGCACGCCCGAGCACGGCGCGCTGAAGGCCGACCGGCTCGACCTCGCGGCGCTGGCGCTCATCGCCGACCGCCTGCCGCTGGGCGAGGCCACCCACCGCGTGCTCGGCGCCTATGCGCCGCGCGGGCTGGTCGAGCGCATCGACATGAACTGGCAGGGCGCGCCCGACGCGATCGCGCGCTACCAGGCCAAGGGGCGGGTCAGCGGGTTGCGCGTGGCGTCGCAGCCGGCGCCGGCCGCGACCACGCCGAGCACCCCGGCACCGGCCGGCGCGCCCGCCGCACCGCCCCGCATTCATCCGGGCACGCCCGGCCTCAGCGGCGCCACGCTCGATTTCGACGCCAGCCACACCGGCGGCACCGCCACGCTGGCGATCGCCAAGGGCTCGCTCGAATTCCCCGGCGTGTTCGAAGACCCGGTGATCCCCATCGACCGGCTCTCGACCCAGCTGCAGTGGAAGCTCGACAACGGCGCCATGCAGGTACAGATGTCGAAGCTGCGCTTTGCCAACACCGACGCCGAAGGCGAGGCCGAGGCCAGCTGGCGCACCAGCGACCCGGCCACCTCGAGCAGCCGCGCGCAGCACCCCGGCGTGCTCGACCTGCAGGGCAAGCTCACGCGCGCCGACGGCACGCGCGTGTTCCGCTACCTGCCGCTCGACATTCCGCAGCACACGCGCGACTACGTGCGCGAGTCGGTCATCAAGGGCACGGCCAGCACCGTCGATTTCCGCGTGCGCGGCGACCTGCACGACATGCCCTTCATGGACCCGAAGCAGGGCGAGTTCCGCATCGCGGCCAAGGTGTCGGACGTGCACTACGCCTACGTGCCGCCGTCGCTGGCCGCCGCCACCGCGACCCCAGCAACCCCGGCGTCGCGCACCGGCCCGCCCGCCGCGCCGCCGCCCGTGTGGCCGGCGCTCACCGGCGTGTCGGGCGAACTGGTGTTCGAGCGCGCGGGCATGCAGGTGCGCAACGCGCGCGGGCGCATCGCGGGCGCGCCCGGCCTCGAGATCACGAAGGCCGAGGCGCAGATCGCCGACATGTCGCACCACGCCGCGCTGCTGCGCGTCGACGCGCAGGCCAAGGGCCCGCTGGGCGAAGTGCTGCGCGCCGGTGCGCCACTGGCCGGCGAGGCCGGGCCCTTCCTGCAGCGCGCGCGCGCCACCGGCTCGGCCGACTACAAGCTGCGCCTCGACCTGCCGCTGGAAAACGTCAACAGCACCAAGGTGCAGGCCACCGTGACGCTGGCCGACAACGAGCTGCAGGTGGTGCCCGAGGCGCCGCCGTTCACGCAGGCGCGCGGCACGCTCAGCTTCACCGACACCGGTTTCTCGCTGGCCGGCGTGCAGGCCCGGCTGCTGGGCGGCGACGTGCGCGTCGAAGGCAAGGGCCGCTTCAGCGGACCGCAGCGCGAACTGGCGCTGAAGGCGCAGGGCACGGCCAGCGCCGAGGGCCTGCGCGGTGCGCGCGAGGTCGACTGGCTCGCGCGCCTGGCCAAACATGCCACCGGCAGCACGCCGTATGCCGCCACCTTCTCGATGCGCGACGACACGCCCGAGTTCTCGCTCACCAGCAGCCTGCAGGGGCTGGCGCTGCAGCTGCCGACACCGCTCGTGAAGACGGCCGAAGAGCAGATGCCGCTGCGCATCGAAAAGAAGGTGCTGGCGCGCGACACCCGCCATGCCACGCAGGACCAGCTGACGCTCGAACTGGGCCGCATCGGCGCGGTGCAGTACGTGCGCGAGCTGTCGGCCACGGGCGAGGCGCGCGTGCTGCGCGGCGGCATCGGCATCGGGCTGGCGCCGGGCGAGACGGCGCTGCCGTCCGACCGGGGCGTGTTCGCCAACGTCAACATCGCCAAGCTCGACATGGGCGCCTGGCAGGCGCTGGTGGGCACCGCGGCGGTGGTCGCCGGCAGCGAGCGGGCCGACGATCCCGACTTGGCCTACCTGCCCACGCGCATCGCGGTGCGCGCGCAGCAGCTGGGCATCGCGGGCCGCACCCTGCACAACGTGGTGCTGGGCGGCACGCGCGACGGCACGCTGTGGCGTGCCAACGTCGACGCCACCGAATTGAGCGGCTACGCCGAGTACAGCCACAGTCAGGCCGGCCGGCTCTACGCGCGGCTTGCGCGGCTGAAGATCGCGCCGGCCGAGGCCACGCAGGTCGAGACCCTGCTCGACGAGCAACCGGGCACCCTGCCGGCGCTGGACATCGTGGTCGACGACTTCGAGCTGCTCGGCAAGCACCTGGGCCGTGCCGAGATCGACGCCGTCAACCGCGGCGGGCGCGAATGGCTGCTCAACAAGCTGGCGTTCAGCGTGCCCGAAGCCACCTTCACCGCCAAGGGCACCTGGGCCGCACCGGCGGGCGCCAGCGCTGGCCAGCGCCGCACGGCCATGAACTTCAAGCTAGACATCGCCGACGCCGGCGACCTGCTCACGCGCTTCGGCATGCCGGGCGTGCTGCGGCGCGGCAAGGGGCGGCTCGAGGGCGAGGTGAACTGGCGCGGTTCGCCGTTCTCGCTCGACTACCCGAGCCTGGGCGGCCAGCTGCAGGTCGACGTGGAGCAGGGCCAGTTCCTCAAGGCCGACCCCGGCCTGGCCAAGCTGCTGGGCGTGCTGAGCCTGCAGGCGCTGCCGCGCCGGCTCACGCTCGATTTCCGCGACGTGTTCAGCCAGGGCTTCGCCTTCGACTTCATCCGCGGCGACGCCAAGATCAACAAGGGCATCGCCAGCACCAACAACCTGCAGATGAAGGGCGTGAACGCCGCCGCGCTCATGGACGGCTCGGCCGACATCGTGCGCGAGACGCAGAACCTGCGCGTGGTGGTGGTGCCCGAGATCAACGCCGGCACGGCCGCGCTGGTGGCCACGGCCATCAACCCGGCCATCGGCCTGGGCACCTTCCTCGCGCAGTGGGTGCTGAGCAAGCCGCTCGCGGCGGCCGCCACGCAGGAGTTCCACGTCGAAGGCACCTGGGCCGACCCGAAGATCGCCAAGGTGCCGCGCTCGCTGCAGCTGCTGCCCGGCCTGCCGGGCGCATCGACAGCGGGGGAAGGCAAAAAAATGGAGACCACGCAATGAAAGTCGCAGCCATCCAGATGGTGTCCGCCATCGCCCGCGAAGCCAACCTCGTGCGCGCCCACGCCCTGCTCGGGCAGGCGGCGCGCGACGGCGCCGAGCTCGCGGTGCTGCCCGAGTATTTCTGCATGATGGGCGCACGCGACACCGACAAGCTCGGCCTGCGCGAAACCGCCGGCGCCGGCACGGTGCAGGGCTTCCTTGCCGACGCGGCGCGCGAGTTCGGCCTGTGGATCGTGGGCGGCACGCTGCCCATCGAGAGCGACGACGCCGACCACGTCTTCAACAGCTCGCTGGCCTTCTCGCCCGAAGGCAAGTGCGTGGCGCGCTACGACAAGATCCACCTGTTCTTCTTCGACAACGGCACCGAGCGCTACGACGAGCGCCGCGTCATCGCACCGGGCGCGCAGCCCGTGGTGTTCGAGCTGCCCTCGCGCGACGGCCACGCCTGGCGCGTGGGCATGAGCGTGTGCTACGACCTGCGCTTTCCCGAGCTGTACCGCGCGCTGGCGGGGCAGGGCGCCGACCTGCTGCTGGTGCCCAGCGCCTTCACGCGCACCACCGGCGCCGCCCACTGGGAGGTGCTGCTGCGCGCCCGTGCCATCGAGAACCTGGCCTGGGTGGTCGCGCCCGCGCAGGGCGGCACGCACGAGAACGGCCGCCAGACCTGGGGCCAGTCGCTGGTCATCGACCCCTGGGGCACGGTGGTGGCGCAGCAGGCCGCCGAAGAGGGCGTGGTGCTGTTCGACCTCGACGCCCGGCAGGTCGAGCGCACGCGCGCCCAGCTGCCCGCGCTGTCGCACCGCGTGCTCGCCTGACGATGGCCGACGAGGCGCTGGACCTTCCCGCACCGCCGCCGCAGCCGCCCGAGCCATCGCGGCAGCGCCGGGTGTGGATCGCCTTCGCGCGCCTGCGCTCGCTGTGGCAGCGCTGGTTTCTCTGGCTGCTGCTGGCGGTGCTGGTGCTGGCGCTGCTGGTCACCGTCGTGTGGCTGGCCGGTCGGCACGAGGTCGAGCAGGTGCAGGCGGCGCTCGAGCGCGACACGGCCGACGCCGTCGTCGACCTGCGCAGCGGCCTGCAGCGCAACGCCCAGAGCCTGCGCGCCACGCTCGCGCCGGGCATGGAGCGCACGCACTGGGCCGACCGCGCGGCGGCGCAACTGCGCGAGCACCGCGAATGGCTGCGGCTCGAATGGCGCGATGCGCAGCTGCAACCCATCGAGGCCGTGAACACGCCCTACCGCATGCGCATCCTCGAGGAGAGCAGCCGCGGCCCCGCGCAGTCCGACGTCACGCTGGCCTGCACCACCGCGCGCAAGGCCGGCGCGCCCGCCTACTCGCCCAGCCACTACGTGCCCGTGGCCGGCGGCGGCGGTGTCGAGGTGATGGAGCTGTGCCTGCCGATGGACAGCGGCGACTACCTGGTGGCGAGCTACTCGCTGCGCGACACGCTGGTCGAGCTGGTCGGCCCCACGCTCACGCGCGGACAGGAGGTCGCCTTCACCGAAGCCGACGGCACGCGGCTGGTGGCGCTGGGCACCTCGCGGCGCATCGGCACGCGCGTGTTCACCTCGCAGCAGCGCATCGACCTGCCGGGCGCCTCGCTCATGCTGCGCGTGGACGGCTGGCGCGCCGCGCCCGACCTGTTCCCGAACATGCTCACGGCGCTGGTCACGGCGATCTCGATCGCGCTCGTGTCGGTGCTGATCCTGCTGGCGCGCGACACCCGCCGGCGCCTGCGCGCCGAGCGCGACCTGGCCGACGCGCTGGCCTTTCGCAAGGCGATGGAAGACTCGGTCATCACCGGCCTGCGCGCGCGCGACCTGCAGGGGCGCATCACCTACGTCAACCCGGCCTTCTGCGAGATGGTCGGCTTCACGCCCGAAGAGCTCATGGCCGACAGCGTCGAGGCGCCGTACTGGCCCACCGAGCTGGCGCACGAATACCACCTGCGCCAGACGCGCCGCTTCGCCGGCGGCCTGCCGCCGCGCGAGGGCTTCGAGTCGGTCTTCATGCGCAAGGACGGCACACGCTTTCCGGTGCTCATCTTCGAGGCGCCGCTGATCAACGCGCACAAGGTGCAGACCGGCTGGATGAGCGCCTTCATCGATGTGAGCGAGCAGCGCCGCGTCGAGGAACTCTCGCGCGCCAGCCAGGAGCGCCTGCAGGCCAGCGCGCGCCTGGCCACCGTGGGTGAGATGGCCTCGCTGCTGAGCCACGAGCTCACGCAGCCACTGGCCGCCATTGCCAGCTACGCCACCGGCTCGCTCAACCTGATCGGGCCCGAGGCGCGCGGCGAGCAGGCCGAGGTGGCCATGGCCGTGAAGCGCATCGCGGAGCAGGCCGACCGTGCGGGCCAGGTGATCCGCAGCGTGCACGACTTCGTGCGCCGGCGCGACCGCATGCGCGAGGCCGTGGCGCCGCAGGCGCTCATCGACGCCGTGTTGCCGCTGGTGCGGCTGCAGGCG
Source organism: Variovorax sp. GW821-FHT10C12 (assembly GCF_059415405.1). Lineage (NCBI taxonomy): Bacteria > Pseudomonadati > Pseudomonadota > Betaproteobacteria > Burkholderiales > Comamonadaceae > Variovorax > Variovorax sp. GW821-FHT10C12. The sequence continues at coordinate 210,423 of NZ_JBWKNE010000007.1, forward strand.
CGCAAGCTCGACGTGACGATCGAGATCGTGTGCGAAGAGCGCCTGCCCGCCGTGGTGTGCGACCGCACGCTGGTCGAGCAGGTGCTGCTGAACCTCGCGCGCAACGCCATGCAGGCCATGGACAGCCCCGACAACACCGGCAGCCGCCTGCTGAGGCTGCGCGTGGCGCGTGCCCTGCCCGTGGGCGCCACCGCGCCGGCCGACGGCCGCCGCTGGCTCGAGTTCTCCGTGGCCGACCTGGGCTGCGGCATCAGCAACGAGGTGGCGGCGCGCCTGTTCACGCCCTTCTTCACCACGCGCCCCGACGGCATGGGCCTGGGCCTGAGCCTGTGCCGCACCGTGGTGGAGCAACATGGCGGCGCGCTGATGTTCGAGCCCAACCGCCCCCGGGGCACCGTCTTCAGGTTTACGCTCCCGGCTGCGGGATAGCCGCCTTTTTCTTCTTCTTCGTTTTCTGTTCCGCTGGACCTCATGGCATGCAACCGCTGATCGATGGCTTGATCTTTATCGTGGACGACGACGCCAGCGTGCGCGAGGCGCTGGCCTGGCTGCTGCGTTCGCGCCGCCTGGCCAGCGAGCACTTCGGCAGCGCCGAGGCCTTCGAGCAGTACCTGGACGAGGCCACGTTGCCCGATCAGCCGCGTTGCCTGCTGCTGGACGTGCGCATGCCCGGCATGAGCGGGTTGGTGCTGTTCGACCGGCTGGCCGAACGCGGCCTGCTGGCCGAGATGCCGGTGATCTTCCTGACCGGCCATGCCGACGTGCCCACCGCCGTCGAGGCGGTCAAGCGCGGCGCCTTCGACTTCTGCGAGAAGCCGTTCTCGGACAACGCGCTGGTCGACCGCATCGAGCAGGCGCTGGGCATGTCGCAGCGCGCCCTCGAAGTGCAGCGCGTGCGCCGCGGCCTGGCCGACCGCATCGCCGAGCTGACCGACCGCGAGCGCGACGTGATGCGCCTCGTGGTCGAGGGCCTGCCGAACAAGCTCATCGCCGACCAGCTCGCGATCAGCGTGCGCACGGTGGAGGTCCACCGGGCGCGCGTGTTCGAGAAGATGGAAGTGAAGTCGGCGGTGGAGCTGGCCAACCGCCTGCGCGATCTCTAGCTCGCAGGCCGGGCCTCAGCTGTGCACGTGCTGCGCGGCGCCGTCGCGCGTGGCCATCTCGAGCATGCTGCGGCCGTCGACGATGCCGACGACGTTGCCGTCCTCGCCCAGCCCGGCAATCGCGCCCTCGAACACGCAGAACAGCACGCAGCCGCCGTCGGAGCGCGGCTGGTGGATGTCGCCGGCGGGCTCGTGCATGTAGTCGCCCGGGCGGCCGATGTCGTTGCGCTCGTAGTAGATGTCGCCCTCGAGCACGATCACCTCGATGGCGCCCAGGTGGTGGTGCACCGGCGCCTCGGTGCCGGGATCGACCTTCAGCAGGCAGGTGAAGCCGCCGCTGCGCCGGTTGATGCTCAGCAGCTTGTAGGCCACGCCGGGCATGACCCACGGCTTCCATGGATAGTTGTCGAGCTTCTGGAAATGCGGGTACGGCAGCGTGATGCGCGCATGGGCGGCGCTGGCCGGCGGCGTGGCTTTCAGGGCGGTCAGGGTCATGGTGTCTCCGTGGGTGATGCGGCCGGGATCGGCCTGCGAAGCCAGTCTAGGAGCGGCTTTGCGCACCGGGGCCTGTCGGCCCGAACGAAGCACGGGATGTCGAAAGCGGCGCGCTTTTGCGCAAGTCGCTGCGCGGTTCAGCGCATGCGGCGGTAGGCACTCGGCGCCACGCCGAGGAACGCACGGAAGCGCGTCGAGAAGTACGCGGGGCTGCCAAAGCCCATGCGTTGGGCCACGGCCTCGATGGGCAGGTCGCTGGTGCGCAGCAGTTCGGCGGCGCCTTCCAGGCGGCGGCGCAGCAGGTACTGGTAGGGCGCCATGCCGCTGGCCGCCTTGAAGCTGCGGATGAAGTGGTCCTGCGACAGGTGCACCAGCGCGGCCAGGTCGGCCAGCCCCAGCGGCGTGGCCAGGTGCGCGTCGATGTGCTCGGTCACCCGGCGCAGCTGCCGCGGCGTCAGGACCGGCTGCCGGCGCACGCCCTCCGTGCGCGGCGGCGCACCGCGGCCCGACGCGGAGTGGCGCCGCACGAGGTGATGCGCCAGCAGGTGCTGGCTCTGCGAGAGCAGCAAGGAATCGGGGCTCAGGGGCACGGCGCCGTACAGCTCCACCTCGCTCACCAGCATCTGGAAGAAGCCTTGCAGCCAGGGGTCGCGGATCGCGAAGAAGGGATCGATCTCCACCGCCGGCCCGAGGTCTTCCTCGGCGGCGACGCGCGCGATCAGCGCCTGCCCGATGTACAGGTGCACCACGCCGCAGCGCCCGCCGATTTCCCATTCGGTGCCGTCGCGGGGGATGAAGCTCACGCTGCCCAGCCGCGAGCGCGAGGCGACGAGCTTGCCGCGCTCGTACTTGCGCACCGCGGTGCTGCCGTTCTCGTGCAGCACCAGCACGTGATGCGCCGCGCCGTGGAAGGGCAGCCAGCATGGGTCCTGTTGCCAGCGGGCGGCGAAGAGTTGGTCGCCGCCTGTCACGAGGTACTGCGGTTGCGCACCGGTGCCCGCGGCGATGATGTCCGGGGCAAAGTGGGATGCGACGCTCGATGGGGCCGGCGCGATGGCGTTCATCGGAGTTTCCTCTCGTGTCCGCCCGGCGCGCGGTGCGCGTGCCGCGTGCAGGCCGCGCGATGTTAGGCCCGGCGGTGCCGTGCCCTCATGCGGGATTTCCTCACGGTGCCGCGCGCCGTGCGCGCAGCACCTGCGCTCAGATCTTCTCGGCGACGAAGATTTCGACGCGGCGGTTCTGCGCGCGGCCGGCGGCCGTGCCGTTGTCCGCCAGCGGCTCGCGCGAGCCGCGGCCGTCGGTGGTGATCACGGTGGTCGACACGCCGCGGCCCACCAGGTGGTTGCGCACGCTGTCGGCGCGGCTCACCGAGAGGCGTTCGTTGCCTTCTTCGCTGCCCGTGCTGTCGGTGTGGCCGACCACGCGCAGGCTGGCGGTGGTGGCGCTCTTCAGGCCTTCGGCGACCTTGTCGAGCACCTGGGCGAGGTTGCGCTTGACGTTGGCGCGGCCCGTGTCGAACGAGAGTTCATTCGGAATCACGACGTGAAGCTGGTTGTCGGCGGTCTGCTCGATCACCACGCCGGTGCCCTTGGTGGAGCTTTCGAGCTCGGCCTTCAGCGCGTCCAGGCGGGCGGTCCAGCTGTTGGCCGGTGCGGCCTGCTGTGCGGCCGGTGCTTCGGCCGGCGGGGTCGACGATGCGCACCCCGCGATGAACAACACAGCGGCCAGGGCCGCGCTAGACACAACAAACTTCCTCATGAATTTTCCCTCTGCTTGGACCAATGAAAACTGAAGCGGGAACCGGCCGTTCGATAGGGCGGCCGGTTTCCCGGTGGGGCTGCGATCAGCCGCGCTGTGCGCGCTCGCCCACGTAGATCTCGACGCGGCGGTTCTGTGCCCGGCCGGCGTCGCTGTTGTTGTCGGCCACCGGCTCGTGCGAGCCACGGCCCTCGATGCGGAAGGCCGCAGCGCTCACGCCGCGTGCCACCAGGTAGTCGCGCGTGCTGGCGGCGCGGTCCACCGACAGCGGGTTGTTGATGGCGTCGGAGCCGGTGCTGTCGGTGTGGCCGATGATGCGCACCTCGGCGTTCGGGTTGTTGCGCAGGCCGTTGGCGAACTGGTCGAGCACCGGTGCGAAGTTCGACTTGATGTTGGAGCGGCCCACGTCGAACGACACGTCGCTCGGAATGGCGAGCTTGAGCTCGTTGTTGGCCGTCTGCGTCACGGCCACGCCGGTGCCTTGCGTGGCGGCTTCCATCTGGCGCTTCTGGTTTTCCATGCGCTGCGACCACAGGTAGCCGCCGAGTGCGCCGGCTGCCGCGCCGACCACCGCGCCCGTGCCGATGGCACCGCGGTTGCCGCCGGTGGCCGAGCCGATCGCTGCGCCGCCGAGCGCGCCGATGCCGGCACCGATGCCGGTGTTGCGCTGGGTGTCGGTCATTCCGCCGGCACAGCCGGACAGGACGAGGGCAGCTGCGGTGGTTGCAAGAACGAACTTTTTCATGGCGATGCCTTTCCAGGTTGAATCAAACGGGCCACAGCTTAGCCCTCGACGGGTACGCGATGGTACGTGCTCAAAGCCCTACGGAAAATAAGAAAACTTTCGCCATCGCCCGTGAATGCTGCGATGATTGCTACTAAAGTTGTAGCAATAGGGTGCTTGTCCGACAGCGGGGCGCGCCGTGCGGCTACACGAGCAATTCACACTTTGGGCGGGGGATCGCGATCCGAGCTCTCGGCATCGGCGTCGGGCTCGTCATGCAGTTCACCCTTGTTGCGCCCGGAAAACATGGTCCACCAGATGATCAAGATCAGGACGAGTCCCGCGGCGAGGGCTTCAAGCAGAATCAAACCCATGAGAAATGGACTCCAGTGGCTGGTGGGGCTTGCGATCGTAGCAACGCTTGCCGGCTGTTCCCTCGGCCCCCGCGCCCCCGACACCCCCACCCGACCCACCGTCACCCCGCCGCGCGACCTCGGTCCGCTGACCGGATCGCTCGCGCATCCGAAAAGCCGCTGGGTGCCCGTGGGCTGGTCCGAACTGCCGGGCTTCAGCGAAGACCCGCTGCATGAGGCGTGGATCGCGCTGCTGGCCAACTGCGCACGCCCCAACGCCGCCTTCGCACCGCTGTGCCGCGAGGTGCGCCAGCTCGCCATCGCCACGCCCGAGGAGCAGCGCCGCTGGATGACCGACCGGCTGCAGCCCTACCGCGTCGAATCGCTCGCGGGCCAGAGCGAAGGCAAGCTCACCAGCTACTACGAGCCCGTGTACGAAGCCTCGCGCGTGCCCTCGGCCGGCTTCAACGTGCCGCTGTACCAGGCGCCCGACGGCCTCGTGCCCAAGCGCCCCTGGTTCACGCGCCAGGAGATCGAGACCCTGCCCGAGGCCCAGGCCGCGCTGCGCGGTCGCGAGATCGCCTGGATGGCCGACCCCATCGACGCGCTGATGCTGCACATCCAGGGCTCGGGCCGCCTGCGCATCACCGAGGCCAACGGCTACCAGCACACGGTGCGCGTGGCCTATGCGGCCACCAACGAGCAGCCGTACCGCAGCGTGCAGCAATGGCTCATGAGCCAGGGCGTCGCCAAGGTCGGCAAGTGGCCCGACGACACCAAGGCCTGGGTGGCGCAGAACCCGCAGCGCGTGTCGCAGCTGCTGTGGAGCAACCCGCGCTACGTGTTCTTCCGCGAAGAGACCATGAGCGAGCTCGACGCCGCCTTCGGTCCGCGCGGCGCGCAGGGCGTGCCGCTGACGGCGGGGCGCTCCATCGCGGTCGACCGCGAGAGCATTCCCTACGGCACGCCGGTGTGGCTGGCATCGAGCGGCCCGACCGCGCAGCTGCAGAAACTGGTGGTGGCGCAGGACACGGGCAGCGCCATCCTGGGCGCCGTGCGCGCCGACTACTTCGCCGGCACCGGCGCGGAGGCCGGCCGGTTGGCGGCGAGCGTGAACCAGCCGCTGCGGCTGTGGGCGTTGTGGCCGAGGCAGCTGCCGGCACCTTGAAGCCCTCGGCGGCTTGAACGACACAACGGCGCGGTGATCCCGCGCCGTTTTGCATGCCGCCGACCGGGGCGTGGGCGGGGTGTGATCGTGGCGGTCGTCATCGTTCTGTCATGCGCGATGCACGCCTTCGTCATGGGCGCCTTTTAAGGTCTGCGGCCTGACAGAGGCTGACTTTAGGCCTCATGCCGACCCACCCCACGATCCCTGGAAAACAAAATGACTGATCACGTCAAGGCGCCCGCCGCCTCCCGCCGTCACGCCCTGAAACTGCTGGGCGCCGCCCCGATGCTCCCGCTGGGCGGTGTCGCCTTTCTCACCGCCTGCGGCGGTGGTGGCGGTGGTGGCCAGGCCTTCCCGCCCTTCGTGGTGCCGCCGCCGGCCCCCGCGCCGGCACCCGCACCTGCGCAGTTCGTGTCGGCCGAATTCAACGGCATGGCTGCACCCACGCTGGCCGACCCGGCCGCCATGGCCACGAACACCGTCGGCTCCACGCTCAAGGTGTCGTTCGACAACGGCAGCTCCACCGAATACCGCCTGGCCTACCAGCCCTTCTTCCTGACCGGCGACATGGTGCCGGACGGCAAGGGCGGCAAGATCCTCGCGGGCGGCTACGTCGACATCAAGAACCAGCCGATCATCGATGCCTCGGTGGCCGGCAAGGAGCGCCAGTTCTTCTCGGACAGCCCGGACGGCACTTCGCTCATCTCACTGCCCAACGCCAACGTGCCCGGCATCAAGGGCAAGGCGGTGTTCGCCGTGGTCCAGTTCGAATACACCACGCGCAACCTGAAGGGCGAAGGCACCTACGGCACGCTGCCGTCGCCCATCGCGGTGCTCACGCTCGACCAGGACCAGACCACCGGCAAGCTGAGCCTGGTCAAGTACCACAACGTCGACATGTCGAGCGCCCACGGCCTGTGGATCACCTGCGGCGCCAGCCTGTCGCCGTGGAACACCCACCTGTCCAGCGAAGAGTACGAGCCCGACGCGACCACCGCCGCCGGCACCGACATGTTCAAGGCCTACAGCAAGAACGTGTTCGGCGACGAGACCAAGGCCAACCCGTACCACTACGGCCACCTGCCCGAGGTCACCGTGAACCCGGACGGCACCGGCAGCGTGAAGAAGCACTACTGCATGGGCCGCATCTCGCACGAGCTGATCCAGGTCATGCCCGACAACCGCACCGCCATCATGGGCGACGACTACACCAACGGCGGCTTCTTCATGTTCGTCGCCGACAAGGAAAAAGACCTGTCGGCCGGCACGCTCTACGTGGCCCGCTACGAAGCCGGCTACTCGATCGACCCCGCCGCAGCCGCCACCAAGATGACGTGGATCAACCTGGGCCATGCCACCAGCGCCGAGATCGAGGCACTGGCCAATACGCTCAAGGCCACGGACATCATGGATGTGACCACCACCGACCCGGTCGACCCCACGTACACCGCCATGTACCTGGACGGCAAGGCCAGCTGGGGCCGCGTGAAGCCCGGCATGGAAAAGGCCGCGGCTTTCCTGGAAACCCACCGCTACGCCAACGTGAAGGGCGCCAGCATGGCCTTCACCAAGATGGAAGGCACCACCGTCAACATCAAGGACAAGGTGGCCTACTCCGCGCTGCAGAACATCCAGGACTCGATGGTCGAAAAAGGCAAGGGCTGGTCGGCGGCCAACAACATCGCACTGCCCGGCAAGCTCAGCGCCGGCGGCGTGATGGCGCACAACCTGGCCGGCGGCCAGAAGGACACCGACGGCAAGTCCATCAACAGCGACTGGGTGCCCACGCAGACCCGCGCGCTGATCGTGGGTCAAGACCTCCCCACGCCCGACGCGCTGGGCAACACCTCCAGCCCCGACAAGATCGGCAACCCCGACAACATCAAGTTCTCGGAAAAGCTGCGCACGCTGTTCATCGGCGAGGACAGCAGCAGCCACGTCAACAACTTCCTGTGGGCCTACAACATCGACACCAAGAAGCTCTCGCGCCTCATGTCGATCCCCGCGGGCGGCGAATCGACCGGCCTGCATGCCGTGGACGAGATCAACGGCTGGACCTACATCATGAGCAACTTCCAGCACGCGGGTGACTGGGGCGGCATCCACTCGAAGGTGCAGGCCACGCTGGACCCGCTGGTGCGCAAGAACTACAACGACCGCTACAGCGCCGCCGTCGGCTACCTCACGGCCGACCCGATCCAGATCAAGCTGGCGAAGTAAGCCTTCGAGGCTCGGCCCTCAAGACGGCGCTGTCGGCAACGGCAGCGCCGTTTTGTATCTCACCTGCTTGAGCGCAAAGCTCGAGCGGATCTTCTCGATGCCCGGAATCGGCGTGAGCTGCTCCATGATGAAGCGCTCCAGCGCCGCCATGTCGGCCACGGCGATGCGGATCAGGTAGTCGCTGTCGCCGGTCATCAGGTAGCACTCCATCACCTCGTCGTGCTCGGCGATGCGCTGCTCGAAGTCGGCCAGCGACTGCTTGCTCTGCGTCGTCAGGCTGATCGAGATGAACACGTTGAGCCCCAGGCCCAGCGCCTTGGCGTTCGCGAGCGCCACGTAGCGGTCGATCACGCCGCTGGTCTCCAGCACCTTCACGCGCGCCAGGCAGGGCGAGGGCGACAGGTGCACGCGGCGCGCCAGTTCGACGTTCGACAGGGCGCCGTCGCGTTGCAGCTCGTCGAGAATGCGCAGGTCGATGGCATCGAGTTCCATGAAATTCCGTGAAGCGCTTGGATGGCGGCATTTTATGCTTGCAAATAGCCATGAAATCAGAGGTGCCGGTAGCTAATTTTCCTCGAGGCGGCTTAAAGTGCTGGCATGAACGCCCCGATCTCCGCCGACCAGATGCGCGCCCTGTTGCTCGACACGCCGCCGTCGCACGACCCCGACCCCGAAGAGACCGCCGAATGGCGCGACGCCTTCCTGGCGCTGGCGCAGACGCAAGGTCCGCAGCGCGCGCGCCAGATGCTGGCCGAGCTGGCGCGCCTGGCGCGGCAGCAGCGCATCGGCTGGCAGCCCGAGCTGGCCACGCCGTACGTCAACACCATCGCCGCGGCCGACCAGCCGCCGTTCCCGGGTGATCTTGCCGTCGAGGAAAAGCTCGCCTCGCTCATGCGCTGGAACGCGCTCGCCATGGTGGCCAAGGCCAACCAGGCGTACGGCGAGCTCGGCGGCCACATCGCCAGCTACGCGAGCGCGGCCGACCTGTTCGAGACCGGCTTCAACCACTTCTTCCATGCGCGCAGCCCGGCGCACCGCGGCGACCTCGTGTTCTTCCAGCCGCACAGCGCGCCCGGCGTGTATGCGCGGGCCTACCTCGAAGGCCGCCTGAGCGAAGAAGACCTGAACCACTACCGCCAGGAACTCACCGCGCCCGCCTTCACCGACGGCAGCGGCGCGCGCGGACTGTGCAGCTACCCGCACCCGTACCTGATGCCGGACTTCTGGCAGTTCCCCACCGGCTCGATGGGCATCGGCCCGATCAGCTCGATCTATCACGCGCGCTTCATGCGCTACCTCACGCACCGCAACCTCTTGAACTGCGAAGGCCGCAAGGTCTGGGGCGTGTTCGGCGACGGCGAGATGGACGAGCCCGAGTCGATGAGCGCGCTGACGCTCGCCGCGCGCGAAAAGCTCGACAACCTCGTGTGGGTCGTCAACTGCAACCTGCAGCGCCTGGACGGCCCGGTGCGCGGCAACGGCCGCATCATCGACGAGCTCGAAAAGCTCTTCGCCGGGGCCGGATGGAACGTCGTCAAGCTCGTGTGGGGCAGCGACTGGGACGGCCTGTTCGCGCAGGACGTGAGCGGTGCCCTGGCCCGCGTGTTCGCCAACACCGTCGACGGCCAGATGCAGACCTTCGCGGCGAAGGACGGCCGTTTCAACCGCGACAACTTCTTCGGCCAGAACCCCGAGCTCGCGCGCCTGGCCGAAGGCATGACCGACGAGCAGATCGACCGCCTGAAGCGCGGCGGCCACGACCTCGTGAAGATCCACGCCGCCTACGCCGCGGCCGCCGCCCACAAGGGCCAGCCGACCGTCATCCTGGCCCACACCAAGAAGGGCTACGGCATGGGCAGCGCCGCGCAGGGCAAGATGACCACGCACTCGCACAAGAAGATGGGCGACGTGGACCTGCTCGAGTTCCGCGACCGCTTCAACCTGCCGCTCACCGACGCGCAGGCCACCGCGATGGACTTCTACCGCCCGGCCGAAGACAGCGCCGAGATGCGCTACCTGCGCCAGCACCGCGAAGCGCTCGGCGGCGCCATGCCGCGCCGCGAAACCGCCTGCGACGTCGTGCCCAAGCCCGACATCGCGGCCTACGCGCAGTTCGCCACGGCCGCCGCGGGCAAGGAGATGAGCACCACCATGGCCTTCGTGCGCATGCTGGGCAACCTCATGAAGGACAAGGCCCTGGGCCCGCGCATCGTGCCCATCGTGGCTGACGAGGCGCGCACCTTCGGCATGGCCAACCTGTTCAAGCAAGTGGGCATCTATTCGAGCGTGGGCCAGCGCTATGCGCCGGAAGACATCGGCTCGGTGCTGAGCTACCGCGAAGCCACCGACGGGCAGATCCTCGAAGAAGGCATCAGCGAGGCCGGTGCCATCGCCAGCTGGACGGCGGCGGCCACCAGCTACAGCGTGCACGGCCTGGCGATGCTGCCGTTCTACATCTACTACTCGATGTTCGGCTTCCAGCGCGTGGGCGACGCCATCTGGGCGGCGGCCGACCAGCGCGCACGCGGCTTCCTGCTGGGCGCCACCTCGGGCCGCACCACGCTCGGCGGCGAAGGCCTGCAGCACCAGGACGGCAGCAGCCACCTCGTGGCCGCGACCATTCCCAACTGCAAGGCCTACGACCCGGCCTTCGCGGGCGAGATGGCCGTCATCGTCGACGCGGGCATCCGCGAGATGATGGTCGAGCAGCAGGACGTGTTCTATTACGTCACGCTCATGAACGAGAACTACGCGCAGCCCGACCTGCCGGCCGGCGCCGAGGCCGACATCCTGCGCGGCTGCTACCGCTTCGGCACGTATGCGCCGGCATCGGGCAAGGCGAAGCAGAGCGTCACGCTGCTGGGCTCGGGCGCGATCCTCACCGAGGTCATCAAGGCCGCGCAGCAGCTGGCCGACGAAGGCATCGCGGCCGAGGTGTTCAGCGTCACGAGCTGGAGCGAACTGGCACGCGACGGCCAGGCCTGCGAGCAGCGCGCGCTGGCCGGCGAGAAGAATGCAGGCACGCCCTTCGTCGCGCAGCAGCTCGGCAAGGCCAGCAAGGCCCCGATCGTGGCCGCCACCGACTACGTGCGCGCTTTGCCTGAGAGCGTGCGCGCCTTCCTGCCCGAAGGCCGCCGTTACCTCACGCTGGGCACCGACGGCTTCGGCCGCAGCGACACGCGCGCCGCGCTGCGCGGTTTCTTCGGCGTGGACGCGGCGAGCATCGCGCGCGCCGCGCGGCACGCGCTCGGCGCCTGACGCCAGCGCGGCCATGCGGCGTGACGGCGTGGTGCCTGCGTTAGAGTCGCAGGCCCCACCGCCTTCCCGCGCCCATGACCGCCCGCTTCCAGTCCCTTGCTCCCGCCGTCCGCCTGGCCGACCAGGTGGCGGAAGCGCTCGTGGCCGAGGTGCGCAGCGGGCGCCTGTCGGAAGGCGACCGGCTGCCCACCGAGACCGCGTTGGCCACCCAGTTCGGCGTGAGCCGCACGGTGGTGCGCGAGGCGGTGTCGCGGCTGAAGTCGCTCGGGCTGGTCGATTCGCGCCAGGGCAGCGGCGTGTACGTGCGCGCTGCCGGGGTCGAACCGCTGCGCTTCGAGATGCCGCACGTGGCGTCGCGCGAAGCGGTGGTGCAGATGGTCGAGCTGCGCCGCGCGCTCGAGGCCGAGGTGGCCGCGCTCGCGGCCGAGCGCCGCACGCCCGAGGACATGCTGCGCATCCGCGACGCCATCGATGCGCTGCACGCGGCGGTGTCGATGGGCGGCAACGGCGCCGACGAGGACGTGCGCTTTCACCGCGCCATCGCCGAGGCCGCGCGCAACCCCTTCCTCATCGGGACGCTGCAGTACCTGCGGCAGTTCCTGCATGGCGCCACCCGCGTCACGCGCGCCAACGAGGCGCGCCGCGCCGACTTCGTGCGCGAAGTGGCGCAGGAACATGCGCGCATCGTCGAGGCGATCGACGCCGGCGACCCGCTGGCCGCGCGCGAAGCCGCCAAGGCCCACATGGACAACGCCATCCGCCGCATCGAGCAGGCCGACCCGGCCTTCTGGCAGCAGGAAGGCGCCCAGCTCGCCCGACCCCTGGTCGAAGGCTGGCCTGCGGGCAAGTAAGCCCACGCTCACAAATTTTCGGTAGGGGCAGAATGTGCGGGTTATCCCGTATCCGGGAACTTGTCTTAAATTTGTATGATGACCTGACAAGTAAGGGGCGACCGCGCCGCAGGGTGACGGGACGGCCCCGTTTTTTCATCCAGCGGACTCCCTCCCAATGACTTCCACCCTCCAGGCCGGCGCGCCCCTCGCGGCTGACGCGCCCGACGCCGCGCTCGAAAAACGCGCCTACGCCAAGGTGTTCTGGCGCCTCGTGCCCTTCCTGATGCTGTGCTACGTGGTCGCGTACCTCGACCGCGTGAACGTCGGCTTCGCCAAGCTGCAGATGGGCGCGGACCTCGGCTTCAGCGAAACCGTGTTCGGCCTCGGGGCCGGCATCTTCTTCCTGGGCTACTTCCTGTTCGAAGTGCCGAGCAACCTGCTGCTCAACCGCGTGGGCGCGCGCGTGTGGATCGCGCGGATCATGATCACCTGGGGCCTGCTGTCGGCCTGCTTCGTGTTCGTGGAAACGCCGACCAGCTTCTACATCCTGCGCTTCCTGCTCGGCGTGGCCGAGGCAGGCTTCTACCCCGGCGTGATCCTGTACCTGACGCACTGGTACCCGTCGCACCGGCGCGCGCGGATCATCGCGGTGTTCATGTCGGCAATTCCCGTGGCGGGCATCTTCGGCAACCCGCTGTCGGGCTGGATCATGGACGCCTTCCACGGCGTGTCGTCGATGCACGGCTGGCAGTGGATGTTCATCATCGAAGCCATTCCCGCCGTGCTGGTGGGCGTGATGGTGCTGTTCTACCTGGACAACGGCATCAAGCATGCACGCTGGCTCTCGCCGGAAGAAAAGAACCTGCTGCAGCGCGAGGTCGACCGCGACCAGGCGCACGGCGCCAAGGGCCCGCATTCGGTGGGCGCGATGTTCCGCGACGCGCGCGTGTGGTGGATGGCGCTGATCTACTTCGCCTTCGTCATGGGCCAGTACGCGCTGACCTTCTGGCTGCCCACGCTGGTGAAGGCCACGGGCGTGCAGGGCAACTTCAACATCGGCCTGCTCAGCGCCATTCCGTTCCTGTGCGCGATCGTCGCGATGAACCTGTTCGGCCGCAGCGCCGACGCGCGCCGCGAGCGCCGCTGGCACCTGATCATTCCCGCGATGATGGGCGCCGTGGGCTTCACGGTCGCGGCCTCGTACACGCAGAACACGGTCGTGTCGCTGACCTTCCTGTCGCTCGCCGCAGCCGGCGTGCTCACCTGCGCGCCGCTGTTCTGGTCGCTGCCCACCGCCTTCCTTTCGGGCACGGCGGCGGCCGCGGGTATCGCGGTCATCAACTCGGTGGGCAACCTCGCGGGCTTCGTGAGCCCGTACCTCATCGGCTACCTGAAGGACCTCACGGGCAGTACGCAGATCGGCATGTACGTGCTGGCCGGCGCGCTGGTGCTCGGCGCCATCGGCGTGTGGCTCACGCCCAAGCAACTCGTCAACCGTTGACCGAAGGACGCACGACATGACTTCTTCTTCCACCAACACCCCCGTCGTCGGCCTCGTGGGCCTGGGCGCCATGGGCAGCGGCATGGCGCAATCGCTGCGCCGCGCGGGCCATGCGCCGCATGTGTTCGACGTGCGCCCCGGCGTCGCCGAGGCCTTCGCGCGCGAAGGCGGCACCGCCTGCGACACGCTGGCCGCGCTCGGCGCGCAGTGCGACATCGTGGTCAGCGTGGTCGTCAACGCGGCGCAGACCGAGTCGGTGCTGTTCGGTGACGGCACCACGCCCGGCTGCGCGGCGTCGATGAAGCCCGGCAGCCTGTTCGTGATGTGCTCCACCGTCGACCCGAACTGGTCGATGGCGCTCGAAGCGCGCCTGGCGCAGCAGGGCATCCTGTACCTCGACGCGCCGATTTCCGGCGGCGCCGCCAAGGCCGCCAGCGGCCAGATGACGATGATGACCGCCGGCACGCCCGCCGCCTACGAGAAGGCCGGCGCGATGCTCGACGCGATGGCCGCCAAGGTCTACCGCCTGGGCGATTCGGCCGGCGCGGGCAGCAAGGTGAAGGTCATCAACCAGCTGCTGGCCGGCGTGCACATCGCCGCCGCCGCCGAAGCGATGGCGCTGGGCCTGCGCGAGGGCGTGAACCCCGACGCGCTGTATGAAGTCATCACCCACAGCGCCGGCAACAGCTGGATGTTCGAGAACCGCATGGCCCACGTGCTGGCGGGCGACTACACGCCGCTGTCGGCCGTCGACATCTTCGTGAAGGACCTGGGCCTGGTGCTCGACGTGGCGCGCGCCAGCAAGTTTCCGCTGCCGCTGTCGTCCACCGCGCACCAGATGTTCATGCAGGCCTCCACGGCCGGCTTCGCGCGCGAGGACGACAGCGCGGTCATCAAGATCTTCCCGGGCATCGAGCTGCCCGTTGCGAAAGAATCGAAAAAATAGCATCGAGCGTCTGCGCTCCACCGACCCAGGAAAGACACACACCATGAACGTTCTCATCACCGGCGGCTGCGGCTTCCTCGGCGCCCGCCTCGCTCGCACCCTGCTCGCCGGCGGCCCGCTCGCACTGGCGGGCGGCGCGGCGAAAGACATCGCACGCATCACGCTGGCCGACCGCGTGCCGCCGCCCGCCGACCTCGCCGCCGACGCGCGCATCCAGTTCGTGCAGGGCGACCTCTACGAGCAGGCCGCCAACGGCGCATTGCCGCTGGCCGACACCGACGCCGTGTTCCACCTCGCCGCCGCCGTGAGCGGCGAGTGCGAGGCCGACTTCGACCTCGGCATGCGCAGCAACCTGGACACCACGCGCGCCCTGCTCGACGCCTGCCGCAGCGCGGGCCATGCGCCCGTGTTCGTGTTCTCCAGCTCCGTCGCCGTGTTCGGCGATTCGCCCGAGCAGCGCCTGCCCGCGGTGATCGAGGACACCACGCTGCCCACGCCGCAGAACAGCTATGGCATCCAGAAGTTCATCGGCGAGCAGCTCGTGGCCGACTACACGCGCAAGGGCTTCGTGCAGGGCCGCAACGTGCGGCTCATGACGGTGTCGGTGCGCCCGGGCCGTCCGAACGGCGCGGCCTCCAGCTTCCTGAGCGGCATGCTGCGCGAGCCGCTGGCCGGCGTGCGCGCGCGCTGCCCCGTGGCGCCCGAGACGCCGGTCGCGCTGGCCTCGCCCGGCAACACCGTCGCGGGCATCGTGCGCGCGGCCACCGCCGGTGCCGCCGAATGGGGCGCGCGCACCGCGGTCAACCTGCCCGCGCTGACCACCACCGTGCGCGAGATGGCGCAGGCGCTCGAGCGCATCGCCGGCACCGAGGCCACCGCCCTCATCGACTGGGAGCCCGACGCCGCCATCGCGAAGATCGTCACCAGCTGGCCCAGCCGCATCCACGCGGCGCGCGCCGAGGCGCTGGGCCTGAAGGCCGACGCCAGCTTCGACGCCATCCTGCGCGACTACGTGCGCGAGAACGCGCAGGCGGTCACGCTCGCGCTGAAGGGCTGAGCGATGGCGAAGCTCGTGCTCGGCTGCATCGCCGACGACTTCACCGGCGCCACCGACCTGGCCAACAACCTCGTGCGCGCCGGCATGCGCGTGGTGCAGACCATCGGCGTGCCCGCCGGCCCGCTCGATGCCGACGTCGATGCCGTGGTGGTCGCGCTCAAGTCGCGCACCATCGCGCCGGCCGAGGCCATCGCGCAGTCGCTCGATGCGCTGCGCTGGCTGCAGGCGCAGGGCGCGCAGCAGATCTACTTCAAGTACTGCTCGACCTTCGACAGCACGGCCCAAGGCAACATCGGCCCCGTGACCGAGGCGCTGATGGACGCACTGGGCTGCGACTTCACCATCGCCACGCCCGCCTTCCCCGACAACAAGCGCACCGTGTTCAAGGGCTACCTGTTCGCGGGCGATGTGCTGCTCAACGAGAGCGGCATGCAGAACCATCCGCTCACGCCGATGACCGACCCGAACCTCGTGCGCGTGCTGCAGGCGCAGTGCACGCGCAAGGTGGGCCTGATCGACCACGCGGTGGTCGCACGCGGCGCAGCGGCGATCGAAGAACGCATCGCGCAGCTGAAGGTCGAGGGCGTGTCGATCGCCATCGTCGATGCGGTCTCGAACGACGACCTGCTGCGCATGGGCCCGGCGCTCGCGAAGCTGCCGTTGCTCACGGCGGGCTCGGGCGTGGCCATCGGCCTGCCGGCCAACTTCGGCCTCGCGCCGTCGTCGCAGGCCAGCGCCTTGCCGAAGGCCGGCGGCAAGACCGCGGTGGTGTCGGGCAGCTGCTCGCTCGCCACCAACCGGCAGGTGCTCGACTTCATCCAGCGCGGCGGCGCGGCGATGGCCATCGACCCGCTGCGCATCGCGGCGGGCGTGGACGTGACCGCCGAAGTGCTGGCCTGGGCCGCACCGCTCATCGACAAGGGTTCTGTGCTCGTCTACTCGACCGCCGAAGCCGGCGCCGTGAAGTCGGTGCAGGGACGGCTCGGCGTGGAAGAAGCCGGCGCGATGGTCGAACGCACCATCGCCGCCATTGCGCGCGGCCTGGTCGAGCGCGGCGTGCACCAGCTGGTGGTGGCCGGCGGCGAGACCTCGGGTGCCTGCGTGCAGGCGCTGGGCATCGCGCAGATGCAGATCGGTCCGCAGATCGACCCCGGCGTGCCGTGGTGCCATGCGCGCTGCGATGCGGCGCCCGAAGCGGGGCTGCACATCACGCTGAAGTCGGGCAACTTCGGCAGCGACGATTTCTTCACCAAAGCTTTTACAGTGCTCGCATGACCGAGAACGAAGCCCGCGACGAAATCTGCCGCGTCGGCCGCAGCCTGTTCGAGCGCGGCTACGTGCATGCCACGGCCGGCAACATCAGCGTGCGGCTGGACGACGGCTTCCTCATCACGCCGACCGATGCCTGCCTGGGCTTTCTCGACCCCGCGCGGCTCGCACGGCTCGACGCGCAGGGCCAGCAGACCGGCGGCGACCGCGCCAGCAAGACCATCGCGCTGCACACGCGCATCTACGCCGCCGCGCGCGGCTTCGATGCCGCCACGGCCTGCGTGATCCACACGCACAGCACGCACTGCGTGGCCCTGACCCTGGGCAACCCGCAGGCCGAACTGCTGCCCGCGCTCACGCCCTACTTCGTGATGAAGGTCGGCCATGTGCCGGTCATCCCGTACCACCGCCCCGGCGCGCCCGAGGCGGCCGAGCAGGTGGCGCAGGCCATCGCGCGCTACGGCGCGGCCGGCACGCCGATCCGCGCGGCGATGCTCACGCGCCTGGGCCCCAACGTCTGGCACGAGACGCCGGCCGCCGCGATGGCCGTGCTCGAAGAGCTGGAAGAAACCGCCCGCCTGCAGATGCTCACGCAGGCCACCCGGCCCGCACCGCTCGCCCCCGACCAGATCGATGAACTGCGCCGCACTTTCGGTGCGCGCTGGTAGTACAAACACCCCATGCCCCAATTCGCCGCCAACCTCTCGATGCTCTATCCGGAGCTCGCATTTCTCGACCGCTTCGACGCCGCCGCGAAAGACGGCTTCCAGGCCGTCGAGTACCTCTTTCCCTACGACTTCAGCAAGGAAGACATCGTCGCGCGCTTGAAGCACAACGGCCTGCAGCAGGTGCTGTTCAACGGCCCGCCCGGCGACTGGGCCGGCGGCGAGCGCGGCCTGGCCTGCCTGCCGGGGCGCGAGGGCGAGTTCCGCGAAGGCATTGCGAAAGCCATCGACTACGCCGTGGCGCTCGACTGCCCGCGCATCCACGTGATGGCCGGCCTCGTGCCCGAAGGCCTCGCGCGCGAGGCGGCAGAGGCCGTCTATGTCGGGAACCTGCGCTGGGCCGCGGCCGAGGCCGCGAAGGCCGGGCGCGACGTGCTGATCGAGCCGATCAACACGCGCGACATTCCGCGCTTCTTCCTCAACCGGCAGGACCACGCGCACCAGATCGTCGAGACCGTGGGCGCCGCCAACCTCAAGGTGCAGATGGACCTGTACCACTGCCAGATCGTCGAAGGCGACGTGGCGATGAAGCTGCGCCAGTACCTGCCGACCGGCCGCGTCGGCCACCTGCAGATCGCGGGCGTGCCCGAGCGCCACGAGCCCGATGTGGGCGAGCAGAACTACGACTACCTCTTCGGCGTGATCGACGAGGTGTCGGCGCAGTGCGGCTGGCAGGGCTGGGTCGGTTGCGAATACCGCCCGCGCCGCGGTATGGAACCCGGCGGCACCTCGGCCGGCCTGGGCTGGCTGCGCGACTGGCGCCAGCGCGCATGACGACCACGACGCTCGAAGCGCTGCGCATTCCAGCGCCGCTGCGGGGCTTTGCAGCGGCGGGCGATGCGCAGGTCTTCGACGTCACGATCGACGGCGACAAGGTCGCGGCCATCGCGCCCAGCGCGTCGCAAGCCCAGGCGCGCGGCACGCTGCTGAGCGCCCTCGTCGAGGCGCACGCGCACATCGACAAGAACTTCACCGTGCAGGACGTCGGCGCCGCGCAGGGCGACCTGTTCACCGCCATCGAGCGCATGGGCCGCCACCGCGCGAGCTGGACCGGCGCCTCGCTGCGCCTGCGCATGGAGCGCGCGCTGCACGAGGCCTGGCGCGCCGGCACGCGCGCGCTGCGCACGCACCTCGACTGGGTCGAGCCCGAGCCGCCGGCCGCGCTGGCCGTGTTCGAGGCGCTGCGCGAAGAATGGGCCGGCCGCATCGAACTGCAGTTCGTCGCGCTCGTGCCGCTCGACGTGTTCGCCGACCTCGCCGCCGGCGAGCGCATCGCGCGCGACGTGAAGCGCGCGGGCGGTTCGCTGGGCGCTTTCATCTACCGCAACGACGGCCTCTTCGCCAAGCTGGGCCGCGTGTTCGACCTCGCGCAGCAGCACGGGCTGGGGCTCGACTTCCACGTCGACGAAGGCCTGGACACCGACGCCAGCGGCCTGCGCAGCATCGCGCAGCTGGTGCGCGCGCGCGACTTCAAGGGCCGCGTGGTCTGCGGCCACGCCTGCTCGCTCTCGGTGCAGGACGACGCCGTGGCCGCCGAGACGCTCACGCTGTGCGCCGGCGCCGGGCTGCACCTCGTCGCGCTGCCGACCACCAACCTCTACCTGCAGGGCGCGTGGGACCGCACGCCCGTGGCGCGCGGCATCACGCGCATCCGTGAGGCGGCGGCGCACGGCCTGCGCGCGAGCCTGGCCACCGACAACGTGCAGGACGCCTTCTATCCCTACGGCAGCTACGACCTGCTCGAGACCTTCGGCCTGGGCGTGCAGATGGCGCACCTGGCACCCGCCGCCGACTGGCTCGACACCATCACCGTGAACCCCGCGAAGGCGCTGGGCCTCGCGTGGGACGGCCGCATCGCGCCGGGCTGCCCGGCCGACCTCGTAGTGCTGGCCGCCACCGACGAACACGAACTCATCGGCCCGCGCGGACGGCAACGCACCGTCTACCGCGCAGGCCGGGCACTGGAGAACACACCATGAGCATGGGCAAGCCGATGGCCAACTATGCCGCCGCCAAGCGCGTCGGCGATTTCGTCTTCATGAGCGGCGTGGTCGCCGTCGACCCGGCCACGCGCCGCGCGGTGGCGGGCTACGACGCCATCCCGGAAGAAGCCCGCGCCGCGCTGCAGGGCGTGGGCTATGCCACGGGCCAGATGTCGGTCGACATCTTCGAGGCGCCCATCGTGGCGCAGAGCTGGTTCGTGCTGGAGCGCATCCGCCAGATCGCCGCCGAGCACGGCGGCACCATGGAAGACGTGGTGAAGCTGGTGCAGTACTTCCGGCACCTGCCGCACTACGCCTTCTACAACCGCGTGCGCGGCCTGTTCTATCCGGGCGAGCCGCCGGTGAGCACGGTGGTCGAGGTGTCGCGCTTCCTGCCGGGCGACGAGGTGCTCGTCGAGGTGGAAGCCACCATGTACCTGCCGCAGCGCGCGGCTACTTGACGCCCGCGCCCTTGAGCAGGAACTCCGTCACCTGCTCGATGAGGTAGCGGCGGTCCCTGTCGTCGCCCTGCTGCGCCGTGTTGCGGTAGTAGGCGGCCTGGGTGGCGTGGTCGGCGTAGAACTGCGTCACGGCCCAGATGTGGAACAGCACCAGCATCGGGTCGGCGGTGTCCATCAGGCCCTGGTTCATCCAGTTCTGGATCACGGCGGCGGCCTGGTCGGTGCGCTGCTTGCTCGTGTCCATCATGCTGTTGATGACGGGCGCGCCGCGCATCATCTCGGCGGTGAAGATGCGCGAGCGCAGCGGGTGCTCGAACGAGAACATCATCTTGCGCTGGATCAGGTCGCCCAGCACCTTGCGCGGGCCGAAGGCCTCGTCGCTGAAGCCGAACACCACGATCCAGTCGGTCAGGATGTCCTGCAGCACCTGGCGGTACAGCGCCTCCTTGCTCTCGATGTAGTAGTGCAGCTGCGCCTTCGACAGGCCCGCCTTGTCGGCGATGGCCTGCGTCGACGCGCCGGCCAGCCCTTCGCTGGCGAACACCTCGATGGCGGCCTGGTTGATGAGGCCCAGCACCTGCGTGTACTTGCGCGAACGCCCGCGCGTGGCGGGGGCTTCGCTGTCGGTGTCCGTCACGCTCACAGCTGCAGCACCAGGTCGGGGCCCTTGGCGCGCGAGCAGCACAGCGCCACCTTGGTGCGCCGCTCGGTGCCGGTGAGGCAGAAGTCGCGGTGCTCGGCGCCCTCGCCGTCGCCCTCGACCACGCAGGTGCCGCACAGGCCCTGCTGGCACGACACGGGGATGTCGATGCCCACTTCGTGCAGCGCGTCGACCGCGGTCTGGTCGGCCGCCACCGGCACCTCGATGCCGCGCCGCGCCAGCTTCAGCGTGAAGGGCAGGCCGGTGGTGGCGGCGGCCGTGCCGGTGGGCGCGGCGAAGTACTCGGTGTGCAGCGCGTCTTCGGGCCAGTGCGCGGCGGCCTCGCGCACCGCCTGCATGAAGCCGCCGGGGCCGCACACGTACAGGTGCGTGTCGGGCGTGCGCTCGGCCAGCAGGGCGCGCAGGTCGATGCGCTGCGTCGCGTCGCCCTGGTCCAGGTGCAGCTTCAGGTGCGGCGCCAGCGCGGGCGCGTGCAGCGCCTCGGCAAAGGCCAGGTGCTCCTCGCTGCGCGCGAACACGCACAGCGTGAAGTCGGCGCCGCGCGCGGCCAGCGCCTGCGCCATGGCCAGCAGCGGCGTCATGCCGATGCCGCCGGCCAGCAGCAGGTGGCGCCGGGCTTCGGCGCGCAGCGGAAAGGTGTTGCGCGGTGCGCTGATCGCAATCAGGTCGCCCTCGCGCACGCGCTCGTGCATCGAGGCCGAGCCGCCGCGGCTGGCGTGCTCGCGCTTCACGCCGATCACGTAGCCGCCGCTGCCCGAAGGCGCGCGCGCCAGCGAGTACTGGCGCGAGAAGCCGCCGGGCATGTGCACGTCGATGTGCGCGCCGGCCTCGTAGCCGGGCAGCGCGCGGCCCCACGGATGCGTCAGCTCGAAGGCCAGGATTTCCGGCGTCTGCCGCGAGATGCGTTCGACACGGACGGTCAGCGTGCGTTCGAGGCTCATGGTGTGTGTCTCCCTGCTTGTCTACTGGATGTTGTGCAGCGTGCGCGCCACGCGCGCGATGAAATGGGTGCGGTCGCTGTCGGTGACGGCGTTCATGTCGTGCAGCTGCAGCCACGTCACCTTGCAGCGCCACGCGAACAGCGCCCGCAGCGCGCGCGTGAACAGCCGCCGCCCCGGGTCGCCGATGGCCATCACGAACCAGCGCGGCGAGCCGCCGGTGGTCACCACCGTCAGCCGACGGATGTGCCGCATGCCCGACTTGGCGAGTTGCCCCTTGCGCTCGGCGGGCAGGAAGGCCACGCCCGGCAGCCACACGCGCTCGAGCCAGCCCTTGAGCATGGACGGCGGTCCATGGAACCAGGTGGGGTAGACGAACACCAGGTGCTCGGCCCACAGCAGCGCTTCGACGTGGGGTTTCACGCGTTCGCGGATCAGTTCGGGGTTGTCGAGGTAGGCGATGCGCTCTTCGCGTGTCAGCGTCGGGTCGAAGCCCTCGGCGTACAGGTCGATGGCCTTGACGGGATGTCGCGGCGTGAGGGCCTCGAGGGCGGTGCGGTACAGCGCGTGGTTGAAGCTGTCAGGGTTCGGATGGCAATGGACGACGAGCGTTTTCATGTTCGGGCCGGTTCGCCTGTTCGGCGAGACGGGGTCAGAGCCCAAGGAGTGAAAGGCCGCGCAGTGCCTTATGGCAACCCAGGCGCCGGCATCTGACCCCGGCGCAAGCCCCGCGCGACCCACGGGAAAAAACGAAGCGAATTACTTGCCGGTGAGCTTCTTGCGAACGTCGACACCGACGCCCTTGTTGACGAACTGCGTGGTCGCGACCTTCGACAGGTCGATCTCGCCCGGCTTGTACAGGCCGGCCTTGACCATCTTGTCGTAGAAGTCCTTCACGCGTGCTTCGTCCATGGCGCCGATGCCCTTGGTGAGCGAGTCGCCGCTGTCCACGATGCCCATCTTCTTGATGAGATCGATGGAGCCCTGCAGCGCGGCCGGCGTGGCGTCGGGGTTGGTCTTGGCCATGAGCTCGTTGGCGGCCTTGTTGTCGCCGTAGAGGTAGTTGTTCCAGCCGACGATCGAGGCCTCGATGAACTTGCGCACCATCTCGGGCTTGGTCTTGATGAGGTCGGCGCGGGTCTCGATGGTGGTGGCGTAGGTCGAGAAGCCGTGGTCGGCCAACAGGTGCACCACCGGGTCGAAGCCGGCCTGGGCCTTGATCGACAGCGGCTCCGAGATGGCGTAGCCCTGCTGGATCGATTTCTTGTCTGCGAGGAACGGGCCCACGTTGAAGGTGTAGGGCTTGAGCTGCGAATCCTTGAAGCCGTGCTCCGACTTCATCCACTGCCAGAAGCTGAACTGGCCGTCCTTGCCGATGAAGGCCACGGGCGCCTTGGTCATGTCCTTGAAGGTGTCGTAGCCCTGGCCCGGGTGGGCGAACATGGCCTGCGGGTCTTTCTGGAAGATGGCCGCGACCACCACGGTGGGCACGCCGTTCTTCACGTTGTCGAAGGACTGCAGCAGGTTGCCGGTCATGAGGAAGTCGATCTTGCCGGCCGGCAGCATGGGCCGGTTGTTGACCATCGGGCCGCCCTGCATGATTTCCACGTCCAGGCCGTACTTCTTGTAGGTGCCGTCCACCAGCGCCTGGTAGAAGCCGCCGTGGCCGGCCTGCGCCTTCCAGTTGGTGGCGAACACCACTTTTTCCTGGGCGTGCGCGGCGAAGGCAGCACCTGCGAGGGCCAGGCCGAAGGCCAGCGGCCGGAGAGAGAAAGCGGGGATGCGCATGGGGACGGACTCCTGTGGAGGTTGGGGTGGGGACGGGATGCGAAGACTAAATGTTTTTCTCAGCGCTCGACGGCCATGTCGGGCGTCCAGCCGCGCGTCTTGCCGGGGTTCATCAGGCCCATCGGGTCGCTGCGCTTCTTGAACTCGATCTGCTGCGTGTCGATGGTCTTCATGCCGCCGTCCTCGATGGTGAAGACGTGCGGGTTGAAGATCTGCGCGCCGCCCTGCGACTCGATCTCGCGCATCACCTCGTACTGGTGGGCTTCGCCCTTCCAGCGCACGAGCAGGATGCCGAAGGTGCCGCACTGGCCGTTGGCGCGCGCGAAGTCCTGGTGCTGCAGCACGTCGTCGCCGAAGATCTGCATGTGGCGCTCGACCACGGCCGGGTCGAAGGGCTGGGCGTAGGCCACCTGCAGGTAGGTCCAGCTGCGGTCGGCCTTCAGCGCCTGCAGCGTCGTGTGGTTGAAGGCGCACTCGTAGGCCGGCGGCAGGCCCTCGGCCTGCAGCTCGGCTTCGGTGCCGGCCACCGACAGGGTGCCGCCGTGCGCCGCCGCGAGCGCGCGGAACTCGGCCATGGAGTCGGGCGAGACCATGGTGAACACCGCGTGCCGGTCGGGCGGAAAGCGATCGCCCATGGCCGTGTAGTAGGGCGAGAAGCGCGCCTCCACGGTCGACAGCAGGAAGATGTCCAGCGAGGGCGCCTGCGCGGCGATGCCGAAGTCGAGCGCGCCGCGGTAGGTGTCGAACAGCGCCGTGCAATGCACCCAGTCGACCGCCGGGCTCAGCGCCACTTCCACGTCGAGGATCACGCCGTTGGTGCCGTAGGCATGGTGCACCTGCTGGATCTCGTCGCCCACCAGCTCGATGACGCGCGGCTCGCGCTCCACCGTCATCACGCGCGCGCGCAGCAGGTTGCCGGGGTCGCGCAGGATGCCGTGGCGGAACGACCCGATGCCGCCGAAGCCGCCCGCGATGAAGCCACCGATGCTGGCCACGTGCCAGGTCGAGGGCCACATGCGCAGCGCCTGCCCGGTCTCGCGCGCGGCCAGGTCGATGTCGTGCATGCGCGCGCCGGCCTCGACGCGGATGCGGCCTTCGGCCAGGTCGAGCACGCGGCACATCTGCGTCACGTCGAGCACGAGCCCGCCTTCGAGCGGCACGCACTGGCCGTAGTTGCCGGTGCCGCCGGCGCGCACGGTGAGCGGCAGCTTCCACTTGGCGGCCACGGCCGCGGCCTGGCGCACGTCGTCCTCGGTGCTGACCTTGACCACGAGGTCGGCCACGCAGCCCGCGAGCTGCGCCGTGAGGATCGGGCTGTACCAGTAGAAGTCCTTCGACAGCTGCTTGCGCTGGCTGGGCGTGGCGATCACGTTCAGGCCGTGCAGCTCCTCGCGCACGGCGTCCCAGTCGACGGTGGACAGCGGGGTTCTAGCGTTCACGGCGCATCTCGCTCTCGTGCCAGTGGCCGAGCACCAGCCGCGACAGGGCGGCGAACACGATGAAGATCACGATGCCCAGCAAGGACACCAGCAGCAGCGCCGCGAACATCATCGGGATCTCGGTGCGGAAGCTCGACTCGAGGATGCGCGAGGCCAGCCCCGTTTCCTTGCCCGCCGTGCCGGCCGTGAACTCGGCCACCACCGCGCCGATGAGGCTCAGGCCGCCGGCGATCTTCAGGCCCGCCATGAAGTACGGCAGCGCGCTGGGCGCCAGCAGGTAGCGGAAGGTCTGCCAGGGCGAGGCCTTGTACAGCTGGAACAGGTCGCGCAGGTTGCTGTCGGCGCTCTTCAGCCCGATGACGGTGTTCGACAGGATGGGGAAGAAGGCCACGATCCACGCGCACAGCAAGAGCGCCGCGGTGGTGCTCGACACGTAGATCAGGATCAGCGGCGCGATCGCGATGATCGGCGTCACCTGCAGGATCACGGCGATCGGGAACAGGCCGATCTCCACCCACTTGAACAGCGCGAAGGCAATCGCCAGCAGCACACCGCCGACGATGGCGGCGCCCAGCGCCAGCAGCGTGAGCTTCACCGTGAACCACAGCGCGCCCGAGAGCGAACCCCAGTTGTCGAACAGCGTGCGCAGGATGAGCGAAGGCGCCGGCAGGATGTAGTGCGGGATGTCGTTGGCGCGCACCATCCACTCCCACACCAGCAGCAGCGCGGCGACGATGACGACCGGCACGACGATGCGCAGCGTCGCCTCGCGCCGGCGCAGCTTGTCTTCGTGCGCGCGCAGCGTCTCGGCGGACGGCGTGGCTTCGTTGGTGGTGTCGAGGGGCATCACGGTTTCAATGGTCGATGTCGAGGCCATGGAGCGCTCCGTGCAGAGATTGCGAGACAGCCGTGCAGTGCGCGTTGTAGCGGCTGGAGGTGCGGAAGGCTTCTCCGCGCGGGTAGGGCTCGTCGATGGCGATCTCGTCGATCACGCGGCCCGGGCGCGCCGCCATCACGACGATGCGGTTCGACAGGTAGACCGACTCGTACACGCTGTGCGTGACGAACACGATCGAGAAGCGGTGCTCGCGCCAGATGGCCAGGAGGTCGTTGTTGAGCTTGATGCGCGTCATCTCGTCGAGTGCGGCAAAGGGCTCGTCCATGAGCAGCAGGCGCGGGTGCGTGACCAGCGCGCGCGCGATCGACACGCGCATCTTCATGCCGCCCGAGAGCTCGCGCGGGTACACGTCGGCAAAGCGCGAGAGGCCGACCAGTTCCAGCACGTGCTGCACCACCGGCGCGGCTTCGTCGCGGCTCATGCCCGCGAGCTTGAGCGGCAGCCAGACGTTGTCGAACACCTTGGTCCAGGGCATGAGCGTGGGCTCCTGGAACACGAAGCCCAGGTCGCGGTCGCTCTTGCTGTCCTTGGCGCTGCCGGTGTTGGCGCCCGACCACTGCATGTCGCCCGAGCTGATGCGGGTGAGCCCGGCGATCAGCCGCAGCGCGGTGCTCTTGCCGCAGCCCGAGGGGCCCAGGAAGCTGACGAAGTCGTGCTCGCCGATGTCGAGCGTCATGCCCTGCAGGGCGAGCGTGCCGTTGGCAAAGCGCTTGCCGACGTTGCGCAGGCGGACCAGCGGTGTGGCCGACGCTGCGGCGGTGGATGGCGTGGGGCTTTCCATGGGACTCCTTGGCGTCAGCGCCAGGCCGGAACGTTGGCCAGGCGCGAGAGCGGGAAGCGGTCGATCTCGTGCAGCAGTTCGCCGAAGCGCCGGCCCACGTGGTCGAGCACCGCGGCGCCCTTCTCGGCGCTGGCGCGGGTGGCGTCGCCGGCGGCGCCGGCCGGGTTGATGTCGTGCATCTGCCAGCCGAGTTTGCCGCTGGGCGTGATCGAAAGGAACTTGTTTTCGGCCGCCAGCTGCTCGGTCATGGAGCCGAAGTTCTGGAATTGGTCACGGCGCACGTAATCGGGCGTGAGGTGCAGCATCACCGAGCTCTCGAGGTCGCCGGCGTGGATGCCGTGCTTGCCTTCGTGCGCGGTGAACAGGCCCTCGGGCAGGCCCAGCGTGTACCAGTTGGCGGCCACGACCATCATGTCGTGCTCTTCGCGCAGGTCGCGCGCCACGATGTCCATGACGCTCATCTGGCCGCCGTGGCTGTTGTAGAGCACCAGCTTGCGCACGCCGGCCTTGGCCACGCAGGCGCCGACGTCCTTCCACAGCGAGATCAGCGTGTTCGCCGACACCGTGAGCGTGCCCGGGTAGCGCGAGTGCTCGTTGCTCTTGCCGTAGGGCACGGTGGGCAGGAACAGCACCGGCAGGTCGTCGGGCAGGTAGGGCAGGCTGGCGCGCACCATGCCGTCGATGGTGGCGGTGTCGGTCGACATCGGCAAATGGGGGCCGTGCTGTTCGGTCGCCCCCACCGGCAGCACGGCGATCAGCCGTTCGCGGTCGAGGCGGGAGAACTCTTCACTGGTCAGGTCGGACCAGAAGCGGCTGCGCAACGGGGGCGGATTCATCGTGGCAAACCTCATGAGAACGGGTGGGGGAGTCTAAATTATCCACGTGGTCAAAAAAGGTAGACCATGCGTGGATACCCTTGTATAGCTGCTTGCAAGGGGCGTGCCAGCAAAACGATGCAGGTGGTCAAAACACCTGCGGGCGCCGTGTCGCATCGCCCGGCGCGGGCGCCCGCGGCCGACTTGAATGCGGCCCCTGTGGAGCCTATAACTCAGGCATGGTCTCTTGCTCGTCGCAAGACGGAAAGGAGGCGCCGTGAAAAGACGCATCTATTGGCTGTTGCCGGACCTGGCGAGTGCCAGGCAGGCGATGCACGATCTGCTGCGGGCGCGTGTCGACATCGCGCACCTGCATTTCGCCGCACGCGAAGGCCAGGACATGGCCGGGCTCCATGCGGCCAACGTCTGGCAGACCTCCGACCTCGTTCACGCCGCCAAGACCGGCTGGGTGCTCGGCACCGCCTGCGGTGTCGTCGTCGGGCTGCTGGCCGCGCTGCTGTTCCCGGTGTTCGGCGACGAGCCCGAATGGGCCGTGGCCGTGGGCCTGGCGCTGCTGGGCGGCGTGGTGGGCGCGTGGTCGGCCACCATGGTCGGCGTGTCGATCCCGAGCCCGCGGCTGGCGCGCTTCGAGAGCGCCATCGCGCAGGGCCAGGTCCTGCTGATGGTCGACCTGCCGCCCGCGCGCGTGCGCGAGGTCGAGGCGATGCTGGAGGCCACGCACCCCGAGGCCCGCTTCGAGGGCGAAGAGCCGCGGATTCCGGCGATCCGCTGACGCCGCCGCGCATGCGACGCCCGGACCCCACGATGGCCACCCCAGGGAGCGCAGCACATGACCATCGCCGTCGTCCTGTTGCTCATCGTGGTGGCCTCGGTGGCGTTCCACCTCGTCAACCCGTGGTGGACGACGCCGCTGGCCTCCAACTGGCAGCGCATGGACGACACGCTGACCATCACGCTGGTCATCACGGGCCTGTTCTTCGTCGTCATCAACGTGTTCCTCGCCTACACCGTGGTGCGCTTTCGCCACCGCGAAGGGCGCCGCGTGGCGCCGCATGCGCCTGAGAACAAGACGCTCGAGCGCTGGCTGATCGGCGCCACCACCGTCGGCATCATGGCGCTGCTGGCGCCCGGCCTCGTGGTGTACGCGAACTACGTGCGCACGCCGCACGACGCGCTCGTGCTCGAGGTGCTGGGCCAGCAGTGGCAGTGGCGCTTCCGCCTGCCGGGCGCGGACGGCAAGCTGGGCGCGACCGATGCGCGCTTCGTCAGCGCCGCCAATCCGTTCGGTCTCGACCCGGCCGACCCGGCCGGGCAGGACGACCTGCTGGTCCCCGGCGACGAGGTGCACCTGCCGATCGGCCAGCCGGTGCTGGTGCTGATGCGCTCCCACGACGTGCTGCACGACTTCTTCGTGCCCCCCATCCGCGCCCGCATGAACATCGTGCCGGGGCAGGTGAGCCGCTTCTGGTTCACGCCCACCGTCGCGGGCCGCTACGAGGCGCTGTGCGCGCAGCTGTGCGGCGTGGGGCATCCGAACATGCGCGGCTTCGTGGTGGTGGAGGACGCGGCGGCCTACGACGCCTGGCGCACGGCGCTGCCGACCTTCGGCGCGATGCAGCTGGCGCAGGCGGCCAAGGCGACGCAGGCTGCACAGGCACCTGCCGGCGGTGGCGGCGCCCGCGTCGACCAGGGCCGCGCGCTGGCCGACGCCAAGGGCTGCGTGGCCTGCCACACCGTCGACGGCAGCGCGCGCGTCGGGCCGACCTGGAAGGGCCTGTACGGCAAGAACGAGTCGATGGCCGACGGCAGCACGGCGCGGGTCGATGAGACCTACCTGCGCAGCTTCATCCGCGACCCGCAGGCGCGCCATGTGAAGGGCTTCCCGCCGGTGATGCCGAAGATCGACCTGAGCGACGAGGAACTGGCCGCGCTGGTGGCCTACATCCAGAGTCTGGGCAGCCCGCCGGCGCAGGCTGCCACCGAACAGAAGGCTGCGCGATGACTTCTTCTTCTGCGCTCACTCAAGACGACGAACACGACGACGGCGGCCACCCGGCGCCGCAGGGCTTCCTGCGCCGCTATGTCTGGAGCCAGGACCACAAGGTGATCGCCGTGCAGTACGCCTGCACCGCCATCGCGGTGGGCGTGGTCGGGCTGGTGCTGTCCAACCTGATGCGGCTGCAGCTGGGCTTTCCGGGCCAGTTCGAGTTCATCAACGCCGAGCGCTACTACCAGTTCGTGACCATGCACGGGATGATCATGGTGATCTACCTGCTCACGGCGCTGTTCCTGGGCGGCTTCGGCAACTACCTGATCCCGCTCATGGTGGGGGCGCGCGACATGGTGTTTCCCTACCT
The DNA here is from genome assembly GCF_059415405.1 of Variovorax sp. GW821-FHT10C12. Taxonomy (NCBI): domain Bacteria; kingdom Pseudomonadati; phylum Pseudomonadota; class Betaproteobacteria; order Burkholderiales; family Comamonadaceae; genus Variovorax; species Variovorax sp. GW821-FHT10C12. Next base: position 239,974 of record NZ_JBWKNE010000007.1, read on the forward strand.
CAACATGCTGAGCTTCTGGGTCTACCTGCTGTCGGTGGTGGTGCTGATGGCCAGCTTCTTCGTGGCGGGCGGTCCCACGGGCGCGGGCTGGACGCTGTACCCGCCGCAGTCGATCCTGCCCGGCACGCCGGGCCACGGCGGCGGCATCGTGCTGATGCTGGTGTCGCTGCTGATCTTCATCGTGGCCACCACCATGGGTGGCCTGAACTACGCGACCACCGTGCTGCAGGCGCGCTGCCGGGGCATGACGCTGCTGCGCATGCCGCTCACGGTGTGGGGCATCTTCGTGGCCACGGTGCTGGCGCTGCTGGGCTTTCCGGCGCTGTTCGTCAGCGGCGTGATGCTGCTGCTGGACCGCACGATGGGCACCAGCTTCTTCATGCCGGCGCTGGTGTCGATGGGGCAGGTCACGGGCTACAAGGGCGGCAGCCCGCTGCTGTTCCAGCACCTGTTCTGGTTCTTCGGCCATCCCGAGGTCTACATCGTGGCGCTGCCGGCCTTCGGCATCGTGTCGGACCTGATCAGCGTGCACGCGCGCAAGCGCGTCTTCGGCTATCGCACGATGGTGTGGGCCATCGTGGCCATCGGCGGGCTCAGCGTGGTGGTGTGGGCGCACCACATGTTCGTGAGCGGCATGAACCCGTACTTCGGCTTCTTCTTCGCCACCACCACACTGGTCATCGCGGTGCCCACGGCGATCAAGGTCTACAACTGGCTGCTCACGCTGTGGCGCGGCGACATCCACCTGTCGGTGCCGATGCTGTTCGCATTGGCCTTCATGTGCACCTTCGTGATCGGCGGGCTCACGGGCCTGTTCCTGGGCAACGTGAGCGTGGACATCCCGCTGTCGGGCACCTACTTCGTGGTGGCGCACTTCCACATGGTGATGGGCGTGGCGCCGCTGCTGGTGGTGTTCGGCGGCATCTACCACTGGTTCCCCAAGATCACCGGGCGCATGCTGGACGACCGGATCGGCCGGCTGCATTTCTGGATCACCTTCCTGGGCACCTACGCGATCTATTTCCCGATGCACTACCTGGGCGTGCTGGGCATGCCACGGCGGTACTACAACTTCGACGGCTACAAGTTCATTCCGCCGTCGGCCTTCAGCCTCAACACCTTCATCACCGTGGTGGCGCTGGTGGTCGGCGCGGCGCAGCTGCTCTTCATCGTCAACCTGGGCTGGAGCGCCTGGCGCGGCCGGCCGGCCGGCGCCAACCCGTGGCGCGCCGCCTCGCTCGAATGGCAGACACCCGAAACGCCGCCCGGCCACGGCAACTGGGGGCCGCGGCTGCCCGTGGCCTACCGCTGGGCCTACGCCTACGGCGTGCCGGGCGCGGCGGAAGACTTCATCGCGCAGAACGCGCCGCCGCAGGCCAGCGACGACGAAAACGACGTGCCGGTGAGCGGCGCGCGCGGAGCCCCGGCATGAACGCGGACGCCGCCCTGCGCCTGCGCGGCCTGCCCCGCGACGTGCGGCTGCGCGACGCGCACGCGAGCGCGGCGGGCATCGGCCTGTGGGTCTTCATGGGCGTGGTCACCGCGCTGTTCTCCCTGTTCACCGTGGCCTACGTGATGCGCATGAGCAGCGGCGACGCGGTCGCGCTCGCGCTGCCGTGGCAGCTGTGGCTCAGCTCGGCGCTGCTGGCGGCGGGCAGCGTCGCGCTGGAAGCCGCCTCGCGCCGCGTGGACCCGGCGCGCATGCGCCGCCTGCTGCTGGCCGGCGGCCTGTGCGCCGTGGGTTTCCTCGGCGTGCAGCTGTGGGCCTGGGGCGCCATGGTGCACGCGCAGGTCATGCCGGCGGGCAACCCGTCGGGCAGCTTCTTCTACCTGCTGACCGCCATGCACGGGCTGCACCTGGCGGGCGGGCTGGTCGGGTGGGCGATGGCGGCGCGCGTCGCGTGGGCCGATCCCGCCCGGGCCGGATGGCGCATCGCGCTGTGCGCGCGCTACTGGCACTTCATGCTGGCCGTGTGGCTGGCACTGTTCGCACTGCTGGGGTGGGTGACGCCGGAGGTGGCGCGCGTCCTCTGCGGCACGGCGTGAGGAGGCTTCGCATGAACCCCACCACCGCAACCCTCACCGGCTCCGCCGTCGCCGCGAGCGGCTGGCGCGGGCTGGTGGCCGACTGGTCGTCCGACCGCCAGGCCTTCCAGGTCTCGTGGGGCAAGGCGATGATGTGGATCTTCCTGCTGAGCGACATCTTCATCTTCAGCTGCTTCCTCACGGGCTACATGACGGTGCGCGTCTCGACCACCGCGGCGTGGCCGAATCCGAGCGAGGTGTTCGCATTGCACGTGGGCGGGGCCGACGTGCCGCTCCTGCTGATCGCGATCATGACCTTCGTGCTCATCAGCAGCAGCGGCACGATGGCGATGGCGGTCAACTTCGCCTACCGCGGCGACCGCGTGAACGCCGCCACGTTGATGCTCGTGACCGCCACCTTCGGCGAACTCTTCGTGGGCATGCAGGCCTTCGAGTGGTCCAAGCTGATCCTCGAGGAGGGCGTGCGGCCCTGGGGCAACCCGATGGGCGCGGCGCAGTTCGGCGCGGCCTTCTTCATGATCACGGGCTTCCACGGGCTGCACGTGTCGGCTGGCGTGGTGCTGCTGTTCACCGTGGCCTTCAAGCTGATGCGCGGCGACTACGACAAGGCCGGCAACTACCAGGTGGTCGAGATCGTGGGCCTGTACTGGCACTTCGTCGACCTGGTGTGGGTCTTCATCTTCGCGCTGTTCTATCTCTGGTGAGGACGACCGCCATGAACACCACAACCACCACCGGCCAGCAGCACCCGATCGGCCTGTACCTGAAGATCTGGGGGCTCCTGTTCGTGCTCAGCGCGATGTCGTACATGGTCGACTACCTGCACGTGCAGGGCTACCTGCGCTGGGGCCTGATCATCACTTTCATGCTGCTCAAGGCCGGGCTCATCGTCGCGGTCTTCATGCACATGGCGTGGGAGCGGCTGGCGCTGGTCTACGCGATCCTGCTGCCGCCGCTGTGCCTCTTGGTACTGGTCGGGCTGATGGCGGCGGAGGCCGACCACACCTTCCTCACGCGGCTGCTGTTCTTCCGCTGACGGACGGGCTCAGCGCCGCACCACGAAGCGTGTGATGACGGGTGCCGTTTCGCCGAGGTGGAACGCCAACCGGCGTTCGCGCAGCGCCATGTCGGCGGCCGTGGCGCGGTTGAAGCGGCGCAGGTGGTCGGTCCACGACTCGTCCACGATCTGCTCCACGTAGCGCTCGGGTTGCGCGATGTCGTGCAGCAGCTCCCAGCCGATGGCGCCCTGGCCCAGGCGCGCGCGCCGGGTCTGCTGCATCACGAGGTGGAAGGCCGCGGCGCGCGACGGGTCGATCAGGTACTCGACCGTGATCACCACGCGGCCGTCTTCCTGCGGCGCCTCGGCGGGTGGGCCCGTGGCCCAGCCGGCCTGGGCGGGGCGCACGTCGTCTTCGCCGCTCACGTCGGTCACCCAGCGCATGGCCGCCAGCATCAGCAGCGTGCCGCTCACGGCGGCGATGGCCAGGCTCAGCTTCAGCGACGTGACGGTGGCCACCTGGCCCCACAGCGCCGCGCCGATCGCGCTCGCGCCCATGATCGCCATCTGGTAGGTCGACATGCCGCGCGCGCGCACCCAGTCGGGCAGCGCGAGCTGGGCCGACACCGACAGCGAGTTGGCCACCGTGATCCACGCCATGCCGCCGAAGAACATCGCCGGCACCGCGACCCAGGCGTTGGGCGCCACGGCCATCACGGCGGTGGCGGCCGACTGCAGCATGGCGCCGCGCAGCACCAGCTGGTCGCGCCCCAGCGCCTGGCGCAGCCGCGGCAGGAAGAGCACCGCGATGATCGCGCCCGTGCCCATGGCGGCCAGCAGCAGCGTGAAGGTGCCGGCACCGCCGCCCTGGAGGTTGCGTGCCAGGAGCGGCAGCAGCGCCAGCAGCGCCGTCGAGTGGAAGAAGAACAGCGACACGCGCGTGAGCACCGCCCGCATGCGCTGCGACTGGCGCACGAACTGCACGCCCACGCGCATCGCGCTGATGAGCTTCTCGCGCCCCAGCGGGTTGGGCGTGTGCTCGCGGCGCCAGCGCAGCACCACGAAGCCCGAGGCCACCGACAGCACCGCGTTGAGCGCAAACACCCAGACGCTGCCCGCGCTCGCGATCAGCATGCCGGCCGTGAGCGGGCCGACGATGCGCGAGGCGTTCATGGCGATGCCGTTCAGGCCCAGCGCCGCCGGCAGCTGTTGGCGCGGCACCAGCTCGGGCACGATGGCCGAGAACACCGGCCAGCGCAGCGCCAGCCCGATGCCGTTGGCGAAGGTGAGCGCCAGCAGGAGCGGCGCGGTCATCACGTCGAGCGCGATGGCGGCGCACAGCACCACGGCGGTGCCGGCCAGCCAGAACTGCGTGGCCACCAGCCAGCGCCGGCGATCGAGGATGTCGGCCAGCGCGCCGCTCGGAAGGCCCAGCAGGAACACCGGCAAGGTGGAGGCCGACTGCACCAGCGCCACCCAGATCGGCGAGGTGGTCAGCGAGGTCATCATCCACGCCGCCGCCACATCGTTCATCCACATGCAGATGTTGGCGATGAGCCAGGTGCTCCACAGCATGCGGAACACGGGGAGCTTCAGCGGCTCGAGCGCCGCGAGGTTCGAGGGCTGCGGCTTGGCCGGCGGGAGGGGTGTCTCTTCGGGGGATATGGGCGGCATGTCGCGCTATTGTGGCGCGAGGCGGCGCGCCTAACCTCTGTCGCTGCGGGCGAGACGGTGTTCCAGGCGACGCAGCAGCGTGGTCAGCACCAGCGTCATCACCCAGTACACCACCGAGATCGCCAGGTACGGCTCCCAGTAGCGCGCATACGCGCCGGCCACGGTGCGCGCGGCGTAGGCCAGCTCGGCCAGGCCGATGGCCGACACCAGCGAGGTGTCCTTGAGCAGCGCGATCGCGTTGTTGCCCAGCGGCGGCAGCATGCGGCGAAAGGCCTGCGGCAGCACCACGTAGCGCATCACCTGCGCGGGGCTCAGGCCCAGCGAGCGGCCGGCGTCGAACTGCCCGCGCGAGATCGACTGGATGCCGGCGCGGAACACTTCGGAGATGTAGGCCGCCGAGTTCAGCGTGAGCGCGACCACGCCGGAGATGAGGGCGCCGTGCTCCTGCTTGAGCGTGCGCGCCAGCTCGCCGTCGATCAGGATGCCCGAGGTCGGGTGGATGAACACCGGCATCACCGCGAAGTGGATGAGCAGGATCTGCACGAACAGCGGCGTGCCCCGGAAGAAGCTCACGTACACCGTGGCCGGCCAGCGCAGCAGCACACGCGTGACCCAGGTCCACGGCGCGTGGCGCGCCTGCGCCAGCCGTGCGAGCGCCAGGCACAGGCCCCAGCTCGACCCGAGCAGCACGCAGACCACGGTCATGCGCAGCGTCATCCAGGCGCCCTGCCAGAACAGGTCCTTGTATTCCACGAGGATGTCCCAGCGGAACCATCCGAAAAGCAGCACTGGTTGTTCCATGCTTGCGTCCTCAACTCTCTGTCTATCTGTCGGTCAGCGAAAAAACGAAACGGCCGCGTGAGGGCGGCCGTGTTCAGGAAAATGCCGTGCGGCTCAGCGCACGTTGGGGTCCTTGTTGAACCACTTCTTGTAGATCGTCACGTAGCTGCCGTCGGCGCGGATGGCCGCCAGGCCGGCGCTGAGCTTGTCCAGCAGCGCCTTGTCGCCCTTCTTCACGACGATGCCGAAGCCTTCTTCGGGGAAGGACTTGTCGTCCAGCGTCTTCAGCTCGGGGTGCTGCGACACGCGGTAGGCGATCACGCCGTTGTCGCCCATGGCGGCATCGACACCACCGCCGGCCAGCTCGGAAATGATGAGCGGCGTGCTCTCGAAGCGGCGGATGTTGGGGCTGGTCTTGCCGAACTCGCGCGAGGCGATGTCGTCGGCGGTGGAGGCGCTGACCACGGCGATCTTCTTGCCCGTGAGGTCCTTCAGCGAGGCCACGGTGCTGTTCTTCGGCAACGCGATGAGCTGGCGCGCCGCGAAGTACGGCGGCGTGAAGTCGTAGCTCTGCTTGCGCTTCTCGTTGATGGTGACGCCCGAGATCACCAGGTCGACGTCGCCGTTGTTCAGCGCGCCGAAGATGCCGGTGAAAGGCGTGTTGACGATCTTGATCTTCAGGCCCTGCTGCTTGGCGATGGCATTGATGATGTCGATGTCGAAGCCGACGATCTGCTTGTCCTTGTTCTCGAAGGCAAAGGGCGCGTAGGTGGCGCTGGAGGCCACGGTGAGTTCGCGGTTCTGGGCTTGGGCCTGGGCACCGAAGGCGAGCGTGGCGGCAGCGAGGCCGAGGGCCAGGGCACGGCGTAGAGAGTTCATTCGGGGTCCTTGTGTCTTTGCCGCCCGGCGGGAAGCGGTGGGCGAGCATTTTAGGCGGTCGCTATCGGGACCCCTGCCGCCTACCGGGCGAACAGGAGGTAGAGCGCGACGGCCACCACGGCCACGACCGCGATCACCTTGCCGGCGCGGGGCGAGGCGGACGCCCCTGTGGAGTGCCACGTCACGCTGCGGGTGCGCACGGTCTTCGTGCGCCCGCCGCTGTTGCGGTCCGTGCGGGTGATCGCATCGGCCACGACCTGCCGGCCCTCCGGCGAGACCGCGGACATCGGCGTGGCAAGCATCTGCAGCTGCGCGGGCGTCAGCACGCCGGTGCGCACGGCCCAGGCCAGTGTGGCGGCCGGCGAAGCGGGCGCGGCCCATTCGGGTTCCTGTGCGGGCAGCAGGCTGAGGGCCTGTGCGTGCTGCGCAGGATCGATCAACTGCAGCGCCTGCAGCTGATCGAGGGCGCTCTCGGTCACGCCGTCTTCCAGGCGGTTCGCCATGAGGCTGATCTCGAGCAGCACCCAGGCCGGCGCCTGGCCGCTGACCATGGCCACCGCATTCGCCACGGTGCGGTGCGCCTCGTCTTGCGCGCCGGGGGCGGCGCGGTCGCGCAGGCCGGGCAGCGCCTCCGGCGCGACGATGCCCTTGGCGGCCGCCCAGCCTAGCGCTTCGCTCGGGGTGCGCAGCGGCGCGTTCGGCAGGTCGGGGTGCGCGAGCGCCTGTGCGTGTTCGGCGTCGGTCAGCAGGCGCAGGGTGTGCAGGTGCGACAGGGCCCGTGGGCCAGCTTCTTCGGGATTCATGGGGCCCAGTGTCCCAGAGGTCTTGCGAAGGGCCGCGACGCCGGCCCGGCGCTCCCATCGTGTGCGTTACTTCTCGGTGCACGTCCAAATTTGGGCATCGACTCGATACACAACGCATCAATTAGTTAACACATATAACAATGAGGAACTATTAAAAGCAATTGCTCAGGGAAGAAGGTATGCCATTGGTTTTGGGCGTCATGGGGCTCCCTCAGGTCGAGGTCGAGCTCCTGAGGATCATCGTTCGCCTCAGCTCCAATCTCCGGTCGTTGTGGACCGTCAGTGAGTCGCAGCCCTGCGACCTGTTGCTGGTGGACGGCGATGCGCCGGCCGCCGAGCGGCAGACGCCGGCCGCACGCTTCGTGGTGCCGATGGTGGCGCGCGGCGAGGCCGTGGCTGCCGCGCCTGCGCGCCGCACGCTGGCGCGTCCCATCTACGCGGAAGAGCTGGTCGCGCTGCTCAACCAGGTCGCGCCGAGCGGGGCCTCGGGCGACGCGGCACGCGCCATGGTGCGCTCGATCCGCGCGCGCGCTTCGCTGATCCGCTGGCCCTCGCAGGTGACCCTGCAGCGCCATCCGATCTACGTGCGGCTGGCCGCCGCCTTGTCGAAGAGCGCGCAATCGGCCGAAAGCCTCAGCGTGCTGGGTCGCATCGACGTGCAGGAGTGCAGCACCTTCCTCGGCCTGCTGGAAGAAGAAGGCGCGCTGACCTGGTCGGAGGAAGCCCGCGGGCCGCGTCCCTCGGGGGCCAGCGCCGGCGGCGAGGCCGCGCAGCACAAGCGCGGCCTGCTCTCGCGCATCCGCCGACGCCTCGGGCTGGCCTGAACAGGGCACCGGCATGAGGGACTTCAAGCTCGTCTTCACGGGCCCGATGGGCGTGGGCAAGACCACGGCCATCGCGGCCATCAGCGAGACCACGCCGATCGCCACCGAGGTCGTCAACGCCGACACCTCGGTCGCCAAGGCCACCACCACGGTGGGGCTCGACTTCGGCCAGGTGACGCTGGACAACGGCGACCGGCTGCGCCTGTACGGCACGCCGGGCCAGAGCCGCTTCGACTTCATGTGGAAGATCCTGGTGCGCGACGCGCTGGGCCTGGCGATCCTGCTGGACAACAGCCGCCCCGACCCGATGGCCGACCTGGCCCAGTACCTGGACGGCTTCGCCGGCGCGCTCGAGCGCATGCCCTGCGCCGTGGGCGTGAGCCGCCTGCCGTCGCACCCCACCCCCACGCTCGACGACTACGCGCAGGCCCTGGCGGCGCGCGGGCTGGTGCTGCCGCTGCTGGCGGTCGATCCGCGCCGCAAGGACGACGTCGTCGCGCTGATCGAGACGCTGCTGATGCAGATCGAAGTGCTCGACGAGGAGGCCGCGCCATGAAGATCCCCCACGCCCTGAAGCTGCGCGCCGCGGTCGAGGCCCGCCGCGTGCTCGACGAGGTGAGCGGCGTCGCCTCGGTGGTGGTGGCCACGCCCGACGGTTTCGAGATCGCCAGCGTCGCCCGGCGCGACGTCGAGCCCGCGCGCATCGCCGCCATGGCCAGCTCGATCGCCGCCATCGGCGCCGTGGTGTCGCAGGAGGCCGGCCTGGGCCGCTGCACCTGCATCACGGTCGCGACCGACAACGGCTTTGCGCTCGTCAGCCCGGTGCACAGCGGCGAGACCTCGCTGGTGGTGAACGTCATCGCCGACGCCGATGCGGTGCTCGCGCAGGCGATGTATCGCACGGCGGCCTGCGTGCGGGCGCTCGAGGCGCCGCAGCCCTAGGCCTCCTCCCACACGAATTCACGGGCGGAGACGGATTGGCATGCGACGTCTCCACCCTCTTTTTTCATTCGCATGAATTTCACTCACAGGACTTACTGACATGGCCTCGATCCAGACCAGCCTCGACTCCCTCCTGACCGCCGACGGCGCCCTGTGCGCTGCCGTGGTCGATTCCGCCAGCGGCATGATGCTGGGCGCCGCCGGCACCGGCGTGGACCTCGAAGTGGCCGCCGCCGGCAACACCGAAGTGATGCGCGCCAAGCTCAAGACGATGCGCGCGCTGGGCCTGAGCGACACCATCGAAGACATCCTCATCACGCTGGGCAAGCAGTACCACCTGCTGCGCCCGATGGCGCAGAAGGAAGGCGTGTTCATCTACTTCGTGCTCGACAAGGCGAAGTCGAACCTGGCGCTGGCCCGCCGCAAGCTGCAGGACGTCGAGAAGGACATCACCTTCTAATTGATCCGCCAAGGCGCATCGCCATCGGGCCGGCTCCTTCGCGGGAGGCGGCCCTTTTCTTTTTTGGGGCGGCTACTTCGCCAGGTGCCCCAGCGGCAGCGCGCTGTTGGCCTTCACCTCGCCCAGCGAGAAGCTGGTGTGCAGGTCTTTCACGTTTGGCAGGTTCATGAGGTTCTGCCGCGCGAAGGCCGAGAAACCGTTCAGGTCCTGCGCCACCACCTGCAGCTCGAAGGTGCCGGTGCCGCTGATGTAGTGGCAGGCCACCACCTCGGGCATCTTGCGGATCGCGTCCTCCAGTTTGCGCGTGGCCTCGTGGGTGACGCGTTCGGTGTCCACGCGCACGAAAGCGAGCACGCCCAGTCCGATCTTGTGGCGGTCGATCTCGGCGCGGTAGCCCTTGATGAAGCCGGCGTCTTCCAGCGCGCGCACGCGGCGCCAGCAGGGCGCCGCCGACAGGCCCACGCGCTGCGCCAGCTCGGCGTTCGTGAGGCGGCCATCGGTCTGCAGTTCTTGCAGGATAGCGAGGTCGAACTTGTCAATGCTTTCCATAGGGGTGGATGTTAAGCAAGATTCTTTCTGAAAGTCGTTTTTCCGAGGCAAAAAACGCAAACACCTGTCGCGGACCCCGGCATACACTTTGCGTCACCATGGGCTTGCGCCCTACCGGGCACAGACCCACACCCCTCAGCCAGGCCCACAAAGCCCTGCCAATACGGAGACAGAGAACATGAACGCCCCGCTGCCCGAGCACATTCGCCGCGCGCTAGAAACCGTCACGCTCGACGACAAATACAGCCTCGATTACGGGCGCGCCTTCATGAGCGGCGTGCAGGCCCTGGTCAAGCTGCCGATGCTGCAGCGCCTGCGCGACAAGCAGGTCGGCAAGAACACCGCCGGCTTCATCAGCGGCTACCGCGGCTCCCCGCTCGGCGGCTACGACCAGGCGCTGTGGAAGGCCAGCAAGTTCCTCAAGGAACAGAACATCGTCTTCCAGCCCGGCGTGAACGAAGAGCTCGCGGCCACGGCGCTGTGGGGCACGCAGCAGCTGGGCTTCTCGCCCCAGGGCACCAACAAGTTCGACGGCGTCTTCGGCATCTGGTACGGCAAGGGCCCGGGCGTGGACCGCTGCTCCGACGTCTTCAAGCACGCCAACATGGCCGGCACCACCGCCTGGGGCGGCGTGATCGCGGTGGCCGGCGACGACCACATCTCCAAGAGCAGCACGGCCGCACACCAGAGCGACCACATCTTCAAGGCCTGCGGCACGCCGGTGTTCTTCCCGGCCAACGTGCAGGAAATTCTCGACCTGGGCATCCACGCCTTCGCGCTGAGCCGCTTCTCGGGCGTGTGGTCGGGCATGAAGACGATCCAGGAGATCGTCGAGTCGAGCGCCACGGCCATGATCGACCCCGAGCGCGTCGACATCGTCATTCCCACCGACTTCGAGATGCCGCCCGGCGGCCTGCACATCCGCTGGCCTGACCATGCGCTGGAGCAGGAAGCCCGGCTCATGCACTACAAGTGGTACGCCGCGCTGGCCTACATCCGCGCCAACCGCCTGAACCACAACGTGATCGAAGGCCCGAACGACCGCTTCGGCATCATGGCCAGCGGCAAGGCCTTCAACGACACGCGCCAGGCGCTCATCGACCTGGGCCTGGACGACGCGGCCTGCCGCCAGCTGGGCATCCGCCTGCACAAGGTGGGCGTGGTGTGGCCGCTCGAAGCGCAGCTCACGCGCGATTTCGCCACCGGCCTGCAAGAGATTCTGGTGGTCGAGGAGAAGCGCCAGGTCATCGAGTACCAGCTGAAGGAAGAGCTCTACAACTGGCGCTCCGACGTGCGCCCCAACGTGGTCGGCAAGTTCGACGAAGGCGCCAGCTCCACGGACGACGGCTACTCCGGCGGCGAATGGTCGATGCCCAACCCGACCTCGCACACGCTGCTGCGCGCCAACGCCGATCTGAACCCGGCCCTCATCGCCAAGGCCATCGCCGCGCGCCTGAAGAAGACCGGCCTCTTGGCCGCCGCCGGCGCCGACATGGCCGCGCGCATCGACGCACAGCTCGCGATCCTTGAGGCCAAGGAGCGCGCGATGGTGGTGCAGCAGGCGTCCACCAGCGTGGCCGACGCCACGCGCCAGCCCTGGTTCTGCTCGGGCTGCCCGCACAACACCAGCACCGTCGTGCCCGAAGGTTCGCGCGCGATGGGCGGCATCGGCTGCCACTTCATGGCGACCTGGATGGACCGCTCCACCATCGGCTTCACGCAGATGGGCGGCGAGGGCGTGCCATGGGTCGGCCAGCAGCCCTTCACGACCGACCAGCACATCTTCGCCAACCTGGGCGACGGCACGTACTTCCACAGCGGCCTGCTCGCCATCCGCCAGAGCATCGCGGCGGGCGTGAACATCACCTACAAGATCCTCTACAACGACGCGGTTGCCATGACCGGCGGCCAGACCGTGGGCGAGCGCCCCGAGGGCCACTCGGTGCTGCAGATTGCAGAAAGCCTGCATGCCGAGGGCACGAAGAAGGTCGTCATCGTCACCGACGAGCCCGAGAAGTACGAGGGCGTGAACGTCCCCGGCGACCACGTGCAGGTGAAGCACCGCGACCTGCTCGACGACATCCAGCGCGAGTTCCGCGCCATGGCCGGCACCACGGCCATCATCTATGACCAGACCTGCGCGACCGAGAAGCGCCGCCGCCGCAAGCGGGGCACGGCCGTCGATCCGGCCAAGCGCGTGGTCATCAACGAGTTGGTCTGCGAAGGCTGCGGCGACTGCAGCGTGCAGAGCAACTGCCTCTCCGTGGAGCCGCTGGAAACCGAATTCGGCCGCAAGCGCACCATCAACCAGAGCAGCTGCAACAAGGACATGAGCTGCCTGAAGGGCTTCTGCCCGAGCTTCGTGACCGTCGAGGGCGGCCAGCTCAAGAAGAAGGGCAAGAACAAGGCGGCCACGCCGGCCGAGTTCGGCCTGCTGGCCGAGCCCGCCATTCCGTCGCTCGCGGGTGGCAAGGTCTGGGGCGTGGTGGTGGCCGGCGTCGGCGGCACCGGCGTGATCACCATCGGCCAGCTGCTGGGCATGGCCGCGCACATCGAGGCCAAGGGCATCGTCACGCAGGACGCGGCGGGCCTGGCGCAAAAGGGCGGCGCCACCTGGAGCCACGTGCTCATCGGCGACACCCAGGACGACATCCGCACCACCCGCGTGGGCACCGCGGCGGCCGACCTGATCCTGGCCTGCGACCCGCTCGTCACGATCAACGCCGAGACCATGGCGCGCATGCGTGAAGGGCGCACGCACGTGGCGCTCAACAGCCACAGCGCGCCCACGGCCGCCTTCGTGCGCAACGCCAACTGGCAGAACCCCGAAGACGCCTGCGCCGCTGAAATTGCGCGTGCCGTGGGCATCGACGGCCTGGGCGCCTTCGACGCCGATGCCGCCGCCACCGCGCTGATGGGCGACACCATCTACGTCAACCCGATGATCCTGGGCTACGCCTGGCAAAAGGGCTGGGTGCCGCTGGCGCACGAGTCGCTGATGCGCGCCATCGAGCTGAACGCCGTGGCCATCGAGAACAACAAGACCGCCTTCGAGTGGGGCCGCCAGGCCGCCGTGCGCCCGGACGAGCTGCAAAAGCGCGTGCGCCCGGGCCAGGTCATCGAGTTCAAGAAGCGCGAGACGGTCGAGGCCCTGGTGGCGCGCCGCGCCGAGTTCCTGACCGGCTACCAGAACGCCGCCTACGCCGAGGAATACAAGGCCTTCGTCGGCCGCGTGCAGCAGGTCGAGTCGGCCGTCGGCAAGAGCACGGGCCTGGCCGAAACGGTGGCGCGCTACCTGTTCAAGCTCATGGCCTACAAGGACGAGTACGAAGTCGCCCGCCTGCACACCGACCGCACCTTCCTGGACCGCGTCGAGGGCATGTTCGAAGGCGACTACAAGCTCAACTACCACCTGGCGCCGCCGCTCATGGCCAAGAAGAACGCCAAGGGCCAGCTGCAAAAGCAGAAGTTCGGCCCCTGGATGCTCACGGGCTTCCGCTTCCTGGCGAAGCTCAAGGGCCTGCGCGGCACGGCGTTCGATGTCTTCGGCCGCACCGAAGAACGCAAGACCGAGCGCGCCCTCATCGGCGAGTACCGCGCCAGCATCGAGGAAGTGCTCAAGGGCCTGCGTGCCGACAACCACGCGCTGGCGCTGGAGATCGCGGCGCTGCCGGAGCAGATCCGCGGCTACGGCCACGTGAAGGAGCGCAACCTGGCAGCGGCCCGCACCCGCTGGACCGAGCTGATGGGCAAGTGGCGCAACCCCCAGGCGCAGCGCGCAGTGGCCTGATCCGCCAGGCCCGTTTCCCCTGACAAAGAGCGCCCTTGCGGCGCTCTTTGCTATTGAAACGATAGCTGAAAGCCCTCCGGGCCGCGCCGGATAAGGGCGCGAAACGGCCATCTGCGACGAATACAATGCCCGACTGCGCGCGGCCTCCCCCGCCGAGCCTCTGACTTGCGGCCCGCATCCCTCGTGGGCGCGGAACCGCGGGCCCGGCCTGCGCATCTGAAGTCTTTTTCTTCTCTCTTCCCTCTGCTGGAGACTCTCTTGTTCATTTCCTCTGCTTTCGCTCAAACCGCGCCCGCAGCCGCCGGTGGTGGCGACATGTTGTCTTCGCTGGGCAGCATGCTGCCGCTGGTGCTGATGTTCGTGGTGCTGTATTTCGTCATGATCCGCCCGCAAATGAAGCGCCAGAAAGAAGCCCGCGCCATGATCGAAGCCCTGGCCAAGGGTGACGAAGTCGCCACGGCCGGCGGCGTGCTCGGCAAGATCACGTCCATCAGCGACCAGTACCTCGGTCTCGAGATCGCCAACGGCATCGAGATCAAGATCCAGCGCAGCGCGGTGGTCCAGGTGCTGCCCAAGGGCGCCGTCAAGCAATAAAAGCGTGAGCTGAACCTTGCGCTTCACGGCGCAGGGCCCCAAGTCACGCCGTGTTCCATTTCTGTAACGCTTGTGAAAAGCGCCTTCTCATGAACCGTTACCCGGTCTGGAAGTACACGATCGTCGTGATCGTGCTACTCGTGGGGCTCATCTACGCCCTGCCCAATTTCTTCGGCGAGGCACCCGCGGTGCAGGTGTCCGCGGCCAAGACGACCGTCAAGGTCGACGCCGCCACCCAGGCCCGGGTCGAGGAGGCGCTGAAGACCGCCGGCCTGACGCCCGACCTGGTGACGCTGGACGCCGGCTCCCTGCGCGCCCGCTTCACCACCACCGACGACCAGCTCAAGGCGCGCGACGTCGTGCAGCGCGCCCTGGTGCCCGACGCCAGCGACCCGCCCTACACGGTGGCGCTGAACCTGCTGTCGCGCTCGCCCAAGTGGCTCACGGCGCTGCATGCGTACCCGATGTACCTGGGCCTCGACTTGCGCGGCGGCGTCGACTTCCTGCTGCAGGTCGACATGAAGGGCGCCATCGACAAGAAGGCCGAATCGTTCGCGAGCGACCTGCGCACCACCTTCCGCGACAAGAACATCCGCGGCACCCAGGTCAGCCGCAACGGCCAGACCGTCGAGGTGACCTTCCGCGACGCGGCTTCGCTCGAGACCGCCAAGCGCCTGATCGTGGACCAGTTCCCCGACCTCAGCACCACCGACACGCAAGACGGCACCAACTGGCGCCTGACCGCCACCATCAAGCCCGAGGCGGCCCGCCGCCTGCAGGACGCCGCGCTCAAGCAGAACATCACGACCCTGCACAACCGGATCAACGAACTCGGCGTGGCCGAGCCGGTGATCCAGCAGCAGGGCCTGGACCGCATCGTCGTGCAGCTGCCCGGCGTGCAGGACACGGCCAAGGCCAAGGAAATCCTGGGCCGCACCGCCACGCTCGAAATGCGCATGGTGGACGAAAGCGCCGAAGGCCGTGCGGCCGAACTGAGCGGCGCGCCCGTGCCCTTCGGCTCCGAGAAATTCCTCGACCGCGGTGGCCGACCGGTGATCGTGAAGAAGCAGGTGCTCGTCACCGGCGAAAACCTCACCGATGCCCAGCCCGGCTTCGACCAGCAGAGCAACCAGCCCAAGGTCGACCTGACCATGGACGCCAAGGGCGGCCGCATCATGCGCGACGTCAGCCGCGAGAACTACAAGAAGCGCATGGCCATGCTGATCTTCGAAAAGGGCAAGGGCGAAGTGCTCACGGCCCCGTCGATCAACGGCGAGCTGGGCAACCGCTTCCAGGTCTCGGGCTCGATGACGGTGGCCGAGGCCAGCGACCTGGCCCTGCTGCTGCGCGCCGGCTCGCTGGCCGCACCCATGGAGATCATCCAGGAGCGCACCATCGGCCCGACGCTCGGCGCCGACAACATCGAAAAAGGCTTCAAGAGCGTGATGTACGGCTTCCTGGCCATCATGGTCTTCATGTGTGCCTACTACGCGCTGTTCGGCCTGTTCTCGTCGATCGCGCTGGCCGTGAACCTGATGTTGCTGGTCGCCATCCTGTCGATGCTGCAGGCCACGCTCACGCTGCCCGGCATCGCGGCCATGGCGCTGGCCATCGGCGTGGCCATCGACTCCAACGTGCTGATCAACGAGCGTGTGCGCGAAGAGTTGCGCAACGGCGCCTCGCCGCAGGCCGCCATCCACGCGGGCTACGACCGCGCCTGGGGCACGATTCTCGACTCCAACGTGACCACGCTGATCGCGGGCATCGCGCTGCTGGCCTTCGGCTCGGGCCCGGTGCGCGGCTTTGCGGTGGTGCACTGCATCGGCATCGTCACCTCGATGTTCTCCGCCGTGTTCTTCTCGCGCGGCCTCGTGAACTTCTGGTACGGCCAGAAGAAGAAGCTCAAGTCTGTGTCGATCGGCACCGTCTGGCGGCCAAAGACCGACGGCGCGGCCGTGGTCGAAACCAAGTAACGGCCGAGGACCATCGCCATGGAATTCTTCCGCATCCACAAGACCATCCCGTTCATGCGCCATGCCCTGGTGCTGAACATCATTTCCTTCGCCACCTTTGCGCTGGCGCTGTTCTTCCTGTTCCACCGCGGACTGCACCTGTCGGTGGAGTTCACCGGCGGCACGGTGATGGAAGTGGCCTACGAGCAATCGGCCGACATCGGCAAGGTGCGCGAGGCCGTCACCAAGCTCGGCTATCCCGAAGTGCAGGTGCAGAACTACGGCACCTCGCGCGACGTGCAGATCCGCCTGCCCACCCAGAAGGGCATGAGCTCCGACCAGCAGAGCGCGCAGGTCATGCAGGCGCTGAAGTCGGTCGACCCGTCGGCCACGCAGCGCGGCATCGAGGTCGTCGGGCCGCAGGTCGGCGAGGAGCTGACCACCAACGGCATCAAGGCGCTGGCCATGGTGGTGATCGGCATCATGATCTACCTGGCGTTCCGCTTCGAGTGGAAGTTCGCGCTGTCCACCGTGCTGGCCAACCTGCACGACGTGGTGATCATCCTGGGCTTCTTCGCCTTCTTCCAGTGGGAGTTCTCGCTGGCGGTGCTGGCGGCGGTGCTGGCGGTGCTGGGCTACTCGGTGAACGAGTCGGTCGTGATCTTCGACCGCGTGCGCGAGAACTTCCGGCGTTACCGCAAGATGACGACCACCGAAGTGATCGACAACGCGATCACCTCGACCATCAGCCGCACGATCATCACCCACGGCTCCACGCAGCTCGTGGTGCTGTCGATGTTCTTCTTCGGCGGCCCGACGCTGCACTACTTCGCGCTGGCACTGACCATCGGCATCTGCTTCGGCATTTATTCGTCGTGTTTCGTGGCTGCCGCGATCGCGATGTGGCTGGGCGTGAAGCGTGAAGACCTGATCAAGGGCCCGCCGGTCAAGCGCGACGGCGATCCGGGCGGCGACGACCCGAACGCTGGCGCCGTGGTCTGAGGGATACTTCGGCGCCAGCTTCGCGTCACCCGCACTTGTGCGGTGGCGCATCCCGATGCAAGCTCGGGGCTGTCGTCGATGAACCGTTCTCTCCGGCCTTTCCGATCCATCAATGAGCACTGCGCGGTCCGCTTCTTCCCTGCAGCTCGCACGCGAGGCGCGTGAGCGTTTCGTGGCGGCCACGGAAGGTGCGATCGCTCCACTGGCCCAGGCCATCCGCGACCGGCTGACCGCGGTGGCGTCCGATGTCGGCAGCGCGCGCACCATGCAGGAAAGCCGCGACGACCTCGTGGCGTTCCAGGGCCACGCCTCGCAGTGGGTGTCGCTGGCGCAGACCGGCTGGCGCAAGGCGCTGGGCGCGAGCCCGACGGGTGCCACCTCGTCGGCCCCCGCGGCGCTGCGGCTGGAACTCATCGGCGACGAGGTGGTCGAGAGCAACATCCTCGCCTCGCGCCTCGCACAGACCATCCACGACAAGGCCAGCTTCGAACTCAGCGACCTGCGCCTGCGCATCCAGCACCTCGAAGGCACGCACGAGCTCGACGCCCGGGACGTGCTGAAACCCGAGACGCTGGCCCAGCTGCTGGTGGACCAGTGGCTGGCCGCCGGCCTGAGCCGCGAGGCCTGGGGCCGCGTGCAAGGCACGGTGCAGCAGGCGCTGGCCGACGTGATCGTGAAGGCCTACGAAAGCGCCAACGCTTTCCTGATCGCGCAGGGCGTGATGCAGGAGATCGACCTCAAGAGTTTCGTGCGCCGCACGGGCGACTCGGGTGGCGGCACCTCGTCCATGGGCATGCCGGTGACGTCGAACATGCCGATGGGCCACGGTGGGCAAGGCACGGCCGGTGCGGCGGTGCCGCATGTCCAGCCGCCATCGCAGCCGCAGCGACCGGGCTTCGGCTTCCAGGCGTCGGTGCCGTCGTCGGGTTCGGCCTCCAGCTCGATGATGGGCAGTTCGCCGCTCGCCTTCGCACGGCAGCGCGCGCAGACCGCGCTGCTGAGCCTCAAGCGTTTTGTCGCCGCGCGCATCGGCGGCGAGACCGGTGCCTCGCAACCGGGCGGGGTGACTGGCACCGGCGGCGGCGTGGCCGCGCCCCGCGTGTTTTCCAGAACTTTTGCCGGCGCCATCGCCGATGCCGAGGTCGCCTACCGCATGGCGGCCACGCAGTACATGGACGGCGGCGGCGAGCAGGCCACGTTGATCCAGCAGACCGCGGTCGACCTGCGCCGCCGCACGGCCGAGCTCAAGAAGCGCGCCCCCACCACGGCCGACAAGGCCACGGTCGAGATCGTGGCGCTGATGTTCCAGGCCATCCTCGCGGAAGAGCGCATTCCGTTCTCCGCCCGCGTGTGGTTCGCGCGGCTGCAGATGCCCGTGCTGCGCGTGGCCATCGCCGAGCCCGAGTTCTTCGGCACCTTGCAGCACCCCGCGCGCATGCTGATCGACCGCATGGGCTCCTGCGTGATGGGCTTCGACGCCGCTGCCATCACCGGCAGCGCGCTCGAGAACGAGATCAAGCGCGTGGTGCAGGTGATCGAGCAGTACCCCGAGACCGGCCAGCGCGTGTTCAAGCTCGTGTTCGACGAGTTCGTCGCCTTCCTCAGCCGCTACCTCACGCAGAGCGACGCCACGCAGCGCGTCATGAGCGTGGCGCAGCAGGTCGAGCAGAAGGAGACGATGGCGATCCAGTACACCATCGAGTTGCGCAAGATGCTCAACGACATGCCGGTGCGTGACGAGATCCGCGAGTTCCTGTTCAAGGTCTGGGCCGAGGTGCTGGCCATCGCCGCGCTGCGCTACGGCGCACAGGGCGAGCACACCGTGATGCTCAAGCGCGTGGCCTCCGAGCTGGTCTGGGCCGCGAGCGCCAAGCCCAACCGCGCCGACCGCGCCCGCGTCATTCAAGACCTGCCGCAGCTGCTGCAGCGCCTGCGTCAGGGCATGGACCTGCTGGGCATCGTCGGCGAGCCGCAAGAGGGCCACATCAAGACCATCGGCGCCACGCTCACCGACGCCTTCATGTCGAAGACCGAGGCCATTCCCCAGGCCAAGATCGAGGCCATGGCCGAGCGGCTGGCGCACCTGGAAGACTTCGTGAGCGACGACGGCAGCGCCTCCAGCCTGCCGCTGGACGCGCAGAGCATCGAGCTGCTGCTCGGCGTGGACGCCACGGCCATCGAGGTCATTTCCGACACCGCCGGTGTCAAGGTCGCGGAAGACATGCTCGCGTGGACCCACGAGCTGCAGGTCGGCAACTGGTTCATGCTGGACCACAACGACCGCGTCACCCAGGTCCAGTTCGTCTGGCGCAGCGACCGCAAGCGACTGCACCTGTTCGCCTCGGCCGACGGCCGCAGCTTCCTCATCCAGGCCGGGCGCCTCGCGATGTACCTGCAGGCCGGCCTGCTGGTGCCGGCCGAGGAAGAGACGCTCACCGCGCGCGCGACGCGCGAGGCGCTGGCGAAGCTCGATGCGAATCCTGAGCGGCTGCTGAACTAGTCAGCCGCGCGGCGGTTCTCGTCTGTGGGGAAGTGCGCGCAGCTCGGAGGCGAGCTCAGTGTGCCGTACGGCCTTCGCGGCTTTCGCAGAGTTCGTCGAGCACGAGGGCATCGGGCTCGATGCCGGTGCTCCAGTGCACCATCAGCACGATGATCTTGAGTTCGTCCAGCGCCACCGGGTCGCCCGGTGCGGCCATCGCGCGCTCGACGACGATCTCGCGCAGGCCACAGGGCAGCACGTTCGAGAGTTCGAGAAAACGGATGAAGCCGAGGCACTCGGCGCCGAGGTGTTCCTGCTCCGACGGCGAGTACACGCGCATCGACTGGCTCGACTGGGGCAGCGCCGCATCGGGCGCGCCGCCCAGCGTGACGCGGGCAGTGGTGATGGCGTTGTCGTCATCGCCTTCACTGGCCTGGTGTTCAAACTGCAGGCCTTGCGTGGCAAGGCTCAGGCCATCGAGCCACTGCAGGGCGTCGCGAATTTCTTCCGCCTCGAAACCGTGCGCACTGAGCTTGCGGCCCAGCTGTTCGGGTTCGGGGCAGGCATCGCCGCGCCAGTAGTTTTCATACACAAACACGAGCACTTCGAACATGGGCCCAATATAGCCTAGGAAACCGTTGCTCGCCCCCAGTCTTCGCGCACTTCGTGTCGCTGCGCCAGCCCCCTACCGGGGGCAACACCAGCGGCCCGGCAAAGCCGGTTCCGCGGTGTTCCACGAAAAAGCGGATGCAGACTGGGCGTCAGCCGACGGCGGCTCTTTGAAACAGACCGCCGGGCAAACGCGAGACATGCCCGTCGAGTTCAAGCTCGAGCATCTTCGCCTGCAGCTGGGCCGCGCTCCAGCCGGTGCGTGCGCTCAACGCATCGAGGCTCACGGGGTCGAAGCCGAGGGCGTCGAGCAGCGGATGTTCCGGGGCCGGTGAAGGCGTGTCGCTGGCGACCGTGCGAGCGGCCGGCGCGAGCGGCGGCAGCTCTTCGAGGATGTCGTTCACCGACTCGACCAGCTTCGCGCCCTGGCGGATCAGCGCGTGGCAACCGCGCGATTGCGGCGAGTGGATCGAACCGGGGATCGCGAACACTTCCTTGCCCTGCTCCGACGTGAGCCGCGCGGTGATGAGCGAGCCCGACGCCAGCGCCGCCTCGACCACCAGCGTGCCGCGCGCCAGGCCTGCGATGAGTCGGTTGCGCTTGGGAAAGTTCTGCGTGAGCGGCGGCGTGCCCAGCGGCAGCTCGCTCACGATCAGCCCCTGCAGCGTGATGCGGTGCGCCAGGTCGCGGTGCCGTGCGGGGTACACGCGGTCCAGGCCGGTGCCGACCACGGCCACCGTGGCGAGCACCGGGGCGTCGCCGGCCGCGTCGAGTGCGCCCAGGTGCGCCGCACCGTCGATACCGAGCGCCAGTCCCGAGACCACGGGCAGGCCCGCTTCGCCCAGCGCCCGCGCGAAGGCGCGCGCATGGCTGGCGCCCTGCGGCGTCGGGTTGCGGCTGCCGACCACGGCGAGGCTGCGGCCGAGTTGCGTAAGGTCGAAGGCGGCGGCGCCGAGCACGTAGAGCATCAGCGGCGGGTCGACCATCTCGAGCAGCGAACTGGGGTAGCCGGCGTCGCCGAGCGTCACGACGCGGCGCGTGATGGCGCCGCCGGTGTTGTCGTCCGCGGGGTGCAGCCATTGCCAGGTCTGGTCGACCTGCGCCTGCAGGCCGGAGGGCGGCTGCTTCAGCGCGGCGGCCTGGGCGGCGCTGACGACTTCGCCCAGCGTCGCCTCGGGCTGCGCGAAGATCGCGTCAGGCAGCCCGAAGGCCGCGAGCAGGCGGCGTGCGGCACCGTCGCCGACGCCTGGTGTCAGTGAAAGTCGCAGCCAGCCTGCGAGTTCTGCGCGTTCCAAACGAGTGTGCGAGAAAAAAGCCTCAGGCGCGTGTCAGGGATTGACGAGGAAGTCGCCGGCGCGGGGAGTGTCGTTGATTTCGAGCACCAATGCGTACGAGACTTTCTCGAAGGTGCGGAACACCATCAGCAGGCCGATGCGTTCGTTCGGCAGCTTGATGGTTTCCTTGCGGGCGCCGGTGCGGTCGAGGATGGTCTCGCCGTTCTTCAGAATGGCCAGCACGTGGCCGTTGTCGATGCCGTCGCGCGTGCCCTTGTTGATGGCCACGACCTGGTTCTGCGCGGCGTACTGCACCGCGTTGCCGTAGACCGACACGATGCGGCCGTCCACCTGGGTGGAAGGCGCGCGCGGCGCATAGCTCAGCAGCTGGCGCGGCGGCTCGGGCAGCAGGCGGTCGCCGGCGCGCATTTCCTCGCGCGACGCAATGATGTCGATGCTGGCCGGCACGACCGTGATGACGTCCTTGTCGCCGGTCGTCTCGATGGTGGTCGATTCGCCGCGCTGCAGCTGCGCCTTGCCCAGGTACTGCGCCTCGTAGCCGAGGATTTCGCCGGTGCCGGGGTCTTTCAGCGGCGTGGCGCTGCGGAAGATGCGGTAGTGCTGCACCGGGCCCGGCTTCTCGACCAGCGGCGATTCGGCATTGCCGCGCGCATAGGCGCGGTCGCCGCGCGACAGCAGCACGCGGCTGTCGTTGCCGGCCACGATGCGCGGCGCGGCGTCGAGCGTGTTGGCGTCGACCACGATGGGTTCGCTGAGGAAGGGCTCGATCAGGCTCGGGTTGAGCGTGGGCAGGGCCATGCCGGCGAGCGAGTCGAAGCGCGTGCGCGGCGACAGCTTGATGGTGCCGCCGTCGACGCCGCCCACGCTGCGGCGGGTGGTCAGGCGGGCGCGGCCGCCGCTCTTGTCCAGGTACAGCACCTGACCCGGGTAGATGCGGTGCGGGTCCTGGATCTCGTTGATGTTCATGCCCCACAGCTCCGGCCAGCGCCAGGGGCGCAGCAGGTACAGGCGCGAAATGGCCCAGAGCGTGTCACCGGGCTTGACGGTGTACTCGTCGGGCGCCTTCGGCGACAGCTCGCTCAGCGGCACGCCGGCCTGGGCGGTCTGCTGGGCGGTGGCGCGCTGCTGGGGCGTGACCGGGTAGGTCGTCTGCGCCCAGGCCGCCGTGGCGCCGCAACTGCCGGCCACCGCCAGGGCGGCCGTCCAGAAGGCAAAGAAGGTCGGGCGCTGGTGTTCGGTGGAGCTGGGCTGTGTCATGTCTGGATGGGTGAGCGCACGAAGTATCGTGGCGCATACGAATCTCACAATTTGCTACGAATTCTGCGCCCGAAGCCCTTGCAAGGGCAACGTTTTCGCGCCAATGCGCCGCGACGCGTCGCGGAATTGGCGAAAATAGCCACAACTTCCCCCCGATTTCATGGCCAAACGAATCATTCTGAGTTACCCCGACAAGCGCCTGCATACGGTGGCCAAACCGGTGCAGGGCGTGGACGCGCGCATCAAGACCCTGGTCGCCGACATGCTGGAAACCATGTACGACGCGAGCGGCATCGGCCTGGCCGCGACCCAGATCGACGTGCACGAGCGCGTGGTCGTGATCGACGTCTCCGAAGAGCGCAACGAGCCGATCGTGCTCATCAACCCGGAAATCACCTGGGCCAGCGACGAGAAGGTGCTCAACGAAGAGGGCTGCCTCTCGGTGCCCGGCATCTACGACGGCGTGATGCGCTCCACCTCGGTGAAGGTCCAGGCGCTCGACGCCGACGGCAACAGCCACACCCTCGAGGCCGACGGCCTGCTGGCTGTGTGCATCCAGCACGAGCTCGACCACCTCCTGGGCAAGGTGTTCGTCGAATACCTGTCGCCACTCAAGCGCAACCGCATCAAGAGCAAGCTCCTCAAGCAACAGCGCGAGGACATGAAAGAAGCACGGGCATGAATTGCCGCCGGGCTGCGTGGTCCTCGCTGACCGCCGCCGGACTGTTGTTCCTGGCGGGTTGCGTCAGCGAACCCACGCGCATCCAGCCCGGCACCTCCGCCGCCGAGACCCTGCAGCGCCTGGGCGCGCCCACCGGCCGCTACCCGCTCAACGGCGGCGGCGAGCGGTTGCAGTACTCGCGCATGCCCGCGGGCTTCGAGGTGGTCGACATCGACCTCGACGCGTCCGGCAAGGTCGTCTCGGTGACCCAGGTGCTGACCGAGGCGCGCTTTAGCCACGACATCCAGGTCGACCGCTGGCGCCAGAACGAGGTGCTGGCCTTCTACGGCAAGCCCTACGAAATCAGCCGCGTCAGCTCCTTCGACGGCGCCGTCTGGACCTGGCGCTACAAGGCCGTCAACGAGCGCCGCATGCTCTATATCTACATCGACCCCACCGGCGTGGTGCGCCGGTATCACACGGGGGATGACCTCGAATTCGAACGGAACCGGGATTGAGCGCGTTGAAAGTCGTTTTTGCGGGCACGCCCGAGTTCGCGCGCGTCGCCCTGGAGGCCATTGCCGCCGCCGGCCATGACATCGTCGGCGTGATGAGCCAGCCCGACCGGCCCGCCGGCCGCGGCATGAAGCTGCAGGCCTCACCCGTCAAGCAGTGCGCCGTGGCCCACAACTGGCCCGTGGCGCAGCCGCGCAGCCTGCGGCTCGACGGCAAGTACCCCGACGAGGCCACGGCCGCGCGCGACACGCTGCTGGCGTGGCAGCCCGACGTGATGGTGGTCGCGGCCTACGGGCTGATCCTGCCGCAGTGGGTGCTCGACCTGCCGGCGCACGGCTGCCTCAACATCCACGCCAGCCTGCTGCCGCGCTGGCGCGGCGCGGCGCCGATCCACCGCGCCATCGAGGCCGGCGACGCACAGACCGGCATCACCATCATGCAGATGGACGCGGGCCTGGACACCGGCGACATGCTGCTGCGCGAGGCGCTCGACATCGCGCCCGGCGAGAACACCGCCCGCCTGCACGACCGGCTGGCCGCGCTCGGCGGGCGCATGGTGGTCGAGGCGCTGGCGCAGATCGGGCAACTCACCCGTACGCCGCAGCCCACCGAAGGCATCACCTACGCCCACAAGGTCGAGAAGCACGAAGCGCTGATCGACTGGACGCAGCCGGCCGCTGCCATCGTGCGCCGCGTGCTGGCCTTCGATCCGTTCCCCGGCGCCAACAGCCCGCTCGGCGGCGAGACCGTCAAGCTCTGGGCCGCGCACGTGGCGCCCGGCACCCCGGGCGCGGCGCCCGGCACCGTCGTCTCGGCCGACGCCACCGGCGTCGCCGTGGCGGCGTCGGACGCCACCGTGGTGCTCACCGAACTGCAACGCCCGGGCGGCAAGCGCCTGCCCGCGGCCGATTTCCTGCGCGGCTTCGACCTGAAGCCCGGCCAGGTCTTCGGCTGATGTTCCTCTCGCCCACGCTGCGCCGCCAGCCCGAGTTCCGCGCCGGCATGCGCGACATGGCTTCGGCCGCGCTCGGCATCGGCGCCTGGGGCCTGATGACCGGCGTGGCCATGGTCAAGTCGGACATGAGCGTGATCGAGGCCGTGGCGATGACCCTGTTCGTCTACGCCGGCAGCTCGCAGCTGGCCGCCATCCCGCTGCTGGCCGCGGGCGCGCCGGCCTGGGTGATCCTGGCGACGGGCTTCTGCGTCAACCTGCGCTTCGTGGTGTTCAGCCTGCACCTGCGGCCCTACCTCATGCACATGCCGCGCTGGCGTCGCCTGCTGCACGGCTACCTGACGGCCGACCTGAGCTACGCGCTCTTCACGAAGCAGTACACGGCCCCGCCGACCACGCCCGCCGAGCGGCTGGCGCAAGAGGCCTACCTCACCGGCAACTACTTCGTGACCTGGTGCGCGTGGATGGGCATGAGCCTGCTGGGCATCGCGCTGGCCAACCTCATTCCGCAGACCTGGGGCCTGGGCTTTGCCGGCGTGCTGAGCCTGGTGGCCATCGTCTGCTCGATGGCGACGACGCGGCTGCGCGTGCTGGCCGCGCTCATCGCGGGCGCCACGGCGGTCGCGGCTTACGCGCTGCCGCTCAAGCTCAACATCGTGGTCGCGATCGGCGTGGCGGTGCTGCTGTGCTTCTGGCTCGAAAAGCAGTTCGGGCTCGACCCCGACGCGGAGGACGACAAGTGAGCGGCGGCGGCACCGACTGGTGGACCCTGGCCGTGATCGCGGGCCTCGCCGGCGTCACTGTGCTCACGCGCTGCTTCTTCTTCATCCTCGACCGCCCTTGGGGCCTGCCCGAGTGGGCGCACCGCGCGCTGCACTACGCGCCGGCCGCCGCGCTGGCCGGCGTGATCGCGCCCGAAATCGTGATGACGCAGGGCCACCTGATCACCACGCTGCACGACGCCCGCCTTTATGCGGCGGTCGTCGGCGGTGCTTATTACTTCTGGCGGCGCGGCGTGCTCGGCACGATGCTGGCCGGCATGGCCGTCTACCTGCCCCTGCACCTGGGCCTGGGCTGGTGATCGGCTCAGACTAGTCGAGCTTCACGCCGGCGGTCTTGATGATGTTGCCCCAGCGCTCGCTTTCTGCGCGCGAGAGCTTGTAGAAGTCCTGCGGCGTGCCGGGCAGCGCCTCGAAGCCGAACTCCGCAAACAGCTTCACCACCTTCGGTGCCTTCATCGCCTTGTGCAGCTCGGTGTTGATGCGCGCCACGGCCTCGGGCGGCATGCCGGCCGGGCCGATCAGGCCGTGGAAGGCGTAGGCGTTGACGTCGCTGAAGCCGGCTTCGACGAAGGTCGGCACCTCGGGCAATGCACTGGCGCGCTGCGGCAGTGCGATGGCCAGCACGCGCACCTTGCCCGACTTGATGATCGGCAGGCCCGAGGCCAGGTCGAGCATCATCGTCGGCACCTGGCCGCCCATCACGTCGGTCATGGCGGGCGCGGCGCCCTTGTACGGCACGTGCGTGATCGTCAGGCCCGCCTTCTGCTTGAACAGCTCCATCGCCATGTGGTGCGGCGAGCCGTTGCCGGGCGAGGCGTAGCTCACCTTGTCGGGGTTGGCCTTCACGTAGCGCACGAACTCGGCCACGTTCTTTGCGGGGAAGTCGGGGTGCACGACCAGCGCCACCGGGAAGCGCCCGATGGTGCCGATGTAGGTGAAGTCGGTCGCCGGCTTGTAGGGCAGCTTGGCGAACATGTGCTCGTTGAACAGCAGCGCCGCGTTCTCGGCCTGCATGATCGTGTAGCCGTCGGGCTTGGCCTGCATCATCACCGACACGCCGATGTTGGTCGACGCGCCGGGACGGTTGTCGATGATCAGCGGCTGGCCCAGCGACGGCTGCATGGCCTCGGCCAGCGAGCGCGCGAGGTTGTCGGTGCCGCCGCCGGCCACGTAGGGCACGATCCATTTCACGGGCTGGCTGGGGTAGGCCGCAGGCTGCGCCGACGCGAAGGGTGCGGCGGCGAGCGCGAGGGTCGCGGCCAGCAGGGGAAGGAAGCGCTTCATCGTTTGTTGTCTCCGGTTGCTTTGTTGAAAAAGAGGGCGGCTCAGGTGCCGCGCAGGATCTGCCAGAGCTCGCGGTCGCGCTCGGCGGTCCACACGACGGGGTGCTCGATGCCGCGCAGCTCGTCGTAGGCGCGCGAGACGTCGAAGGGCAGCACGTGCTGGAACACCGGCCAGCCGCCGAAGCGCGGCGTCATGGCCGCCTCGGCGCGCGCGAAGCAGCCCTTGAGCGTCTCGCCCGCGGCGATGCCCGCGCGCACGCTGTCGAGCAGCGTGGAGAGAAAGTCCTTCGTGAGCCCGATCGCTTCGGCGCAGGCCGCTTCACCCTGCAGCACCGCGCCGCGCCCGGGCACCAGCACGCGCGGTTGCAGCGCGCGCACGGCATCGAGCGTGCCGGCCCAGTCGCCGATGTAGGCGTCGCCCGCGTACACGCCGCAGTGGTTCTCGACCACGTCGCCCGCAAACAGCACGCCGCTGTCGGGCAGCCAGGCCACGGTGTCGCCGCTCGAATGGCCGCGGCCCAGCGCCATGAGCCGCAGTTCGCGGCCGTCGCCCAGCGGCAGCGTCATCTCGCGCTCGAAGACCGTGGTCGGGAAGGTCAGGCCCGGAATCTCTTCCACGCCCGCGAACAGGCGCGGGAAGCGGCCCACCTCCGATTCGAAGTCGGCCTGGCCGCGCGTGCGGATCCAGTCGAGCGTGCCGTTGCTGGCGACGATCTCCTGCACCTCGTCGAAGGCGCTCGCGCCCATCACGCGCACCGCGTGGTAGTGCGTGAGCACGATGGTGCGGATCGGCTTGTCGGTCACGCTGCGGATCGCCGCGAGGAAGTCGCGCGCCATGCGCGGCGTGGGGCGGGTGTCGATCAGCACCACCTGCTCCTCGCCGACGACGAAGCCGCAGTTGGGATCGAAGTCGCTGATGTAGCCGTAGGCGCCCGGCGCGAGTTCCTGCAGACGGGGCTTCTGCTCGCGGGTGTCGGAGGCGGAAGCGAAAGAGACGGTGGCGGTCATGGAGGTGTTGTCGTGGTCGGGGGGATGTCGTCGTCGGCCTCGGCCGCCGCGCGGATGCAGGCGAGCAGCACGGCTTGGTCGGCGCACTGGTTGGCCAGCAGCAGCACGAGGCGGGCGTTGAGGCCGGCGCTCTGCGCCTCGGTGCGGCCTTCGTGCGCGGCCAGCAGGGCGGCGTAGAAGCCGTCGGGGTCGGGGATGCGGGGCTCGGTGATCATGGGGACGAAGCGGGGAGTGCGAGCGCCGTGCGGACGGCGGCGGCGATCGTGTCGGGAGTGGCCTGCGCAAGGAGCGCGGCGCGGTAGGCATCGGGGCGCACGAGCACGAAGCCGCCCGCGCTGGGATCGATGCCGAGGTGGCGTGCCAGCGTCTCGTCGACCTGCAGGGTCGGCAGGCTGCTGTCGCCGCCCACGGCCAGCAGGTGCAGCGGCAGTGCGGCCGTCGCATCGCTCGCGGCCTGGGCCTGCGCGCGCGTCGGCGCGAACCACAGGCCCAGGCACTGCGTGCCCTCGGCCAGCAGCTGCATCAGCGTGGTCTGGCGCCCATCGGCCCAGCGCAGCGGCAGGTTCTGCACCGTGCGCCCGCCTTCGGGCAACAGCGGCGCGGCAGGGTAGTCGTTGGCGACCGACATGCGGCCCGTGTTGACCAGCGCCCGCGCGAAGGTGTGGCGCTTGGCCAGCGCCACCACGGCGCGGCGCAGCGTGTGCTCGGCCGGCGAGCGCGGCGCAAGAAAGCGCGCGGAACGGCTCGTGACCGTCAGGTTCTCCTGCGCGGCCGGGCGGCGCTCGGCGTCGTAGCTGTCGAGCAGCGCGTCGCCGGCCTGCCCCTGCGCGACCAACGCGAGCTTCCAGCCGAGGTTGGCCGCGTCCTGGATGCCGGTGTTGCCGCCGCGCGCGCCGAAGGGGCTCACCACGTGCGCGGCGTCGCCGATGAAGCACACGCGGCCGTGGCGGAAGCGCTCCAGCAGGTGGTCGCGGTAGCCGTACGGGCCGATCCACACGAACTCGAACGCCACGTCGGGCCCGAGCTGTTCGCGCAGCCGCGCACCGGCCACCTCGGGGCGGCTGATCTCGGCCGGGTCGCAGTCCTCGGGCATCTGGTAGTCGATGCGCCACACGCCGTCGGCCATCAGGTGCTGCCACACGCCGCGGCCTTCGTTGAAGGGCGCGTCGACCCAGGTCCAGCGCTCGGTGGGCAGCGGCTTCTCGAAGCGCACGTCGCTGATGCACCAGCGGTCGGTGCTGCGCGAGGCGTGCGATGCCACGCCCAGCTGCGTGCGGATCGGGCTGTTCGCGCCCGTGGCGTCGATCAGGTGGTCGGCCTCGATCGTGTAGCTGCCGGCGGGCGTCTCGATGTCGATGCGCACGCCGTCGGCCAGCGGCTCGACGCGCGTCACGCGGCTCTTCCAGCGCAGGTCGGTCACGCCGAGTTCGAGAATGCGATCGACCAGGAACCACTCGATGTAGAACTGCTGCAGGTTGATGAAGGGCGGCTGCGTCGAGACGCTGGTGGCCTGCAGGTTGAAGGTGTAGACCTCCTCGTCGCCCGAGAAGGTGCGCCCGAACGACCAGGTGACGCCCTTGGCCGCGATGCGTTCGCAGATGCCCAGGCGCGCGAAGATCTCCAGGCTCTTCTGCGCGTAGCAGATGCCGCGCGACGAGGCGCCGCGCACGCCCACGGTGTCGTCTTCGTCGAGCAGCACGGCGCGCACGCCGCGTTGCGCGAGGTCGCAGGCCAGCGTGAGGCCGGATGGCCCCGCGCCGACGATCACGATCGGGTGGCGCACGACGGTCGTGCTGTCCAACTCGGGCGGCGGCGTGAAGGGCCAGACCGGCAGCTCGTAGGCCGGTGCGAATGCAAAGTTTTCCATGGCTCTTCTACAGCGCGTGCGCGAACTCGGCGATGGCATCGGCCGCCTGCGGAATCAGGTGCGGCTGGCCCGCCAGGTAGTGGTTGCCGCCGACGATGTCGACATTGCGGATGCGCGCGCCGCCCGCGGCCATCCACGCATCGCGCGTGCTCGGGAAGGTCGACTGGTCGCCGGTGTAGGTCAGCAGCAGCTTGGGCACCGTGGTGCGCGCGAGGTTGGTGGGCCCGTCGGCCTGTGAGCGCGACGACCACTGCGAGAGGAACGCGGTGAGCGAGGTGGTGCGGCCCATCGCGTTGGCCGAGTAGTTCACTTGCCGCGCATCGCCCCAGACGCTGCCGGGCAGGCGCGCGTTCGCATCGAGCGACAGGTCGACGCAGCGCGGATCGGCATGCGTGCGGTAGACGACGAAGGTCTGGTCGCGCGGCGCGCCGGGGGTGCCGCGCAGCAGCGCGAGGCGCTCGAGGCACCACTGCTCGATGCGGTCCATCCGCGCCTTCTGCGCCGCGCTGAAGCGCGCGAGAAAGTCGGCCTCGTAGGGCACGCGGTGGCGCGGGTCGTACATGTCGAGCGCGGGGTCGACCGAGAGGGGGTCGTGCTCGTCGGTGACCGAGGGGTCGATCCAGTCGCGCATGAGCCGCGTGCGGCCCAGGTGCGCGGCGCACAGCGCGAGGCCGTCCACCGGGGGCAGGTCGCTGGCGTGCAGGTGCGTCGGGTCGCCGTCGGGCAGGTGCGTGGCCGTGAGCTGCTCGGCCTGCGCCTGGTAGAAGGCCGAGAGCGCGGCGCCGCCCGAGTTGCCGACCAGGAACACCTTCTCGTAGCCGGCCGCGCGCAGGTACTGCACGCCGGCGCCCAGGTCCTGGATCGCACGCTCCATCAGCAGCACCGTGTCGTTGCCGACGAAGCGCGAGTTCAGGCCCATGCAGCAGATGCCGCGCTCGGCCAGCGGGCCGATCAGGTAGTGGCCCATGAAGTTGCTGGTCGGGTGCATCACGATGGCCGCGATCTTCTTCGGCCCCGGCGGCGCGCGAAAGGCGCCGTAGATGCGCGGGCGCAGCAGCTGCAGGCCCGACTGGCTGTCCATGGCCGCGCCGGGCTTCACGTCGATGACGGCGAGTTGCAGCTCAGACATGCGATGCGCCTTTCGCTGCGCGAAGCGCCGCCTTGCGCGCGGTCCACGCGTCGAGGTCGGCATGGGCATGGCGCGCGTGCGCGTCCATCTCGGTTTGCGGCACGGTCGGCGTGGTGAGTTCCACGCGGATGCCGTTGGGGTCGAAGAAGTAGATCGACTCGATGATGTGGTGGTCGGTCACGCCCAGCACCTCGACGCCCGCGCCTTCGAGCCGCGCCTTGGCGGCCAGCAGGTCGGCCACCGAGTCGACGCGCAGCGCGATGTGGTTCACCCACGAAGGCGTGTTGGGCGAGGGCAGCGCGGCGGTGTCGTCGCCCAGGTCGAAGAAGGCGATGTACGCGCCGTCGCGCATCTGGAAAAAGATGTGCACGTAGGGGCAGTACTCGCCCGTGCTCGGCACGTGGTCGTTCTTGATGACGTGGGCCAGCGGCAGGCCCAGCAGGTCTTCGTAGAAGTGGCGGGTTTCCTCGCTGTCGCGGCAGCGCCAGGCGAAGTGGTGCAGCCCGCGAATGGGTGGGGGCGCCGTGGGGGTGGCGGTCGTCGGCATGTCGTGTCTCCGTTGAGGCCGCGATTGGGCAATGCCACGTCTTATGATGCAATCGAAATTAATTCATCGATTGATGAAATAACCATATATATGAACCTCACCCTGCGCCAGCTGCGCGCCTTCGCCGCCGTGGCCGAAACCGGCAGCTTCACCACCGCCGCCGGGCAGCTGCACCTCACGCAGTCGGCGCTCAGCGTGCTGGTGCGCGAGCTCGAACGCGAGATGGGCGTGCAGCTGCTCGACCGCAACACGCGCCGCGTGCAGCTGTCGGAGGCGGGGCGCGAGTTTCTGCCGTCGGTGCACCGGCTGCTCGGCGACCTCACGAGCGCGGTCGCGGGCGTGACCGACCTGCGTGACAAGAAGAAAGGGCTGTTGCGGCTCGCAGCGCCGCAACTCATGGCCTGTACGCTGATGCCGCGCGTGATCGCCGCCTACCGCGAGGCGTACCCCGACGTGGACGTGCGCCTGGCCGACACGCTGCCCGAGCACCTGCTGCTGGGCGTGGCGGCCGGCGACGTCGAGCTGGCCGTGGGCCAGGACGTGGCGGTGGACGCCGCCGCCATCGAGCGCCGCACGCTGTTCCGCGACCGCCACTGGCTGATCTGCCCGCCCGACCACGCCTTCGCCAAGCGCCGCAAGGTGCGCTGGCACGAACTGGGGCCCTACACCTTCATCGCGCCCACGCGCGACTTCCGCCAGCGCGTGCTGCCCGAGCTGGGGGCCGAGGAGCGCGCTTTTTTGATGCGGCCGGGCACGCAGGAGGTGTCGTACATGACCACCGCGCTGGGCATGGTGGCCTCGGGGCTGGGGCTGACCGTGTGCCCGACCTACTCGGCGTCGCTGGTGCGCGCGCACGGGCTGCAGATGGTGCGGCTCGAGTCGCCCGACTTCCACCGCGAGGTCTGCGTGTACAGCGCGGCGCGGCGTTCGCTGTCGCCCGCGGCGGCGAGCTTCGTCGGCATCCTGGAGCAGTTCGCGACCGCGCAGCCGAAGGGCTGAAAAAGCATCACCGCCCCGCAAGAGACGCGCAGGGGCGCCAGAGGGCGAAAACTACAATGCGGGCAGTCCCGTCTTTCACCATCCTCAGACCCATGAACGTCATTCGATTCACCGACCTCTGTGCGCAAGGCAAGGCCGCCGGCCAGCGCGTCTTCATCCGTGCCGACCTCAACGTGCCGCAGGACGATGCCGGCCGCATCACCGAAGACACGCGCATCCGCGCCTCGGTGCCCTGCATCCAGCTGGCGCTCGACGCCGGCGCGGCCGTGATGGTCACCTCGCACCTGGGCCGCCCGACCGAGGGCGAGTTCAAGCCCGAAGACTCGCTGGCCCCCGTCGCCCAGCGCCTGGGCGAGCTGCTCGGCCGTGAAGTTCCGCTGGTGGCCAACTGGGTCGACGGCGTCGACGTGAAGCCCGGCCAGGTCGTGCTGCTGGAGAACTGCCGCGTCAACAAGGGCGAGAAGAAGAACGACGAAGCGCTGGCCCGCAAGCTGGCCGCGCTCACCGACATCTACGTGAACGACGCCTTCGGCACCGCCCACCGCGCCGAAGCCACCACCTACGGCATCGCGCAGTTCGCCAAGGTGGCCGCGGCCGGTCCGCTGCTGGCGGCCGAGATCGACGCCATCACCAAGGCGCTGGCCCAGCCCAAGCGCCCGCTGGTCGCCATCGTGGCGGGCTCGAAGGTCAGCACCAAGCTCACCATCCTGAAGAGCCTGTCGGCCAACGTCGACCAGCTGATCGTCGGCGGCGGCATCGCCAACACCTTCATGCTGGCCGCGGGCCTGTCGATCGGCAAGTCGCTGGCCGAGCCCGACCTGCTCGACCAGGCCAAGGCCGTGATCGACGCCATGCGCGCGCGCGGCGCCGACGTGCCGATCCCGGTGGACGTGGTCACGGCCAAGACCTTCGCGGCCGACGCGCCCGCCACCGTCAAGGCCGCCACCGACGTGGCCGACGACGACCTGATCCTGGACATCGGCCCGAAGACGGCCGCCATCCTGGCCGCGCAGCTGCGCGAAGCCGGCACCATCGTCTGGAACGGCCCCGTGGGCGTGTTCGAGTTCGACGCCTTCGCGGGCGGCACCAAGGCCATCGCGCAAGCCATTGCCGAAAGCAGCGCCTTCTCGATCGCCGGCGGCGGCGACACCCTGGCGGCCATCGCCAAGTACGGCATCGAAAAGCAGGTCGGTTACATCTCGACCGGCGGCGGTGCCTTCCTCGAGGTGCTGGAGGGCAAGACCCTGCCGGCCTTCGAGATCCTGGCCAAGCGCGCGGCGGGCTGATTCCGGCGGCGGTCCGGCCACGGGAGGGAAATCCCCCGTGGCGACTGACTTCCGTTCGACACACAAAGTGTATACAGTAGCGAATACAAAACGGAGACCCCCTTCATGAGCTCGGACCGCATCCCCCGCCACGCCACCAAGATCGTCGCCACCCTCGGCCCCGCCTCCAGCACGCCGGAATTGCTGGAACAGATGATCCTGGCCAAGGTCAGCGTGGTGCGGCTGAACTTCAGCCACGGCACGGCGCAGGACCACATCGACCGCGCCACCATGGTGCGTGAGGCGGCCCGCAAGGCCGGCCGCGAAGTGGCCATCATGGCCGACCTGCAGGGCCCCAAGATTCGCGTCGGCAAGTTCGCGCAGGGCAAGATCTGGCTGGAGCCGGGCGCCAAGTTCGTGCTCGACGCCTCGCGCACCGAGCTGGGTGATGTCGATGCCGTCGGCCTCGACTACAAGGACCTGCCGCGCGACGTGAAGCCCGGCGACAAGCTGCTGCTGAACGACGGCCTGATCGTGCTCACGGTCGACGGCGTCAAGGGCGAGGCGGTGCACACCACCGTCAAACTGGGCGGCGAGCTGTCGAACAACAAGGGCATCAACAAGCAGGGCGGCGGCCTCACGGCGCCCGCGTTGACGGCCAAGGACATGGAAGACATCAAGACCGCGATGAGCTTCCAGGCCGACTACGTGGCCGTGAGCTTCCCCAAGAACGCCACCGACATGGAAATGGCGCGCCAGCTGTGCAACGTGGCGGCCGCCGAGTACGGCCACAAGCCCGGCATGATCGCCAAGATCGAGCGCGCCGAAGCCATTCCGAAGCTGGAAGAAATCCTGCGCGCCAGCGACGGCATCATGGTCGCCCGCGGCGACCTGGCCGTGGAAGTGGGCAACGCCGCCGTGCCGGCGCTGCAGAAGAAGATGATCCGCATGGCGCGCGACATGGACAAGGTGGTCATCACCGCGACCCAGATGATGGAGTCGATGATCACCAACCCCGTGCCCACCCGCGCCGAGGTGAGCGACGTGGCCAACGCCGTGCTCGACGGCACCGACGCCGTGATGCTCTCCGCCGAAACCGCCTCGGGCCGCTACCCGCTCGAGACCGTCCAGGAAATGAGCCGCATCTGCGAAGCCGCCGAGGCCGCCGAAGACAAGACGCTCGACGCCGACTTCAGCGGCAAGACCTACAGCCGCATCGACCAGTCGATCGCCATGGGCGCGCTGTTCACGGCGCACCACCTGGGCGCCAAGGCCATCGTGGCGCTGACCGAATCGGGCTCCACCATCCTGTGGATGAGCCGCCACCGCGCGCACATTCCCATGTACGCGCTGACCTCGCGCCTGTCCACGCAGCGCAAGCTGGCGCTGTACCGCAACGTGCGCCCGCTGCTGATGGACTCGCAGACCGACCGCGACACCGCGCTCGAACAGGCGGAAGCCCATCTGAAGAAGCGCGGCATCGTGCAAAGCGGTGACGTGTACGCGATCACCTGCGGCGAGCCGATGGGGGCGCCGGGCGGCACCAACATGCTGAAGATCTGCAGAGCGCGCTGAGCCAGTTCGTTCGCAACAAGACAAAGGCCGGCGCATGCCGGCCTTTTTCGTTGGGCGGTCAGCCCGCTCAGCCGTTGCGGAACAGGAAGCTGTAGGCGTTGAGCGCCGGCACACCGCCCAGGTGCGCGTAGAGCACCTTCGAGCCCGCCGGGAATTCGCCCAGCCGCACCTTCTCGATCATCCCGTGCATCGACTTGCCCTCGTACACCGGGTCGGTCAGCATGCCCTCGAAGCGCGCGCTCAACCGGATCGCCTCCAGCGTGCCTTCGTTCGGCAGCCCGTACTCGGGCCCGCCGAAGCGGCGGTCGAGCACCACGTCCTTCTCGGTGATGTCGCGGCCCAGCTCGACCAGCTCGGCCGTGTTTTTGGCGATGCGCAGGATCTGCTCGTAGGTCTGCTGCGGCTTGGCCGAGGCGTCGATGCCGATCACGCGCTCGGCGCGCCCGTCGGCCGCGAAGCCCACCACCATGCCGGCCTGCGTGCTGCCCGTGACGGAGCAGACCACGATGTAGTCGAACTTGAAGCCCAGCTCGGTCTCCTGCTGGCGCACTTCCTCGGCAAAGCCCACGAAGCCCAGCCCGCCGCGCGGGTGCTCCGAGCAGCCCGCAGGGATCGGGAAGGGCTTGCCGCCGGCCGCGCGCACGTCGGCCATCGCCTGTTCCCAGCTCTGGCGGATGCCGATGTCGAAGCCCGCCGCGTCCAGCCGCACGTCGGCGCCGAGGATGCGCGACATCTCGATGTTGCCGACCCGGTCGTACACCGCGTCGGAGTAGTTGACCCAGTTCTCCTGCACCAGCACGCACTTCAGGCCCAGGTGTGCGGCCACGGCCGCGACCTGGCGCGTCTGGTTCGACTGGATGCCGCCGATCGACACCAGCGTGTCGTAACCGCCTTCGAGCGCCTCGGGGATCAGGTACTCCAGCTTGCGCGTCTTGTTGCCGCCGAAGGCCAGGCCGCTGTTGCAGTCCTCGCGCTTGGCGTAGAGCTCGACCTTGCCGCCCAGGTGGGCGCTCAGGCGCTTCAGCGGCTGGATCGGCGTGGGGCCGAAGGTCAGGGCGTGGCGGGGGAATTTCTTCAGGTTCATCGACGCAGCTCCAAAAGCGGTGAGGGGGTGAAGCTGTCGATCGTAGGAAGAAGGGTTTGCAATGTGCTTGCGAAGTTCGCTGGATTTGGCGTTCAAAAGAAGGCAGGATCGCCGAGAAGAAAGCTTTTCATCCGAGAAGGAAGCCATGAGCACAACAAAGTTGCGTGCCACGACCGAGCTCGATCGCACCGACCGCGCGATCCTGCGCGCCCTGCAGCGCGACGCCTCGGTGTCGAACGTGGCGCTGGCCGCCAAGGTGAACCTCAGCGCGCCGGCCTGCCTGCGGCGGGTCGAGCGGCTCCGAGCCGCGGGCTTCATCAAGGGCGTGGTCGCCCTGCTGGACCCCGACGCGCTCGAGGTCGGCATGCTCGTGATGATCGGCGTGGTGCTCGACCGTTCCACGCCCGACTCCTTCGCCGATTTCGAGAAGGCGGCGCAGAAGGTGTCGGGCTGCCTCGAATGCCACGTCGTCACGGGCGAATTCGACTACTTCATGCTCGTGCGCACCCGCGACAACGACAGCTTCAACCGCCTGCATGCCGAGCAGCTGCTGTACCTGCCGGGCGTGCGGCAGATCCGGACTTTCGTGGTGCTCAAGCAGGTGCTGTCGACCACGCAGTTGCCGATCTGAAAAAGTTGAAAAAGAGCTGCGCGCCAGTACCCGTGGCGCCCGGGGTGGCGTCGGCCCTGTCCCACAAGGGGGCTCGGTAGAATCGGGGTAGTTTTCTCCCGACTTTCCGCCTTCTCTTTTTCCCGTCTTTTTCTATTCCCACGAGGTATTTCCCATGGCACTCGTCTCGATGCGCGAACTGCTGGACCACGCCGCCGCCAACGGCTACGGCATTCCGGCCTTCAACGTCAACAACCTCGAACAGGTCCAGGCCGTCATGGAGGCCGCCAAGGAAACCGGCGCGCCCGTCATCCTGCAGGCCAGCGCCGGCGCCCGCAAATACGCGGGTGAAGCCTTCATCAAGCACCTGATCCAGGCCGCCATCGAGCAGTACCCGAACATCCCGCTGGTGATGCACCAGGACCACGGCCAGAGCCCGGCCATCTGCCAGGGCGCGATCGACCTGGGCTTCTCGTCCGTGATGATGGACGGTTCGCTGCACGAAGACGGCAAGACGCCCGCTTCGTTCGACTACAACGTCGACGTGACCCGCAAGGTGGTCGAACTGGCCCACAAGGTCGGCGTCACGGTCGAAGGCGAACTGGGCTGCCTGGGCTCGCTCGAAACCGGCCTGGCCGGTGAAGAAGACGGCATCGGCGCCGAAGGCGTGCTCGACCACGCGTCGCTGCTCACCGACCCCGAAGAAGCCGCGCAGTTCGTGAAGGCCACGCAACTGGACGCGCTGGCCATCGCCATCGGCACCAGCCACGGCGCCTACAAGTTCACGCGCAAGCCCACGGGCGACATCCTGTCGATCCAGCGCGTGAAGGAAATCCACGCCCGCCTGCCCAACACCCACCTGGTGATGCACGGCTCGTCGTCGGTGCCGCAAGACCTGCTGGAAATCATCCGCAAATACGGCGGCAACATGAAGGAAACCTACGGCGTACCCGTCGAGGAAATCCAGGAAGCCATCAAGTACGGCGTGCGCAAGATCAACATCGACACCGACATCCGCCTGGCGATGACCGGTGCCGTGCGCAAGTTCCTGGCCGAGAACCCCGAGAAGTTCGACGCCCGCGAGTGGCTCAAGCCCGCGCGCGAAGCCGCCAAGCAGATCTGCAAGCAGCGCTACATCGAGTTCGGCTGCGAAGGCCAGGGCGCCAAGATCAAGGGCGACACGTTGCAGGTCGTCGCTGCCAAGTACGCCAAGGGCGACCTGGCGCAGCAAGTCATCTAACGAAGACAGACTGCGCGCCGCAGGCCACCGCTCGCGGTGGCTTTTTTCTGCGCGCACAATCCGCTTTTCCCGTCACCGTTTCCCAGCCGAGCATCCGTCCATGACCACCGTTCACACCTCTTCCATCCAGAGCCTGCCCCTGCTTGCGCGCGGCAAGGTGCGCGACAACTACGCCGTCGGCGAAGACCGCATCCTGATGGTCGCGAGCGACCGGCTCAGCGCCTTCGACGTGATCATGGGCGAGCCCATCCCGGGCAAGGGCGAGATCCTCACCAAGATGGCGCTGTGGTGGTTCGACCGCCTGGGCGCGCTGTGCCCCAACCACCTGACGGGCGAGGCGCCCGAGAGCGTGGTGCAGCCCGACGAGGTGGCGCAGGTCACGGGCCGCTCGATGCTGGTCAAGCGCCTGCGCCCGATCCCGGTCGAAGCCGTGGTGCGCGGCTACCTGGCCGGCAGCGGCTGGAAGGAATACCAGGACAACCGCGCGGTCTGCGGTGTGCCGCTGCCCGAGGGCCTGACCAACGCGAGCAAGCTGCCGCGCCCGATCTTCACGCCCGCAGCCAAGGCCGCGGCCGGCGAGCACGACGAGAACATCAGCTACGAGCGCGTGGTCGAGGTCGTCGGCCCCAAGCTGGCCCAGCAGATCCGCGAGGTCAGCATCGCCATCTACGAGGCGGCGGCCCAGATCGCGCTGGCCAAGGGGATGATCATTGCCGACACCAAGTTCGAGTTCGGCCTGGACGAGAACGACACGCTGGTGCTGATGGACGAGGTGCTCACGCCCGACAGCTCGCGCTACTGGCCGGTCGAGGGCTACGAGGCCGCGCTGGCCGCCGGCACCAACCCGCCGAGCTACGACAAGCAGTTCGTGCGCGACTGGCTCGAAGCCACCAAGATCAACGGCAAGCCCTGGGACAAGACGCCCCCGGCGCCGCGCCTGCCGGCCGAAGTCATCGAGAAGACGGCCGCCAAGTACCGTGAGGCGCTGGACCGCCTCACCCATGGCTGACCTGATTCAGGTCGCTCTTTCCCCATAGCTCACGGCGCTGTGCACGCCCCCGATGCATCAAGGGGAGTGAGCCTTTCGCGAGACACCGCGGAACCGGCTTCGCCGGGCCGCAGGTGTCGCCCCCGGTGAGGGGGTTGGCGTAGCGACACGAAGTGCGCGAAGCCTGGGGGAGTTCCTACCTGTTGCCGCTGCTGAGCAGCGCGACCGTGCGGCCGCTGCCATCGAGCAGCGCGAGCCGCCCCGGCGCCAGCCGGTAGCTGGTCGTGTTCTGCAGCGCCGACAGGAACTGCGCCTCGTTGGCGCCGCGCACCGGGTCCGCGCAGGCCATGCGGGTCGCGGCCATCTGGCCGAGCTTGAGCGACACGCCCGCGCGCGTGAATGATCCCGTGACGCGGTTGCAGCCGCCCGACCCGCTCACCCGTCCGCTGTTGCGGTCGAACTGCAACTGGGCATCGCCGCCCGGCGCGATGGGCTCGTCGCCCAGCTGCACCAGGCGCCACACCGGCCCTTCGATCGGCTCGTCGAGGCTGATGCCGCTGCCGCAACCGGTCAGGGCGGTCAGCAGCAGCGCGGCCGATGCAATGGCGGGGAGCGCGGGACGGCGGGCGAAGGAACGCATGGCCAATTTTCCTTTTCAATCTGCAACAAGTTAAAACCGGCGCCATCGTATGCGACGCCGTGGCCGGTGCGAAGACAGGCCCGATGGCGCATCCGGGCTTCTTCAGGCCGCGAGGCTGGCGAGGGCCACGCCGCTCGCGAGGCGCGCCTCGACGCAGCGGCGCACGCTGGCCGGCGTGCCGTCCTGCGCCAGCAGCGCGGGCCACTCGGCCTGGGCCTGGCGCACGGTGTCGCGCGCGATGGCCATCAAACGGGCCGGCCGCAGCAATCCGGCCGCGCGCAGCAGCGCCTCCAGCGCCGGCCCGTCGAAGGCACGCAGCGTGGCGTCGATGGCGCGGTTGACGCCGTAGTCGCGCGCCGGCACGTCCTCGAAGAAGGCGGCCACGCAGACCGGGTCGTACAGCGGCGCGAGCACTGGCGCCACGCCGTCGGGGTAGCGCAGCGCCCAGTTCTTCAGGTGCGCGTCGCTGTTGCCCAGCAGGATGAAGGCCACGAGGCGGCGCACGCACTCGCGCACGTCGGCCACCGGGTTCGGCGACAGGCGGTCGAGCACGCGCAGCATGGCGGGCCAGTCGGTGGCCAGCCCGCGGCCGTACTTCTGGCGCGGTTCGTACTGCAGCACCTGCGCGAACTCTTCCATGTGGATGCGCCCGCCCTCGGGCGTGCGGTCGAAGCGGCGCACCGCCAGGATCTGCGCGAAGGGCACCTGCTCGGGCAGGTCGGCGTCGGCCCGGTCGATCACGTGGGCCTGCGCGCAGTCGAGGCCGAGCGCGCCGCACAGGCGGTAGCCGGTGTATTCGTTGGCGACCAGGTCGGGGTGGCGCGTGCTCGGCAGCTTGAGGATGAACGAGCCCGCCGCGCCGTGGCGCTTGACCACGTAGCGCCGCCCGTCCTGCACCGCCGAGAACTTGGTCACCACGCCGGGGATGGCGGCGGCGTCTTCCACCGGCATCTCGACGAAGCCGGGTTCGAGCACGTCGAGCCCCAGCGCCGTGTGCCAGTGGCGCACGGTGTCGGGAATGCCCTCGGACGTGGGCACGGGCTCGACCTCGAGCGCGCCCATCAGGTCGTGCCCGGCGGCGGCCAGCAGCTCGAACTCGTCGTCGGCCGCGCAGCCGCGCTGCTGCGCCAAGCGCTCGCGGTTGTGGCCCTCAGGCAGCAGGTTCTGGAAGTAGCTGGGCCAGCGGCCATCGCTGCGCGAGACGCGGGTGTCGCGCGCCGAGGCGAGGATGGCGCGCGTGGCCGCCTCGTCCGCGCCGCGGTAGGCCAGTGAGAGCGTGGGGCGGCCCGGGTCGGCGATGTAGGCCTCGTCGAAGGACACGCGCAGGATGTCGCCGTACTGCGAGAGGTAACCGATGGCGCGCCGCCCGCCACCGGGCAGGTGCAGGTGCATCCGCAGGTAGCGGATGCCCGTGTTGAAGGCGGCGCGCGTGCTCACCGCCTCACCGGTTCTCGTCGGCCAGGCTCTGCGCGATGGACGGCGGCGCGCCCACGCCCGCCGGCTGGCCGAGCAGGCGCCCGCCCGAGCGCACGAAGTCTTCGAGTTGCGGGCGCAGGCTGGCGGGCACGGGCATCAGCTCGAGCCCCAGCACGCGCGCCATTTCGAGCAGCGTCGACAGGCGCGGATCGATCTGGCCGCTTTCGATGCGCTGCACCGTCATGCGCGACAGCCCGGCGCGCGTGGCCAGCGCCTCCTGGCTCAGGCCGCCGGCCTTGCGGGCTTTTTCGAGTTCTTCGGTCAGTTGGAGCATTACAGTGCGCTTTTATCGGAAATTGAGTAGCAATGCTATCTATATGGGGCGGTGGCGGCAATAAAAAAGCGACCCACAGGTCGCTTTCTTGTTCAATTGCGCACTGAAAGGCGCAATGCGTCGTTCAGCCGTTCAGCTCAACACCACGCTGCTCAGGCGGCGGCG
Organism: Variovorax sp. GW821-FHT10C12; assembly: GCF_059415405.1. Taxonomy (NCBI): domain Bacteria; kingdom Pseudomonadati; phylum Pseudomonadota; class Betaproteobacteria; order Burkholderiales; family Comamonadaceae; genus Variovorax; species Variovorax sp. GW821-FHT10C12. The sequence continues at coordinate 281,967 of NZ_JBWKNE010000007.1, forward strand.
GTACGTGGCCACCACCGGATCGTCCGGCGGAATCTGCCCGTCGGCGACCTTCACCTTCGGCGGCTCGATCACGTCGAGGATCGCGATGTAGGTCTTGCGCGCGAGGTCTTCGCTCCAGCTCTTGTCGCGCATGAGGATGTCGAGCAGCTCGTCCATCGCGTCGGTCCAGCGCTGGGCGGCCATCAGCAGGCGGGCGCGGTTGAAACGGGCGTCGAAGTCGCGCTTGTTGACGGCAATCTTGTCGTCGAAATCGCCCAAAGTCGGCGCGGCGCCGGTCACGGGGGCGGCGAAGTCGATCGCATCCATCCAGCGCTGCAGCGAGTCGAAGCGGCGCACCAGCGTGGTCTTGGCGATCACCGGCGCAAAGGCGACCTTGGCGTCGTCGATGCGGCCTTCCTGCAACAGCAGCTTGATGTAGTCGAAGCGCGCGTCGTCGTTGGCCGGGTCGGTGGCCACGGCGTGCTGCAGCTTCTCGAGCGCGCCCAGGGTGTCGCCCTCGGCCAGCGCTTCCTGCGCGGCGGCGCCTTCCGACGCCGCCTCGGCTTCCTCCGCGCCCGGCACGTGCTTGTCGAGGAACTCGCGGATCTTCTCGGCGGGAATGGCGCCCACGAAGCCGTCCACCGGCTGGCCGTCCTTGAACATCACGCAGAACGGGATGCTGCGCACGCCGAACATCTCGGACAGCTGCGACGAAATCTGCGGCACCTTGTCGGCGTCCAGCTTGGCCAGCGTGAAGCGGCCGGCGTACTCGGTTTCGAGCTTTTCGAGCACCGGGCCGAGCTGTTTACAGGGGCCGCACCATTCGGCCCAGATGTCCAGCAGCACCGGCGTGGCGACCGAGCCTTCGATCAGCTCGGCCTGGAAATTTTCGAGAGTGATGTCGATCATCGGGAACAGCTGGAGGTGAAACGTAAAATTGAAACCATGAACGAAACCATTCAGGTCGGTGTAGTGATGGGCTCGAACTCCGATTGGGAGACGATGCGCCACGCGGTCGAGATTCTCCAGCAATTCGGAATCAGCCACGAAGCGAAGGTGGTCTCGGCCCACCGGATGCCCGATGCGCTGTTCGCGTACGCCGAAAGCGCCGCCGGGCGCGGGCTCACCGCGATCATCGCCGGGGCGGGCGGCGCGGCCCACCTGCCGGGCATGCTGGCGTCGAAAACCACGGTGCCGGTGCTCGGCGTGCCGGTGGCCAGCCGCCACCTGCAGGGCGTCGATTCCCTCTACAGCATCGTGCAGATGCCCAAGGGCGTGCCCGTGGCCACCTTTGCCATCGGCACCGCCGGCGCGGCCAACGCGGCGCTGTTCGCGGTGGCGATGCTGGCGGTGAACAACCCGGCGCTGCGCGCCCAACTCGATGCCTTCCGCACGGCCCAGACCGCCGCCGCGGAGGCCATGGTGCTGCCGCCGCCCGAAACGGGCGCGGCGGTGTCGCCCTTCTCGCCGCAAGGCGGGGGTGCGCTGTGAGCACCGGCCATTCGGGTGACCTGCCCATCCTCCCGGGCGCCACGCTCGGCGTGCTCGGCGGCGGCCAGCTCGGGCGCATGTTCGCGCACGCGGCCCAGCGCATGGGCTACTTCACCGCGGTGCTCGACCCCGACGCCGACAGCCCCGCCGGCCGCGTGAGCCATCACCACATCCACACCGACTACGCCGACGTCGACGGTCTGGCCCGCCTCGCCGGCCTGGCCGACGCGGTGACCACCGAGTTCGAGAACGTGCCCGCGCCCTCGCTGGAGCACCTGGCGGTGGCGCGGCCGGTGTCGCCCGCCGCCTCGGCCATCGCCATCGCGCAGGACCGCATCGCCGAGAAGGCGCACTTCACGCGCTGCGGCGTGCCCTGCGCGCCCTATGCCGTCATCGAGACCGCGGAGCAACTGGCCGCCGTTGATGACCAGCTGCTGCCCGGCATCCTCAAGACCGCCCGCCTGGGCTACGACGGCAAGGGCCAGCAGCGCGTGAAGACGCGCGCCGAGCTGGTCGAGGCCTGGCAGGCCGCCGGCTGCGTGCCCTGCGTGCTCGAAAAGATGCTGCCGCTCGAGTTCGAGTGCTCGGTGATCCTGGCGCGCGGCCGCGACGGCCAGATCGTGCATTTCCCGCCGCAGCGCAACCTGCACCGCGACGGCATCCTCGCCGTGACCGAGGTGCACCCGCAGAACATGCCCAAGACCGTGGCGCAGGGCGCGGTCAATTCCGCCAAGAGCATCGCCAGCGGCCTGGATTACGTGGGCGTGCTGTGCGTCGAGTTCTTCGCGCTGGCCGACGGCTCGCTGGTGGTGAACGAAATGGCACCGCGCCCGCACAACAGCGGCCACTACACGATGGAAGCCTGCGACGTGTCGCAGTTCGAGCTGCAGGTGCGCACCCTCGCCGGCCTGCCGCTGACCGCGCCGCGCCAGCACAGCCCCGCCGTCATGCTCAACCTGCTGGGCGACCTGTGGTTTCCGGACGGCGCGGCCGACGGCAAGCCGGTGTCGCCGCGCTGGAGCGAAGTGCTTGCCGTGCCCGGCGTCCATCTGCACCTGTACGGCAAGATGGCGCCGCGCCGCGGCCGCAAGATGGGCCACCTGACCCTCACCGGCGCCACGCTCGAGAGCGTGCGCGCCAACGCCTCGCAGGCCGCGCTGCTGCTGGGCCTGCCGGCGCTCGCATGATCCTCGACGGCCACGCTCCCGACGCCATCGCCGAGGCCGCGCGCGTGTTGCGCGCGGGCGGGCTGGTCGCCTTCCCGACCGAGACCGTCTACGGCCTGGGTGCCGACGCCAGCAGCGACACCGCCGTTGCCGGCATCTTCGCGGCCAAGGGCCGGCCGGCCGACCATCCGCTGATCGTCCACGTGGCGGCGGGCGCCAAGGGCGCGCAGGCGCTGTCGCGCTTCGCCCAGCCGCTGCCGCCTTTCGCGCAGAAGCTCGTGCAGGCCTTCTGGCCCGGCCCGCTCACGCTGATCGTCACGCGCCAGCCCGGCGTGGGCACGGCGGCGGCCGGCGGGCAGGACACCATCGGCCTGCGCTGCCCCGCGCACCCGGTGGCGCAGGCGCTGCTCGAAGCCTGCGCCGAGCAGGGCGTGCCCGGCCTGGCGGGGCCCAGCGCCAACCGCTTCGGCCGCGTCAGCCCGACCACGGCGCAGCACGTGCACGACGAGTTCGGCGACGCGCTGCTGGTGATCGACGGCGGTGCCTGCGAGGTGGGCATCGAATCGACCATCGTCGACTGCAGCCGGGGCGCGCCCGTGCTGCTGCGCCCGGGCCTCATCACGCGCGACCAGATCGAAGCCGCCGTCGGCGAGCCGCTGCGCGACCGCGAGGTGCTCGACACCCCCGACCCGCGCGCCTCGGGCACGCTGGAGGCGCACTACGCGCCCGACGCCAAGGTGCGGCTGATGGACCCCAAGGCCATTCAGACCGGCCTCGACGTGCTCGGCGCCAACGCCGCGCACATCGCCGTGTGGACGCGCAGCAACGTGCGCAGCCGCTCGCAGCGCGTGCTGCTGCGGCGCATGCCCGACGACGCCGCCGCCACCGCGCAGCAGCTGTTCGCGGTGCTGCGCGAGTTCGACGCGCAGGGCGTGAAGCTGATCTGGGTCGAGACGCCGCCCGACACGCCCGAGTGGGAAGGCGTCAAGGACCGCTTGCAGCGCGCTGCAGCGGCCTGATCAACGCCTCTCAGGCTGCCGCGGGGCTCAGCCCCCGGCCGCCAACACCCCCTGGAAGAACCCGCGCGCTGCCGCCAGGCAGAACGGCGGCGCCAGCGTGCCGTGGTAGGCCGCGGTCACGGCGCGTGCCTTGTCGGCGGCGCTGCCCGGCGTGCTCTGCGTCAGCAGGTCCTTGGCCTGCGCGAAGCCGGCGCGTGCCGCCGAATAGCTGTCGGTGGCGCCGCGGTCTTCCAGGTCGACCACCGCGAGCGCGGCGGCCGGCATGCCCTTGGCGCGGAAGTAGCCGGCCGTGGCGCGGGTGCTCAGGAAGTTCACGGTCGGGTCGTTCGCGCCGCTGCACAGCAGCATCGGCTTGGTCGGCACCCAGTTGCGCAGGTCGTTGGCGATGGCTGCCTTGCGGAAGCCCGTGGACGGCTTGCAGTCCAGCGGCGAGGCCGAACTCAGCGACGCGGCCGTGGCCGGCAGTGCGTTGCCGGGGCAGGGGTTCGACTGGATGTCGGTGGCCGCCTGCGTGAGGAAGCTCTGCTTGATGAGGTTGTTGGCCCCATAGAAGATCGCCAGCTCGGGGCTCACCGGGCCCGGCTTGCCGTCGGCCGGGAACAGCGCCAGCTGCGGCAGCTTGCCGCTGGAGAACAGCGTGCCCGGCGAGAGGGTGGGCAGCAGCGTGTCGATGCCGGTGGCGTACTGCGCTTCGTAGACGTCGCTGGTGCTGGTGTAGACGTTGCCGAACTGCTGCTGCCAGCTGGTCGACAGCAGCGGCACGAACAGGGTCGAGCCCAGCGCTGGCCAGCCCAGGTAGGTGTAGTCGGTCAAGAGGCTGATGGCCGAAGGCGCGGCCAGCGGGGCCGAGGCCGTCACGGTCTTGCCGGTGGCCTGCATCTCGCGGTGCGCGGCCATCGCCACGTAGCCGCCCTGCGAATAGCCGGTGATGAACAACGAGCCGGCGTCGTTCGCGCCGATGTCCGAGAAGGTCTTGCGCGCCGCGGTGAGCGCATCGACCATGTCCTTGCCCTGCTGCTCGCCGTTGAGGTACGGGTGGTAGGGCAGCGTCGACTTGTCGTAGCCCGCGTAGTTGGGCGCCACCACGATGTAGCCCTGCGCCGCGAACATGGCGGCCACCATCAGGCCCTCGCCGGCGGCCGGCTGGGTGGTGTCGGTCCACTTGGCGAGGTTGTAGTTGCGCGCCGGCGTGGTGCCGTGCGCGTACAGCACCACGGGGCGCGCGCCGCTGCAGGCGACGTCGGAACCCGAGGGCACCATGATCGCGGCGGTGGCGTTGGTGGCTTCGTTCTTGCCGCCGACGGTGCGGTACTCGAGGTAGCGCATGTCGACGCCGCACTTGGGCGCGCCGGTGACCTGCAGCAGCGCCTTGCCCTGGTCGGAGGCCTGCAGGCTGGCCCTGAACTGGTCGGCCGTGAGCTTGGTGCCCTGCTCGGGCGGGCTGGTGACGACCGTGCCGCGCCCGGTGTCGCTGCCGCCGCCCGGCGGCGGAAAGCCGATGCCGCCCCCACCGCCGCCGCCGCCCCCGCCGCAGGCGGCGAGCAGCAACGTGGCGCCGGCGAGCGTCGCCGCGGCGGTGACCCGGCGGGCCGGGAAGGACGAGGGCTGTGAATGCCGTGGGTGCTGCAAGGTCAAGGCGCGTCTCCTGGAGTTGTATCGAAAACGAACGAGCGTCCGATTCTGGGCAGCGCCATGGCCGCGCGCAAGCAGCGTTTGCGAGCAGAACCTATTCAGTAGCGGGGCGCCTCGGGCCCCGTCCGAGTCACTGGTCCTGCGCGGTCCAGTCGATCAGCGCGTCGAAGGCGGCGCGCGCGGCACCGGCGTTCTCGCCGTTGGCGATGGCCACCAGCACGTAGCGCCGGCCGCTCGCGCCGTGCACGTAGCCGGCCACGCCCGAGGCGTCGCGCAGCGTGCCGGTCTTCAGGTGGGCCGCGCCGCCCGAGCGCAGCGTGCGCCGCTTCAGCGTGCCGTCCACGCCCATCGCGGGCAGCGAGGCCACCAGTTCGGGCATCACGGGCGAGCGCCACGCCACCTGCAGCATCTTGCCGAGCGCGGCGGCGCTGATGCGCTCGTCGCGCGACAGGCCCGAGCCGTTCTCGAACACCGGCGACGCCTCGCCGGTGCCGATGCGCTCGCGCCACCACTGGCCCAGCGCGCTGCGCGAGGCCTCGAAGGTGCCGCGCTGCTTCTGCGTGAGGCCCAGCGTGAGGAACACCTGCTGCGCCATCACGTTGTTGCTGTACTTGTTGATGTCGCGCACCACTTCTGCGAGCGGCGGAGACTCGAAGTCGAAGGCCGGCTTCAGGCCCGCGGGCACGCGGCCCTCGCGCATCTGGCCGCCCACGCGCCCGCCCATCTCGGCCCACATGCCGCCGATGGCGCGCAGGCTGTAGGTGCGCGGATCGGCGTAGGCCACGGCCCAGCTCTTCTCGCCGCAGCCGGTGGGAAAGCCGCCGTTGAAGCGGATGCGGTTCACGTCGCTGAAGTCGGGCTTGAGCGCGCCGCGCCAGTCGCCGCATTCGCCGGGCGCCAGCGGCACGGTGGGCGGCATCGCCACGCTGGCCAGCGGGGGCTCGTAGCTCACGCGCGCGAACTGGCCCGCGCGGTCGGGCGCGAAGGTCATGTTGACCGACTTGAAGTTCACCAGCAGCGCATCGGGCGAGGCGTTGTAGGGGCGCAGCGGCTCGCCGTCGAAGGCGGCCGGGTCGTTCTCGACCGTGGTCTCGAAGGCGCTGCGGTCGATCACGATGTCGCCGCTCACGGTGGTGATGCCCAGGCCCTGCACATGGCGCAGCAACAGCCACACGCGTTCGAGCACCAGCTTGGGATCGCCCTGGCCCTTGATGTAGAGGTTGCCGTTGAGCACGCCGTTGGCCACCGAGCCCTCGACGTAGACCGGCGTGTTCCAGCTGTAGGCCGGGCCGAGCAGGTCGAGCGCCGCGTAGGTGGTCACCAGCTTCATGATCGAGGCCGGGTTCACCGGCACCTGCGAGCGCCAGGCCAGGCGCGGCGCGCGGCCCGCGTCGGCATCGGCCACGAGCAGGGTCACGGCCTCGCGCGACACCTTGGCGCGCGCGAGGGCGGCATCGACCTGGGGCGGAAGGGCTTGCTGGGCGAGGGCGCCGGCCGGGGCCAGCAGGGCGAGGGTCAGCGCGAAGGTCTGCGCACGGCGGGAGGCAAAAGGCATCCGCGGATTATCCCGGCGGGAACACGTGCAGCTTCGCGTGGTACAGCAGCATGATCGTCTTGGCGTCGGCGATGCGGCCGTCGGCCACCATGGCCAGCGCCTCGTCGATGCCCAGCTCGAGCACCTCGATGTCCTCGCCCTCCTCCGCCAGCCCGCCGCCCGCGCCGACGCGCATCGAGGCCTCGTAGGGCGCGACGAAGAAGTGCAGCTTCTCGGTCACCGAACCCGGGCTCATGAAGCTCTCGAACACCTTCTGCACGGTGCCGAGCCGGTAGCCCAGTTCTTCTTCCACCTCGGCGCGGATGCGTTCCTCGGGCGCGGCGTTGTCCAGCAGGCCCGCGGCCGCCTCGATCAGCAGGTCGTCGTGGCCGTTGACGAAGGCCGGGTAGCGGAACTGCCGCGTGAGCAGCACCGTGCGCTGGCCCAGGTGATAGGGCAGCAGCGTGGCGCCGTTGCCGCGGTCGTAGGTCTCGCGGTGCATGCGCTGCCACTCGCCGTCGTTGCGCCGCCAGTCGAAGGCGGTGGTGCGCAGCGTGTACCAGTTGTCGGACAGGAGGGTGACTTCGTGCACCCGGACGCGGTCGTGGATGGTCATGGCGGCGAGCATAGAACCGAATTCGTGCAATATCAAGAAGGTTCGTGCAATAACGTGCAAACACGTTACCATCGGCCCATGCTCACCCGACCGCGCAAGCAACACATCCTCTCGGTCCTGCGGCGCGACGGCCAGGTCGTCGCCAAGGCGCTCAGCGAGGAACTGGCCTTGTCCGAAGACACCATCCGCCGCGACCTGCGCGAGCTCGCGGCCGAAGGGCTGCTGCAGCGCGTGCACGGCGGCGCGCTGCCGGTCGCGGCGGCCGAGGCCGACTTCAGCGGGCGCCAGCAGCTCGCGCCCGACGAAAAAGTGGCCATCGGCCGCGCCGCCGCGCGCCTCGTGAAGCCGGGGCAGGTGGTGTTCATCGACGGCGGCACCACGGCCGTGCAGCTGGCGCGCCACCTGCCGCTCGCGCTGCAGGCCACGGTGGTCACGCACAGCCCGTCGGTGGCGGTCGAGCTGGCGGCGCACACCGGCATCGAGGTGGTGCTGATCGGCGGGCGCCTCTTCCGGCATTCGATGGTGGCGGTCGGCGCGGCGGCCATGGCGGCCATTTCGCGCATCCACGCCGACACGTATTTCATGGGCGCCACCGGCGTGCACGCCGAGGCGGGCCTGACCACGGGCGACGCGGAGGAGGCCGAGATCAAGCGCGCGCTGATGGCCGCGGCGGCCGAAACCGTCGTGCTGGCTTCGTCCGAAAAGCTCGGGGCCGCGTCGGCCTGGGTGGTCAGCCCGCTGGCGGACGCGACGCAGCTGCTGGTGGCGCCGCAGGCCCCCGAGCAGGCGCTGGCGCCGCTGCGCGCGGCGGGGCTGGCGATCCTGCGCGCCGACGAGGCCGGCTGATTCGCCCCGCCCCTGCGCGGCCGGGGCCTGCCCTCGATAATGGCGGGATGCCCGCCGCGCCCCCGCAGACCTCCCCGCCCCTCCTGTCTCCCCGCATGCTCGGCATCGGCGCGGCCGTGGTCACCGTCGTGGTCTGGACCGCCTTCATCCTCATCGCGCGCGCCTCGGCTGCGCGCTCGCTCACGCCCTTCGACCTGGCCTTTGCGCGCGTCTGCGGCGCCAGCCTGGTGCTGGTGCCGTGGGGCGCGTGGCTGGCGACGAAGCACCGCGGCGCGGTGTCCTCGTTCTTCGGCCTGTCGCCGCTGTCGCTGCGCGTGACGGCCACCGCCGGCATTTTCGGCGGCGTGGCCTACGCCCTCATCGCCTACAGCGGCTTCTTCTTCGCACCGGCCGGCCATGCGGCCGTGCTGATGCCCGGCAGCCTGCCGCTGTGGACCACGCTGCTGGCCGCGCTGGTGCTGCGCGACCGCATCACGCCCACGCGCGCCATCGGCCTGGCGATGATCGTCGCGGGCGACCTCGTGGTCGGCGGGCGCAGCCTGCTGCACGCCTTCGAGGGCGGCGAGGTCTGGAAGGGCGACCTGATGTTCATGGGCGCCGCCTTCTGCTGGGCCTGCTACAGCGTGGTGGCGCGCCGCCACGGCCTGGACGCCGTGCGCGCGACCATCGCCATCACCGTGTTCGCCTTGATGACCTACGTGCCGGTCTACACCTTGCTGGTGGCCTCGGGCGCGGTCGTGAGCCACATCGGCAGCGCGCCGTGGGGCGAGGTCGCATTCCAGATGGCCTTCCAGGGCGTGGGCTCGGTGGTGATCTCGGGCATCACCTTCACCAAAATGATCCAGCACTTCGGCCCCGTGCGCACCACCATGATCACGGCGCTGGTGCCAGGCCTGTCGGCCTTCGGCGCGGTGCTGTGGCTGGGCGAGCCGATGCACTGGAGCCTGGTTGCCGGCCTTGCGCTGGTGACGGCCGGCATCCTGTTCGGCGTGCGCAAGGCCGCGGCCGTGCGCGTGGCCGCGCCGGCGCCGGTCTGCCCGACGCCGTGCCCGGCGGGAATGGGGCGTCCGAATGTCTGACAAGCTGCTGGCCTTCGACACGAGCACCGAGCACCTGTCGGTCGCGGTGCGCCACGGCGACCGCGTGCTGGCGCACAGCGGCGTGGGCGGCGCGCAGGCGTCGAGCACGCTGCTGCCGCTGATCCGCGAGCTGCTCGCCGACGCGGGGCTTGCGCTCGCCGAGCTCGACGCCATCGTCTTCGGGCGCGGCCCGGGCTCCTTCACCGGCCTGCGCACCGCCTGCTCGGTGGCGCAGGGCCTGGCCTTCGGCGCCAAGGTGCCGCTGCTGCCGGTCGACACCCTGCTGGCCGTGGCCGACGAGGCGCGCCATGCCTTCGGCGCGCAGCGCGTGGTGGCCGTGCTCGACGCGCGCATGGACCAGCTCTACGCCGCGCACTACGACTTCGCCGCCGCCGGCCCGTTCGGCGGCGACCCCGAGCCGCTGCTGCTCGCCCCCGAGGCGCTCGAGGTGCCGGCCGGCTGGGCGCTCGCCGGCAATGCCTTCACCGCTTACGGCCCGCGCCTGGCGAACGCCACGGCCCGCCACGAGGTGCTGCCCACGGCCGCCGCCATGCTGCGCCTGGCGCCCGCGCTGCTCGCGGCCGGACGCACCGTGCCCGCCGCGCAGGCCTGGCCGCTCTATGTTCGCGATAAAGTGGCGCAAACCACCGAGGAACGCGCCGCCATCAAGGCTGCTGCCGCTGCCGTTCCGCCGAACCCCGCATGAGCGCCGTCCTCCAGTCCGTCGAAGCCCGTCTTGAACCGCTCACCGTCGAGCGGATCGATGCCGTGTGCGCGGTCGAGCAGACGGCCTACACGCACCCCTGGACGCGCGCCAACTTCACCGATTCGATGGCCGTGGGCTACCACTGCCAGTGCCTGCTGGCGCCCGGCGTGGCGCCGGGTGTCGAGTCGCCCTGCACCAGCCTGGGCGAAACGCTGATCGGCTACTTCGTCGCCATGAAGGGCGTGGACGAGGTGCACCTGCTCAACATCACCGTGGCGCCGGCTTTCCAGCGCCAGGGCTGGGCGCCGCTCATGCTCGAAGCGCTGGCCGGCTGGTCGCGCGGCGAGGGCGCGCTGTGGCTGTGGCTCGAGGTGCGCGAAAGCAACCGGCGCGCGCTCGACATCTACCTGCGGCAGGGCTTTCGCAGCGTCGGCGTGCGCAAGGGCTATTACCCGGCGTTCGACGGCAAGCGTGAAGACGCGGTCGTCATGAGCATGCGCCTCAACGAAACAGGCTCCGCCTGGGGAGCTTTGCGATGACGGACACCGCGGTCCACACCCTGCGCCTGGACGCGCGCCAGCGCGCCATGCTCGACGAGATGGGCGTGAAGGTCTGGTGGCCCGTGCCGCCGGAACCCGAGATCGAAGTCGAAGCCGAGCCGGAGGTCCCCGTGGCCGCTGATTCCGGCATGCCCGACATGCCCGAAGGTCCGCCGCTGGAGCTCGACGATCGCGACCAGTCCTACGACGCGCCCCCGCCGTCGCCCTCGCCACGCCCGGCACCGGCACCCGTCGCCCGCCCCGTGGCCGCGCCGGCCCCGCGTCCCGTCGCAGCACCGCCCGTGGCGCAAGGCGCCGCCGTGCTGGTCGAAGCACCCTGCCGCCTGTACGCCGACAAGGCCGACGCCGCGGCGCCGGTGCAGGGCGGCTGGCTGGTCGTCGCCGACATGCCGCCCGAGGCCGATGGCCGCCACGGCGAGCCCTTCGCGGGCGACGCCGGCCGCCTGCTCGACAACATGCTGCGCGCGCTGAAGCTGCACGACGGCCGCACGCCCGTGCACCTGATGCGCACGCACCGCGGCGTGGCCGCCGGCCAGCCCGGCAGCCCGCAGCCGATCGACGCCGCCTTCGACGCCCACGCGGCGGCGCTGGCGCCCTGCGTCGTGCTGGCGATGGGCCCGCTGGCCGCGCAGAGCCTGATGCAAAGCCGCGATCCGCTGGGCAAGCTGCGCGGTCGTGCCGTGCCGCTGGCGTCGGCGAACGGCGTGCCGGTGGTCGCCACCTACCACCCCGCCTACCTGCTGCGCAACCCGGCCGACAAGGCGCGCGCCTGGGCCGACCTGTGCCTGGCCGCAGAGCAGGCCACCCCTTCGGCCTGAGGCCGGCGGGCGGGGTCCGTAAAATCGGGCCCCATGACTTTCCTCGACAAGCTGGCCGCTGCACAGCAAACCAACGGCTCGCTGCTCTGCGTGGGCCTCGACCCGGAGCCCGCCAAATTCCCGGGGGCGTACAAGGGCGACGCCAGCCGCATCTATGACTTCTGCGCGCGCATCGTCGACGCGACGGCCGACCTGGTCATTGCCTTCAAGCCCCAGATCGCCTACTTCGCGGCCCACCGCGCCGAAGACCAGCTCGAACGCCTGATGGAGCACATGCGCCGCAACGCGCCCCATGTGCCCACCATCCTGGACGCCAAGCGCGGCGACATCGGCTCCACCGCCGAGCAGTACGCGCTCGAAGCCTTCGAGCGCTACGGCGCCGACGCCGTGACCCTGTCGCCCTTCATGGGCTTCGACTCGGTCGCGCCCTACCTCCAGTACGAAGGCAAGGGCGCCTTCCTGCTGTGCCGTACCAGCAACCCCGGCGGTTCCGACCTGCAGGGCCAGCGCCTGGCCAGCGTCGAAGGCCAACCTTTCCTGTACGAGCACGTCGCCCGCCTGGCGCAGGGCCCGTGGAACCTCAACGGCCAGCTCGGCCTCGTGGTGGGCGCGACCTACCCGGCCGAGATCGAGCGCGTGCGCGAACTCGCGCCGACGGTGCCGCTCTTGATCCCGGGCGTCGGAGCCCAGGGCGGCGACGCGGTCGCCACCGTGCGCGCCGGCTGGCGCGCCGACGCGCCGATCATCGTGAACTCGTCGCGGGCGATCATTTACGCCTCGTCGGGCGAAGACTTCGCCGACGCGGCGAAGAACGCGGCGCGCACCACGCGCGACGCATTGGAAGCTGCCAAGCCTTAGTTTCTGCGCAGGCGGGTGAACGCCTCGAACTCCCAATTGCGCATGCCCAGCAGCAGGGTGTAGCCCTCGCGGTCCTTCGCCGACAGCTTCTGGTCGGTCTGGTGCTGCTGCGCAAAGTCTTGCGCCACGCGCTGCAAGCGCTCCAGGAAGGCCGGTGCCAGCGACCGGCTGATCGAGCCGTGCACCAGCAGCAGGCCTTCGGCCGGGCCGTCGAAGCCGCCCTTGTAGTAGTCGAGCACCACGTTCTCGCGGAAGAACTCCATCACCGGGCCGTGCGGGCGCCAGCGGAAGGTTTTCGCGAGCTTCAGGCGATACCGGTTGAGCGGGCGCAGCTCGATGATGCCGATGCGGTCCAGCTGCGCCAGGCAGCCGATGCATTCGGGCTCGGTGATCCGGTACGACGCCACGATCTGCTCCAGCGTCCACTGGCTCAGCACGCTGATCGCCACCAGCAGCAGCTTCTTGTCCTTGACCACGGCCTTTTCCTGCTCGTGGGTCAGCTCCTTCAGCAGCGGCTGGGCGTCGGCCACGCGCCGCGCCAGCTCGGCGAAATCGATCTTCAGGGCGCGGCAGATCGCGTCGACGCGCGACAGCGGCATGTCGCTCTTGGCCAGCATGCGCTTGACGCTGGACTCCGCCATGTCCAGCGACCGGGCCAGGTCGGCATACGTCATGCGGGCGCTTTTGAGTTCGTTCTTGAGGGCCTGGACCAGGTCGACGGTGGTACTCATGTAAGGGGCAGTGCGGGTTGAAGGTATTGGAAAAGGATACCGAAGGGAGTGAAATAGTGCCTCGTATCGATTCTCGATGCCTGGGGGAGGGCTGGCAACTAAATTCCACCCGCCAGCCACCACCCCCACCGAGGAACGCCATGCTTCTGCCCACTCTGACACGCCGCGAACGCGGACTGTTGTTCACCTTCGCGCTGCTCCTGCTCGTCGCCTTCTTCGGCCCGGCGCTGCCGGCCGCCGACGTGGCGATCGCGTCCGTGTTCGCCGACAACCGGCCGCTGTTTCACCTGCCCAACGCGATGGACGTGCTGAGCAACCTGCCGTTCCTGGCCATCGGCTGCCTGGGGCTGTACCGGCTCAACCGCATCGACCGCTCGCACCAGGAGGCGCTGGCCGGGTTCCCGCTGGCGCCGCCCGCCAACGACCCGCCGGACAACACGCTGGACTGCGCCTGGCTGTTCTTCGCCGGCCTGATCGCCACCGCCGCGGGCTCGGCCTTCTATCACCTGATGCCCGACGCGCCCCGCCTTGCCGCCGACCGCGCCGGCATGGCCGTGGCCTTCGCGGGCCTGATCGGCATCGCCGTCTGCGAGCGCGTCAGCCAGCGCGCCGGCTGGCCGGCCGCCTGGTTCGTGCTCACGGCCGGCCTGCTGGCGGCCGAGGTCTGCCAGGAAACCGGCAACGTGCTGCCCTGGGCGCTGGTGCAGTTCGGCGGCATGGGGCTGGTGCTCACGCTGGCGCTGACCACGCCGATGCGCGGCGCGGTCGGGCTCAAGCTGGGCTGGGTGATCGCGTTCTATGTGCTGGCCAAGATTTGCGAGCTGGGCGACCACGCCATCTACGAAGCCACCGGCCACCTCGTGTCGGGCCACACGCTCAAGCACCTGGTGGCGGCGCTGGCCGGCCTGCCCGTGCTGATGGCGCTGTACCGCCTCGAAAAGGGCTGGCGCGCGACGCTGCTGCGGCACAATCCCGACCCTGCCGCGATTGCGGTGTGACACGGCCTGACCACCGGAACGCCGGTGGCGCAGCGGTAGAAGACAAAGAGGAGATTGCATCGCATGACAACCCCCGCCGCCGCCGCGCCCGCACCCGTGGTGCATGAGCCCAACGCCCACGCGAACCAGTTCGCCCTGCTCGGCCAGCGGCGCTTCGCGCCCTTCTTCTGGACCCAGTTCGCGGGCGCCGCGAACGACAACCTCTTCAAGTTCGCCTTCACCGTCATGGTGACCTACCAGCTGCAACTGAGCTGGATGCCGCCGGCGATGGCGGGGCTGGTGATCGGTGCGCTGTTCATCCTGCCCTTCCTGCTGTTCTCGGCCACGGCCGGGCAGCTGACCGACAAGTTCGACAAGACGAAGATGATCCGCTTCGTCAAGAACCTCGAGATCGTGATCATGGTGATCGCCGCCTGGGGCTTCGTGCGCGCCGACGCGGTGGTGCTGCTGGGCTGCGTGTTCCTCATGGGGCTGCACTCCACGCTGTTCGGGCCGGTCAAGTTCGCCTACCTGCCGCAGGTGCTCGACTCTCGCGAGCTCACGGGCGGCAACGGCATGGTCGAGATGGGCACCTTCGTCGCCATCCTGCTGGGCCAGGTGGCGGGCGGGCTGCTGGTGGCGATGCCGCAGATCGGCCACACCACGGTGGCCGTGGCCTGCCTGCTGCTGGCGCTGGTGGGGCGCGGCGTGGCGCAGGCCATTCCGCCCGCGCCGGCCACCGACCCGGGCCTGTCGATCAACTGGAACCCCTTCAGCGAAACCTGGCGCAACCTGATGCTGGCGCGCGAGAACATCGTGGTGTTCCGCTCGCTGCTGGGCATCTCGTGGATGTGGTTCTTCGGCGCGGTGTTCCTGAGCCAGTTCCCCAGCTTCGCGAAGGAAGTGCTGCACGGCGACGAGCAGGTGGCCTCGCTGCTGCTGGTGGTGTTCTCGGTGGGCATCGGCGTGGGCTCGCTGCTGTGCGAGACGCTGAGCCGCCGGCAGGTGGAGATCGGCCTCGTGCCGCTGGGCGCCATCGGCATGAGCGTGTTCGCCATCGACCTGTACTTTGCCTCGCGCGCCTTGCCGCCTTCGGCCGGCATGGGCCTGGGCGCTTTCGTCCACCAGGCCGCGCACTGGCGCGTGATGGCCGACCTCGCGCTGCTGTCGCTCTTCGCGGGCCTGTACAGCGTGCCGATGTACGCGCTGATCCAGCTGCGCAGCCAGCCCACGCACCGCGCGCGGATCATCGCGGCGAACAACATCCTCAACGCGCTCTTCATGATCGGCAGCTCGGTGCTGGCGGGTGCGCTGCTGGGCGCGGGCTTCACCATTCCGCAGATCTTCCTGTTCACCGGCATCGCCAACGCGGTGGTGGCGTTCTACATCTTCATGCTGGTGCCCGAGTACCTGCTGCGCTTCGTGGCCTGGGTGCTGTCGCGCTTCGTCTACCGCTTCGACATCAAGGACGACCAGCACATTCCCACCGAGGGCGCCGCCGTGCTGGTGTGCAACCACGTGAGCTTCATCGACGCGGTGCTGCTGATGGCCGCGAGCCCGCGCCCGATCCGCTTCATCATGGACCACCGCATCTTCAAGGTGCCAGTGCTCGGCTGGCTGTTCAAGCTGGCCAAGGCCATTCCGATCGCGCCGCAGAAGGAAGACCCGGCCGCGTACGAGGCGGCCTTTGCCAAGGCCATCGGCGTGCTGCGCGAGGGCGATCTGCTGGGCATCTTCCCCGAAGGGGCGATCACGCGCGACGGCGAGCTGCAGCCCTTCAAGGGCGGCGTGATGAAGATCCTCGAAGGCGCGCGCGCCGAAGGCATCGAGCCGCCCGTGGTTCCGATGGCGCTGACCAACCTCTGGGGCTCGTACTTCAGCCGCATCGAGCTGCGCGGTGGCGAGCGCGTGGCCATGGCCAAGCCCTTCCGCCGCGGCTTCTTCAGCCGCGTGGGCCTGCGCGTGGGCCACCCTGTGGCGCCGCAGGAGGTGCAGCCCGAGACGCTGCGCCAGCGCGTGGCCGGCCTGCTGGCCTCCTGAGGCGCCCACCCCAAAGTATCTCTTCGGGATACTGAGGGACGCCAGGATCGCAACTGGTTGAAGTATTCGAGCCCCGCGGCGTGAAGGCGAACCATCATTCGCTCACCTTCACTGCGCCGCGAGGCCTTCATGCAACCCCTCTCATCCCCCACCGTTTCGATCGTCCAGCGCAGCCAGCCGGCTTCGCGCAAGACCGCCCTGGCGCGGTCGATGGCCGCCCTGGCCTTCGCCGCCTGCGCCGCGTTCGCGGGTGTCGCGACGCCGCTGCCTGCACGGGCCCAGAGCGAGGCCTCGGCCGCGCTGTCGCTGCTGCCCGTGGCCTCGGTGGTCGGTGCTGCTTCGGTCGTCGGCGCCTCGGCCACCGCGGTGGTCGCCGTGCCCGCGGCGCTGTCGGTGGGCGGCTCGGTGCTCACCGTGATCGCGGTCGAGGCCTCGGTCGACGGCACCGTCTATCTGCTCGAACGCGCCTCGGACGGCGCCCGCGCCAGCGTCAAGGTGATGGGGCGCGCCACCCGTGGCGTGTCGGCGGTCGCCGGCACGGCCGTGGTCGTGAGCGTGATCGGCACGGGCGTCGTGCTCTCGGCCGCGGGCGAGGTGCTGGCCTTCGTGCCCAACGCGGTCGGCCGCGCACTGCTCCACAACGAAAGACTGTCGTGAAACCCGCCCTGCGCCCCGCGCTGCTGCTGGCGTTCGCCGTCGCAGCGGTGCTGCCCTTGCAGGCGAATGCCGGCCGCTCGTGCGAACAGGTCAGGCCGACGCCGGCGCTGATCGTCAAGGGCATGCAGCTGGCCGAGCGCACCTCGCAGCAGCTCGACGCGAGCGGCGCGCGCGTGGTCATCCTGGCGCGCGCCGGCCAGGACCTGAGCAAGTACGGCCTGCGCTATTCGCACCTGGGCATCGCGTACAAGACCGACGAGGGCCCGTGGCGCGTGGTGCACAAGCTCAACCACTGCGGCACGGCGGTGGCCGCGGTCTACCGGCAGGGGCTGGGCGAGTTCTTCCTCGACGACCTGTGGCGCTACGAGGCCGCCTGGTCCGTGCCCACGCCGGCCGTGCAGGCGCAGCTGATGGCCGCGCTGCGCGAGCCCGATGCGCGCCTCGTGCGCCTGAACGTGGCGCCCTACAGCATCGTGAGCTACGCCTGGGGCCAGAAGTACCAGCAGTCGAACCAGTGGGCCATCGAGACCCTGGCCGCCGCGATGGAACCCGCCACCATCGGCACCCGCGCGCAGGCGCAGGCCTGGCTGCAGTTCAAGGGCTACGAGCCCACCACGCTGAACCTCGGCCCGCTGACCCGCCTGGGCGGGCGCGTGGGCTCGGCCAACATCGCTTTCGACGATCATCCGAACGAGAAGCGGTTTTCGGACCGCATCGAGACCGTGACCGTCGACTCGGTGTTCAGCTGGCTGCCGCGCGCGGGCCTGGGCGCGCCGCCGGTCACACTCAAGCTCTGAGCGAAGCAGCGCAACGAAGAACAAAGGAAAGAAGGAAAGACCATGAGCAAATCTCTGCGCCTGTCCGAGAAGTGGTTCCGCCGCGGCCTCTGGCTGGTGGCGTTCGTGTTCGCGAGCTTCCTGATCGGGCTGGGCAGCACGATCGTGGGCGACCTGCCGCAGGTCGAGCGCGTGCGCGTGCTCGACGACTTCATCGACAAGCCGGCGGCCGAGCCGCTGCGCGCCACCATCAAGGCCTCGGAGGCCGCCGAGCTGCAGGCCGCGCGCGACCTCGACCAGGCGCAGCTGCAGCTCAACACCGCGCAGCAGGCCAGCGCCAACGCGCGCGAGACCTTCGGCAACTGGATCGCCACGCGCCGCGCCACCGCGCAGCCCGACCAGGACACCGAGCTCATCGCGCGCACCAAGGCGCTCGACGCCTTCAAGCAGAAGGAAGACGCGGCGCAGCGCAAGGCCGACGCGCAGCGCCAGATCGCACTCGACGCGCGCCAGGCCGAACAGCGTGCGCGCGCGGCATTGGGCGTGCTGGAGCACGACGCACAGCAGCGCCTGGACGCCGAGTACCGCCGCGTCGAACTGCGCGTGTTCGGCTACCGGCTCGCGCTGACCCTGCCGCTGCTGCTGGTGGCCGGCTGGCTGTTCGTGAAGAAGCGCAAGAGCACCTACTGGCCCTTCGTGTGGGGCTTCATCTTCTTCGCTCTGTTTGCCTTCTTCGTCGAGCTGGTGCCCTACCTGCCGAGCTACGGCGGCTACGTGCGCTACGTGGTGGGCATCGTGCTCACGGTGCTGGTGGGGCGCTACGCCATCGTGGCGCTCAACCGCTACCTGGCGCGCCAGAAGCTCGCCGAGCAGCAGCCCGACCAGGTGCGCCGCGAAGAGCTGAGCTACGACGTCGCGCTGGCCCGCCTGGCCAAGAGCGTGTGCCCCGGCTGCGAGCGGCCGGTCGACCTGAAGAACAACGAGATCGACTTCTGCCCGCACTGCGGCATCGGCCTGTTCGACCACTGCGGCCACTGCAGCACGCGCAAGAGCGCGTTCTCCAAGTTCTGCCATGCCTGCGGAACCTCGGCCGCGGCGCATACACCTGTGACCGGCACTGCGCAATCGGTCACGCCGGGCGCGCCGGTTCAGCCGGCCACGTAGCGAAAGCGCCGCACGGTCGTGCTACAACCCCGGGCTGCGTCACGCAACGCCGTGCCGCGGGTTTTCCCATTCACATTGACGGAGCACACCCATGAGCATTTTCGGCAAGATTTTTTCCAAGATTTTCCCGTCGGCCAACGCCGCTGAAGTCGTCGCCGCACCGCCGGCGGCTGCACCCGGCGCACCGGCCGTTGCCGCACCGCCGCCCGCGATCCCGCTGGGCGACGTGCCCGCCGTCCTGGACGCGATGCCCGGTGCCGCCGGCCTGAACTGGCGCACCTCGATCGTCGACCTGCTCAAGTTGCTGGGCCTGGACAGCAGCCTCGCCGCGCGCAAGGAACTGGCCAGCGAAATCCTCTACAGCAACGGCGAACCGGGTTCGGCCGAATGGAACATCGGCCTGCACAAGCAGGTGATGAGCCGCATCGCCGCCAATGGCGGCACGCTGCCGGCCGAACTGCGCGACTGATCGTCCCGCCACCCACGCAGCAAAAAGCCCGGCATGCCGGGCTTTTTCTTTGGGGCGACCGGTGAAGCGCTTCAGGTCCAGCCTGCGTCCACCACGTAGTCCTGCGCGGTGCACATGCGCGAATCGTCGGCAGCGAGGAACAGCGCCATCGCGGCGATGTCTTCCGCCATCACGCGGCCCGGCAGGCATTGCGCCGCATCGATCTCCGCGCCCGATTCGGGCTTCACCCACAGCTTGATCTGCCGCTCGGTCATCACCCAGCCCGGCATGATCGTGTTGACCCGGATGTTCTGCTTGCCCAGGTCGCGCGCCAGCGAGCGCGTGAGGCCGATCACGCCCGCCTTGCAGGCCTGGTAGACCGGGTAGCCGCGGCCCTTCATGAGCCAGCTGATCGAACCGAAGTTGACGATCGAGCCGCCGCCCAGCGCGCGCATGTCGTCGGCCACCGCCTGCGCGGCAAAGAACTGGTGCTTGATGTTCACGGCCACGAGGCGGTCGAAGTCGTCGCTGGTCACGTCGGCCATCTCGTGGCGGCGGTCGTTGGCCGCGTTGTTCAGCAGCACCGACACCGGCCCGAAGCGCTGGCGCACCGCGTCGATGGCGGCGGCGAGCGCGGCCGTGTCGGTCACGTCGCAGGGCACGAACAGCGCGGGGTGCGCGCCCTGCAGTTGTGCCGCGAGCGTGCTGCCGGCGGCGGTGTCGAGGTCGCAGAAGCCGACCTTGGCGCCTTGGGCATGAAAAGCCCGCACCAGCGATTCGCCGATGCCGCTGGCGCCGCCCGAGATGAACACGGTGCGGCCGGCCAGCGAAGGGTAGCGGGCGGTATAGGCCGTGGGTGGGAAGGCGTTGGTCATGAGGGGGAGGACAACCGCAGTGAAGACAGGGCAAGCGTACCGGATGACGGCGTCCCTGGTGCCGGCCGGGCCTCCACCTGGCGTATGGCTTCCGGCCTGTGGGCAGGGCGCCGTGGCAGGCATACGCTTCGGCCCATGAGCTCCTTCAACCGCCGCTTCGTCTTCTGTCTCGCGCTGCTTCCGGCCGCCTTCGCGGCGCGGCACGTCCGCGCGCAGGCGCAGGCACCGGCGCCCGTGCTGCTCTTCAAGGTGGTCTCGCCGCGCGACGACATCGTGGTGGGCATCGAGGCGGCCCAGCTGGGCGCCGGCGCGGTGCC
Source organism: Variovorax sp. GW821-FHT10C12 (assembly GCF_059415405.1). Lineage (NCBI taxonomy): Bacteria > Pseudomonadati > Pseudomonadota > Betaproteobacteria > Burkholderiales > Comamonadaceae > Variovorax > Variovorax sp. GW821-FHT10C12. The sequence continues at coordinate 302,256 of NZ_JBWKNE010000007.1, forward strand.
GCCCGTGCAGCGGCTGGCCGCCATGCTGGCCGAGAAGGGTCAGCTCACGCTCTGGCAGTACGCCTCGCACAAGGACGCGAGCGGGGCGCTGGTGCAGGCGCCGCTCAGGCAGATCGTGATTCTCAAGAACGAGCTGCTGCGCATCGAGCCCTACGCGACGCCGCTGGCCATCCAGCCGCCGGGCGCCGCGAAGCCCTAGGGCCTGTTCACCCTATTTCTAGCGTCGCGTTGGCTGGCAAAGGGGCTGGCTGCAAGGCGCCCGTGCGCAGCAAGGCTGAAGCCTTGCAAGCGCGGGCAACGCCGCAGACGGCCCCTTTGCCAGCCAACCCGAAGGGAAGGTCTGCCACGGCGGGCCACTCGGCGTTGCGCTCCTTGCGTGTGCGCATGCACACGCGGCGTCACGCGCCTTGATTGGCCCGCCGTGGCAGACCTTCGCGACGCCAGAAATAGGGTGAACAGGCCCTAGACGCCGCGTGCGCGGTCGGCCTTGAACTGCGCGCGGAATTCCGTGAACGTGCCCGCGTCGAGCGCCGCGCGGATCTCCGTCATCAGGTTCAGGTAGTAGTGCAGGTTGTGGATGGTGCACAGCATCGGGCCGAGCATTTCGCCGCAGCGGTCCAGGTGGTGCAGGTAGGCGCGGCTGAAGCCTTCGCGCCCGCCGTCGTTCCAGCTCACGCCGGAGGTGCCCGCGCAGGCGTGGCAGGTGCAGCTCGGGTCGACCGGCTGCGGGTCGCTCTTGTGGCGCGCGTTGCGCATCTTCAGGTCGCCGAAGCGCGTGAACATCGTGCCGTTGCGCGCATTGCGCGTGGGCATCACGCAGTCGAACATGTCGACGCCGTCGGCCACGCCCTGCACCAGGTCTTCGGGCGTGCCCACGCCCATCAGGTAGCGCGGCTTGTTCGCGGGCAGCCGGTGCGGCGTGTGGCCCATGATGTGCAGCATCTCTTCCTTGGGCTCGCCCACGCTCACGCCGCCGATGGCGTAGCCGGGGAAGTCCATGTCGACCAGCGCCGCCAGCGACTCCTCGCGCAGGTTCTCGAACATGCCGCCCTGCACGATGCCGAACAGCGCGTTGGGGTTCTCGAGCCGCGCGAATTCGCTCTGGCAGCGCTTGGCCCAGCGCAGGCTCAGCTCCATCGAGACGCGCGCCTCGGCCTCGGTCGTGATGTGGCCCTTGGTGTCGTAGGGCGTGCACTCGTCGAACTGCATCACGATGTCGCTGTTCAGGATGGTCTGGATCTGCATCGAGACCTCGGGCGTGAGGAACAGCTTGTCGCCGTTGACGGGCGACGCGAACTTCACGCCCTCTTCGCTGATCTTGCGCATCGCGCCCAGCGACCACACCTGGAAGCCGCCCGAGTCGGTGAGGATGGGCTTGTCCCATTTCTCGAACTGGTGCAGCCCGCCGAAGCTCGCCATCACGTCCAACCCCGGGCGCATCCACAGGTGGAAGGTGTTGCCCAGGATGATCTGCGCGCCCATCTCTTCGAGGCTGCGCGGCATCACGCCCTTGACGGTGCCGTAGGTGCCCACGGGCATGAAGATCGGCGTTTGGACCTTGCCGTGGTTGAGCGTGAGCGTGGCGCGGCGCGCGTGGCTGTCGGGGTCGGTCTTGAGGAGTTCGAAGTTCAGCATGATGTCGTTCAGTCCTGGGTGCGTGCGAGCAGCATGGCGTCGCCGTAGCTGAAGAAGCGGTAGCCGTTGGCAATGGCGTGGGCATACAGCGCCATCACGCGCTCGTAGCCCGCGAAGGCCGAGACCAGCATCATCAGCGTGCTCTTGGGCAAATGGAAGTTGGTCACCAGCACGTCGACGTGCGCGAAGGCGAAGCCCGGCGTGATGAAGATGCGCGTGTCGCCCGTGGCCTCTCCGCTCTTGGCCCACGACTCGAGCGTGCGCACCGTGGTCGTGCCCACGGCGACCACGCGCCCGCCGCGCGCCTTGCACTCGGCAATGGCCCGCTGCGTGGCCTCGGGCACTTCGTAGCGTTCGGCGTGCATCGTGTGTTCGGCGATGTTCTCGGTCTTCACCGGCTGGAAGGTGCCGGCGCCCACGTGCAGCGTGACGTTGGCGCGCTGCACGCCGCGCGCTTCGAGTTCGGCCAGCAGGCCTTCGTCGAAGTGCAATGCGGCCGTGGGCGCGGCCACGGCGCCGGGCACGCGCGCGAACACCGTCTGGTAGCGGGTCTCATCGTCGGCCGAGTCGGTGTGCGTGATGTAGGGCGGCAACGGCACGTGGCCGCAGCGCTGCATCAGCGCATACGGGTCTTCGCCCGCGTCGCTCTCGAAGCCGAAGCGGAACAGCGCGCCATCTTCCTCGGGCCAGCGGCCCAGCAGCGTGGCGCGGAAGCCGCCCACCATCTGCAGCGTGGTGCCCACGGGCGGCTTCTTGCTGACCTTCATGTGCGCGACCACCTCGTGGCCCTGCAGCACGCGCTCGACCAGCAGCTCGAGCTTGCCGCCGGTCGGCTTCTCGCCGAACAGGCGCGCCTTGACCACGCGCGTGTCGTTGAAGACCAGCAGGTCGCCCGCGCGCAGCAGCGAGGGCAGTTCCTTGAAGATGCGGTCGGCCGGGGCGGGGCCTGTGCCGTCGAGCAGACGGGAGGCGGTGCGTTCGGTGGCCGGGTGTTGTGCCACCAGCTCGGGCGGCAGATGGAAATCGAAATCGGAAAGCGTGAAGGCGCGCATGGTGCTTGAGGGCCGGACGGGCCCGTGCCAAGGAGGCATGGGAAAGAGAAAAAGGCGGAGAGCGGCGATTGTCCCATGGCCCGGAATCACGGGCGCCGCCGGGGGTTGCCGAGGCAGAATCGACGCATGGTCGATTCTTCCGTCGCGCGTGTCACGCCAGCCCCCGCCCCTCCTTCCGAAGGCGAGCTCTTCAAGAAGATCCTGGGCGGCGCCTGGATGGGCCTGCACCCCGACATCCGCCGGCGCTTCGACAAGAACCCCCTGCCGGGCAAGGCGCTGCACTACCTGGGCGCGCTCAGCGAGCTGCGCTGCTCGCGCTTCGGCAAGCTCCTGGGGCACCTCACGCAGCCGATGATCCAGGGCGCGCTGATCCCCTACAGCGACAGCCACTTCCCGGTCGAGATCCAGGTCTACGCCCGGCCCGACGACCCGGCCATCTACAAGCAGCGCATCTACCGCCTGCACGGCCGCCAGCCGATCCAGTTCACCAGCTTCATGCGCGAGAGCGAACGCGGCGAGGTGCTGGAGTACGTGGGCATGGGGCTGGGCATGAAGCTGGTGCTGAGCGTGGAGCCCAGCGGCAGCCTGCATTTCCAGAGCGACGGCTATTTCTGGGAGGTGTTCGGCTGGCGCATTCCGCTGCCGGGCCTGTTCACGCCGGGCAAGACTTTTCTCTGGCACCACAACGAGACGCCCGAGCGCTTCAACATCCGCATCGAAATCCGCCACTGCCTCATGGGCACCACCTTCACGCAGGTCGGCGTGTTCGAGGAAGTGCCGGAGCCGCAGGCGCAGGCGGTGTCCGCATGATCGACACGCACCTGCTGGCCCTGCAGCTCATGGCGGCGCAAGGCGCGCTGGGCGCCTTCGACACGCTCTACCACCACGAAGGCACCGAGGCCCTGCCACGCCGCGGCACGGCGGGGCGCGAGCTGGCGATCCACGCCACGCGCTCGTCGATCTACTGCGCACTGTTCCTCGGGCTGTCGGCATGGGCCTGGCACGGCGCGTGGGCGTGGGTGCTGCTCGTGGTGTTCGGCATCGAGATCGTGCTCACGCTGTGGGACTTCGTGGTCGAAGACGGCAGCCGCCTGCTGCCGCCGACCGAACGCGTGACGCACACCGTGCTGGCCATCAACGCCGGCGCGTTCATCGCGCTGCTGGCGATGAGCGCGGTCGGCTGGGCAGCGCAACCGACGGCGATGGTGTGGCAGCCGCACGGCTGGCTCAGCGCCTTCCTGGCGCTGTGCGGCGTGGGCGTGGGCATCTCGGGCCTGCGCGACGGCTTCGCGGCGCGCGCGCTGTTCAAGCAGCAGAAGCAGGCGCAGGTACGCGCCGTCGAGGCCCCGGTGCACTTCGGCACGAAGCCGCAGCAGGTGCTGGTGACGGGCGGCACCGGCTTCATCGGCCAGATCCTCGTGCGCCACCTGCTGGCCGACGGCCACTCGGTGACGGTGTGGACGCGCGACGCGCGCGCCGCCGCCTGGGGCTTCGGCGGCGCGGTGCGCTGCGTGCAGTCGCTCGACCAGATTCCCGCCGCCGACGCCATCGACGTGGTCGTCAATCTCGCGGGTGCACGCATCCTCGGCCAGCGCTGGAGCGTGCGGCGCCAGCGGCAGCTGCTGCAAAGCCGCGAAGGCCTGACGCAGCGGCTCGTCGCATGGATCGCCACGCGCCCGCGCAAGCCGTGGCTGCTGCTCTCGGGCTCCGCCATCGGCTACTACGGCGTGCAGCCGCAGGGCGACGCCACCGAGCTCGCCGAAGACGCACCGCCGCAGGACATCTTCATGTCGACGCTGTGCCAGCGCTGGGAGCGCGCCGCGCACGCGGCCGTGGCGCACGGTGTTCGCGTGGCCTGCCTGCGCTTCGGCTTCGTGCTGGGCCACCAGGGCTCGCTGCCGCAGCTGCTGATGCCGGTGCAGCTGGGCATGGGCGGGCGCCTGGGCAGCGGGCGGCAGTGGCTGTCGTGGGTGCATGTGCATGACCTGATCCGCGCCATCGCGCATGTGTGGACGGTGACGGAGCCGGACACAGGTCCGGCCAGCGCGCAGGCCTTCAACGTCACCGCGCCGGGTGCAGTGAGCCAGGAGGCCTTCACCCGCGTCGCCGCCGGCGTGCTGCACCGCCCCTGCTGGATGCCCACGCCCGCCGCGCCCGTGAAGCTGCTGCTCGGCGAGCAGGCCGACCTGCTGCTCGAAGGCCAGCGCGTGGTGCCGGCGCAGCTGCTGCGCAACGGCTTCCAGTTCATGTTCCCCGATGCCCGCAGCGCCTTGACGGACCTTTGCCGTCCACGCTAGAAGCCTTGTCCGTGCCCGCCAAGAAAGAACCGACTCCCCCCGCCGCGCCGGCGTCACCGCCCGGCACTGGCCTGAGCCTCGTGCAGCGCGCGCTGCGCAAGCTCGGCCTCGTGCGCGACATCGACTTCGCGCTCTACCTGCCGATGCGCTACGAGGACGAGACGCGCATCGTGCGCCTGGCCGACACGCGCGACGGCGACATGGCGCAGGTCGAGGGCGTGGTCACAGAGTGCGAGGTGGTGTTCCGACCGCGCCGCCAGCTCATCGCCACCATCGACGACGGCAGCGACACCTGCCAGCTGCGCTTCTTCAACTTTTATCCGTCGCAGCAAAAGCAGTTGGCGGTGGGCGCCAAGGTGCGCGTGCGCGGCGAGATGCGTGGCGGTTTCGTGGGGCGGCAGATCATGCACCCGACCGTCAAGGCGGCCGGCACGGCGCTGCCCAACGCGCTCACGCCGGTGTACTCGACCGTGGCGGGGCTCGCACAGCCGGTGCTGCGGCGCGAGGTGCGCTCGGGCCTGGCGCGCGCGCTGCTCGACGAAACCATCCCGGTGCAGATCGGCCTGCGCGGCGCGTGGGACCTGCGCAGCGCGCTGAGCTTCCTGCACTACCCGACGCCCGACGTGTCGATCGCCGCGCTCGAAGACCACAGCCACCCGGCGTGGCAGCGCATCAAGGCCGAGGAGCTGCTGGCGCAGCAGCTCTCGCAGCTGCAGGCGCGGCTGGAGCGCGCGGCGCAGCGTGCGCCGGTGCTGCCTGCGTCCACCGACGCGGCGGCGAGTTCGCTGCATGCGCAATTGCTCGCCGTGCTGCCCTTCGGCCTCACCGGCGCGCAGCAGCGCGTGGGCGAGGAGATCACGGCCGACCTGCATCGCCAGGTCCCGATGCACCGCCTGCTGCAGGGCGACGTGGGCTCGGGCAAGACCGTGGTCGCGGCGCTGGCCGCCGCGCGCTGCATCGACGCGGGCTTCCAGTGCGCGCTGATGGCGCCCACCGAAATTCTCGCGGCCCAGCACTTCGGCAAGCTGGTCGGCTGGCTCGATCCGCTGCTGGCCGAGCGCGGCCTGCGCGTGGCCTGGCTCACGGGCAGCCAGAAGAAAAAGGAACGCGACGAGATGTCGGCCGCCGTCGAAAGCGGCGAGGCCGCGCTGGTCATCGGCACGCACGCGGTCATCTCGGAGAAGGTGAAATTCAAGAACCTGGCGCTGGCCATCATCGACGAGCAGCATCGCTTCGGCGTCGCGCAGCGTCTTGCCTTGCGCGGCAAGGCGGGCGGCGACCTCGAGCCTCATCTCTTGATGATGAGCGCCACGCCGATTCCCCGCACGCTCGCGATGAGTTACTACGCCGACCTCGATGTGTCGACGCTCGACGAGCTGCCGCCGGGCCGCACGCCCATCGTCACCAAGCTGGTGGCCGACCACCGGCGCGACGAGGTCATCGACCGCATCCAGGCGCAGATTTCGCAGGGCCGGCAGGTCTACTGGGTCTGCCCGCTGATCGAGGAGAGCGAGGCGGTCGACCTGCGCAACGCCACCGAGACGCGCGACGAACTCGCCGGCACGTTGGGCGAACACATCCAGGTCGGCCTGCTGCATTCGCGCATGCCCACGGCCGAGAAGCAGGCAGTGATGGCCGCCTTCACCGCGAACGAAATCCAGGTGCTCGTGAGCACCACGGTGATCGAAGTGGGCGTGGACGTGCCCAACGCCTCGCTGATGGTGATTGAGCATGCCGAGCGCTTCGGCCTGTCGCAGCTGCACCAGCTGCGCGGGCGCGTGGGGCGCGGCGCGGCGGCTTCGGCCTGCGTGCTGCTCTATGCGCCGGGCGACAGCGGCCGCGTGGGCGAGGCGGCGCGCGCGCGGCTCAAGGCCATGGCCGAGACCGGCGACGGCTTCGAGATCGCGCGGCGCGACCTCGAGATCCGCGGGCCTGGCGAATTTTTGGGCGCGCGCCAGTCGGGCGCGCCGCTGCTGCGCTTTGCCGACCTCGCGACCGACACGCTGCTGCTCGACTGGGCGCGTGAGCTTGCGCCGGTGATGCTGCAGAAGCACCCCGAGCTGGCGCAGCGGCACATCGACCGCTGGCTCGGCACGAAGGCCGAATACCTCAAGGCTTGAGCAGGTCGAGCAGCCGGTCGAGCCCGCCCTCGTCGATCGCCAGCATGGCCGCCTCGCGCACCATCGGCTTGGCGTGGTAGGCCACCGACAGCCCGGCCACGCGCATCATCGGCAGGTCGTTCGCGCCGTCGCCCACGGCAATGGCCCGGGCCGGCGGGATGCCCATCGCGCGGCAGCATTCGAGCAGCTTGTCCTTCTTGGCTTCGCCGTCGCAGATGTCGCCCCAGGGCTGGGGCAGCATGCGCCCGGTGAGCCGGCCGTCTTCGATCTCCAGCACGTTGGAGCGCGTGTCGTCCAGCTGCAGCCGCTCGCGCAGCCGGTCGGTGAAGAAGGTGAAGCCGCCGCTCAGCAGCACGACGCGCAGGCCGGCTTTCTTGCACGCGTCGATCAGCGTCTCGGCGCCGGGGTTCAGGTGCAGGCGCTGGTCGTACACGGCCTGCAGCGCCGACAGCGGCACGCCGCGCAGCAGGGCCACGCGCCGGCGCAGGCTGTCCTTGTAGTCGGTGATCTCGCCGCGCATCGTGGCCTCGGCGATGGCCGCGACCTCGGGGCCGCAGCCCGCGATGTCGGCGATCTCGTCGACCGTCTCGATGTCGATCAGCGTCGAGTCCATGTCGAAGGCGATCAGCCTGAAGTCCGACAGCCGCAGGGAAGGAAGAGTGAGCGTGGTGGTCATGGGGTGAGGCTTCCCGCGTTCCAGTGCTGCGTGCCGAGCCAGTCGACGAACTGCCGTGCCAGCGCGGCCACCGGCCCTTCGGTGCGGTACAGCGCGTAGACGCCCGAAGCCGGCAGGCGCGGCTCGGGAAACACCAGGCGCAGCCGGTCGGCGCGGATGTCTTCCTCGAGCAGGCACCAGGGCGCCAGCGCGAGCCCCAGGTCGTTCATGGCGGCCTGCATGCAAAGAAACTGGTGGTCGAACACGGGGCCGGGCAGCTGGGGCGGCACGCGCACGCCGGCCAGCTCGAACCAGCGCGGCCAGTTCTCCACTTCGCCGGCGGCCTGCAGCAGCGGGTGGCCCAGGCAGTCGGCCATGCTGGCGATGCGGTGGCGCTCGATGAAGCGCGGCGACGCCACGGCCACGAGGTGGTCGTCCAGGCAGCGCACGCAGGTGTGGTCGGGGCGCTGCATGGGAATGCGGCGGATCAGCACGTCGCTGCCGGCCTCGGCCTGGTCGAAGAACTGGCGGCCCAGGGTCGACAGCTGCACGTCGGTCTGCGGCGCCAGGGCCTGGAAGCCGGCCAGCCGCGGAATGAGCCACTTCATCGCCAGCGAGGGCGTGGTGCACACGCGCAGGCTGGCGCGCTGGTGGGGTGACTTCAGCGCGGCCGTGGCGCTGGCGATGCGGTCCAGGCTGGCCTGCACCTCGGCGAAGTAGTCGCGCGCATGGGGCAGCAGCGTCGCGCCGCGGGCCTCGCGCGCGAACAGCGGCTGGCCCAGGTAGTCCTCCAGCAGGCGGATCTGCTGGCTGACGGCGCTGTGCGTGATGCTGAGTTCGTCGGCGGCCGCGGTGAAGTTGGCATGGCGCGCCGCCGCTTCGAAGGCGCGCAGCGCCTTCAAAGGGGGGAGGCGTCGGGTCACCACATGCGTACCTCGGCGAGCGGACTTGTCTTCCTCATGTTCTTTTCGTGTTCGGTTGCGTGCCGCCCGGGGTTGGAGGCCGGCGCGCATCGTAGACCGGGAAGCCTGCAGAAAAACTAACCGGCCGCCTTAAAAAATACGGCTGGTGGCGCGCAGGGGGCGCACCTAGCATCGCGCTTCCTTCCACCCTGAACAAGAGACATGGCTTCCATCACCATCGACAACGTCGTGAAGCAGTTCGCCAACCAGACGGTGCTGCAGAACCTGTCGCTGCATGTGCCCGATGGCGCCTTCTACACCCTGCTGGGCCCCAGCGGCTGCGGCAAGACGACCCTGCTGCGCTGCATCGCGGGCTTCAACGAGCCCGACGGCGGCCGCATTCTTTTCGACAAGGACGACGTGACGCGCGTGTCCACCCACCACCGCGACATCGGCATGGTGTTCCAGGACTACGCGCTGTTCCCCGACAAGACGGCCTTCGACAACGTGGCCTACGGCCTGCGCGCGCGCAAGGTGCCCAAGGCCGAGATCGCCCGGCGCGTCAACGAGGCGCTGGACAAGGTGAGCCTGCTGGCACTGGCCGACCGCTACCCGGCGCAGATGAGCGGCGGCCAGCGCCAGCGCGTGGCGCTGGCGCGCGCGCTGGTGATCCGCCCGCGCGTGCTGCTGATGGACGAGCCGCTGTCCAACCTCGACGCCAAGATGCGCCTGCAGATGCGCGACGTGATCCTCGACCTCGTGCGCGAAGCCGGCATCACCACCGTGTTCGTCACGCACGACCAGGAAGAGGCGCTGGCCATGTCCGACCGCATCGCCATCATGGACCGCGGCAGCATCGCGCAGCTGGGCACGCCCGAAGAGCTGTACGGCACGCCGGTGAACGCCTATGTGGCGGACTTCATCGGCTCGGCCAACGTGATCCCGGTGCCGGCCGAGTCCGCCGGCGGGGCCGCGTCGCACGTGCGCTACCAGCTGTGCGGCCAGCAACTGGACGGCAAGCAGGGCGGCGCCGCGCTGGGCGCGCAAGGCATCCTCATCGCGCGCCCCGAGGCGCTGTCGCTGATGGCGCCCGCGCCCCACGTGCCCAACGCCATCGCGGGCGAGGTGCTGCGCCGCCAGTACCTGGGCTTCAAGACCGCCTACCGCATCCGGCTGCACGACCAGTCGGAGATCCGCGTCGAGCTGCACGCCGGCAACATGGTGGCCGACTTCCAGGCCGGCGATGCGGTGCAGGTGCTGGTGCCGGCCGACAGCCGCGTCGTCGCCGCCTGAACGGACACGCACGCCATGAAAATCAACTGGTGGCCCTGGGGTTTCCTGACCCTGCTCAGCCTCGTGCTGCTGCTGTTCTTCGTGTTCTACCCGCTGGGCACGCTGTTCGTGAACAGCGTGCGCGACGAGTCGGGCGCGTTCTCGCTGTCCGGCTTCATCACCTTGCTGCAGGACAGCGAATACCTGCTCGCGTTCCGCAACACGCTGGTGCTCGGCGTGTCGGTCACGGCCTGCACCGTGGCCGTGGGCGTGCCCTTCGCGTACATGGTGGCGCGCTACGACTTCCCGCTGAAGAACCTCGTGGCGGTGCTGCCGATCATGACCATCGTGATCCCCGAGATCATCGTCGGCCAGTCGTGGCTGCTGCTGCTGGGCAACAACGGGCTGGTGACCAACCTGCTCGCGGGCGCGGGCATCACGCTGCCGACCTTCTACGGCTGGACCGGCATGGTGTTCTCCATGACGCTGGTGTACTACACCTACATCTACCTGGGCGTGCTGGCCGCGCTGCGCGGCTTCGACGGCCAGCTCGAAGAGGCCGGCCTGAGCCTGGGCACTTCGCCGCTGGTGACCAAGCTGCGCGTGCTGGTGCCGGTGATCCTGCCCGCGGTGCTGGTCAATGCGCTGGTCGTGTTCACGCTGGTGGTGGGCAACTTCGCGCTGTCGGTGGTGCTGGGCAGCAGCGTGCCGCTGCTGTCGGTCATGACGTACAACGCCTTCGTCGGCGAGATGGGCGGCAGCCCGACGCTGCAGAGCGCGATGTCGGTCGTGTCCATCGGCATCGTGGCCATCGTGCTGTTCTTCCAGAAGCGCGTGGTCGAGCGAAAGATCTACACGATGACGCAGGGCCGCGCGCCGGCGGTGGTGCGCGTGCGCTCGGGCGCGGCGGTGTTCTACACGCTCAGCGTGGGCGTGATCATCGTGCTGTCGATGCTGCCGCTGCTCATCGTCTTCGTGGGCGCCTTCACCGAGACCAGCGGGCCCGTGATGCGCTGGGGCCAGTGGTCGCTGTCCAGCCTGGAGCGTGCGCTGCGCGGTGCGCCCGAGCCGATCATCAACTCGCTGAAGTTCGCCTCGATGGCGACGGTGGTGGGCGTGGCCTTCGCGGTGCTCGTGAGCTACCTGACGATCAAGAAGCGCAACCCCTTCACGCAGCTGCTGGACTACATCGTGGTGCTGCCGCTGACCATCTCGGGCACCGTGCTGGGCATTGCGCTGGTGCAGACCTTCAACACCGGCTGGCTGGTGCTGGCGGGCACCTCGGGGATCATGGTGCTGTGCTACACGGTGCGCCGCCTGCCCTTCGCGGTGCGCAACGCGTCGTCGACGCTGTTCAACATCTCGGACTCGATCGAGGAGGCCTCGATCAGCCTGGGCGTGTCGCCGCTGAAGACCTTCTTCAAGGTGCTGCTGCCGGCCATGAAGGCCTCGATCATCTCGGCCGCCATCCTGATGTGGGTGACCACGATCTCGGAGCTGTCGGCCTCCATCGTGGTCTACACGGGCGGCCTGGAGACCATGCCCATCGCCATCTTCCGCCAGGTCGACGGCGGGCGCCTGGGCCTGGCCTCGGCCTACGGCGCGGCGCTGGTCAGCGTGATCCTGCTGCCCATCGTGGTGGCGATCAAGGTGTTCCGCATCAACCTCTTCTCCAGCAAATGACCCACCCATTCACTTCAACCTGCGAGGTTTTCATGTCCTTCAAGTCCCTGGCGAAATGCGCGTTCGCGACCCTGGCCCTCACGGCGGGCGTCGCGGGTGCGCAGACGGTGGTGCTCTATTCGTCCAACAACACCGAGACCGTCGAGACCGCGCTGGCCGTGGTCAAGAAGAAGGCGCCCGGGCTCACGGTGCAGCAGGTCACGGGCGGCACCGGCACGCTGATGAAGCGCATCCAGGCCGAAGCCAAGAACCCGCGCGGCGACGTGCTGTGGAGCGGCGGCTTCGGCACGCTGGGCGCCTACAAGGACCAGATGGCGCCCTACAAGTCGCCCGACCTCGCGGCCGTGCCCGCGGCCTTTCGCGGCCCGAACGACCTGTGGGTCGGCACCAACGTGCACGTCATGGTGATGATGGTCAACGAGCGCCAGCTCAAGGGCATGCCCGCACCCAAGACCTGGTCGGACCTGATGCGCCCCGAGTGGAAGGGCAAGTTCGCCATCACCGACCCGAGCAAGAGCGCCACGGCCTACATGCTGGTGTATGGCCTGCTCAAGCAGTTCGGCCGCGACGGCCTGGGCAAGCTGGCGGCCAACGCGGTCGTCACCGCGTCGTCGGGCAGCACTTACAAGGGCGTGGCCGCCGGCGAGTACCCGGTGGGCCTGACCATCGAGTACGCGGCGCAGGAGTACGTGGCGGGCGGCCAGAAGGAGATCAAGCTGGTGTACCCGACCGAGGGCAGCTACCTGGCGCCCGAAGGCATGTTCATCGTGAAGGGCGCGAAGAACATGGACGCCGCCGTCGCGCTCTACAACGGCCTGCTGAGCAAGGAGACGCAGCAGGAGCTGCTGGTGAAGAACTTCCGCCGTCCGGTGCGCAGCGACATCGCGGTGTCCAAGCTCACCTCGCTGCCCGACCTGAGCGCCATCAAGGTCTTCCCGCTCGACCAGGAAGCGGCCTCGGCGGAGTACGAGCAGCTCGTGGCGCTGTGGAACCTGGCGGTGAAGGCGCGGTGACGAGCACGGCGAAGGCGCCTTCGACGCCGGTCAGCGCCTTCGATCTGTTCAAGATCGGCATCGGCCCTTCGAGCTCGCACACGGTCGGGCCGATGATCGCGGCGCGGCAGTTCGCCTGCCTGCTGCAATCGCAAGGCCTGCTGTCGCAGGTGGCCGCGCTGGTGACGCAGCTGTACGGCTCGCTGAGCGCCACCGGCCGCGGCCACGGCACCGACCGCGCCGTGCTGCTCGGGCTCGCAGGCCACCGGCCGGACCGGATCGATCCCGACACCATCGAGCCCGCCATCGCGGCCATCCGGCGCGAGCGGCGACTGCACCTGTTCGGCACGCACGCCGTGGCGTTCGATGAGAAGGAGCACCTGCTCTTCCTGCGCAAGAGCCTGCCCCGGCACCCGAACGGCTTGCGCTTCATCGCATTGGATGCGCAGGGCCAGACCCTCGCCGAGGCGGATTACTTTTCAGTGGGCGGCGGCTTCGTCGTCGATGCGCAGGGCGAGAGCGTGCGCAACGAAGCCGGCGTGCAGCGCCCGGCACCGGCCGCGCTGCCCTTCGCCTTCGACACCGGCGCGGAGCTGCTCGCGCAATGCCGCGCGCAGGGCCTGTCGATCGCCGCGCTGATGATGGCCAACGAAACGCAATGGCGACCGCAGGCCGAAGTGCGATCGGAATTGCTGCAGGTGTGGGACGCCATGGCCGGCGCCGTGCGGCGCGGCTGCGCGAGCACCGGCACCTTGCCCGGGCGCATGCAGGTGCGGCGGCGCGCGGCCGACCTGTTCGCTCAGCTGCAGGGCAGCGGCACCGCGCAGGCCGCGCCCGACCCGCTCGCGGCGATGGACTGGGTCAACCTGTACGCCATGGCCGTCAACGAAGAGAACGCGGCCGGCGGGCGCGTGGTCACCGCTCCCACCAACGGCGCGGCGGGCGTGATTCCGGCAGTGCTGCACTACCACCAGCGCTTCTTTCCCGGCGCGGGCGACGATGCGGTGGTCGAGTTCCTGCTCACCGCCGCCGCCATCGGCATCCTCTACAAGAAGAACGGCTCGCTCTCGGGCGCCGAGGTCGGCTGCCAGGGCGAGGTCGGCGTGGCCTGCTCGATGGCGGCGGGCGCGCTCGCCGCGGTGATGGGCGGCACGCCGGGCCAGGTCGAGAACGCCGCCGAGATCGGCATGGAGCACAACCTGGGCATGACCTGCGACCCGGTCAGCGGGCTGGTTCAGATCCCGTGCATCGAGCGCAACGCGATGGGGGCGGTGAAGGCCATCAACGCGGCGCGCATGGCCTTGCGCGGCGACGGCTCGCACTTCGTGTCGCTGGACAAGGTCATCCAGACCATGATGCAGACCGGCGCGGACATGAAGACCAAGTACAAGGAAACCTCGCGCGGCGGTCTCGCCGTGAACATCGTCGAGTGCTGACCGCCGCGCGGCCGCGGCTCAGCCCGCCGGCCGGCGCGTGAACGCGAGGATCAGCCCGAAGCCGACCATCATGCTGCCGCTCACGCGGTTGAACCAGCGCATCGCGCGGCTGCCATTGGCCAGCCGGCGCATGCGCGCGCCGAGCAGCGCATACAGCGCGATCGCGACCAGCTCGAACACCAGGAAGGTCACGCCCAGCAGCACGTAGCTCGACGCGTACGCGCCGGGCACCACGAACTGCGGGAAGAAGGCGGTGAACACCAGGATGGCCTTCGGGTTGCCGGCCGCCACCGTGAACTCCTGGCGCACCAGCGCGCGCATCGACGGCGGCGCGGCCTCGTGCGCCTGCACCTGCGCGGTCGGCGCTGGCGCGCGCAGCAGCCGCACGCCGATCCACACGAGGTACGCGGCGCCGATGTACTTGATGACATCGAAGGCCAGCTCCGATGCGACGAGCACCGCGCCCATGCCCAGGCCCGCGATGGCGATCATGACCGCGAAGGCCACGAGCCGGCCGCTCGCCGCGATGACCGCGGGCGACACGCCGTGCTTCGCGCCGTTGGTCACCGACAGCAGGTTGTTGGGGCCGAACGCCATGTTGATGGCGAAGCAGGCGGGCAGGAACAGCAGGTAGGCGGACAGGGTCATGGCGCATCCGGCGGCGGGTGTGGCGGGGTGGTCATTATTTCAGCAGTCCGGTGGCGCGCCGCGCTGCCTGCGGTGTTCGTTTGCCCTCGCGCACCCCCCACGAATCAGCGAGGCACCGCTGTGCGGCGAGGCGCGTGGCCGTAGCGCCTGCATCGCTCACCTTGCGGGTTTGCACCAATTTCATGACAAACATGGTGGGGCATCATTTGGTTAATTGTTCAACAAAACATATATCCAAGCTCAACCAAGATGATCTGGTTGAGACCTCGATCCATGGTGGTGTTGACCAATTCCCAAGCTTCGCGGCGACCGGTCGTGAGGCCTTCCTGGTCTGCACATCACATTCATGGGAGCGATTCGTCATGGCAAGCGACTTTCATCCAAGCCCCTCTGCGGGGGACGACTGCAAAGCGAAGGACGCCACGGGCGTCCCGCAGGGCGGCATCTCCTGGCGTCGGAATGCACTGGGGCTGGGCATCTGCGCGGCGGTACTGGCGGGATGCGGTGGCGGCGGCGGAGGCGGCGGGGCTGACCCGGCCACCGTCGCGGCCATTGCAGCAGCGATCGCCGCTGCCAACGCACCGCCGCCCGCACCGCCACCCACGACGAATCCCCCACCACCCGCGCCGCCGGCGATCCAGGCCAAGTGCGCGATGGACACCGGCGTCGCGGCCTCCTACGAAGAGCAGCGCCTGCCCAACAAGCTCAGCGCCAGCGATGCGGCGAGCTTCTCGCAACAGCTGCTGCAGGCCAGCGGCTTCGACAAGTTCGGGCCGGCGTTCGCACTCAAGCTGTGCAAGGACGGTCTGGCTGGCGCGTCGAGCTACGACGCGGCTGTGGCCCTGCTGAAGGCCGAGGGCCAGCAGCTGTGGCAGGCCGCGGTGGACCGGGTGCAGGGCCGCAAGGTCGAGGGCAGCCTGCCGCAGAGCGACGACCGCATGCTGTACTGGGCGCGCCTGACCATGGCGTTCGCGCTGCGCCAGTGGAAGCCCGACTTCCCGCTCGACGACGCACAGCGCGCCGCACTGGAGAACGAGTTCGAGCGCGCGTCGCGCGGCCAGTACGCGATCGATTTCCCGGAAGGCACGGGCCACAAGCGCATCCTGGTCAGCGGCTTCGATCCCTTCACGCTGGGCACGCCGGGCGTTCACGACAACCCGAACATCCGCATCGGCAATCCCTCGGGCGCGACCATCCTCTCGCTGGACGGCAACACCGTGGCGCTGGGCGACGGCACCACGGCCGTCATCCGCACCTTCATCCTGCCCGTGAACTACCCGCCCTTCCTGCAGGGCATGCAGGAAGACACGCTGGGGCCGTGGTTCAAGCCCGGGCCCAAGCGCGTGGACGCATCCATCTCCATGAGCCAGGGCGGCGGTGCCTTCCACCTGGAGCACTTCAACGGCCGCTACCACCTGGCCAGCATCCCGGGCAACGACAACGTCTGGCCCGCCTGCATGGACGGCGACAGGTTCCCGTCGGTGCTGGACTGCGACATTTATCCGCCGGAGCGCTGGCTCGGTTTCCTGCCGCGGCCCTGGGCCAAGGAGACGCCACCGCAGTTCACGGTGTCGACGCTGCCGTTCCAGGCCATGATCGACGCGAAGACCGGCGAGGGCGTCATCAACCGCGACACCGGCACGCCGGGCGGCTGGGGCGTGATTCGGCGCGACACCTACAACGTGCAGCCGTGCAAGAAGGACGCGCTGGGCCCGCTGGACAACAACTGCGCCCGCACGGGCGGCGGCGGCAACTACCTCTCCAACGCCAGCGCGTACCGCAACACGCTGCTGCGCGACACCTTCAAGCTGAACATTCCCGCCGGCCACATCCACACGCCGGTCATGACGCGCTTCGGCGCGGACAGCGACGGCAAGATCACGGATGCAACCTTCGAGGGCTTCCGCGACTCCATCGTGGCCCAGGGCCGCAACCTGGTGATCGCGATGGCGAAGACCCTGTCGGCGCCGGCACCCTGACAACGTTGCATCACACGAAGGCATGGACATGAAACACCAACTCTTCATCGGCATCGTCGGCCTGGCGTTGTCGGGCGCGGCCCTGGCCCAACCCACCGAGAGCTTCTACCTGATGCGCAACAAGGTCAGCGGCAAGGCCGTCTGCGCGCAGCATCCGATCAGCCCCGACTGGGTGCGCGAGGCCGGCCCCTTCAAGGACCAGGACTGCAAGGTCGCGGACAAGCCCGAGCCCCGGCGCTCCGACCTGCCGGCCAGCCCGCTCGAGCTGGCGCCCAAGAAGAAGGAATAAACAGCCGGCCCGGCCCCTGGGCCGCCGACGCCACGGCGTGCATGCACTGCACGCCGCGGCTTCGCCTTGCGCATTCCTTTCCTCTCTCTTTCTTTTTTTTCTTCCGGAGCGTTCCCATGCGAAATCCATACGTGCACGCCGTTGCCGCCGCCTTCGCGGGCCTGGCCTTTTCCCTCGGCGCTCACGCCCAGACCAAATGGGATCTGGCCAATGCCTACCCCGCGACCAACTACCACACCGAGAACATCACGCAGTTCGCGAAGGACGTGGACGCGGCCACCGGCGGCAAGCTGAAGATCACGGTGCACGCCAACGCGTCGCTGTTCAAGGCGCCCGAGATCAAGCGCGCCGTGCAAAGCGGCCAGGCCCAGGCCGGCGAGATCCTGCTGGCCAACTACGCCAACGAGAACCCGATCTACGCGCTGGACGGCGTGCCCTTCCTGGCCACCACGTACCCCGAGGCCCGCAAGCTCTACGACGCCTCCAAGCCCGCGATGGACAAGCTGCTCGCCGCCCAGGGCATCAAGGTGCTGTTCGTGGTGCCCTGGGCACCGCAGGGCATCTACACCAAGAAGGAGATCGGCTCGGTGGCCGACCTGCGCGGCATCAAGTGGCGCGCCTACAGCCCGGCCACGGCCAAGATTGCTGAACTCATCGGCGCGCAGCCGGTGCAGATCCAGCAGGCCGAACTGAGTGCGGCGATGGCCACGGGCGTGATCGAGAGCTACATGAGCTCGGGCTCCACCGGCTACGACACCAAGACCTTCGAGCACATCAAGAACTTCTACGACACGCAGGCCTGGATTCCGAAGAACGCGATCCTCGTGAACGCCAAGGCCTTCGATGCGTTGGATGCGACCACCAAAGCAGCGGTGACCAAGGCCGCAGCCGACGCCGAGGCGCGCGGCTGGAAGGTCGCACAGGAGAAGAACGACGAGTACAAGCGCCTGCTCGCCGAGCGCGGCATGAAGGTGCACAAGCCTTCGCCCAAGCTGGACACCGACATGCGCCAGGTCGGCGGCATCATGCAGGCCGACTGGCTCAAGGCTGCCGGTGCCGGTGCCGATGGCGCCGCCATCGTCGACACCTATAAAAAGAAGTAAGCCGTGCGCCGCTTCCTCGATCGCCTGTACGACGGTGCAGGCGCGCTGGGCGCGTTCTGCGTGTTCCTGATCTTCGTGCTGATGATCGTGGCCGGTGTGGGCCGCCAGATGAACTGGCACGTGAGCGGACTCAACGACATCGTCTCCTGGCTGTGCGCCGCTGCGGCCTTCTTTGCGATGGCGCATGCGTTCCGGCATGGTGACTTCGTTCGCGTGACGCTGCTGCTGGACGCGGTGCCGCTGAAAGTGCGGCGTGTGCTGGACGTGATGTGCCTGCTGATCGCCGCAGTGTCGGTGGCCTACCTCACCTACTGGGCCACCAGCTTCACGTACGAAAGCTACGAGTTCGCGGAGATGGCCACAGGGTTGGTGGTCATTCCGATCTGGATTCCGCAGTCCGCCTTCGTGATCGGCTGCTGGCTGCTCTTGATCGCGATGGTCGACGAGCTCGTCGGCGTGGTGCGCGGCGAAAAGCCCAGCTACCAGCGCGCCATCGAAGAGCGGCACGCAGCCGGCGATTTTTCCTCCGACGTCTGAACGCACGCCATGCTCGAAACACTGCTCATGGGCGCGCTCTTGCTCGCCATCATGCTTCTCTTGCTCGCCGGTGGCGTCTGGATCGCCATGACCCTGGCCATCGTCGGCTGGGTCGGCCAGGCCTTCTTCACCAACACGCTGCCCGGCAAGAACCTGTTCTCGGCCTTCTGGGAAAGCAACGCGAGCTGGGAGTTGGCGGCGCTGCCGCT
>NZ_JBWKNE010000008.1:0-3414 GCF_059415405.1 Variovorax sp. GW821-FHT10C12
AGTCTGTCTACTGGTCTGAGCACGACGAACAGCAATGTGAGCAGCCTGTCGACTTCGACGTCGAGCGGTCTGAGCACAGCGAACAGCAGCGTCAGCAGTCTCTCGACTTCCACATCGTCTGGCCTGAGCACGGCCACGAGCAGCATCGACAGTCTGTCGACGTCCACGTCGAGCGGTTTGAGCACGGCGACCAGCGGTATCTCCAGCCTGTCCACGGGCTTGAGCACCACGAACAGCAACGTGAGCAGCCTGTCGACTTCGACGTCGAGCGGTCTGAGCACGGCGACGAGCAGCATCGACAGTCTGTCGACGGGTCTCAGCACCGCGACTAGCGGCATCTCCAGCCTGTCTACCGGCTTGAGCACCACGAACAGCAACGTCAGCAGCCTGTCGACCTCGACGTCCTCGGGTCTGAGCACGGCGAGCAGCAGTGTCAGCAGCCTGTCGACTTCCACGTCGAGTGGCTTGAGCACGGCCACGAGCAGCATCGACAGTCTGTCGACATCTACGTCGAGCGGCTTGAGCACGGCGACCAGCGGCATCTCCAGCCTGTCTACCGGCTTGAGCACGACGAACAGCAATGTGAGCAGCCTGTCGACCTCGACGTCGTCCGGTCTGAGCACGGCGACGAGCAGCATCGACAGCCTGTCGACTTCTACTTCGAGCGGTCTGAGCACGGCGACCAGTGGTATCTCCAGCCTGTCCACGGGCCTGAGCAGTACGAACAGCAACGTGAGCAGCCTGTCGACCTCGACGTCGTCGGGTCTGAGCACCGCGACCAGCGGTATCTCCAGCCTGTCTACAGGCCTGAGCACCACCAATAGCAACCTGGACAGCCTCTCAACGTCGACGTCGAGTGGCCTGAGCACGGCGACCAGTGGCATCTCCAGCCTGTCCACGGGCCTGAGCACGACGAATAGCAACGTCAGCAGTCTTTCGACCTCGACGTCCTCGGGTCTGAGCACCACGAACAGCAACCTGGACAGCCTGTCGACTTCCACGTCGAGCGGTCTGAGCACAGCGACCAGCGGCATCTCCAGCCTGTCTACAGGCCTGAGCACCACCAATAGCAACCTGGACAGCCTCTCAACGTCGACGTCGAGTGGCCTGAGCACGGCGACCAGTGGGATCGCCAGCCTGTCCACGGGCCTGAGCACGACGAACAGCAATGTCAGCAGCCTGTCGACCTCGACGTCGTCGGGTCTGAGCACGGCCACGAGCAGCATCGACAGCCTGTCGACGTCTACGTCGAGCGGCCTGAGCACGGCGACCAGTGGGATCTCCAGCCTGTCAACGGGCCTGAGCACCACCAATAGCAACGTCAGCAGTTTGTCGACGTCCACGTCGAGCGGCTTGAGCACCACGAACAGCAACGTGAGTAGCCTGTCGACCTCGACGTCGTCCGGTCTGAGCACGGCGAACAGCAGTGTCAGCAGCCTGTCGACTTCCACGTCGAGTGGCTTGAGCACGGCCACGAGCAGCATCGACAGTCTGTCGACGTCTACTTCGAGCGGCCTGAGCACCGCGACCAGTGGCATCTCCAGCCTGTCTACCGGCTTGAGCACGACGAACAGCAATGTGAGCAGCCTGTCGACCTCGACGTCGTCGGGTCTGAGCACGGCGACGAGCAGCATCGACAGTCTGTCGACGTCTACTTCGAGCGGCTTGAGCACGGCGACCAGCGGTATCTCCAGCCTGTCCACGGGTCTGAGCACCACGAACAGCAACGTCAGCAGCTTGTCGACCTCGACGTCGTCGGGTCTGAGCACGGCCACGAGCAGCATCGACAGCCTGTCGACGTCTACTTCGAGCGGCCTGAGCACCGCGACCAGCGGTATCTCCAGCCTGTCCACGGGTCTGAGCACGACCAACAGCAACGTGAGCAGCCTGTCGACCTCGACGTCGTCCGGTCTGAGCACAGCGAACAGCAGCGTCAGCAGTCTCTCGACTTCCACGTCGAGCGGCTTGAGCACGGCCACGAGCAGCATCGACAGTCTGTCGACGTCTACTTCGAGCGGCCTGAGCACGGCGACCAGCGGCATTTCCAGCCTGTCTACGGGCCTGAGCACCACGAACAGCAACGTGAGCAGTCTGTCGACCTCGACGTCGTCGGGTCTGAGCACGGCGACGAGCAGCATCGACAGCCTGTCCACGGGCTTGAGCACCACGAACAGCAACGTGAGTAGCCTGTCGACTTCCACGTCGAGCGGCTTGAGCACGGCCACGAGCAGCATCGACAGTCTGTCGACGTCTACTTCGAGCGGCTTGAGCACGGCGACCAGTGGCATCTCCAGCCTGTCTACCGGCCTGAGCACGACGAACAGCAATGTGAGCAGCCTGTCGACGTCTACTTCGAGCGGCTTGAGCACGGCGATCAGTGGTATCTCCAGCCTGTCTACCGGGCTGAGCACGACCAACAGCAACGTCAGCAGCTTGTCGACGTCTACCTCGAGCGGTCTGAGCACCACGAACAGCAACGTGAGCAGCCTGTCGACTTCGACGTCGAGTGGTCTGAGCACCGCCACGAGCGGCATCGACAGTCTGTCGACGGGTCTCAGCACCGCGACCAGTGGCATCTCCAGCCTGTCCACGGGTCTGAGCACGACGAACAGCAACGTCAGCAGCCTGTCGACTTCCACGTCGAGTGGCTTGAGCACGGCCACGAGCAGCATCGACAGTCTGTCGACGTCCACGTCGAGCGGCTTGAGCACGGCGACCAGCGGCATCTCCAGCCTGTCTACGGGCCTGAGCACCACGAACAGCAGCGTGAGCAGTCTGTCGACTTCCACGTCGAGCGGCCTCAGCACGGCTACCAGTGGTATCTCTAGCCTGTCCACCGGCCTGAGCACCACCAATAGCAACCTGGACAGCCTCTCAACGTCGACGTCGAGCGGTCTGAGCACAGCGACCAGCGGTATCTCCAGCCTGTCCACGGGCCTGAGCACCACGAACAGCAACGTGAGCAGCTTGTCGACCTCGACGTCGTCGGGTCTGAGCACGGCGACGAGCAGCATCGACAGCCTGTCGACTTCTACTTCGAGCGGCCTGAGCACGGCGACCAGTGGGATCTCTAGCCTGTCAACGGGCCTGAGCACCACCAATAGCAACGTCAGCAGCTTGTCGACGTCTACCTCGAGCGGTCTGAGCACAGCGACCAGCGGCATCTCCAGCCTGTCCACGGGCCTGAGCACCACGAACAGCAACGTCAGCAGCCTGTCGACGTCAACTTCGAGTGGTCTGAGCACGGCGACCAGCGGTATCTCCAGCCTGTCGACGGGTCTGAGCACGACGAACAGCAACGTCAGCAGCCTGTCGACGTCAACTTCGAGTGGTCTGAGCACGGCCACGAGCAGCATCGACAGTCTGTCGACGTCTACTTCGAGCGGCTTGAGCACGGCGACCAGTGGTATCTCC